>NZ_QWUA01000068.1 GCF_003576525.1 Rummeliibacillus sp. POC4 | reverse complement strand
ATAAAGAGTCTATTTCAAAATCCTCCTTAGTTTAAAAATGGATACTGATTGTAACCTACATTCATGTGGCTTTTTTTCAATTTTCATACTAAATTCTCCATAATTATCATAAGCTAGGAATAAGTGGTTCTTTTTCTTTAAAGTTTCTTAAGTTTCTGTTTTTCTTGTATTTTCTGAAAAGTTTGCAATATCAGCATTTCCATGTTAGGATTACATTAATTGTATAGATCTTATCAAGAGAAGCTGAGGGAAATGGCCCTATGAAGCTTCAGCAACCTCTGCTCTGCAGAAAGGTGCTAAGTCCTACAAGACAACTGTCTTGGAAGATAAGAAAACTGAGCGGAATTTAAACCTCTTTTCTTATCATAGAAAAGGGGTTTTATTTTTTATCACTCAATTACATTAAGCTAGTTCCTACATCAATTCCACCTATATAACCTAACAAACTAGTGTTAGGTTGAGAGAAGTAATTGTAGGAATTTAAGTTAGTGATTTCAATTGTCAAATTATGAATAATCTTCTCAATCGAAAGTGATTAAAGATATTCAAAAAGGAGAGTTACAAATGCCAATTAATATTCCTAAAGATTTACCTGCTACAGAACTGTTAAAAAAAGAAAAAATATTCGTAATGGATGAAGATCGATCTAGAAGTCAAAATATTCGTCCTTTAAATATAGCTATATTAAATTTGATGCCACAAAAAGAAAAAACAGAATTACAACTTCTTAGACTTTTAGGTAATACACCTTTACAAACAAACGTAACATTTCTAAATACTGCAACACATGAATCAAAAAATGTAAGTAAATCTCATTTAGAAACTTTCTATACTACTTATGAAGAGGTTAAACATCGTCGTTTTGATGGACTGATCATTACTGGTGCCCCAATTGAGCTTATGGAATTTGAAGATGTTGATTTTTGGGAAGAAATAAAGCAAATAATGGATTGGTCAAAAACAAATGTAACATCTGTTTTACATATTTGTTGGGGAGCACAAGCAGCCCTTTATCATCATTTTGGAATTGGAAAATTCCCGTTACCTGAAAAGTGTTCAGGAGTTTTTAACCATACAGTAAAAGATTCAACTGTAAAATTATTAAGAGGGTTTAATGACGTGTTCACAGCACCACATTCACGTAATACTTCGGTTTCATTAGAAGAAGTCGAAGCGCATCCTGAATTATCAGTGTTATCCTCTTCTGATGAAGCTGGCCTTTTTATAGCTATTTCAAAAGATGAAAGATTAATAATGGTAACTGGCCATTTAGAATATGATGCTTGTACATTGAAAGATGAGTATGAAAGAGATGTCGCAAAAGGTTTAGACATCCCTATACCTAAACATTATTTTCCAAATGACGATCCAACGAAGAGGCCTTTGAATGTTTGGCGTTCACATACACATCTACTATTTTCAAATTGGTTAAACTATTATGTATACCAAGAAACACCATATGAATGGGAGTGAACAGACCGTTGTAAGCAAACGAATGCTTGCAACGGTATTTTTTATGAGAGAAAGGATTTGATATACTAATGTTAATGAAATATTAGAAATGAGGAAGTACAATGTTTAAAACAATCGGGGTTTTAGCACATGTCGATGCTGGTAAAACGACATTTTCCGAACAGTTGTTATTTCATACAAATAGTATAAAAACTAGAGGCCACGTAGATCATAAAGACGCTTTTTTGGATTACAATGCGATAGAAAAGGAAAGAGGAATAACTGTTTTTGCGGAACAAGGTAGATTTATAAAAAATGGAGATACTTATACAATTATCGATACGCCTGGACATATAGACTTTTCTCCTGAAATGGAAAGGGCTATAAAAGTAATGGATTATGCAATAGTCATAGTAAGCGCTGTTGATGGAGTAGAAGGCCATACAGAAACAATTTGGCAACTCCTCAAAAAACACGAAATTCCTACTTTTCTATTTATCAATAAAATTGATCAAGAAGCTGCAAATGTTCCTAAAGTACTTAAAGAATTGCAACAAGAATTAGATCAAAATATTCTTCCAATTACTAACTGCTTAACAAATCAAACTCTATCAGAATCAGTTATTGAATTTATCGCTGAACATGATGATGAATTATTAGAAAAATATTTGGAACAAAATATTGATATGCAACTTTTTTTATCAACATTTCGACGCTTGATACAAAATAGAGAAGTATTTCCTTGTGCATATGGTTCCGCCTTAAAAGATATCGGTATAGTAGAATTTTTAGATCAAATTTCTATTTTAACGGAAACAACATATAATATAGAGCGCCCTTTTACTTCAAGAATATTTAAAATTAGACATGATAATAATAGGCAACGAATTACATTTATGAAGGCGTTAACAGGTACATTAAAAGTGCGTGATGAACTGAAGTTTGGAGAGAATACAGAAAAAGTAACAGAAATTCGATTATATAATGGCAACCAATATGAAGTTGTAAAAGAAGTAAAAGCTGGTGAAATATTTGCTGTTACTGGAATTTCTAGTGCTGCTATTGGAGATATAATTGGGGAGGAAGTTACCGATTATGGTCTATCAGTTAATATAATCCCAACATTACAATCGAAAGTAGTAAATGAAGGTAATGAAAATATAAAGGATGTATTAGCTTATTTTCAATTATTGGATGAAGAGGATCCTTCTTTACATGTAATTTGGAATGAGAGATTCCAAGAAATCCATTTACATGTTATGGGGATTATTCAGTTAGAGGTATTAACTGAAGTTGTTAAAAATCGATTTGGTTTACATATATATTTTGAAAAACCTCAAATATTATATAAGGAAACAATAGCATCAAAAGTAATTGGATATGGTCATTTTGAACCTCTAAAACATTACGCTGAGGTGCATCTTCTAATGGAGCCAACTGAAAGAGGAGCAGGTATAATATTTGAAAATGCCTGTCAAGCAGATGACTTATCTGATGGTCACCAAAGATTAGTGAAACAACATATTTTTGAAAAAGAGCACCATGGTTTATTAACTGGTTTTCCTATTACAGATATTAAGTTTACGTTACTGACAGGACGAGCTCATATTAAGCATACAGAAGGTGGCGATTTTAGAGAAGCCACTTTAAGAGCGATTCGACAAGGTCTTGAACAAGTAGAAAATCATTTACTAGAACCATATTATCATTTCAAAATGAAAGCTTCTGCTGAATTTGTTGGGAGAATGATGACGGATATTCAAAAATTGCATGGTGAATTTGAGCCTCCAATAATGACTAAAGAAAAAGTACTGATCAATGGTAAGGGACCTGTATCAACGTTTATGGATTACAACTCAACATTTTCATCTTATACGAATGGAAAAGGTGTATTAAATTTGACGTTTAGTGGCTATGATCAATGCCATAATCCAGATGAAGTAATTGAAATGATTAATTATGATAAGAATAGTGATCCTGAATACACATCTTCAAGTATATTTTGCTCGAAAGGTAAAGGATATACAGTTCCTTGGGCCGAAGCAGAAGTAGCAATGCATTGCTTAAAAAAAAATGATATTGTGTGGGAAGAATCTAATAATTGGCCTTCAAGATTTGAGGAGATAGATGAACTATACAATTTTTTGAGCAACAAATCTAGCACCTCAGTTATTGTCTATGACGAATGTAATAACTGAAATTTATTAATAAGTTTGATCAAGTACGTATATTATTATATTTGCTTATTAGATTACAACGCTGTAATCCAAATAAATAATAAAAAACACAGCATAATTAAAGAGGTCGCTGAAAAAGTCCTTTCTGATTTTTATTGCGAGTATGAGAACCATCCATTTGTTCTCATACTCGCTTTTTTCAGCCGTGGATTTCCGTTCCAGGCAGGCGCTTTCCGCGTGCACGGCTTCAATCTCCTCGTCACTTCGTTCCTGCGGGGCTTTCAGCTCGCGCTGTTCCCGCTGGAGTCGCTGCCTTCCACTCCAATCCACTATGTTCTCCTTCTTTAATAGATTTTTTGTTCAAAAAAGCAACGCCTTTCCTGTATAATTAAATGAAGTAAATGTAGGTGGTATACCTGATGATTTCAAACCAAGAAACCCTTAAATTAAGCCCATTCATGGCAATTTATGATATGGTCGTGCCAAAAGATAATATGCTTCGTCAAATCAACGAACTTGTGGATTGCACATTCATTTTAAAAGAGCTAAAAACAAAATACTGTTTAGACAACGGGCGTAACGCAATACCTCCGATTCGAATGTTTAAGTATTTATTGTTAAAAGCTATTTTTGATGTATCAGATATCAATGTCGTGGAACGTTCCAAATATGATATGTCATTTAAGTATTGCTTAGATATGTCACCAGAAGATCCGGTGATTGATCCAAGTTCACTTACAAAATTCCGCAGACTTCGTCTCAAGGACGTGAGTTTATTAGACATGCTTATAGGGAAAACGGTTGAAATCGCATTAGAAAAGAAAATTATCAAAAGTAAATCGATTATTGTGGATGCCACACATACAAAAGCTCGATATAATCAAAAATCACCAAAGGAATTTTTACAGAAAAAATCAAAAAATGTACGAAAAACAGTCTATCAATTTGACGAATCCATGAAAGAAAAATTCCCAACGAAAACGACTTCTAACGAAGTAAAAGATGAATTAGCTTATTGTAAAGAAGTCATTACAGTCGTCGAAAATGAACCGAAAATTTCCTATATCCCAGCTGTTCAAGAAAAATTAAATGTCTTATAAGAAGTGGTTGAAGACTATGCAGAACAGTTCAATCACTCTGCAGACCCAGATGCACGTATCGGTCATAAAACAGCTGATTCTTCATTTTTTGGTTTCAAAACGCACATTGCGATGAGTGATGAAAGATTGATCTCCGCTGCGATTGTGACAACAGGTGAACAAAGTGATGGAAAATATCTTCAAGAACTCATTGAAAAAAGCAAAGAAACAGGTATGGAAATTGACACGGTGATTGGAGATACAGCTTATTCTGAAAAGGAAAATATTCATTACGCAAAAGAAAACAAAATTCAATTAGTATCAAAGTTGAATCCAGTAATTACAGATGGTATACGACCAAAGGAAAAAGAATTTGAATTTAATAAGGATGCCGATTTATTTATCTGCCCAGCAGGAAATTTAGCTACTCGAAAAGCACGGACAGGCAAGAAAAACCAAGGGAAAAATCAAGTGCTAACTTACTTTTTTGATATCGAAAAATGTAAAGTTTGTCCTCTTCAAGAGGGATGTTATAAAAAAGGAGCGAAGAGTAAAAGTTACTCGGTGATTAAATCAACAGAACATAAGGAGCAAGAAATATTTCAAAATACCGAGGAATTTAAAGAAAAAGCAAAATCTCAATATAAGATTGAAGCAAAGAATAGTGAATTAAAACACAGACACGGGTATGATGTAGCATCATCTGCGGGTCTATTAGGTATGAACATGCAAGGAGCGATGGCTATATTCGCCGTCAATCTCAAACGAATTATGACCATTTTGAAGGAAAAAGAATATAAAAGAATAGAGAAAAAGGCGACTTTCTGTTCAAAATCGAACCGATAGTCGCCTTTTATTTTTGATAACTGTTTAACAAAATAAAAAACGTGAGTTTTTCAGTGGCCTCTAATTAAATGCTGTGTTTTTTATTATGGGCGTAGTGGGGGTCGAACCCACAACCCCCTGATTAAGAGTCAGGTGCGCTAGCCAATTGCGCCATACGCCCGTTTGCTTTATGACATAAATTATCTTAACGCTATATTCTAATAATGTCAAGCGGAAAATTATAGTTTCTTAAAGAGATTAAATACCGAGTAGATCATTCCTTATAAAGATAAAAATAATTCAGAGATAAAAAAGAACCATCACAATATTGTGATGGTTCTTTTAAAATGATGGGCATAGTGGGGGTCGAACCCACAACCCCCTGATTAAGAGTCAGGTGCGCTAGCCAATTGCGCCATATGCCCATTTTGTAACAACAAAATATATTATAATACTATATCGTAATAATGTCAAGGGTATCCATTCATTTTTAATTAATATTGTCGAAATTTGCTTAAAAAATATTTTGTGGAAATAGAGGTTAAAAACAGAATATTTAGAATATATATTATACAGAAATGTATAGCCACAATTGAATGAATGTTCATTCATAATGGTCATTTCTACATTTAAAAAGAATGGGGGATAGAAATGGATGCGTTCAAAGTTTTAGGTAAAGAATTGTCAAAACTTAAAGAAAACAAAGGGGTGTTGTTTTCAGTAATCGGTGTCTTGTTGATACCACTAGTTTATGCAGCAATTTTGTTATCTGCCAAATGGGGACCTTATGATCATCTTGACAATCTTCCAGTTGCATTTGTAAATAATGATGCTGGAGCCGTATCCGATGGCAAAGAAATTAATGCGGGAAATGAACTAGTAGCAGAACTAAAGGAAAGCAAAGCTTTGGGATGGAGCTTTGTAACGATGGAAGAAGCAAAAAAAGGTATGAAAGATCAAAAGTATTATATGATGATTGAAGTACCTGAGGACTTTTCTCAAAAAGTAACGACTGTTTTAGATGAAAATCCTCAAATACCTGAGTTGAGATATGTTCAAAATGAGGGGCTCAACTTCATGGCTGCACAAGTCACAAAAAGTGCTGTAGAAAAAATTCGAGAGCAATTAGGTAACAAAATAACAGCAACATATACTAGTACGATTTTTGCTAAACTTGGTGACATTTCAAATGGATTTACAACGGGTGCAGATGGCTCAAAGAAAATCTCAAAAGGAACAAAGACGCTTTCTGACGGTACTCAAAAACTATTAGACTCATTAAATGAAAAAAATAGTGATATTAAGACACTTGCGGATGGCTCTAGTAAAGCTGCAGCAGGTTCACAACAACTTTTAGTTTCTCTTCAAAATGGACAAGGAAATATTAACAAATTAGCTGCAGGTTCGAAACAAGTAGCAAACGGTATTGGGACTTTAAAGTCAGGTTCACAACAGGTATTAAATGGACTAAAATCAGCTAAAGCTGGTAGTAGCTCTTTGACAAATGGTTTAGAAAAACAATTAAAACCTGGTGTAGCCCAATTAAATGGTGGTATTCAAAAAGTAACAGAAACAACACCTCAATTAGTTTCAGGCTCTCAAAATTTAACCAATGGAATGAAAGCGTTTTTATCCAAACATCCAGAATTAGCCCAAGATATCGAATTTATGACACTTGTTGGTACAAGTGATGCTATTACTAAAGGATTAACACAATTCAATCAACAAATCCAACCATTAAAAACAGGTGCAAATTCTTTAGCGGCTGGCGTAAATCAGTTAGCAGCAGGCTCAAAACAATTAGATTCTGGTCTTAACCAGTTGATTACAGGGCAAACGTCTGCAATTGGGGGGATAAATAAACTACAATCAGGTGCTACTCAGGTGGCAAATGGTAATGCAAGTTTATCTTCTAATTGGGCGAAACTCTCATCATCTGTTGCAACATTAAATGGAGGTTTAAAACAAATTAGTGTTGGTAATCAACAGGTATCTACAGGATGGGGGACAATCACAACTGGTGTAAACAGTTTGAATAAAGGAGCTACTAAACTTCAATCTGGAAGTCAAGAATTAACAGACGGACTATCAGATGGAGCGAAACAAGTGAGCAGTATTAAAGCAACTGATAATACAATTGCAATGTTCTCAAATCCAGTGAGTTTAAAGGGAGAAAAAGAAAATGCATATGAATACTACCGTGATTCAACAGCACCTTATATTCTTTCTTTAGCGCTATTTGTCGGTTTACTTGTTTTAACATTTGTAACCGATTTCAAACGCCCAGCAATTTTACCTGGTTCTGGATTAAGTTGGTTTGTAAGCAAATGGCTAAAATTAGGTATTTTAGCAGTTGCCCAAGGTGTCTTAGTATCATTATTTGCCTTGTTGTTCTTAAAACTTCAAGTAGCAAGTGCGGGTCAATTTATACTATTTAGTATTTTTGTCAGTGTAACATTTATGACAATTATTTTCTTCTTAGTTTCGATAGCTGGCAATTTTGGACGTTTTGTTGCATTTGCATTTATCGTCCTTCAATTGACGATTACAGGTTCCAACCTACCGATTCCTATGCTTCCAGAGAATTTAAGATCATTAAGTCAATATTTGCCTTTAACGTATTCAAATGAAGGCTTCAAATCAATTATTTCTTTAGGAGATGCTTCATTGTTAGTCCAAAATACGTTAACATTATTAATCTATCTGATTGTTTTCTCAGTTTTAACATTAGCTGTATTATTATTTAGTTATAAATCGCTTTCTAACAAAATGTCTAAAAATGATCCTCAAGCAGAAGAATTTGTTGCTTAATAAAAATATTAATTTTTGGAGAGTATTTCATTTCCAATTAGGATGGTGGAAGCTTGACTCTACCACCGAAGGAGTAAGGTCTTTCCCGTAGGTTTGCTACTTATGGGAAGGACCTTTTCAATTTTATTAAAAGCATCCTTCTTACATTATTTACATTTTTAAAAGAAAGTGTATAATAATTTCTAATATTCAAAACAATTTTAACTAAAGTAATTAAACATTTACTCATATAGAATCTCAAAGAATATTAAATAGCATTTAAAATATTCATAATTTGTGGTTGAAATAGACTCAATACTAAAAAGGGGAGATTTATATTGGAAATTATTGATAAAACTATACAAGTGGAAAATAAACCTTCTATTACGTATACACATTATCAATCGGGATCAGACAAGATGTGCTTTATGTTTTCAGGAACCGGTTATACATATGATTCACCAGCGCTTTATTATGCAACATTGCTATTATTAGAGAAAAAATACGATATCATTCAGATCCATTATTCATCCATCGATGATTTACTTCGTTTGCCTCTAGAAGAAATACCAGAACTAATAATCCAGATGGTGAACCCTGTTATTGAAGAAGTTACATCGAATCATCAGTACTCAGAATATGTATTTATAGGGAAATCTATTGGGACAATGCCAATTGTATTAGAATATATGAACCAAGAACGTTTTAATGATTCTAAATGGATAATACTTACGCCTTCTTTGAAAATAGATAGAATGGCTTACTCTTTGTTAAACAGTAAACAAATTGCTTATATTGCGATTGGTGATGCAGATCCGCATTTTAATTTTGCCGCAATTGAAAAGCTAAAACAAAAGCAATTTCAGTTAGATATATTTCCTAAAGCAAATCATTCTTTAAATATTGATGGAAATGTATCAGCGTCTATTAAAGTAATAGAGAGGATACTGAATAAGATAGACGAATTACTATAAAATAGGAAGGTGGTTGAATCATGAAACTTATTTTGTTATTTGGCCCACAGGCAGTTGGTAAGATGACTGTTGGACAAGAACTAGAGAAAACGACAGATTTGAAATTATTTCATAATCATATGACTATTGATTTACTCGAACCGCTATTTGGTTTTAGTTCAGAAATGTGGCGATTAACGCACCTTTTCAGAGAAGAAGTTTTTAAATCTTTTTCGAAAAGTGACCAATACGGAATGATATTCACTTTTATTTGGGCATTTAATCTACAAGAAGATTGGGATATTACAGAGAATATTTGTAGGATTTTCTCTGAAAATAATGCAGATATATACTTTGTTGAATTGGAAGCAGATATGAATGTTCGACTTGAAAGAAATCGTACACAGAACAGACTTCAACATAAACTGACTAAAAGAAATATTGCTCAATCTGAAGAGCATTTAGTCAATAGTATGAATGACTACAGGATGAACTCAAACGAGGGTGAAATAAAGGAAAAAAATTATATAAAGATTAACAATACAAATTTAACTGCAACACAAGTTGCTCAAATTATAAAGGAAAAATTCGAACTATAAGAATGTAATTTAATTAAACCACATAAAATGGGTTTTATTTCATTGTGATTGGAGGTTAATGAGTTGATCGTCAGACAAGCGGAAGAAAAAGATGCTAAGCAATTTTTGGAACTACTATGTGAAATTGATGCTTCGAATAATATGTTATTTAATCCTGGCGAAAGAAAAACAACTGTTGAACAACAAAGAAAGATAATCCAGGATTTCAAGAATGATCCGCGATCGGCATTTTTGGTTGATGAAAACGAAGGTGACTTAATTGGATACATCGGTTTAGTTGCTGGAAATCTTCAAAGAATATCACATATTGGAAGAATCGTTATTGGCGTTTCAAAAAAAGCAAGAGGCAAGGGAATAGGCACGAAATTATTTGAAGAAGTTTTCAAGTGGATAGAAGGAAAACATTTTTCTAGATTGGAATTGACAGTCATTGAAAGAAATACAGCTGCCATCAATCTTTATGAAAAAGTGGGCTTTATAAAAGAAGGAAAGCGTATTGAGTCTTTAATCATTGATGATAAATTTGTTGATGAATGGTCAATGTATAAAAAAGTGTGATTTTAGCCCCATTTCTACGATGATAGGAATGTATCAGAAAAAGAAGAGAAAAGAATAGAAGAATTGCTTTACAAGATAGCTCCAGAAGAACCTTGGTCTGTAAAAAATCTGGCGAGAATGCATAAGAAAAATCATGTTCAACCGTACAAATCTACTCTTGACGGGAGTGCACACTTTCCAGAAATACCAACAGCAATTGGAATCAGACTCAACAAAGGGGAGCTTGAGATCATAGCTCCTTATGGATTAGCTGCTTTATTTTCTAAAAAGGTAGAACCGACGCCATACTTTAAGCAATCTGAAAGATTATATAATATTTATCTACAGAGATTAAAAACGAAGAATTGGAAACAAAAATGGCCAAGATTACAGATTATAAAGGAATAACGGTCTTTTTTATAATACATTCAAATTACAAGGTTTTAATGCAGTTACTAAAGCATTAGAATCTTTTTTTTATAAAATATTATACTTATTAAGTTAGTATGAATTAACTATTGTAACTCAGATAATGTCATAATATAATAAAAACCAATTAGTTTACTAAGGTAAAGAATGAGGTGAGAAAATGGTTCAAATGGTTATTACAGGTTTACTATGTGGTGCAGCATTGGGATTTGTTTTACAGAGGGGTAGGTTCTGTTTAACAGGTGGATTCCGAGATATGTACTTAACGAAAAATAATCGGATGTTTTATGCATTGTTATTGGCAATTGCGATTCAAAGTGTCGGGGTTTATGCACTTATCCAATTTGGATTGTTACAATATGAAGCTGGTACTTTTTCTTGGGTAGCAATTGTAATAGGATCATTTATCTTTGGTATTGGAATTGTGCTTGCTGGAGGTTGTGCAACTGGTACTTGGTATCGAGCTGCTGAAGGGTTAATAGGAAGCTGGATTGCACTTATATTTTATATGTTAACAAGTGCAATGATGAAGTCTGGTGTCTTACTACCATTAAATGAAAAATTGTCTTCTGTACAAGTACATAATAATTCAATTCCAAAAACTTTTGGAGTGAATGTCTGGGTATTTATTGCAATATTAGTGATTATCGTTGCAGTTATTATGTTCAAAGAAGCTAGAAAACCAAAATTGGTTATTCCGTCACTTAAACCAAAGAAATCAGGAATCGCACATTTACTATTCGAAAGACGTTGGCACCCATATTTCACAGCAAGTATTGTGGGGATTATTGCCATTATTGCTTGGCCATTAAGTGAAGCAACTGGTCGTAATTCCGGACTAGGGATTACAACGCCTTCAGCTAATATTTTGCAATATTTAGTGAGTGGTGATAAGTCTATTCTTAACTGGGGCGTATTCTTAGTATTAGGAATCTTTGTTGGATCGTTTATAGCTGCTAAAGGTAGCAATGAATTCCGTTTACGAGTACCAGAAGTTAAAACAATTGTATCTAGTGTATGTGGTGGTAGTTTAATGGGTTTAGGTGCAAGTTTAGCTGGAGGGTGCACAATTGGTAACGGATTAGTAAGTACTGCAATGATGACATGGCAAGGTTGGATTGCACTAGCTTTTATGATTTTAGGTGCTTGGACAGCTACTTACTTTGTTTTTGTTAGACCTAGAGTTAAAAAACAAGTTGTTGCTAAACAAGCAGTTACACCAGCATCAGCAAATTAGGAGGAATATCAAATGACAAAAGTTTTAGAAACAATGGGGCAAGTATGTCCGTTTCCATTAATTGAAGCGAAAAATGCGATGGAGGAACTTCAATCAGGTGAAGATCTAGTGATTAACTTTGATTGTACGCAAGCAACAGAAAGTATACCAAGATGGGCTGCTGAAGAAGGTCATAAAGTTACAAATTACGAACAACTAAGTGAAGCTTCTTGGACAATTACAGTGCAAAAGAAATAAAGAGGTTATTACTAAATAGCATAGACAATGTCACCTTTTATAGGGACATTGTCTTTTTTTATGGATATAACTAAAAAGGTTGTATCCATTCGAAATAGTTTAGCAAGATAACTATAGAAAAACAACATAATAGAGAAGAAATCACTAATCGATTTTTCATAAGGACTGGGTAAATTCGTTTCCACACTATAGTAACGCCCTGTATTAAAACAAAATAGAAGAATAGTTCTGGAAATGCTAAAAAGATTGTAAAATCACCAATACCCATAATGATTTCTATTAAAATTAATAATCCAAATGTAGATAATTGTAAAGTATAATAGCGTAGATTCAAATTAAGATTATAAAATAGCAATTTTATTCTTTTCATATAAAATCCCCTAATAAATAATTGTTGCTATAATATACGAACGAATTTTGGTTTAGTTTCAAATAATAGGTTTTTATTATAGAGCAAAAGAAAAAGAACATCATTAAATGATGTTCTTTCTTCTTTATGGGCGTAGTGGGGGTCGAACCCACAACCCCCTGATTAAGAGTCAGGTGCGCTAGCCAATTGCGCCATACGCCCGTTTGCCTTACGACATAAATTATCTTAACGCTATATTCTTATAATGTCAAGAGAGGAAGTAGGAAATATGTAGATTTATTTATTCTATTGAATATGGCAAATCTAATTTATGTCCATGATTCTCCTAAAATTTCAATTCCTTTTATGATTTCCTCTTCTGAATTACCGCCAAAACCAATTTGTATTAATGGAAACTTTGGTGTTCGGTTGATAAAAAAGCGCGAAGCAGCGTAAACTTTTACCCCGTTTTCTGCAGCTTTTTGAATCAATTGTTGTTCAGTATAACCATTCTTCACACGTAATAGCACATACAAACCAGATTCTTTTCCTACGATGTCAATTTCATTCTCAAAGGATTTTTCAATAGCTGCTATTAACGTTTCCATTTTACTTTTATATATGGATCTCATTTTGCGTAAATGTGAATCCCAATATCCATCCTCCATAAAAATTGCCATTGCTCTTTGATGAATAGCAGATGCAGACTGACCAATATGTGAAAAGGCCTGATGATATTTCTTTAGTAATTTTGGAGGAAGTATCATATAGCTTATTCGTAAAGTTGGTAGAAATGATTCTGTAAAACTTCCTAGATAAATTACACGATTTAAATCTTGAGAAGCTAGTGCAGGAATTGGTTGTTCTGTATAACGAAATTCGCTATCATAATCATCTTCAATAATGTAACTATTTGTATTGTATGCCCAATCGATTAATCTTTGACGTTCATAAATGGGCATTGTTACGCCTGTTGGAAACTGATGTGATGGTGTAGTGTGAAAAATATGTTGTTTCCCTTTAGGAAGTTGTTTTAAAAGTTTACCATCCATTGTAAATGGTATGGGTAAAACATCAAAATTAAATAATGGATTAAATATACGAGTAGGTTCAAAACCAGGGTCTTCACATATAATTGTTTGTACATCATTTTTTAATAACAAACCAACTTTTATTAACAACTCTTGTTTAGTACTGCCTATTATGATTGCATGAGCGTTTGTATTAATTTTTCTTGATTTAAGCAAATAAAAGGAAAGTTGCTGTCTTAAAAATGGATCACCTTGGTAATGATCTTTTGAAAATATGAATGGTTGTTCCATTGCTAAGTTCGTACATTGTCGCCATTTTACTATAGGAAAGGATTCTTGATCTACAGCCGTTGGTTGGAACTTTATTTTATAAGATGGTATTTGTTTACGTACAAAAGTATAGGTATCTCGTTTCCAACGATTTTGATTATTCTTTATAGGGTTTACAAAATATCCTTTATTCACCTCATGTCTTAAATAACCTTCAGCAGTTAATTGATTTAATGCAGATACAACTGTACCACGACTGACATTCAGTTCATTTGTTATTTGGCTTATGAAAGGTAACTTTTCATTTGAATTTAAAGATTTATGAAGGATTAAATCTTTGAAGTGAGTATAAATTTGTTGGTATTTTGGTATACCTTCATTAAAATGCAATTTTAAAAAATTCATAAGTACACCCACCCTTTCTTTATGGAATAAAGACTCTAAGTTTAGAAGATTTGTATTCTCAAAAAATTAAAAAATATATTTCTTCCATTATACACTAAAATAATGGTTGATTTTACATACTAAGTAATTTAAGGAATTAAATAAAAGATTTTAGCTTTACACAAAACGACATTTTTACAATTAGATTATTAGATACATTTGTCATATTAAACAGATGACAACTATAAATTAATCTGGGTATCCAATTTCTTTATTATTATCATTGAATAGGGGGATATGTGATGAAACTTGAAGTGGAAATTTTGCAAATTAGAGATAGTTCATATCAAATTGGTTATCAAACGGGAGAAAGTATTCGGAATAAGGCAATTGTTAACACCTTTGGATTAATCACTAAATCTAAAATTGACATTCATAATATGAAAAGTATTTATAATACATTTGCTCCATATTTAATAGAAGAATTGGAGGGAATCGCAGCTAGCCTCCATATACCATTTAGTAAAGCAGCTTGTTTGTTTAGTGGATATGATGTGCCAAAGACGGAGGCAATGGGTTGTTCAGCTGTAATGACGAAGGATTATTATGTTAGAAATTATGATTTTGGACCTGAACTTTATGATGGTATTTTCAGTATGGTACAACCAGAGAATACTTTTGCATCAGCGGGCTATAATTTACAAGCAATCGGGAGACATGATGGGGTCAATGAATACGGATTGACGATTGGTTTGCATTTTGTAAGTAATATTGATTATTCAGTAGGGTTATCACCATGGATCTCAATTAGAATGATACTAGATACATGTAAAACGACTGATGATGCTATTCAATTGCTGAAGGAAATTCCACACTCAGCTTGTTATAATTTCTCTATTGGTGATAATCATGGTAATATAGCAGTTGTCGAAGCAACCCCTTCAAATGTGTTTGTAAGGCAAGATGATGAACTATTATCATGTGTTAATCATTTTCAAATTGATGAGCTTAAAAGAAAAAACAGACAATTTAGTGAAGAAAGTTCCCTTAAACGGAATAAATATCTTCAAAAATTCAAGGATAATAAACCTTCTTATCATGAAATGTTCAATCATTTTTCCGATGAACAATCACCTTTGTTTTTTAACCATTATAAAGAGCTTTTTGGGACGTTACATACGTTTGCATATTCCTATGAAGAACAAACGATTTTAACGTCAGTAGCAAGAAGCAATAAAGCAATGGAGATTAATTTTAAAAAATGGTTGAACGGAAAAAATATAAAAGATAAAATTTTATATGGAATCATAGAATATTAGCAAAAAATTCTATTAAATCTACAATTTATAAATGGAGGTCAACAAATGGAGAATTTTATATACAGAAATCCAACTAAACTTATTTTCGGAAAGGGACAAATTGAAGCCCTTAAAACGGAAATTCCTAAATACGGAAGTAAAGTGCTACTTGTCTATGGCGGAGGTAGTATAAAAAATAATGGATTGTACGAAAAAGTCATGACAATACTTGAAGAAATCAATGTAGAAGTATTCGAATTATCTGGAGTAGAACCTAATCCACGACTAACTACAGCAGAAAAGGGAATTGAAATTTGTAAGACTGAACAAATTGATTTTATATTAGCTGTAGGTGGAGGTAGCGTAATCGATTGTACGAAGCTTATTGCTGCTGGTTCAAAATACGACGGCGAAGCATGGGATTTAGTTATAAAAAAAGCATTCGCAAAAGAAGCTCTACCTTTTGGTACGATCCTAACAATTGCAGCTACGGGGTCTGAAATGAATTCTGGTTCTGTTATTACAAATTGGGAAACAAACGAAAAACATGGTTGGGGAAGTAGCGTAACATTTCCACAATTTTCAATACTAGACCCAGTTAATACGTTTACAGTACCTAAAAATCAAACAATTTATGGGATTGTCGATATGATGTCACATGTATTGGAACATTATTTCCACCTAGTAGAAAATACGCAATTCCAAGACCGTATGTGTGAGTCGTTACTCATTACAATCATGGAAACTGCCCCAAAACTTCTTCAAGACTTAGAGAATTACGAATATCGAGCTACTATTTTGTATTGTGGAACGATGGCTTTAAACGGAATACTAAATATGGGATATGCCGGTGACTGGGGATCACACAACATAGAACATGCAGTTTCTGCAATCTATGATATTCCTCATGGTGGTGGTTTAGCTATATTATTCCCACATTGGATGGAGTATAATTTGCATATAAAACCAGCTCGTTTTAAACAATTAGCTGAAAGAGTATTTAACGTAAATGCCGAAGGGAAAAGTGATGAAGAAGTTGGCCTAGAAGGTATTCGCAAATTACGTGAATTCTGGAATAGTATTGGAGCACCATCACGTTTATCTGATTATAAAATTGATGACAGTAAATTAGAACTTATGACTGATAAAGCAACGATCAATGGTGAATTTGGTAGATTTGCAAGACTGAACAAAGAAGATGTGATGGCAATTTATCGTGCTTCATTATAGTTTTATCTAATTTAAATAGCTAGATGAAGCAGAAGTGGAAAGGTAACTACAATGAATGTTTATGCATTTAAGAAATGTTAGTGCAATATTCATTCATGTAGTTACCTTTTTCCTTATTTATGTGGATGATTCAATGCGGACAATTGCTATGGGGAAAAGTAAGTTCGATTCTCACATTTCCAAAAAACTTTACTAAATTAGAACTTCTTTTCACTAAGTGCTCCAAAGTTTAGGATAAGCACTTATGAGGTTAAAGAAGAAACGGTAGCCAAGTCGTGGAAAGTACTGTCAGCAGTGAATTTTAGAATCTGTATTTATAGATAATATATTTTAGTAGGGAAAATTTATTCAAGAAAAATTATAAAACTATAATATAACATCTACTGTTCGCTTTTATTAAACTCTTCTTCATTAAAAACTTCTACGTCAACAAGACGAGCGCCTACTTTATGAAGGATACTTTCAATTTCCTTCACTGTTTTTTTATTTGCACCTTTATCTAAAGTAATGATTACCCTTCTTAGATACCAGTCCTCGTCGTCTATAGAGAAAACACATTGTACCGGACATTTTTTTCTTATTAGTAATAGTGTTTTTGCTAGAATCCCTTCAGCAACAGGAACCGCTATTGTTAATGCGCAACTCCCAGTCTTATAACCCCAAGCTTCTTCTAATAGCTCAAATACTTTAGAATGTGTCATGATACCATGAAAATTCCCAAATTCATCAGTTACCGCAAGAAAAGGAAGTTGTTTAATCTTTAAGAAAACCTTATAAAAAGAACTAGTCATCTCAATTGTTCCATCTTGATCCTTTGCTAATTCTGAAATTGGTACATCTTTTTCTCCATACTTTTTCTGGAATTCGAGAATATCAACTTTATATGCATTCCCTATAAATTTCTCGCTCTTTTTGTCTAATATTGGGATGCAACGATAACCAGACGCATCAAGTTTTTCTAAAACAGTTGATGCAAGATCTGTTTCCTTACAAAATGTAACTTCACTTTTTTTCACATATCTTTGTTTGACAATCATGATGATCCCCCTCATCTTTCAATAATTAAAAATACATACAGGCTAAAGTATGTATACCATTGTTATTATATTCAGGAATTACGATAAAAAATAACATAATAATAGGTTAAAAAAGAACTAATTTTTGTTGTGAATATTTCAAATAATTTATACGAATATTTGAAATACTTCGATATAGTAAAATTTGTTAGAATGAGAGGATTAACGTTTTAAACAGAGAATTAAATGGAAAGGGAGATGAAAATATGGAATCGTTTAAACCGATTAAGAGAAGTAGAGCCCGTATTTATGTGGGAACTAAATATTATCGAATAAAAAGATATAGCGAATGGTGGTTTGGTTCTCAAAAATATGTCACTAGAAAAAGTAAAGAAAATCCACTACAAAATGTAATTTTTTCACATAAAACCTTATTGTTACGAAAACTTAAAGATGTAGATATGTGGTTACAGCATAATAAGGTTAAAAATTTGAAAATCGCAACAGAAAAACTAAATCAAATCGTTATTCGTCCTGGTGAAACCTTTTCCTATTGGAAACTACTCGGAAATACAACAAAAAGAAAAGGGTATGTAGATGGGATGGTGTTACATTATGGAAAAGTTCAATTAGGTGTTGGAGGTGGCCTCTGTCAACTATCAAATTTAATCTATTGGATAACTTTACATACTCCATTAACAATAACAGAAAGACATCGACATAGTTATGATGTTTTTCCAGATTCTAATAGAACCCAACCTTTTGGAAGCGGTGCTACATGTGCTTTTAACTATCTCGATTTGCAAATAACAAATGAAACATCTAATATATACCAACTAGTTGTATATTTAACTGATACACATCTTGTAGGGGAATGGCGTTCAGAAACTCCAGCAATTCGTACTTATAAAGTGTTCGAAAAAGAACATAAGATTACGCTTGAAAATGGGGAGGGTATATGAGGCACAATCGAATACATCGTAAAGTATATAATATGAACAAAGAACAAATTGATGACGAGTTTATAACAGAAAATCATGCGATTATCATGTATAACCCATTATTGGGGGATATTAAAATGTCAGAATATAAATAATGAACTAAAGGAAGACGTATTCAATGTATTTTGTATAAATATAGTTAATGGTGTACAAAAAAATCTGTTTTATGTAATATTATTCTAGATTCATTATTTAGGAGGATGAGAGGATGGAAAATGTTAAAAAGCAGTTAGAGGCATTAGATTTGCCGGTTATTGCAGCACCTATGTTTTTAGTATCTGGTATTGAACTTGTAGTAGAAGGTTGTAAATCAGGGGTGGTTACGACTTTTCCTTTATTAAACGCTAGAACAAGTGAAGAGTTAGAGCAATGGATACAAGAAATTATAGCACAATTAGCGGAAGCAAAGGAATCAAATTCAAAAGTTGCTCCATGGGGTGTCAATCTGGTCGTTCATAGATCAAACGATCGTTACGATGCTGATGTCGAACTTATCAAGAAATATCAGCCTCCAATTGTAATTACATCATTAGGAAAACCTACTGATATCGCGAAAGTTGTACATGAATATGGTGGATTGGTATTTTCTGATGTTATTAGTATCAAACATGCAAAAAAAGCTGCTGAAGCGGAGATTGATGGTTTAATCCTTGTATGTAATGGTGCCGGAGGACATGGTGGAACTTTAAATCCAATGGCTTTTGTACATGAAGTAAAACAATTTTTTGACGGGCTTATTATTTTATCAGGTTCTATATCACATGGACAAGATATTTTGGCTGCACAAGTAATAGGTGCAGATCTTGCCTATATGGGCACACGCTTTATCGCAACTGAGGAATCAATTGCAAGTCAAGCATATAAAGAGATGCTACTTGAAGCCCAAGCGGCAGATATCATTTACACAGATAAAATTAGCGGCGTTAATGCAAACTTTATCGTTCAAAGTGTACTAAACGCTGGACTTAACCCAAATAGTTTGGAAAAACCGAAAGAGCTTGAAATTGTACACAAAGCGGATGGAGCCAAAGCTTGGAAAGATATTTGGAGTGCAGGGCATGGTGTCGGAGGTATAAATGAGATCTTACCTGTATCAAAGCTAGTGGAAAAGTTAAACGCAGAGTATCAAGACAGTATTCAAAAAGTCATAACAAAACAACAGAAGAAAGTTAGTTTATAAATATACTTTGACTGAAATGCTTGATAGAACAAATAGGAAAAGAGGCATTCCAAACGTACCGGGATGCCTCTTTTCCTATTTGAGATTTTACGATGGTGCTAGTATTAAAAATCATAATCATAAAGGGTATATCTAAAAAACGCTTTTTTGAATTAATTTCTTACTTTCTTTTCATAACTTTCATTTTTTCTTTCATATCTGCATTAGTTTGATTGGATTCAATAATTTTTTGTAGAGCTTTATTGTAAGTAAAACGAATTTGTGTGCTTGTTTGTAAATATTCTTCTGTTAAAATTGGATACTTGATATAACAAATGGAGATTGCCCACGCAACAGCCATTTGTGTATAAAACTTACCATTTTGAATCGAGTCCAGTACCTTTAAAGTCTGTTGAATATAATGTTCATCAACAAAATAGTTCAATAACATTACTGCTGCAAATCTAGCCTCATATTCATTTTTTGAAGAGGCATACGGAAGTAAAAATTCCCATACTTCATTTTGATGATTTTTTGTACATTTTAAGCCACTACAGAAACTATCACATACTGACCAGTTATCAATACTGGGTATGAATTGTTTTATATATTTTAATTGCTCATCAAAATCCAACTTTGCATAACCAATGACCATTCCTCTTAGCATTTTCTCCTCAAAAAATAGATCCTGACTTAAATTTGAATTTAAGTATGTATGAGCGTCCCTTTTCGCGATTTCTTTCGCTATATTACGAATAGAAGGAATTCGCACTCCAATTATTGTTTCCTTATCTACTGTAGGCAGTAACTTCGCGTTAAAATCCCGATAATTTAAATCTTGCAGTTCAATCAAACGTTTTCGTATATTTTGCTGCATCTGATCACTCTTTTCTTTAAATTAGTTCTTTCTTTAAGTTTAACCGATATTCCCAATACTGTATAACTCAATAAAATTGATATTATATAAACCTCGATAGTCTATATATTTCAATAAATTTTAGGCAATAAGGCATTAAATGCATTTCTAAGAATGAAACAAATCTACTTATTCATACTATGAGTGAGGTGAACATCAAAAATGACAGACAAGTATCAACAACATATTATTTTCGGTTTCATCATTGTTTTTATTATTGTTGTCATCATCAGTATTAACGTCATTCCAAAAATACAGAAAGAAAGACCATATATTTACCACGGCAAAGATGCACCAATACCAACAGAACTAAATCCTATTGTCAATGAAAGAAAAGATACTTTAATCCAAAAAGCTGCAAATAATAATATTTCTGTTGTTATTACCGAAGGGATTCGATCATTTAAAAAACAAGATGAGCTATATCAACAAGGAAGAACTACAAAAGGAAATATAGTAACGAATACAAAAGCGGGTGAATCTTATCATAACTATGGTTTAGCGTTTGATTATGCCTTATTAGATTCAAAAGGAAATATTATTTGGGATACTTCTTATGATGGCAATGGAAATGGAAAGTCTGATTGGTTCGAAGTTGCAGAAATCGGTAAGAAACTGGGATTTGATTGGGGAGGTGATTGGATAAGTTTTAAAGATTATCCACATCTACAAATGACATTTGGTATAAGTATTGAAATGCTAAAAAAAGGATATCATATAAATGATAAAGTTGTAAAAAGTAATTCAACTCATTATAACAGCGTACAATTCTTCTCCTACAGCGAAGGGAGT
>NZ_QWUA01000067.1 GCF_003576525.1 Rummeliibacillus sp. POC4 | reverse complement strand
AATTAGACACTCCTTATATTATATCTCCTTTTCAATTTAACATTTATTTAGGGATATATTCTCTTTTTAATTGAACTTTAATCTTATTGAATCTACTACTCAGTAATGTAGTGACAATTTCATCAATATTTAAAATATGATAATAAAAAACAAGTTCAAAGGGTAATTTTTTAACCCTTGAACTTGTTTCTTTACTACATATTTCTCTAGACTAAACTATTATTTTATTCGTCTGCATCTTCATCTGAAGCGTTTGATTGATCTACAGGAGTATTAGAATTATGTTCGTAAACAATTTTACCTCCTAGGTGACCAGTTTCTGCTAATGCTGCTATTCCACCAAGACTTAGAAGTACGATTAGTACAGAAGCAACACCGCCTCTAAGTGCTTTACCTTGTAAAAAGCTAAATTTGAAAATGTTATGTCTGAAAAGAATTTTAATAACAGTTAACGCGCTAAAGATAATCATTGAAATGTCGGCAAAAGTTTCATGAGGTTCTATTTTACCTTCTACAACATCTCCCCATTTACTTTCAGCAAAATGTTCTGCTCCATCTCCTGTGGCTAGGGTTACGAAACCTGAAATCACCCCTAAAATAAGTAGTAGAGTACCGAAATTGTTTAATGAGTTTTTTTTCATAAAAACATTCACTATTTCGATTACCCCTGCTAAAATTAATAACGCAATTGGAAAATGTACAACTAATGGATGTAATGGCATGTTTATGCTCCTCTCTTTCTGTTTTCATCATAAAGATTGAAACTGAAAAATAGCTGAAATTCTATTTTAATTTTCACTATTTTCAATATAGAAAAAATGATCATTAAAAGTTTTGCCGTTTGTGCTCGAAATCTATACCATTTTTATGTACTTAAGAGCATCTTTTCAACGCCTTTTTATTTTCACCAGACTTAAATTTATTATTCCTCACTATTATATTTCTAACATTATTTTTTCCTTAAGATTTTTAACGAATCTTTAGTGATCATTGAAGAGAGGAAAAAATTCACAAACCTATGAGATTTATTTAGGAAAAGAAAAAAGGGCAAATACCCAATTGGGATTTACCCTCCACTTCTTCTTGTTCTTACTGTTGGCGTTGTTTTTTTTGTGTATTCTCCGTAAACTCTGAAACTACCTGCTATTATAATAATGCTTCCTGTTACAATATAGAAAATTTGAACGAAATGGTTTGAACTATCTGTTCCAATAAAGACACCATGTAAGAAGGACAACGCCCATGCAGGGAGTACTAAAAAGTGAATAGACTTCCAAACCTTTCTATTCATCACACCAATTAAAATATCAGATGTAAATATGACAACTAAAAATACATATAAACTGATTGAGCCAAGTGCTGATAATAGTGGTTTATACTGAGCACTGAAAGGTACTAGAATCTCTTTTATTTGATAAGGTTGGTATTGGTCGATTAACAGTAATAAGACATGTATCATTAATGCCAATAACCCTATCCACCCGGCGTTTAAATGTAAATGAAATAATAAGTTTTTCTGTTTTTTAATCGATGGCGTTTTTCGAAGTAAGCCAAAGATAACCGAAACGGTAAAATAAAAATATGCAAGAAAACCGCAAATTCGGATCCATTCCCAAGTATTAAACATTCTTTCCATCTCCTGTTTTAATCCATTTAGTCGTTTCATCCTCATTGACGATAAAACGAGCTACGCGCCATCTGCTCTGTTCGAACCATTGATTTAGTTGCTGTTCATCCATTAAAAAGCATAACTTGGCCCCAACTTCGCATTGATACAAGCTATCCGTAACAACTGTTGCTTGTAAAACATTTGTTTTCGCTACTTCACCTGTTTGACCATTAAGAATATGATGTTTCTTTTCATTTTGGTAGATCCAGCTTCTATAAGCCCTACTAGAAGTTGCAATTGCACCATTTTTTATTTTAATACTTCCGATACTTTTTCCATTAAAAGGATTGGCTATGCCAATGATCCATTCCTTTTCACCGTCGGACCATAGCGTCATGTCCCCTCCACCATCTACGATTCCATATGGGAAGTTTTGATTTTGTAGCCATTTCTTTATATGTTCTACAGCATATCCCTTCGCAAATCCTCCCAAATCAATTGTCTGATTGGTTATCTTCAAAATTTTATAATTGTCCAAAAAGTCAATTGGATTCTTGCCGATTGGATTTTCAGTTTCATTTTGTTGTTTGATCTGTTTCCCCACTTTAAAAGGAAAAGATTGAACATATCCTTGGCTTTCGATTTGTCTTTTTAAATAAGGAGAAAACAACCCTTCTGTTCTTTCATAATACTCATTTGCCTTTTTCAAACAATCATATAGTAAAGGGTTTATTTCCAGCGTTTTTCCTATAGGCAATTGATTGATCTGATCCAATTCATTATTTGGGATAAACCGTGACCATTCATTTGCTACATAGCTCAACCATTTTGTAACGTGCTCTTTCCAACTATCAGAAGATGAAGGAACTTCTATATAAAATTCTGTATTCATCATGTGAAGTGTTAGAGATTCCATGATTTTCACCTCTACGATCTTTGTGTCATTCGGTCTGTTCCTTGATTTTCGCTATATGATGGCTGTGTTGAATTTTGTTCTGATGGCTCTTTTGTTACTTGAAAATTAGTCCAATCTAATTGTAATAATTCTTTTTCTGTTTTAGGTGAAGTTGATTGGTTAACTGCTGTTTGTTGACTAGTTGTGGCATTATTATTTGTATTTAAAGCTCCAGTTCCATTCATTTGAGTTAATAATAAACCTGATAAAAGAACTGCTGATGAACCAACTAACCATTTTGCTTTTTTGGGATCTTTCATCTTCAACATTCCTCTCTATTTTTTTCACTTAAAGTACTATAAATTGCTGTGTATCCTCTTGCCAATCAATTGAATAACCAAGAGAATTTAAAATCACACTTACTGGAACATAGATATCATCTTTGTATTTAAATGATTTTGCAGGAATCGGCGTTTTCACAAGGTTTTCATATACTACATTTGTATTTGCTCGGAAAATAAGCTGACTTCCATTCACATTCGTATTAATAATTTTTGAGTTTTTATAATACTTTGATTTTCCTCCTAATTTCGTTGTTAACTCTCCAGCAGGGACAAATAGTTCTCCTTTTTTAGGAACAACATATAATTTAAATGTATTATTATCTATTTTAAAAGTTGCGGTCTTTGCATCTTTAAAGGGCAATGTACTGTCTGTGTTTAAAGTTGCGGTTCGTGTCCAAATATTCCATTGACCTTGCGTAACTGTATTGTTTTCAGCATACTGATTATTTTCTTCGTAATATTTATCTTCGTCGTCATCATCGTGTTCATATTCATCATGATCATCATACTTATCTTCATCGTGTTCATCATCATCATGTTCATATTCATTGAAATCCCCAGATTTCTCGTGGTGCTCATAACCTTCATCATCATCAGCCTGTGCAATATATTGTCCACCTAACAAACTAAAAATCATAATAGGTGTTAAAATCCATATGCTTTTCTTCACCTTTATCCTCTCCCTTCATTTATAGTGTATCTACCAATTATGAAATGAATCTGAAGAAATTTAAGAAACATAAGAAAAAGTTTTTAACAAATGGTGAACTTCTATCAGAATTTTTTGCAGGCAGATACTCTCCAAGGGTACGTCCTCATCCTTCACCTTCACAACACTGAACACAAAAAAAGACTAAATCCTGTTTAAAACAAGATTTAGTCCTTTTTAAGAATTGGAAGAGAAACGATAAATTTAGTTCCTTGACCAAATTCACTCTCCACTGAAATATGTCCTTGATGATGAGATACAATGGCTTGTGCGATTGATAAACCTAAACCAGTCCCTTTTTTTTGCCGATTTTTGGTTGCTTGATAAAAACGATCAAAAACATGCGGTAAATCACGCTGTGTAATGCCAATTCCTGTATCCTCTACGATTAGTTTAATATAGTTGTTTATACTTGTAAGTGATACTCTAATAGAACCTTTTTCTGTAAATTTTGTTGCATTTTCAAGCAAGATATATAGGAGTTCCCTTATACTTGTTTCATCACCTATAAACTTTATACCGTCAGCTATTTGTGTTTTCAATTGGATAGAATCTGGTAAAGTTCGTTCAAAGGATTTCGTTATATTATTTACTAATTCGGATAGTTCAATATCTTCTTTTTTAGTCTTTAACTTATTTTGATCAAAACGCGCCAAAAATAATAGACCTTCTAGCAACGTCTCCATGTGCTGAGTTTCACTTTTTAAGTCTGTTAGTACTTCTTGTCCAAAAGCACTAAATCGATTTTCATCATCATTTTCTAAAACTTCTAAAGAGCTATAGAAAACGCTTAGAGGTGTTCGTAATTCATGCGAGGCATCAGATACAAATTTCCGTTGTCGCTCAAAGGACTTTTTAATCGGTACCATTGCCTTGCCTGCAAGATAATGACTTAGAAAAGCAATACATAAAGTTCCTATTAATGTTAATGCGATAAATGCATACATCATTCGTTCTAGTAAATGATGCTGTTTCGTAACGGACTGTCCAATAATCATATAACTTCCATTATGGGAATGTGGTGAATCGTATTTGATTAAGAGTAAATCTTGATCTTTCCATTCAACTGTTTGAGGATCTTCTTCTTCGACATGCATCATTAACTGTGCAACATCTTTATAAAGTCCATAAAAAGATTCATCACCATGCACTAATTCATTATTTTTAGTAAATATATAATAAAAATTTGCTCGATTTGCATCATATTCTATTTTCTTGCCATCTGTTATTTGATCTTCTTTATTATGTTCTTCTTTGAATTCATCGTCTTTTTCTAAATGGTAGCGTTCTTTACCAAAGAATAACTCTAGTTCTTGAACTTGTTGTTGTTGCATAATAGCAGAAATCGAAATATAAAGAGCAGCCATTAATAATAAGACAAATAGTAAGAAAAAGAATGCATATTGTATTGTGAGCTTACGTTGAATTTTATTGAACATGGGAATCTCTCAATTTATAGCCAATCCCTCTAACCGTCTGAATAATTGAAGGATGATCGCTATCATCAATTTTCTTTCGTACCAATTTTACTAAAGCATCTAATGCGTTATTAGAAACATCCTCATTATAGCCCCAAATATGGTTATAAATTTGTTCACGCGTTAATGTGCGTCCCTTATTGATAAAGAGATATTCTAAAAATAAAAATTCATTTTTGGTCAATTCTATTTCTTGGTTATCCCGGTAGAGCGTTCTGGCATCTAGGTGTAGTGCATAAGATTGGATTTCAATGACTTGTTCTAATGGTTTATTTTTTCTACGTAAAATGGCACGAACTCTAGCTAACAGTACTTCCATTTTAAAAGGTTTTATCAGGTAGTCATCTGCTCCATTATCAAGGCCTAAAATAACATCTCGTGAATCATCTCTAGCTGTTAACATCAAAATGCCACCCCCATAACCGTTTTCCCGTAATTCACTACATACTTCGATACCATCCTTTTCTGGCATCATCCAATCTAATATAACTAAATCGTAATTTTTATCAAGTGCTAAATCTAATGCTTCTTCACCATTTTTAGCAGTATCTACTTGATATAAATCTTTCTTTAACATAAAAGCTATATTTTTCAATAATCGTAAATCATCTTCGGCAACAAGAATTTTCATCATTTCACCTACTATTTCGAAATTATTATCTTTAGTTTAATGTATCTAACTGAAATAGGTCTGAATATAAGCAAAAAAATAGTGAAAGCTATACTTTCAGCTTTCACTATTTTGTCAAATTTAATCTTCATCCAATATATTTTTCAAATGGTAAATTAGTTTAAGTAACTCTGTAAATAAATTGATGAAGTCGAGATAAAGATTTAATGCGACTAGTGGCACTTCTTCATCACTAATATAATTATGTGCGATTTGGTTCATATCGTACAACGTGTAACCAACGAAAAGTAATACACCAATTCCACTAGCTATGACCATGACAATGTCACTAAAACCTATAAAAATGGTAATAATGGAGAAAATAATTACACCGATCAAAACGATGAAAAGAAATTTACCCCAGTTTCCAAAATTTCGTTTTGTATTATAACCAATTAGGCCAGCGACTATAAAGATTGCTGCTGTAGTACCAAAAATAACTAGGACAAGACTTCCACCTAATGCACCAATATAGAAGTTTAATAAACTATATAGAGTGATCCCTGTTAACAATGCAAACACTATAGAAATACCTTTACTCGCTTTTCTAGCTGCTCGGCTAAACATCACGATTAATAGTAAAACAACTGTTGCAATACTTATTGGCATGATGAAAGCAGGTGGTATAAACACTCCAACAAACAACCCAACTGCCGTAACTACCCATAACAGCGTAAAGAACCGAAGAACCTTCGGAAATTGCGATTCCATTTAACATAACCTCTTCTCAAATATTTCATATATATTATATACGATTTAAGTCTTTGAAAGTTTCAAAAGACATTAAATGTTTTTGAAATGGTTATGAAGTATAATTACTCAAACAATTTGAAACCAAACATCTTACTTATTCGTAAATATTTTAATAATACTTTGGAGGGAAACTAAATGTTCTTTATTCCATCAATTATCGCATTTCTCTATGAGCTGATTCTAATGATTCCTGTTCTAGGAGGCACTATTATCATCGCTTCTGGCTATACAGCTATAACCACTGCTCTCGTTATACATGTAATTGTTCTTGTAATGCGATTTGTTACTGGACATTCGAAAATTGTGCCAACACTTGCTATCCTTCTTACTTTGTTAACTTGGATACCTTTCCTTGGCTGGACAATACACGTAATACTCACTATCCTCTATTTTATCGATATCTTATTTGGTTTGTTGAAAAGGCCTTAAAAAAAGGAGCTAAATACAGCTCCTTTTTCTTTCGTTATTGACTTTTTAATTGAATTAATATAACCTACCTACTACCATTTTTCATATAATTTAATAGCGTCGACTAATGCTTGTACCTCTTTTTTGGAAAGCTTTTTTACAAACGTTTTTTGAGAAGTTGTAAAAGTTACTTTTACCTCACGCTTTATTGATATATTCTTTTTAAAAAACTCATACTGAGAGTCCTCTAATATTAGACCATTCTTTTCTAACTTAAAAGTTTTCTTTTTGTTATTTGAAGCAATAACTACTTTTTCTATTTTTAAATTACCTGAAGATCCCACTAAAGTCATAACCTTTAAATGTTTATCTGTTGCTGGTACCAGACCAATCATGTTTTCATAGTTATCTCTCCATTTAGAATCCACTAAGTTCTTATGAAGATAGAGTATAACATCTGCCTCATAATATTTTCTAAATTTACTTTCAAGGGAATTATTTTTCTTAACAGTTATTATTCTTTTTTTCACTGTTTTATTGCCTGAGGAATCCTTTACTGAGTATGTCAAAGTATATTTCCCCGTTTTTTTAGTATTCACTTTTCCTTTGACTGTAATCTTCTTAGTAATATTGCCATCATAATTATCAGTTGCCCTTACGCCTGTTCTAGCATTAAACTTACTTTTTAAATAGACTGTTTTATTGGAAACACCCGATAGAACAGGCTTTTTTGTATCTACGATTTTAATATCAAAGCTGTTTGTTTTCCCTTCATAAGTAACAGTTAACGTAACTTTTCCAATTTTTTTTGGTACTAATTGATTGCCCTTAATGGAAATTAAAGAATTTGAACTCTTCCATAGAACATTATTATTATTTTCAATTTGCTCCGTTCTTCCATCACTATATTTTTTAACAATAGTTAAATTTACGTTTTTCTTTACTTCCACTGTTTTAAATTTTGAAGGTAACTCTAAAGTGTAAGCATCTGTGGCTTCAGGAGTAGAACTATTTTCTTCTGCATTTGAAACGATTGGCATGGCGCATAAAACGAATAAAAACATGAGTAAAAATAATTTACTTTTCAATTGTTTCCCTCCAATTCCTAGATAAATATATTTTAATTTTTTAATACCAACAATATCTCACTTTTTCTATTTATATCATTGATTCATATGATTACCATATTAATACAATTATGAATTAAAAAACCACGTTATTCTAATTATACAGAATAACGTGGTTTTAGGCTAAGGTTCATAAGATTCAATATTGTTTTATATAAATATTTGCAAATAAGAAAAATATATTTTTTAATGCCTAATATATCAATTAAATATTGAAATGAGATTTATTTTGCAACGATATTTACTAATTTGCCTGGTACAGCAATGACTTTTTTAATATCTTTGCCAGCGATAAATTCTTGAACATGTTCGTCTGCTAATGCTGCTTTTTCTAGTTCTTCACGTGAAGCGTCTTTTGCTACCATTAGTTTTGCTCGTACTTTACCATTTACTTGAACTACTACTTCAATTTCATCATCAACAAGTTTTGCTGGATCAAATGTTGGCCATGGTTCGTATGTGATTGTTTCTTTGTGACCAAGTATAGTCCATAGTTCTTCAGCAATATGAGGAGCAATTGGTGCTAGCATTTTCACAAATCCTTCAGCATATGCTGTTGGTACAACATCTGCTTTATAGCATTCATTGATAAAGACCATCATTTGTGAAATAGATGTGTTAAAACGAATATGTTCGTTATTATCTGTTACTTTTTGAACTGTTTGATGGTAAACCTTTTCTAAAGTTGTATCATTTGAAGCTTTAATTTTATCTGAAAGTGAACCAGTTTCTTCGTTAACAAATAGACGCCAAATTCGATCTAAGAAACGACGTGCACCATCTAAACCATTTGTAGACCAAGGAATTGAAGCTTCAAGTGGTCCCATGAACATTTCGTAAAGACGAAGTGTATCAGCACCGTGACTAGCAACAATATCATCAGGGTTTACAACATTTCCTTTTGATTTGGACATTTTTTCATTACCTTCACCTAGGATCATACCTTGGTTGAATAGTTTTTGGAAAGGTTCTTTTGTTGGAACAACACCTAGATCATATAGAACTTTGTGCCAGAAACGAGCATATAGCAAGTGAAGCACTGCATGTTCTTGACCACCAATATAGATATCAACTGGTAACCAACGTTTTAATAATTCTGGATCTGCAATAGCTTCTTTGTTATGTGGATCGATATAGCGTAAGAAGTACCAACTTGAACCAGCCCATTGTGGCATTGTATTTGTTTCACGACGACCTTTTTTACCTGTTACAGGGTCTACAACATTTACCCAATCTTCAATATTAGCGAGTGGTGATTCACCTGTACCACTTGGACGGATATCAGATGTTTTTGGTAAAACTAATGGAAGTTCTTCTTCAGGAACTGTAGTAATTGTACCGTCTTCCCAGTGAATGACAGGAATTGGTTCACCCCAGTAACGTTGACGAGAGAATAACCAGTCACGTAGACGGTAAGAAACTTTCTTTTCACCGACTTTGTTTTCTTCAAGCCATTCGATTGCTTTTTTAATACCTTCCTCTTTGCCTAAACCGTTTAAGAAACCAGAGTTGATATGTGGACCATCTTCAGTGAACGCTTCTTTTGTCACATCTCCGCCTTCCAATACAGGAATGATTGGTAAATTGAATTGTTTTGCAAATTCATAATCACGATCATCATGTGCAGGAACTGCCATGATTGCACCTGTACCATAGCTAGATAATACATAATCTGCAATCCAAATAGGAATTTCTCTACCATTAATAGGATTCACTGCATAAGCACCAGTGAATACACCAGTCTTTTCTTTTGCTAAATCAGTACGTTCAAGATCTGATTTCACTTTTACTTTGTCAAGATATGCTTCTACAGCTTCACGTTGTGCATCAGTTGTAATTTCTTTTACTAATGCATGTTCTGGAGCAAGGACTGTGTATGTTGCACCAAATAGTGTATCAGGGCGAGTAGTAAATACACGGAAATGTTTGTCAGTACCTTTAATATTGAAATCTACTTCAGCACCTTCAGAACGGCCAATCCAGTGACGTTGCATATCTTTAATATTTTCTGGCCAATCCACTTCATCTAAATCATCGATTAAACGATCAGCATATGCTGTAATTTTCAACATCCATTGTTTCATCGGACGACGTTCAACTGGATGACCACCACGTTCTGATTTACCATCGATAACTTCTTCATTTGCAAGTACTGTACCAAGAGCTGGGCACCAGTTTACAGCAACTTCATCAATATAAGCTAGACCCTTTTTGTAAAGTTGGATGAAAATCCATTGTGTCCATTTATAATACTCTGGATCAGTTGTGTTAATTTCTCGATCCCAGTCATAGCTAAAGCCTAATTCTTGAATTTGACGTTTAAATGTAGCAATGTTTTTTAGTGTAAATTCAGCTGGGTCATTCCCTGTATCAAGTGCATATTGTTCCGCTGGAAGACCAAAAGCATCCCAGCCTATTGGATGCATGACATTAAAGCCTTGCATACGTTTGAAGCGTGATAAGATATCAGTTGCAGTATATCCTTCAGGGTGTCCTACATGTAGACCAGCCCCAGATGGATAAGGGAACATATCTAATGCATAAAATTTTGGTTTTGAATTGTCATTTACTGTTTTGAATGTAGAATGTTCAGCCCAGTATTTTTGCCACTTTTTCTCGATTTCTTGATGATTAAAGTTCAATGGTTCTTCCTCCTTCTTGTTTAAACAACGATAGTTCGTTCACTTCTAATATGGAAGATTCCGTGAAATATAAAAACTCTCGTCCCTATAAAAGGGACGAGAGCAAAAATCTCCCGCGGTACCACCCAAATTAGTGTTAGCACTCAACTTGATTCCTTAACGCGGAAAACGACTTTGGCTATCATTTATTTCACCATAGTGACTCCTGGGCGAGTTCAATTTACCGATTTACTAACTTCCACCAACCGCTAGCTCTCTTTAAAATCAAGATAAACCTACTATTCCCTTTCACAGTCATATCATATTGAGTTATATTCTAATCGAAGTTACGTAAATTGACAAGAGATTTAGTAAAATTGTGAAATTCTTATAAATAGATACTTCCATTAGAAGTAGGAAGAACATACATGATTCACCTTAAAATCAATTCGGCCTCAGTACTATTTACTACATCATCTACTGTAAATCCATCCATTATCTCTTTTAATACTAATCCCTCTTTTGTTACTTCTATCACTGCTTTTTCGGTAATGATCAAGTCAACTACCTCTTTTCCAGTCAGCGGTAACTCACAATCCTTTTTAATCTTTGGAGCCCCATTTTTCGCATTATGTTCCATAATAACGATTACTTTTTTGGCTCCATGGACAAGATCCATTGCGCCTCCCATTCCTTTTATCATTTTTCCTGGGATCATCCAATTGGCAAGGTCTCCTTTTTCAGATACTTCCATCCCCCCCAATATAGCTACATCTATATGTCCTCCTCGAATCATCGCAAAGGATTCCGCACTACTAAAAAAAGAAGCTCCTGGTACAGTTGTGATTGTTTCTTTACCTGCATTGATCAGATCTGGATCCAGTTCTTCTACAGTAGGATAAGGTCCGATTCCTAATAATCCATTCTCTGATTGCAAAATTACAGTTTTTCCTTCTATAAAATTTGCAACTAAAGTCGGCATCCCTATTCCTAGATTCACATAATTCCCATTCTTTACTTCTTCTGCCGCTCTTCTAGCGATTCTTTCACGAATATTCAAATGTTCTCCCCCTATGAACGTGTAGTTATTCTTTCAATTCGCTTTTGCTGTTTTGCTTGGAATATTCCTTGTACATATATACTTGGTGTATGAATGGTACCTGGTTCAAGTTGGCCTACTTCAACTATTTCTTCTACTTCTACAATTGTTGTTTTGGCTGCAGCCGCCATGATTGGGTTAAAATTCTGTGCTGTTTTGTTATATTGTAAATTTCCAAATGTATCCGATTTATGAGCCCTTATAAAAGCGATATCCGCTACTAGTGACTCCTCCAGTAAAAAATCCTTATCACCAAATTTCCGTATTTCTTTTCCTTCCGCAATTTGTGTACCAACTCCAGCTGGTGTATAAAAAGCCGGTATTCCTGCTCCACCAGCGCGGATTTTTTCTGCCAACGTTCCCTGTGGAATCAATTCAACTTCTATATCACCAGTAAGCACTTGTCGCTCAAATTCTTTATTCTCTCCAACGTATGAAGCGATTATTTTACGAATTTGTTTCTTTTTTAAGAGTAAGCCTAGCCCCCAGTCATCGATACCACAGTTATTAGAAATGACTGTTAAATCGTTTACTCCTTTTTTTTCGATAGCGATAATTAGTTGCTCAGGTATACCAACTAAGCCAAATCCTCCTACCATAATCGTCATACCATTTTGAAGATTATCTATTGCTTCTTCTGCAGAACTGAAAATTTTTTTCAACCCAGCCCCTCCTTTTCGTAATAATGATCCCTATACTATTTTGTAAGAAAAATAAGACTCTTTTAATTCCCTGAAATTTTAATAGTTTTAGAGATTTTTTGGGTTTATAAGTAAATATATGAATTTAAATATTTTCTATTCTTATAAATCTATATTTAAATACGATAATTAATAATTTCCTATTTTCTCATTTTGATGATATTGGTTTTCATATATAGATTAATTTTACATTTATACTATTTTACGTAATGTTAATATAAGTATTTATACCCGATATCTATGCATCATTGTACGATTCTATGATAAATAGTAAAATTATGCATGGAAACGGAGGGGAAAATATGAAAATAAAATCTTTCATAACAGCAGCTATCCTCGGAGCAACTTTAGCACTAGGATCTATAACCGCTAACGCGACAACTAAAGATACAGTTAAACCTAGTATCAAAGGGGTAACAACTAAAACTGTATACATAGGACAAACATTCCAACCTTTAAAAGGGGTGTCAGCTTATGACAAAGTGGATGGGAATCTTAGCAACAAGATTAAAGTAACTGGAAAATACAACTTAAAAAAAGCGGGTACTTATACACTAGTCTACTCTGTAAAAGACAAAGCGAAAAATACTCGAGTGATTAAAAGAAAACTAATTGTTAAACAATTAAATGTGACACTTAAACAAAAAAGCCAATACTTTAAGGCAAAAGGTGGTTTTGGAACACTTACAATAGCCCCTGCCAAAACTAAACTTAAAATTGCCCAACTTGCATCAAAAAAATGGATGAAAACAACAAGTGGAAAATGGGTGAAAGACGGTTTTATAGGTAATTATGTATACTTAAATAAACAAACAACTCTTTATAATAAAGTAAATGGAAAGAAATCCAGCACATTGAACGGTGGGATATACCATGTATCGAAAACAACAGAAAATGGTTGGATTCATGTTTCAGTGGGATGGATTAAAAGTGGAGAATTTGTTGACAGCTATATAGATTATGGAAATAAAGCTAAGCAACAAGAAATTATTAAAACTGTCAACAAAGAACGTGCCAAAGAAGGTCGTAAAGCATTAAAAGAAAATCCTATGTTGACAAAAATCGCAATAATTAAATCAATGGACATGGCAAAAAACCATTATTTTTCTCATTATAGTCCTGTATATGGTAGTTTCGATACTATTCTAAGACAAGCAAATTACAAGTATTATTATGCCGGTGAAAATATCGCAACTGGTCAACGTACTGCCGCTGATTTTATGAATAGCTGGATGAATTCATCTGGACACCGCGCAAATATTCTAAATGCAAATTTCAAAGAAATAGGTGTAGGTGTTGTAGAAAATATACCTAATGCACAAATGCCTACTTATGGTACACAAGAATTTGGTAGCCGATACTAGTTCAATAAAAAAGATGAATTCGTTTTTTATACGAATTCATCTTTTTTAGATTTATAGGAGAAAATGCACTCGAGATCCACTCCCCGAAAAATATGAAGTTTTGCATGTAGTACATACGACAAACTATCAAGCATTATCTCTTTCATTTTGTTTTAACGGACGATCATAAAGCATGTAAGGTATCAAAGCAATGGCCAATATACCGATCAAGACAAAGAATGTAATCTTCATACCGTATTGATCTGCCAATACCCCTCCTAAAAAAGGTCCTATCATTTTACCTATCGCACTAAAACTATTAATAAGTCCTTGGTAAAAACCTTCTTTTCCTTTTGGAGCAAGCGAACTCGCAATAGTCGGCACTATTGGCCAGACGAACATTTCTCCAAAAGTTAATATCATGATGGCCACAAGGAACATTTTAAATGTAGCTGCATAACTGACCACAGCAAATGAGATGATAAAAATAACAATACCTATAAAGATTTGACCTTTATAAAATTCCCCCATTTTCTTAACAATCGGATTAATAAGTGGTTGACCTAATACGATTAACAACCCATTTGTTGTCCAAAGTAAACTATATTGGTTCAAAGATATACCCAGATCTTGAGTATAAGAGGAAATTGTTGTTGTCCATTGGGTATAAACCATCCAACTTAAAAGATATCCAATTCCCAAAATAATAAGTGCATTTAGTGTCGAACGATTCTTTATATTACTACTTTCGCTAATTACTGAAGGTGGTGCCATTCCATTATCTGTTGAAATACCTTTATAAGATAAAGCGACAAAGAAAAATAGTATATACATTATTAAGTTTGCAACAAATAAATAGTCGAAACTCTTATTGGCAACTACACCAGCTAACGCTGGACCGATTGCGACTCCTAAATTTTGGGCAAGGTAGATTGCATTGAATCCTTTTCTTCCCCCTTCTGGCCAAGCAGTGCCAACCATCGCAAACATACTAGGAAATACAATTCCCCCACTGAAACCAATTAAAGTTAAAAACCAAACATAATGAGGCCATCCATGCCAAATTACTAAACAAATCAAACCAAGAATCGAGATAATAGTTCCTAACAGAATTGACTTAAAGCCACCAAATTTATCAAAAACATAGCCACCAATTAGATTACCAATAACACCTGCCGCAGCATTCCCCATAAGCACAAGCCCTGCAACTGATAGCGATTGTCCTAGATGATCATGCATATAAATTGTATTTAATGGCCATAAAAATGAGCTACCTACAGTATTGATAAGCATCCCAATAATTAATAACCAAACACTTCTAGGCATTGCAAATCCTCCATTTATATCACGTTTACAAACAGTAAACTAAATAAAATTCTAATTTATTTCGCGCATCTAAGTAATACTATCAACCTTTCTTAAAATGCACAACCAATATACACAATTTATATCTTTTAGACTGTTAATAGAAAGTATTCGTCCTCTTTCACTTAACCGTGATAAAATAAGAAGTTGAGGAGTTGAAATTATGACAGATTTAAAAAACAACGACTTTCCTTTTCCTTCAGATGGGAAGCGTTATTATACATGGAATCGCTATTTGCGCGATGAATTTGGATGTAAAGTCTATAAAGTTGCACTAGACGCCGGATTTGACTGTCCAAACCGTGACGGCACAGTTGCGTTTGGAGGATGTACATTCTGTAGTGCTGCAGGTTCAGGTGACTTTGCGGGTGACCGTGTTGATCCAATCCCTGTTCAATTTGAAAAAATTAAAGAAAAAATGCAACATAAATGGAAAGACGGTAAGACAATGGCTTATTTCCAAGCCTATACCAATACACATGCGCCACTTGCAGTTCTAAAAGAAAAATTTGAAGCAGCTCTTGCATGTGAAGGTGTTATGGGTTTAAGTATTGCGACTCGACCCGATTGCTTGCCCGAAGATGTTGTGGAATATTTAGCCGAATTAAATCAACGGACTTATTTATGGGTTGAACTTGGGTTACAAACAGTGCATGACCGTACTGCTAATTTGATCAACCGCGCACATGATTATGCCACTTATATTGAAGGTGTAGAGAAACTTCGCAAACACGGTATTCGTGTTTGTACGCATATCATCAATGGTTTACCACTAGAAGATTACGATATGATGATGGAAACTGCCAAAGAAGTAGCAAAATTAGATGTACAAGCGATTAAAATACATCTACTTCATTTGTTAAAAGGCACTCCACTCGTTAAACAATATGAAAAAGGTATGCTCGAACTAATGGACAAAGATGCCTACATCAATTTAGTAGCAGACCAATTAGAAGTAATTCCACCAGAAATGGTTGTTCAACGAATCACTGGTGATGGACCAATCGACTTAATGATCGGACCAATGTGGTCTGTAAACAAATGGGAAGTTTTAAATGGGATAGATGCCGAATTAGAAAGACGTGGAAGTTGGCAAGGTAAGTTCTACAAAGTGGAAGAAGGCAAGTAATATGAAATTACAACGCGTTTTACAATACGCTCAATTTCTATTAAAAGAAACTGTGGAAACTGGAGACATCGTTGTAGATGCCACTGCTGGTAACGGATACGACACGACATTTCTCGCTCAATTAGTAGGCGAAAACGGTCATGTCTTTGCATTTGATGTGCAACAACAGGCAATTGAATCTACAAATAAACGGTTAACCGAAGTTGGAATGGCAAATAGAGTATCTACTATTTTAGATGGACACGAGAACGTGGCTCAATATGTACAACAGCCGATCAGTGCAGCTATTTTCAATCTAGGTTATTTACCCGGAAGTGAACATCAAATCATCACTAAACCAAATACAACTTTGCAAGCAATTGAAAGTTTACTAAAACTTTTAAAAGTAGGTGGCATGATTGTTTTAGTCGTCTATTATGGTCATGAAGGCGGAAAAGAAGAACGTGATCAAGTAATCGAATACGTTTCAAACCTTCCACAGAAAAAGGTTCATGTTCTACGCTACGAATTTATCAACCAAAAAAACGACCCACCTTTTATCATTGCACTTGAAAAAGTTGCTGAAATTACAAATAAGTAGACAACGTTAAGCTACTACATTAAAGCTAAAAGAATTGTTCTTCTATAATTAATTGAAGAACAATTCTTTTTTATTGAGATTTAATTTTTATCTTCGCTTAATCTTTTTATAATATTTATAAGTAAATTGGTTCTTTCGACTAGCGAAGGTATTTCTAAATATTCATCTTCACTATGTGGTCTTCCTCCAACTGGCCCTAAACCATCAATAGTTGGGATACCTAAAGAAACGGTAGTAGAAGCATCTGAACCTCCTCCTGTTGATACGTCTTTTAAGGTTATTCCCATTTCACAACCGATTTCTTTAATGATTGATAACAATTTTCGGGATTTCTCATCTTTTACCATAGGATAACGATCAATACTTCCGATTAATTCTATTTTTGTACCTGGAACGTCTGATACTGAGCAAATTTCTTTGATTTTTTTTGATAATATTTTCATTTGCTCAATTTTACTGATTCGGACATCGATATAAGCCTCTGCTCTGGGAGCTACTACATTGGCAGCAATACCACCACGAATTATTCCAACATTAACATTAATCCCTTCCTCTTCATCATTAAGACTATGTAGTTTAATGACCTTATGTGCAAACTCTTCAATGGCGCTAACACCTATCTCCGGTTCAATGCCTGAATGGGCTGATTTCCCTCGAATAATTAGCTTATAATTTCCACCTCCCTTTCTTTCGCTAACAATAGAACCATCTTTTCGTGCAGGCTCCAATATCAAGGCATATTCTTTTCCAAAAGCAACTTTTTGGATGAGACTTCTTGAAATTGGTGAACCAATCTCTTCATCACTATTCAAAACAATCTCTACGTTTTTAATTGCTACAGAATGATTATTTTCTACCAATTCCTTCATCGCGTATAATAACTCAACTTGGCTTCCCTTCATATCAATGACACCAGGTCCATAGGCTCGGTCTCCTATAATTTTAAACGGCCTCTTACGAACTGTTCCTTTTTTAAACACAGTGTCCATGTGTCCTATTAGAATAATTTTAGGGTTCTCTGCGCTTTTATGCCTTATGACCAAATTATTCCCGTTTCTCTCTTGATGGTTAACCTGTACATCAAATCCTAGTTTTTGATACTCTTTAGATAAAATATCGCCAATTAAATCTATTCCTTCTTTATATGTGGAACCAGAATCTATATTAACTAATTCTTCTAATAATTTTAGCATTGACACTTGAGTACCCTGTTCATAAGAAATCATATAAGTTAAGTCCTCCCTAATCAGTTTAAGTTTCTTGGAAAAAAGCAAGCAACTTGATGTCCCTTCTCTAACTCGCTTAAAGAAGGTTCCTTCATCTTACAAATATCTTGAACATAAGGACATCTTGAATGGAATCTACATCCTGTAGGTATATTTAAATTACTTGGAATATCATCTTGTAGAACAATACGTTCCCTCTTATCCCTAATTGTAGGATCTGGCAAAGGAACAGCTGATACGAGACTTTCTGTATACGGATGCATAGGTTTTTCAAACAACTCATTTTTTGTCGTAATCTCAACAATCCTCCCAAGATACATTACGGCAATACGGTTACTAATATACTTGACAGCGGGTAAACCATGAGCGATAAATATGAACGTCAATTTAAATTCTTTTTGAAGTCTCATCAACAAATTTAAGATTTGCGCTTGAATCGACACATCAAGTGCTGATACTGGTTCATCACAAATAACTAACTTTGGTCTTAATGCAATTGCTCTTGCAATACCAATTCTTTGACGTTGACCCCCACTAAATTCGTGCGGATATCTATTTCCATATGAGCGATCTAAACCAACAGCATCAAGTAATCGATTTACTTCATCATTTATCTCTTTTTTTGATAATTTAGTATGTGTTTTGATAGGCTCAGCTATTATGTCTTTTACTCTCATTCTAGGATTAAGAGAAGAATACGGATCTTGGAAAATCATCTGAATATCCGCACGACTTTTTCGCATTTCTTCTTTCGTCATTTTGTCCATATCTAGACCATTAAAAATAATTGTCCCCTCTGTTTTATCAAGAAGATGGATTAATAAGTTTCCTGTTGTTGATTTTCCACAACCTGACTCTCCAACAATCCCTAATGTTTCGCCTTGTAGAACAGTAAAATCGATACCATCTACAGCCTTTAAAATTTGATTTTTTTCAACATGAAAGTACTTTTTTAGCCCGTTCACTTCTAGTAAAATTTTATCTTCTATCACATCTTGACCATTTCTAGACTGATTTTGTAAGTTGACCATTTAGTTTCCCCCTTCCTCATATAGCCAGCATCTAATTTGATGTCCAGGAAATCTCGTCATTATTTGTGGTTCTTCTACTACACATTTTTCCATTGCATATGGACATCTCGGATGAAACTTGCAACCTTTTGGCATATCATTAATTGTTGGTACAGTTCCCTCAATAGATTCAAGCTTTTCGTCTGTTTCAAAGAATTTTGGAGTACTATTTAACAATCCTTTTGTATAAGGGTGTTTGGGTTCGCGAAATAGCGTAAAAACATCTGTATATTCAACTACTTGGCCTGCATACATAACAATTACTTTGTCTGCCATTTCTGCTACAACACCTAAATCATGCGTTATTAATAATATTGAAGTTCCATGTTTTTTACTCAGATTACGCATTAAATTTAATATTTGTGCTTGTATAGTTACATCTAACGCAGTTGTTGGCTCATCCGCAATCAATAAATAAGGACGACAAGATAAAGCCATAGCAATCATCACTCGTTGTCTCATCCCTCCGCTTAATACATGAGGATAAGAATCATATACTTTTTCAGGACTTGGTATACCAACATGTCTTAACATTTCTATTGATTGTTTTCTTGCAGTTTTTTTATCTATCTTTTGATGCAAGACAATAGTTTCTGAAATCTGGTTTCCAACAGTAAATAGCGGGTTTAGAGAAGTTAATGGTTCCTGGAAAATCATTGCGATTTCATTTCCTCGTAGATGGCGATATTCCTTCTCTTGTAATTTGTTTAGCTCTTTATCTTTAAATTTAATTTTCCCATTTACTATTTTCCCAGGAGATTCAATAAGACCCATTATAGATAATGAGGTAACACTTTTACCTGACCCTGATTCACCTACAATTGCTACAGTCTCCCCTTCATTCATTTCAAAACTTACTCCATTTACTGATGGAACAGTCCCAGTTTCAGTTATGAAATACGTATGAAGATTTTCTACTTTTAGTAAAATTTTATCTTCGCTCATTTTATCCCCCCCTATCCTTTAGTACGGGGATCTAATATATCTCTTAACCAATCCCCTAAGAAAATAATTGCTAAGACAGTAATAGTGATTGCTAATCCTGGGAAGGTTGCTAACCACCAGCTAGTCGCCAAATAATCACGGCCATCACTTAAAATCCCTCCCCATGAGACAGTAGGTGGCTGAATCCCAAGGCCAAGAAAACTTAATGAAGCTTCCATAATAATAGTTGTTGCAACACTTAATGTTGATATGACGATAAATGAAGAAATGACGTTTGGTAGAATATGCCGCATGATAATCATCATATTTTTTACGCCTATTGCCCTTGCGGCTTTTACAAATTCTCTTTCTTTCACTGACAATGTCTCACCGCGAACAATCCGTGCATATGATACCCAATTTGTTATACCAAGAACGAAAATTAACGTAACAACGCTTGGTCCAAATACTGCTAAAAAAACTAGAGCAAATAGAATATTAGGAATAGCTAAAAATGCATCTACTATTCGCATTAAAATAGTATCTAGAAATCCACCATAATATCCCGAAATTAGTCCAATAAAAACACCTAATATACCAGCTAAAACTACAGATGAAATTCCTACTAATAAGGAAACTCTAGAACCATATAAAATCCTACTTAGGATATCTCTGCCTAAATTATCTGTTCCTAAAAGATGTTCTATTGATCCACCTTCGCTCCAAAAAGGCGGAACTAACATTTTCTCAGGATCAATCTCATTTGGATTAAATGGCGCTAAAACAGGGGCTAATATCGCAGTTAGTATAACGATAAATATAACCAGCAGGCCTACAGTTCCCGTTTTACTTTTCCAAAGCCTTTTCAACCAGATTTTCCAGCTACTACCATTAGTTTTCGAATCTATTAGATGCTGATCAGAATTTTTATGTTCAACAACCATTTAAACACCTCACATTAGTTAAATTTGATCCTAGGATCTAAGAGACGATATGCAATATCAGCTAGGAGATTCATAACAATTACTAGGATGGAAATGACAAACACACTCGCTTGAACAATTGCCATATCTCTCGTATTTACTGCCTGAATTAATAGCTGTCCTAATCCCGGCCAAGAAAATACAGTTTCAGTAATAAGTGCTCCTCCAACTAATGTAGAGGTTTGTAGAGCTGTAATTGTAATTACAGGAATAAGAGAATTTCGAAAAGCATGCTTATAAACGATGAAAAACTTTTTTAGTCCTTTACTTTTGGCTGTACGAATATAATCTTGGCTCAAAATCTCCACCATATTGGATCTAATTAGACGTGTCATTTCTGCTGCAATCCCCGTTGCAAGTGTAACTGCTGGTAAAACTAAATGAATGAATGTCCCTCTACCAGACACAGGAAACCACCCCAATATAACTGAAAAGAATAGGATTAACATAATGCCCAACCAGAAATTTGGCATTGCCTTGCCAATAACTGCTGCACCAGTAGCTAATAAATCTATTGGTGTATTTTTTCTTGTCGCAGACCAAATACCTAAAGGAATTGAAACAACAATTGCTATCGTTAATGCTGCTACAGCCAGTTCTAAAGTTGCCGGCAAACGTTCTAATACCAAAGGTAAAGCAGCCGCATTATATCGAAATGATTCGCCAAAATCACCTGTCACTAGACCGATAAAATATTTACCGTACTGAACGATAAAAGGTTGGTCTAACCCCAGAGCAATTCTTAAATTTTCGATATCTTCCGTACTTGCATCTTCTGGCAGCATCAATGCAACAGGGTCACCTGCAATATAGACCAATGCAAATACTATAAAAGAGATGATGAACAAAACTGGTATAAACTCTAATAATCTTTTAACCAAAAATTTTATCATTTGCTTCTCTC
>NZ_QWUA01000066.1 GCF_003576525.1 Rummeliibacillus sp. POC4 | reverse complement strand
CGCAAAGACAAAAGGGATTTTTCCTGTCGGGGCTTTCAGCTCAAGCTATTCCCGCAGGACATTGAATTGGCTTCCTCGAAATTACACCGCACGAAGAAAATGTGAATACATTTTCGAGGATCGCCATCCTCCACTTCACACACCATTCTTAATGATAATCATAAATGCAGAATCGTATTTTTTCAAAGAAAGAAATACTATTAATGAAATTAGTTTTATTAAATTCAATTGTTCGGACCTAGAAAGGATCAACTTTGTTCTGTCCCATCCTCTTTTTCTTCTTCGAAACCGTTATGATTTCTTAGCAATAATGTCTTAAAATACTAAAGGGAAATTGCATAACGCAATTCCCCTCTTTTACATTGATGAAACAAAATTAATAGTAGCTTAATTTACAGATGTTCTGCTTTTAGCTTTTCTAGTTCTTTTTCAGAACAGTAAACAAAATGATTTGGTCGTACCTCGTGCATTTTTACTTCTTCACCTGGTTGATAATGATGTATATTCGGGTCATATGATTTACGCACGCGAGTTCTTTCATAATTAGGGTCTGGAAGCGGTATAGCAGAAAGTAAAGATTGTGTATATGGATGCATAGCATGTGCATACAAATCATCCGCAGGAGCTAACTCTACTAACTTACCAAAATACATTACACCAATACGGTCAGAAATGTATTTAACCATCGACAAATCATGTGCGATAAATAAGTAAGTCAATCCTTTTTCTTCTTGTAGTTCTTTTAATAAATTGACAACTTGCGCTTGAATGGATACATCTAAAGCTGAAATTGGTTCATCTGCAATGATAAACTCTGGTTCAACAGCTAGTGCTCTTGCAATCCCTAAACGTTGGCGTTGACCACCTGAAAATTCGTGTGGATAGCGATTAGCATGTTCTTTGTTCAAACCTACAGTTTCAAGTAGCTCATATACACGTTTTTTTCGTTCACTATCATTTTTGACCAAGCCATGAATATCTAAGCCTTCTGCAATAATATCCATTACTTTCATACGTGGATTTAATGAAGCGTATGGATCTTGGAAAATCATTTGCATTTTACGATTAAATTCTTTTAATTCTTTTTTTGACTTTTTACCGTGAACATTTACACCATCGTATAGTACTTCGCCATCTGTTGCGTCATATAAACGGATAATTGTCCGACCTGTAGTTGATTTACCACAACCTGACTCACCAACTAAACCTAGTGTCTCTCCTTTATATATATCAAATGAAACGTCATCTATTGCCTTCACTTCATTTGCTTTACCTGGATTGAAGTATTGTTTTAAATGTTTAATCTCTAATAGTTTTTTGTCAGATTTCATTTGTTTGTACCCCCAATCGTACCTGTATAGTAACGGCTACCTGGGAATTGTTTCATACGTTCAACAATGGTCGCTGGTGGCTCTACTTGTGGAGCATCTGGATGCAGTAACCAAGTAGCTGCGTAATGTGTATCACTTACTTTGAAGAATGGTGGGTTTTCTTCTAGATCAATTTGCATCGCATATTCACTACGTAACGCAAATGCATCTCCCTTTGGAGGAGACAATAGGTCTGGTGGCGTACCAGGAATTGCATACAATTTTTCATCTTTAATATCTAATGAAGGCATAGAACTTAAAAGTCCCCATGTGTATGGATGTTGTGGATTGTAGAATATTTCATCAACCGTCCCGATTTCTACAATTTTACCACCATACATTACAGCTACACGATCAGCTACATTTGCGACAACACCAAGATCATGTGTGATGAAAATGATAGATGTATTGATTTTCTTTTGTAAGGATTTCATCAGTTCAAGAATTTGTGCTTGAATGGTTACATCCAATGCTGTTGTTGGTTCATCCGCAATTAGTATATGTGGATTACAAGCCAGTGCAATCGCAATTACAATACGTTGACGTTGACCACCAGAAAATTGGTGTGGGTATTGTTTTATACGAAGTTCAGGTTTAGGCATCCCAACTAACTGTAACAACTCTATAGCCTTTTTCTTTGCTTCATCTTTTGAGACGTTTTGGTGTTTCAGTATCGGCTCCATAATTTGTTTACCAATTGTCATCGTTGGGTTTAAAGATGTCATCGGATCTTGGAAGATCATTGAAATATCTTTACCGCGAATTTTTTGCATTTCTTTTTCGGACAATTTCAAGATATCTTTCCCGTTGAAAAGAATTTGTCCATTCTTATATTCTGTATTGTTTTCAGATAATAATCGCATAATCGCTTTTGTCGTTACGGATTTTCCCGAACCCGATTCACCAACGATTGCTAGCGTTTCACCTTTTTCTAAATCAAAATTGACACCACGGATGGCTTTCACTTCACCAGCAAATGTGTGGAAGGAAAGCTCTAAATCTTTTACTTCAAGAATTTTTTCCATCTTGCTTTCCTCCTATTAATCTTTCATTTTCGGGTCAAGCGCATCACGTAACCCATCACCAAGTAAATTGAATGCAATCATTAAAATACTTAATACCGCTGCTGGGATACCTAGCATATACGGTTGGAATTGAAGCATTTTATAACCATCATTAATGAGTGTACCAAGTGAAGCATTTGGTGCTTGTAAACCTAATCCGATGAAGCTTAAGAACGCTTCGAAGAAAATAGCAGTTGGTACTGTAAACATCGTATTAATAACAATAATCGCCATAATATTTGGCAGTAAATGTTTGAAAATAATACGGCTATTACTAGCCCCCAATGTTCTAGATGCTAGTACGAACTCTTGGTTTTTAAATTTCAGTACTTGCCCACGAACAATTCGAGACATACCGATCCAACCTGTTAAAGCAATTGCAATAATAATCGCCGTAATACCTGGTTCCATAACCATTAGCATCAAGATAACAATGATTAAATTTGGAATACCCGCTAAAATTTCAATAATTCGTTGCATAATATCGTCGACTTTACCGCCATAATAACCTGAAATACCACCGTATGCAACACCGATAATCACATCAACTAAAGCAGCTACAAAAGCGATCAAGAGTGAAATTTGTGAACCTTTCCAAACACGTGTAAATAAGTCTCGTCCAAGACTATCGGTACCGAACCAATAATTTTCTTTGACATTTTTTTGCGCATATACATCAACTTTTTTACCTGCAACCTCTGCATAGCCGTCCGCAATACCAAGTGGTGCCAGCCAAGAAATTTTGGGTGGTAAATTTGCTTTTGAAACGTTTTGATCATTGTAACCATATGAATTTAAATGTGGCCCCACTAATGCAATTATGACAATGAAAATTAAAACAATCATACTAATTACAGCGGCCTTATTTTTTCTTAAACGTAACCAGGCATCTTGCCAGAAATTCAAAGATGGTCTGGCAATTTGTTCTGCATGAGTACTGTTTACTTTTACCAGTTTAAAAGCTTCAGGTGGTAATTTATCATATTGTTGTGTCATTATTTTGTACCCCCTGCCAAACGAATTCTTGGATCAATGATTCCATATAGAATATCCACGATGAAAATAATTACAATCAATAAGAATGAATAGAACATCGTAGTACCCATAATAATTGGAAAGTCATTCATATTGATAGATTTTACGAATTGTTCCCCGATACCAGGTATCGCAAAAATTTGTTCTACAACTAATGATCCTGTAACAAGACCAGCCGCTAAAGGACCCATAACTGTAATTAATGGAATCAATGCATTTCTAAACGCATGCTTGAATGCGATTTCAAAACGACTAGCACCTTTTGCTTTCGCTAACAGAATATAATCTGAACTTAATACTTCTACCATTTCAGTTCGAACGAAACGGGCAGCTGTTGCGAGTGGTCCAATGGCAAGTGCAATTGTTGGCATGATACTTGAAGAAAAACCATTTTTCCAAAGTGCCACAGGGAGCAGTTCCCATTTAACCCCTACCCAATATTGTAAAAGAGTAGCAAATACAAATGATGGAATTGAAAGTCCGAAGATAGCGATAAGTGTACTACCATAATCCCACACTGTATTTTGCTTTAACGCGGCTATCATCCCCAAAATAATACCTATAAGTGTACCAAGTACTAATGCTTGAATACCTAATTGGAAGGATGGACCAGCGCGGTTAATAATCAACTGAGTTACGTCAGCACCTTTGAATTGGAACGATACACCAAAATCTAGTTTAACCATATTGCCTAGATATTGCAGGTATTGCTCTGGCAATGGCTTATCCAATCCATATTTTGCTTCAACCACAGCTAATTGTTCAGGAGTTAGTTTAGGTGCGGAAGAGATAGGAGAACCTGGAAGCATCTTCATTAGGAAAAAAGTAAATGATGCGATCAGGAATAATGTGATGATCATATAAATTATTCGTTTTGTTACATATTTAGCCATACTTGCACCTCCGATTATAATGCTTCTTCATAAGCATTTGATTCAAAAATAAGAATTTTCCGTTAATTTTGCTAATTTTAAAAAGAGAGTATATGGAAGCTATACTTCCATATACCCCCTATTCTATGATTCTAAACTTTGTTCATAGTATTATTCTTTACCTGCGATATAAGCCCATTTATAAGAATAATCTGCTCCAAAGTTATGAATTACTAGGTCTTTTACATAAGGTTGTTGTAATGCTATTCTTGTACGTTGATATACTGGTGCAATTGCAGCATCTGTTTCAACAACAAGTTTTTCAGCATCAGCAAGTGCTTGCCAACGTTTAGCTGGTTCATTTGCATATGTTATGTTTGCATCTTTTACTAATTTATCGTATTCCTTAGATGCATAGCTCATTTTGTTTTGTGCACTATCAGATGTCCATAAGCTGATGAATGTCAATGGATCTTGGTAGTCAGGACCCCAACCAGCAAATTGGATATCATAATCTTGTTTTGTATCTAATTCGATACGATTTTGGAATGGAACTTCTTTAAGTTTAATAGATAAACCAGGTAGATTTTTTTCTAATTGATTTTTCATGTATTCATCCATTTTTTTAGATAAATCTCCATCATCACCTAAGAATTCCAATTCAACTTTTTTCACGCCAAGTTCTTTTAAGCCTTTTTCCCATGATTCTTTTGCTGCTGTTGCATCAAATTTGTTCATGTCGCCATTAACATCACGGAAGTCTTTATTATTTTCATCAAAAGTAAAGTTTTTAGGTACTAGGTAGTTTGCTGGTTCAGAACCATTAGCTAGAACATTTTTGGTTAACTCTTCTTTGTTGAATGCTTGAGCAATTGCTTTACGGATATTCACGTTAGCAAGTGGTGTATCTGTTTTACCACCACGTTTTTGGTTTAGTTTTAAATAGAAGACTGAAGCTTCTTCTGTTTTAACTAAGTTTTTATCGTTTGCATATTGTGCAGCAAATTCACCATTAAGACCTGCACGATCTTTTTCACCTGAGTTGTAAAGGTTAACTCCTGTACCTGTTTCTTTAACAACGTCGACATTGATCGTATCAAGTTTTACGTTGTCTTTATCCCAGTAGTTTTCGTTCTTTTTGTATTTCCAAGTTAGGCCTGTACCATCCCAATCAGTAAGGACGAATGGACCATTGTATAGTATGTTATCAGAATTTTTAGCGTATTGTTTGCCTTTTTCCTTAACAAATTCTTCTTTTTGAGGTAAGAAAGTACCGAATGCCATTAATGATAAGAAGTAAGGAACTGGTTTTTCTAATGTAACTTCCAATGTTTTGTCGTCTACAGCTTTAACACCTAAAGTGTCAGGTTTTGCTTTACCTGTAGCGATTTTTTCTGCATTTTTGATGACACCGTTCATCATATATGGACCGTACTCAGAACCTGTTTTAGGATCGATTGCACGTTTCCAAGCGAATTCGAAATCATTTGCTGTTACAGCAGAACCATCAGACCATTTAGCATCACGTAATGTGAATGTATAAACAGTACCATCTTCGTTAACTTTTGGTTCACCTTCAGCGATTGCTGGTTCAGCAACGTTGTCTTTGTTTAAACGGTATAAACCTTCGTTCACATTGTTAAGAACTGTAAAACCTACAGTATCTGTTACTAATGCTGAGTCTGCAGTTGGAATTTCTGCAGTTTCCATAAGGTTCAATTCCTGTTTTGCATCTGGTTTATTTGTTTTCTCTGTGTTGTTATCAGTACCTTTAGTTTCGTCTTTATCTTTACCGCCACAAGCAGCCAAGAAGACGCTAAGTACTAATACAAGGCTTAATAGCCAGACTAGTTTACTTTTCTTCATAAAGTAATAACCCCCTTTAAAATTTTGAAAATTTGTTACATTCCTAATTATACCTAGACTTTCGAAGTTGTACATACCTTTTTTAGAAAATTCATTTGATTTCGTTTTATCAAAATAATATAAAACCCTTAAAAGCCTTTAAATATCAACACTTTTTAGAAATTATTTCAGAAATAAAAATTTTTCGTTTACAAAGATTTTTTTGATTTTTTCATAGATTCGAATTAATATATTAATAAAATGGAGGGAATTTTATTGAAAAAACAGGCATTGCCTTTTTTAATACTACAATTAGTAATACTTATAACGATATGGTTCTACTACAAAGAGATAACTTTGCTTGGCTATATCAATGTATCCTTTATATATGGTGCGTTTCTTTTATTTATCGGTTTGGCAAGTTACGTACTTTCATCAGGATTTTTCGATTTGTTTTACTCCTCTTCTCGAAAATTGATGTCTTTCAAAAAAAGAGGATCTGATATGGAGCAAATGAGAAATCCATCAGAAATTATTAGTTACAATTTTACATTTATCTTACTATTAGGATTAGAGATTATTATCTGTATGGTAATAGCGCTGATTGTATATTACCAATGATGTAGTAGAGACTTGAGTTTTGTTAGTATCTATATTATAATTTTCATCATAATATTTAGACGATGACGAAGAGTAGTACTTAAAGCTCGTGTGTTTAGAGAGTCTGTGGTTGGTGAAAACAGATCATACACTTTAAGGAATGGACTTCTGAGTTAGCTTTTCGAACCATGTTGTAGTAGTGAAGCTCGTGTTTCTCACGTTATGAGAAAGAGTGGTCGATTTTTCGACAAGCTTGGGTGGTACCGCGGATTCAAAACATCATTCGTCCCTATTAGGGATGCATGATGTTTTTTTATTCTAAGGAGGAATTATTACATGAAAAGAATTTTCTCAGGTGTTCAACCTACAGGCGTTATTACATTGGGTAACTATATTGGTGCCTTCCGTCAATTTGTCACAATGCAAGATGACTATGATTGTATCTTCAGTATTGTTGACCAACATGCAATTACAGTTCAACAAGATAGCGATGAACTAAGCAAAAACATTCGTACTTTAGCAGCAACATATCTTGCAGCAGGTATTGATCCTAATAAGTCAACATTATTTATCCAATCTGAAGTGCCCGCACATGCACAAGCTGGATGGATGCTAACTTGTACATCTTACATCGGCGAACTAGAACGTATGACTCAATTCAAAGATAAAGCAAACGGAAAAGACGCTGTTTCTGCAGGTTTACTTACTTATCCACCTTTAATGGCCGGCGATATTTTACTTTATAACACAGATATCGTTCCTGTCGGTGAAGACCAAAAGCAACATCTTGAAATTACTCGTGACTTAGCTGAACGATTCAACAAACGCTATGGTAAAACATTTAAAATTCCAGAAATTCAATTACCTAAAAACGGTGCTCGTATTAAATCATTACAAGATCCATTGAAAAAGATGAGTAAATCAGATGAAAACAAGAAAGCAACTATTCGTATTTTGGATTCAGCAAAAGATATTGAGAAAAAAGTGAAATCTGCTGTTACAGATTCTGAAGGTATTGTGAAATTTGATATTGAAAACAAACCAGGTGTATCAAACTTACTTACAATTGAAGCTTCTTTAACAGATGTATCAATTGATGACTTAGTCGCAAAATATGAAGGTCTTGGTTACGGTGCATTTAAAGCAGGTGTAGCTGAAAGTATTATCAATCACTTAACGCCAATTCAAGAACGATTTGCTGAATTGATCGAATCACCTGAACTTGACCATATCTTAGATATTGGTGCAGAAAAAGCAAATGCAATTGCTAGCGAAACAGTTTCGAAGATGGAGATTGCGATGGGCTTGGGTAGAAAAAGACGATAAGCAGTCCTATCCAAGAACCTAAGAAAATTTTAAAATCGATTGTATTCAAGATAAACTTGAATACGGTTGTCCACGTATAACCTAGTGCATGATAGTTTAAATATAAAATCATATGTGTAGTAGTTAATACGATTAACCCGTAGCAAATTAAAAAAGCGAATAATCTCATATGCATTAAATCCTTTACTATTTTTTATAGTCTATGAATGAAAGCCTTTCTCTATTCATGAGAAAGGCTTTTTAATATGATTGTTATTTTGAGTTTCTTCCTATTATATAGTTTTTAATACTTTAGTAAATTCAAGCGTTAAAGTTTGGCTATTGATATTTCATAAATATAAGTTACTATTTAAAAATATACAAAAACAACACAGGTTGATAATCCCTGTGTTGTTTCAAATTATCTAGTTAAGTTACTAGAACAGTTTAGATTTTTTTGAATAATAGTGTTGCGTTGTGACCACCAAAACCAAGAGAGTTGCTTAATACATAATTCACATCTTGTTGACGCGCTTCGTTTGGTACATAATCTAAATCGCATTCTTCATCTGGTGTTTCAATATTCATAGTCGGTGGTACAATTCCTTCTTTTATAGCTAAAACTGAAAAGATTGCTTCTACTCCACCAGCTGCTCCTAATAAATGCCCAGTCATTGATTTTGTAGAACTCATTGCTAATTTATAAGCATGTTCACCGAAAACAGATTTCACAGCTTTTGTTTCATATAAATCATTATAATAAGTACTAGTACCGTGCGCATTGATATAATCTACAACTTCAGGTGCTACTCCTGCATCATCAATTGCTTGTTGCATAGAACGTGCGGCTCCTTCACCTTCTGGAGCTGGCGCTGTTATGTGGAACGCATCCCCTGTTGCACCATAACCTACTACTTCTGCATAGATTTTTGCATTACGTGCTCTAGCATGTTCATATTCTTCTAAAATGACAATTCCTGCACCTTCACCAATGACAAAGCCATCACGATTTTTATCAAATGGACGAGAAGCAGTTTGTGGATCAGGATTTAATGATAGTGCCGTATTTGAACAAAATCCTGCTACTGCCATATTTGTAATTGGTGCTTCAGCTCCACCTGTAATCATTACATCAGCATCACCGCGCTCAATTACCTTAAATGCATCCCCAATTGAATTTGTACCTGAAGCACAGGCAGTCACAGAACATGAATTGATAGCTTTCGCTCCAAAGTGGATAGACACTTGACCTGCTGCCATGTCTGGAATCATCATTGGTACAAAGAAAGGACTTACACGACGTTGCCCTTTCTCGATGAAATTCATAAATTGTTGTTCATATGTTTCCATTCCACCAATTCCTGACCCTATCCAAACGCCAGTGCGAAGACCTAATTCTGGTGTGATTTCAAGATTCGCATCTTCGACAGCCATGATTGAAGCCGCTAAAGCAAATTGTGTAAACCGATCCATTTTGCGCGCATCTTTTCTAGGAATATACTTCTCTATATCAAAGTCTTTTACTTCAGCAGCAACGTGAACAGGGAATTTTTCTTGGTCTAGTCTTGTTAAAGGTCCGATTCCAGATTTCCCAGCTTTGATATTTTCCCAAGTTGTTGAAATGTCGTTTCCTAGTGGCGTTACTGCCCCAATTCCAGTCACTACTACTCGACGTTTAGTCATGATTATAACTCCCTCTTTTCGTTATGTTATTTACCCCATTTAATAGCTACAGCACCCCAAGTTAGGCCACCACCAAAGCCTACTAGGACGATCAAATCATCATCTTTGATCTTACCATTTTCTAACTCTTCTACTAAAGCATTGCCTATAGATGCTGAAGACGTATTTCCGTATTTTTTAATAGCTGTTGACATTTTTTCAGCTGGTAAATCTAATCTTTGTCTTGCTGATTCCATAATACGAATATTCGCTTGGTGTGGAATTAAATAATCAACGTCATTCTTTGTATAACCAGCTTTTTCAATTACATTTAAAGCTGATTGCCCCATTTGACGGACTGCGAATTTAAATACTTCACGACCATTCATAGAAATATAGTCGTTATCGTTTTGGAAAAGATATTTACCACCAGTTCCATCAGCGCCTAACTCGAATGAAAGTATTCCTCGTCCTTCAGAAACTTTCCCGACTATTGCTGCTGATGCACCGTCTCCAAACAATACAGCTGTATTACGGTCTTTCCAATCTGTTATTTTTGAGAGTTTTTCTACACCAACTACTAATACATAATCATATGCATTATTTTCAATAAATTGTTTTGCTGTTACCAAACCATATATATAGCCAGCACATGCTGCAGAGAGATCCATAGCTGCTGCATTTACTGCACCTAATTTTTCTTGAATCATACATGCAACACTAGGAAATGGACGATCCGGTGTTACAGTTGCAACTAATATTAATCCAACTTGTTCAGCAGTTATACCTGCATTTTCAATTGCGTTTTTAGCTGCTTTAAATGCTAAGTCTGATGTATTTTCGTCATCCGCAGCTATATGTCTTTCTTCTATCCCTGTACGAGTTCGAATCCACTCATCAGACGTATCCATTATTTTTTCAAGATCAAAATTTGTTACAACCTTTTCAGGAACGTATCGTCCAACTCCAATAATTCCAGCATTCATGAGGTAACGCCTCTCTTCTTTGTTATCAATTATTAGTATCTGGTCTTAATTATAGCGAATATTTTTTTAGTTTTCAACTTTTCTTATAATTTTGCCGTTTTATGTACAAGCTATTTTGAAAAGAATCTTTTAATTAAACAGTCATATATGATATGATAGAACAGGTAGAAAAGTCAGTTAGAGGTGAAACAAATGAAATATATTATGTTAGTTATTTGGTCTGCATTATTAGTTTCTACATTGAACTATGTAGTCAGCTCAATCAATAATGTACCACTAGATGGTCCTGCATTTACAAAAGGTTTATGGATTTCACTTATCATTTCTGCATTAATCCTTGTATTGGATGCAGTTATTCCATCAAAATCACCTAAAGAAGTAGGTCATCAAGAATAATGAAAATCCTGCCATCGTCGGCAGGATTTTTTTAGTATATAGATAAATGTATATCTTTATCCTCAGGATGAAGTAAAAAATCCCGATGATTTAAACTTCATCGAGATTTTTTCTTTATAGTGTTAGCGCTTGAGATATTTATCCTTCTTTATGAATGATAACTTGATCATCTTCCATAGATACTACTAATGTATCTCCTGCCATAGCTTCGCCCTTTAATAATTCTTGTGCAACTAATGTTTCAATATTGCGTTGTACAAAGCGACGTAGAGGTCTAGCACCGAATGCGGGATCTACTCCTTCTTTCGCAATCCATTGCATTACATCTTCTGTTACTTGTAAGTCTATTTCTTGTTCAGCAACACGTTTTTGTAACAACTTAATATATTTCTTAGCAATTTCAAAATATTGTTCATTCGTCAATGAATGGAACATGATTATATCATCTAAACGGTTTAATAGTTCTGGTTTAAAGTGTTGTTTTAATGCTGCCATGACCAAATCCTCAACCGCATGCTCACTTTCTTGCTCTTTCAAATCCATTAAATAATTAGATCCGATATTAGATGTTAGGATAATGACTGTATTTGTAAAGTTTACTGTACGTCCTTGACTATCTGTAATACGACCATCATCTAAAATTTGAAGTAAGATATTCGCTACATCTGGATGTGCTTTTTCGATTTCATCTAATAGGACGACTGAATATGGATTACGTCTGACAGCTTCTGTTAGTTGGCCACCTTCTTCGTAACCGATATAACCTGGAGGTGCTCCGACTAATCGAGATACACTATGTTTCTCCATATATTCGGACATATCAATTCGGATAAAGTGATCTTCTGAGTCGAAAAGTTGTGCTGCTAATGCTTTTGCCAATTCAGTCTTACCAACACCAGTAGGTCCTAGGAATAAGAAGGATCCAATTGGTTTGTTAGGATCTTGAATTCCAGCTCTAGCACGCCAAACAGCTTCTGTTACTAAACGTACTGCATCATCTTGACCAACTACTCGTTCATGGAGCGTATCTTTCAAATGCAATAATTTTTCACGTTCGCCTTCGACTAATTTTGTTACTGGAATGCCTGTCCATCTAGAAACGATCGATGCAATTTCTTCAGAAGTAACATCTTCTCTTAAAAGTCTTGTTTCGTTTTCACCTTGCATTGTTTTTTCTAATTGTTGCAATTCCTTTTCAAGTTCTGGAATTTTGCCGTGACGTAGTACTGCTGCTTTGTTTAAGTCATAATCATTTTCTGCGTCTTCTAATTCTCTACGATATCGGTTCAGAACTTCACGTTTTTCTTGAATTGTATGCAATGAAGATTTTTCTGATTCCCATTGTTCTTTCATCGCTTTTGATGATTCTTTCAGTTTTGCAAGTTCTTCACGTAAAGCAACCAAACGTTTTTGACTTGCATCATCCTTTTCTTTCATCAATGCTTGTTCTTCAATTTCTAATTGCATTTGTCGACGTGTTACTTCATCTAACTCTTGTGGCATAGAATCAATTTCTGTACGAATCATTGCACATGCTTCGTCGATTAAATCGATTGCTTTATCTGGTAAGAATCTTTCAGTTAAATAACGATTGGAAAGTTCAGCAGCTGCTACAATTGCTCGGTCATGAATCTTTACTGCATGGTGTAGTTCGAATCTTTCTTTTAATCCACGTAGAATTGAAATGGTATCTTCTACAGATGGTTCACGTACTAATACTTGTTGGAAACGACGTTCAAGTGCAGGATCTTTTTCGATATACATACGGTATTCATCTAAAGTTGTAGCACCGATACAATGTAGCTCACCACGCGCTAACATTGGTTTCAACATGTTGCCGGCATCCATCGCACCATCTGTTTTACCAGCTCCAACGATTGTGTGAATTTCATCGATAAATAATATAATACGACCTTCACTTTCTTTTACTTCTTTTAATACGCCTTTTAACCGTTCTTCAAATTGCCCACGATAACTTGCACCAGCAATCAATGCACTCATATCTAATTCATAAATGAGGCGGTCTTTTAATCCTTCTGGTACATCTTTTTTAACAATACGTTGTGCTAATCCTTCTACTATTGCTGTTTTACCAACACCTGGTTCACCGATTAATACAGGGTTATTCTTTGTTTTACGAGAAAGGATACGAATGACATTTCTGATTTCTTGGTCACGACCAATTACAGGATCCATCTTTCCTTTTTTAACTTCTTCTACTAAGTTTCGTCCAAATTGTTCCAATGGGCTTTTTTGTTCTTCATTGTTCATTTGCATTTGCATAAGATCCAGCTCCTTTGTTTGACCTTTATTGACCTTTTGATTAATTACATTATAGTTTCGTTATTCTTAAATGTAAAGAGAAATGTTTGACCTTTTTTGACCTTTTGTCAAAGGCATTATTTACATAGTTCTTTCTTCTCTTTAGTTCCTTTGATCAATCATTTGTGCGTTAGTTAAATTTCTATTCTTCATCTGATTTTATAAAACTTAAGGTTCAATTTCCTTTTCACTTACTCTACTTTTGTTACCTATACTACTACTAATACTCACTCATACTGTTTCGAAAAATTTTCAAAAGAAATGTGACAATTTAAATGTATCGAAATAATTCAATATTCCTATGTTATAATGAAGGAAAATTAGGGAAGGTTGTAGATGATATGGTAAACTCTTACACGATAGCTCCACTTCCTGATAATATTTCAAAGATTTTTAAAGAAAATGGTTCACTTATTAAAATTTCAAAAGGTAGTCATATTTGTCTAGAAGGTGAACGTGTAAAAGATATTTTCTACGTTGTATCCGGGAAAGTGATTTTATCCAAAGAAACTGTAAGTGGTAAAGAATTGACTCTACGAATTTGTGGAAGTAATGATTGTATTGGCGAGGGAATTATTTTTAGCAAAACAGGATATTATCCACTAAGTGCTAAAGCATTGGAACCATCAACTGTCATTACCCTCGATCGGAATTTGTTTGAAATGTGTTTAAGTCAAGAGCCTACTATATTAATAGAATGCATTAAGTGGTTGCAATTGCAAAATTTAAAAACACAAACAAAAATGCGCGATTTACTTTTATACGGGAAAAAGGGAGCGCTTTACTCCACTATTATACGTTTAACTAATACTTATGGCATTTTTCAAGATTCTGGAGACATTGTCATTGATTATCCATTAACTAATTCTGACCTTGCCAACCTATGTGCAACTAGTCGGGAAGTGATCAATAGAATGCTACATGATTTGAAAAAGCAAAAGGTCATCTCATTTGATAAAAGTATTATTACAGTCCATAATTTAGAATTTTTGAAGAATGAATGCGAATGTGAAAATTGCCCATTAAGTGTTTGTCGAATAGACTAGTTTACATCTTTTATCTATACCCATCTACAATATAACTATACAAAAAGCTTGGTTCTACAATGTGTAGCAACCAAGCTTTTTGATTTTATAGAAGTAGATTTCGTTAGTACCTTTCAGCTTGCGATTTGTTTGTTGCTAAATGAGGAATTCTTAGTTTGTTTATTACAACTCGTTGTTCCCCTATGTTCAATGATGTTGTAGTTCGTTAAATTTTTTATGTTTTAATTCGAGTACGATATCGCATTCTTTTGCGATTTCTCTTTCATGCGTGATGACAATGACGCATTTACCTTGCTCGTGGGCAAGTTCTTTAAAAAGCCGAATGATTTCTAAAGAATTTTTTTCGTCTAAGTTTCCTGTTGGTTCATCAGCTACTACAAGTTTTGCTTCACAGCACATAGCTCGTACGATTGCTACGCGTTGTTGCTGACCACCTGATAGATGTTGCACGTTTTTTTGTGCCATTTCCTTAGTAATCCCCACTTTTTCTAGCATAGAGAGCGCATAATCTTTCCTATTAGTAGATTGACTATGAGTGATTTCCATTGCGGATACAATATTATCTACTGTAGACATATAAGGTAGTAAATTATACGATTGGAATACAATCGACACACATTGGTTCCGGTAATTTGTAAGGCCTATCTTTTTTAATGATTTGCCTTCATACAGTATTTCACCTGTTTTTGGAACATCTAGTCCAGCGATCAAGGATAGAAAAGTTGTCTTTCCTGACCCGCTTGAACCTAAAATACTGTATAGTTTTCCCTTTTCAAATGTCAAATTTACATTTTCATATAAAGCATCATCTATATTTTTATACCAATAGTTTACGTCTTTTACTTCTAACATCATTTCACCCTCTTATGAGATTAAGATTTTTTTAGGTTGCATACGCATAACACCGATTGATGCAATGATTACTGCTAGGAAGCTAATAGCTAATCCAAATCCACCTAGCTCAACTAATTCTTTCAATGATAAAGTAATATTCAAATCTTCAATTTGCTTTGCGTTTTCTGCACTAGATGCTCCAAAGTTTGAGAAGGATGGCGCCCCTCCACCGTTTCCGGGACCGCCTTGACCACTAGGTGCCTGTCCTCTATTTCCGCTTGGTCCTCCGTTTTGACCAGGGCCTCCTTGATTATTTGGTGAAGAAGCCGTAGTTGTTGTTTGTTGTTCTAATAGCTGTTCACCCACTATATTGCCAACAAATTTACCACTTACTCCAGAAATGACAAGCGCAATGACTAGGACTGCAAGCAATTCTGCGAAAAATTGACCAATAATTTTGGTACGCTTTTCACCAAGAGATAGTAGTACTCCAATCTCATACTTGCGTTCGCGAATCGTTAATATAACGATTAATGCGAGAATCACAGTACCTGCTACTGATACAAGAATGACAATTTTTTGTGCAAAGCTCTCGACATTTTCAAGTGGTTGAATCATTTGTTGATATACTTGGTCATTTGTACGTAAGCTGTATGTGTCCGTATCAAGACCAGCTTTTTTAGCATCTTTCACAAATGTATCCATTTTTTCTGGATCAGATAATGTATAAACAGCTGAATCTGCACTATCTTTATAGTCAGCGCCTTTAACCTTATTAGCAAATGTATAAGAAGTATAAATGGCATTATAAGGATTTAAAGCGGCATTTCTCATACTTCTTGCGTCTGCCGTTTCGGACGTTTTGTAAATACCTACAACTTTCAATTTATAAGCTGTATCTTCATCTTCGGAATCGGCAACTTTAATCGTGTCACCTACTGAAATATCGTTTGCTTCTGCTAAGTTTGTTTCGATTACTGCTTTATTAGTATTGGCGTCATCTTCAGTAATACCTACACCTTCAGTAATTTCTGCCGTTCCATTTGTGAAGTTACTTACAGTATCTGTAGCATTTGTGCCTTCAATGGTGATATCTCCCGATGACATCTTCATCATCTGCATCCCCCCACCACCAGGACCTCGTTGACTACTTCCTTCCTTGTTTGAAGCGTTAGAAGAAGCATCTTCTTCCCCATCATCTGAAGAAATAGCGTCAAAAGATTTCGCATTGACGGAAGTCGATGATGAAATGTTATAAGATGAGACGTTAGTCAACTTCGCTAATGTATTCACAGTATCTAGATCAACCGGTGTGATGGAAAAGCTCCCAGGGTCAGGTCGCTCACTCTTATCAGAGGAATCATCACTACTAGATGAACTTGACTTCTTCATCGCATTCTCCATGTTGGTAGATAGCGTAACCGTTGTCCCCATACTTTTCTTGGCATTTTCTGTTGCTTTAAGCGAAGCGCTTTGTATTGTTAATCCTGCTAAAATGAATATTAATATCGCTGAAAATACAAAAGTGAGTAAAAGAGTTCTCCCTTTTTTCGCTTTTGTACTATAAAAAGCACGTTTAATAAAATTCATTTAAAAGCCTCCTATCATAGTAAATTGTAAATTTCGCATTTTTTAAACTCAGTACATTTTTCATTCTCAATCCGAGCTCGTTTTTGATTGATGTCATTAGTACTGTATCTCGTTTACAAAACTAGTATAGAAAACGAATGTATCAGGAATGTGTCAAAGAAAAAAAACACTCGATTTCTTATTAGAAATCGAGTTAATCGTTAAAGTATTAAGATTTATCATATGTATATTGTTCTAAAAAAATCAGCAAGGAATTTTCTCCTCACTGATTGATTTTGTAATTTTATCGAATGCCAAGCGCCATTTTAGCATAGCGAGACATCATATCTTTTGACCAAGGTGGATTCCATACTACATTAACATCCACATCTTTTACTTCAGGAATCTCAAATAACGCTGTGCGAATTTGATCGACGATTACCGGACCTAATGGACAACCCATAGAAGTAAGTGTCATTGTAATCATGCAAATCCCTTCATCATTTAAATCTACATCATATACTAATCCAAGGTTTACGATATCGATACCAATTTCAGGGTCAATTACATTTTCCAAGGCACCTAGAATATTCTCTTTTAAATCTGCATCCATGATGTTTCCCCTTTCTCCATGTTGTTTACTACATCATATCATTCAGCAATCGTTATGCCAAATGGTCTGCAAGCCATTTTGTTCCTGCAAGCATTCCTGCACGGGAAACTTTATGACCAGCCTTCTTATCCACAATAAATGTTAAATCCTCAGGGTGTTCTGCATAATCTTGCTGTATACTTTCATAAAATGCATAAGCAGGTGCAAATGGAACTGTATGGTCTTTTTTACCATGCCAGAACAATACAGGACGTCCAGCCATAGTTTCAGGATGTTTGCTCATATCAAAGTAGCTAATTGTTTTATACATCTTGTCTAATTCTTCTTCACTTAAAGGAATGTCAAATCCTTTTTCTTTTATTTCTGCGATTTGACCTTTCGCCAATTCAAGATAAGCCGGCGCTCCCATCATAACAGAAGCTGTTTGAATCCATGGATACACTTTTAAGCAACCCATTGTTACAATTGCACCCATAGAAGTTCCTGAAAGACCGATTTTATCGGTTTCAAGTAAGCCTCTTTCTTTCAATTGTTTATATAAATAAGCCACTTCTTCGATTGAAGTAAGGACAATCTCCCAGAAACGTAAACTTATTTGAATTTCATCTAAGTTCTCATCACGCTCACCATGTAGCAAGGCATCAGGCAATAAAACACGTACACCTCTATTTACTAACTGATATGCATAATGTAGATTATGCTCTTTTGCACTTTCAAATCCATGTAAAAAAATGACTACTGGTGATTTTGCAGTGACAGTTTCTTCATTATATATATGCAACAAAGGGATATTACCCCAAACTTCATGATCCACTTTCATCCTATTCACTCCCTTATCTCTATATTGTAATGTTATCAAAAAATAGGAACCGTTACAAAGCTTTGGTTGATAGAACATGCTTTATGTATTTAGGAAATCAAAATTTAGTATTTGCAGGTTTATAAAAAATACACACTTGAATCAATCTATTAAATCTTAATTGTAGTAACATAATAACCCACTAATTTGAGAATACGATCATTAATATTGGAAATCCTAAGACGAATTCTTCATTAAAATACTTTTGAAAAAGAGTCTATAACAAAAACACTAACATTATTATTATGCTAACATCACTAAACTTTGACGAAACACGCATAGAAAGGATAAACTTTATATATATTTCCTTAAGTTGGTGGTATTTTTCCACATACTTAAGGACAAATTATATCCCCGATGAATAAGAAAAACGAAGGGAGTGTTACGAATGGTACAACCCCATTTGATTGTTTTAGATTTAGATGGTACTCTATTAACCGATGAAAAAGTGATTTCTGAGAAAACGAAGCGCACCAATGGTTCAAGCCATTTTTCCACTCTAAACAATTGCACGTTTTTTATGCGAGGGAGTATTACGAATCGTTGTACTTTGTACAATTAACTTTCTAAGGGTAATTATACCCCATTACACTTAATTTTCACCAATGACTAGAAGCATATTCAATAACATTATTACAACTTAACATCAGCTAAAAATTGAACATATTTTTTAACTTCACGTACTTAACCAATCATATCTACATATATCAAATGGTGGCTTATTCTCAATAGTATTTGAATCTGTATGAGTGTTCTTTCTATTAGATAGCCAATTGTAACGTATTAAATTTAAACCACTGTCACGTCTTTCTATGGCTTTATAATAAGCACCTTCCACTACTGCCCTCACACTTGAATTTATACGTAAATGAGATAACATATCCATAGCTATATTCTTGATCGTATCTTTCGCCAATACAAAATCCTGCTTAGATTCCATTTGAATAGCTAATGATATTTCATAAGCTGAATTCAATACTTTATCTGCAAATGGCATCATTTGAAAGAATTCATACAGCATTTGTTGATACTTATTGTCATATTGTTTTATCTTTTCATCCTTACCTGCTGAATGTTCACTAGTATTATATATATTATTATTTGTTAGTGCTTGTTTTAAAAGATTAATAGAATTAGATGGTTGGTTTTCTGAATCTTCCACTTCACCCTTACTCTCCGTTACATTCTCCATATTTTCACGCTCGGACATTTGCGGTAGGACATTACAAGGTAAAATAATAAAGATGTTAGCACCTTGACCACCTTTTCCACGTACTGTAGTTTCCTTTTTGATAATGTTTAATGATTCAAGTTTCTTAATCGCCCTATAAACTGTTTTCGTACTGATTTCCAGATTATCTGCAATAGTTGAAGCTTTAAGATGACACGTTCCCGGATAGTCAAGACAATGACTTGCAATTTTATATAAGATTGAACGCTCACTTGAAGTCAATTTGTAGTAATGAGATTGAATATGCTTCTCCACTTCTTGATCCATTTCATCAATTGTATTGAATGTTATGTACTGTTTTAAGTATTCAAATGCCATTTATATCACCTCGTTTCATCAAATAATAATCTATTGATGATAATATATAACGAATAAGTGATAATGTAAAGAATTTTATAACGAATGAGTGATAATTTATTTACAATTAATTATGTGACAGTGTATAATATCAATAATTAGAAAATGGCGAAGTAGGTGAAATATATGAGTATGGCAAAGAAAATTAAAATGTTGTTGATTGAAAAGGAAATGAACATATCAGATTTAGCTGATAAAATTGGAACATCTCAACCAAACTTGTCTAATAAATTAAAGCGTGATAATTTTAACGAAAAAGAATTAATTGATATTGCAAATGCTTTAGATGTTATATATGAAGCAAACTTTGTTTTGGAAGATGGTAGAAAGATTTAATTTGTGCATAATAAAAGCACATCACATTTGTGACATGCTAAAGTGTAATTATTCTTCAAATGGTTCTTGATACATAATACCCGCACTAGTTTCATAATCCCAATCTGATTCATTAACTGAAAGAAATACCGATCTAGATTTTAAATCCCACAATGTATTTATCTTATCATAACTATCGTAACCAGAAGTAAATCCATCTTTTTTAGTATTTAACTCTTTTTTCAATCTCTTGTATAAGATATCATGTAAATATTTCATTTTACCCCATGTATCATATTTTTCTACTCCACCTAATGAAACAAAAACAGTGTCTAATTTATTTTTTGTAAATACAAATTGTAAATTTGCTGTATAGCCTAATGCTTTAGTTCTATACAATAAGTTATTTTTATCTTCATCAAGTAGTTTAGATTTAATAACTTTCTTAACTTGTTTCTTTGAATCGCCCCAGTATGTTTTACGATATGCGTATTTTTTGGCAGATGCTTTCTTTACAATACTTTCATAAGTTTTAGTTTGAGCTTGTACAGTTAGATCTTGATTAGGAAAAGATAACGTTAAAAATGACAAAACAATAATCATAAGTGTAATTTTTACTATTTTCTTCATAATATTCCCCATTTCTATAATTAATAGTTATAATATACCAAATATAATACAGGAAATAAATAGAATTAATAAAACAATCATCCATTATAACTAAATAAATTAAATAAAAAAAATAGAGTACATTCCCCACGAATGGAGAACATACCAAGATTGTTTTTGTAATCACTCTAACCGATAACAAAAACAAGTCCGTAGACCGACCTGTTTCGCTATTATAACTCAGTATTAGAACATAATCTAAATGTGGATTCTGCTAAATAGGTCTGCGAACTTTTGCGCTCACCTCAATTACCCAAGTTGGTTAATTGGATTTTGACCTGACATAATGATTCGTTCTAACAGCTTTTCATCTTCATCTTCTACCAATTTAAATTCATATTTTTAAAACCCCTCTTTTTTACCATACATATAAACATATTATATAGTGTTATATATCATTAAATTTAATAATTGAATCTACTATACTGTTTATATGTATGGCAATTTTGATGGGTTTTAAAATTTATTATTACACTTTCTTCACGTACTCTTTATTAGCACTAATCCAATAACCTGATGCAGTTTTTAATCTAGTTGTACCTGCTTTAGATTTACCTGTTTTTACAATAGTGAATACTGTATCTTCTAATAACAAAAAAAAGAGTAACCATTTTGGTTACTCAATTAATAGATTATTCTTTACTTTTCTCTTTTTCATATTTTTTCTTTAATTTCTTAACATCTGCAGGTAATGTTATTTGTAATTCTTCTTGTTGTTGTTCAAATTGACTATATAATTCGTTTGTATTTTTATTAAATTCTATTAATGAACCAGTAGGTGATAAGCTCTGGTCTACCATTTTTGAATATGTACCGTACATTTTTTTCAATGCATTATATGAATCCTTATACTCTTTCGGAGGATTTTGCAATAATTTCATCTTGTCGCGAATTTTATTTTGACCATTTTCTCGATCATCTAAAGTACCTTTTTTTGATAAATTTTCTTGATAAGTGGTTAATTGTACATTAAAATCCATATCACTATCTATTGCATTATTCCAAACTTCTGAATATCCAGCTACTAACATACTTGATAACAAAAATTCTAATTGCATATCAGCAGAAGTTTTAGCTAAATTTTTAGCGTATTGTTCTTTCTGATTTTGTTGATATTTATACCATCCAAAGATACTTCCACCTGCAATCAATAAAATAAATACTACTAATAATAAAATCACTTTTTTCTTTTTAGGTTTAATTACTTCTTCCATTTTATCTCCTCCGAGAGTATAAAATATTTTGTGTAAATAGAAATTTTAATAGAAAAAGGAAGACCTTTTCTTGATAGAATAAAGTCACCACAACTCATCCAAAGAAAAGAGGTCTTCCCTATGAATCAGTTTACAACAGAAATCATCGATGCACTAGTAAAAAAACAAGAT
>NZ_QWUA01000065.1 GCF_003576525.1 Rummeliibacillus sp. POC4 | reverse complement strand
TATATATTTATAAATAAAAATACAAAAGATGCAAGAAAGAAATAATTTATAAAGGAAAACAGACCTATTCGCAAATCAAGCATTGATATCTTTTTACTATGTATATAATATATAATAGTATACATGGTTTATGTATATTTAATCATTTAATAATTAAAAATTTTGCAATTACTATAGTGAGGGATTTTCAAATGGGAAATTTTTTTAGTTGGACGCTTCGCAATAAATTAATCGGCGCATTTTTAATCGCGTTAATAATTCCTTCTCTTATATTAGGTTGGATTTCTTACAATAGCGCTAAGGGGCAAATAGAAGAAGAGCAGGTCAATAGCGCCAAATCTAATATCAGTCTATTAAATACACAGATTACAAACACTATTCAGCCTAAAACTCATGATATTGAGTACTTTTCAAAAAAAGTTACTTCTTCAATTTTAAACGGCTCTAAAGATTCTAAGCTTCGTAATATACTAGATCAATATGTCAATGAACATCCAGAGGCTGCCATGGCATATGTTGGTACATCTAAGGGGCAAATGATTCGGATGCCATACTTCAAATATCCAAAAGATTATGATCCCAGAGAACGACCTTGGTATCAGGAAGCTATGCAAAACAATGGACAAGTAATCATAACAGAGCCTTATATTTCTTCAACTTCTGGTCAGTTAGTTATTACCATTTCGAAAAAGTTAGAAGATGGCTCTGGGGTTGTCGGAGTTGATATTCAAATTGACACCCTTAAAGATATAGCGAATAAGGTCCAAATCGGTAAAAAAGGATTTATCACGTTAGTTGATAATAATAAGACTATTATTTCTCATCCTCATAAAGAAAGTGGCAAAGCTGCTTCTGAATCTTATATGAATCATGTCATGGCTAAGAATTCAGGCCAAACATCATATAATAACCAACAAATCTTATTTGAGACGAATAAGTTAACTGGGTGGAAAGTAATTGGTACTACCTTTACTTCAGAGGCTATAGACGCTGCATCGACAACGCTATATACAAACTTCATCGTACAACTTATATTCATCGTCGTTGGAAGTATTTTAATAATGTTCTTGGTTCGCTCAATTATAAACCCTATCAACAAATTAGAAATCAGCGCTAGAAAAATTAGCGAAGGTGACTTAACTGAGGATATTGCTATTCACTCTAAAGACGAAATTGGTAAACTAGCTGCATCATTTAACCATATGAAAGATAACCTTGCTTCAATCATTCATAAAGTTAATACAAATGCCTTGCATGTTCGTTCTTCTGCTGAAGATCTCTCTGCTAGTACAGATCAAAATATCGCAGTAGCACAGCAAATTTCTTCTGCCATGCAACACGTTACCTTGAACACCGAACAACAAACGGTGAACATAGAGCAAAACTCAAATGCTGTTGAAGAAATTTCAAAAAGTATAATGGTCATTGCAGACAATACTTCTGAAGTTTCTACACTTTCTGCAAATGCTACTAAACAAGCAGAAGATGGTCAGCAATCTATTCAACATACGGTATCCCAAATGGATTCAATTCATCAGTCCGTAACAGATTCTGATACTAAAATCCGTTCCTTATATAATCGCACAAAAGAAATCGGTGCAATTTTGAATATTATCGGTGATATTGCCGATCAAACAAATCTGCTAGCACTAAATGCATCTATTGAAGCTGCACGAGCTGGTGAACACGGTAAAGGCTTTGCTGTTGTAGCAGATGAAGTTCGAAAACTTGCTGAAAACTCACAACAATCTGCATCCAAAATTGCTGAACTCATTACTGCTGTTCAACAAGATTCTGGAGATGCTGTGGAAATTATGTTAAAAACTTTAGAAGATGTACAAGAAGGAATTACAATTTCCCAAAATTCAGCTACAAAATTTGAAGCTATTATAGCAAGTATGCAGGATATCACACCTAAAATTGAAAATGTTTCAGCAACAGCTGAACAAATATCCGCATCTTCTCAACAATTAGCAGCTACATCAATTGAGTTAAACCATCAAGCCAAAGAAAATGCCGCTGCTTCTGAAGAAGTAGCCGCTTCTACAGAAGAGTCCTTATCTTCTATGGAAGCTGTAGAAACCTCAGTCAAAGGGTTACTAAATATGGCCGAAGAGTTACAAAGTGCTATACAACAATTTAAAATAAACTAAATAACTCAACCTAAAAGGCTCTAAAAGTAATATCAATACTTTTAGAGCCTTTTTGATATCAAATTTTTTATCATGCAATAAGTTGTACTATCCAAAAAGAATATTCTCCCCCTTTCATATTAATTTCTATTCAGCATAAATTTAAATAAAACATGCATGAGTTTGATACTGATAACCTATTTATGATTATTAATCTTATACACAAAAAGGTGGAATTTATGATTAATCATGATTTGCAATTTATCCGATATTTTTTGCCTCCCACTGCTACTATTTTAGAATTACCTCAAGTTGGTCCTGTAGTTCAACATGTTGATGTTGACGGCGATTCAATAGAAGAATTAGTTAGTGCCTATATCTATCAAGGTGATACTTTTCTGCTCTTGCTCAAACAAATTAACCTACAATGGCAGCCGATGATTCATCTAAAAATAGATGAACATACAATTGCCGGGCTATATGCCATAAAGCTAGATGAAAGTACTAAAAAGACATTAGTCATCGAATGGCAGACCAACAATCTACCTTCATATTTAGATTATTTGCAGTGGACACCAAATGGCTTTGAAAGATTACCTGTCAATTCTTCTCAAGTCGTCATTACAAAGGCTTATGGAGATGTGACTGGAGATGGTGTTTTAGATACTATCTATTTAACAGGTACTAAGAAACCCGATAGTCCATTTTGGCAAAACATCCATCTCATTCTATTCCAACACTCTAAAAATATATATGAAGAAATTCCTTTAAAAAATAATAGTGGCTATAACCCGACAATTTTTCTCGGAGACTTTACAGGAAATCATGTAAAGGATGTATTAATCACGATTGATACGGGTGGCAGTGGTGGGACAATTTATACAGATATCTATTCCTTTATTTACGGAAAAACGAGGCAAATATTTGACGGCGACAAATACCAGCAACACTCTAAGTACACTGTAGTATATGAGAATTTTTATAAAGTAAGAGTTACAAGTTCATCACCTAAAAAGCAGTATATTTTAGACATACGCTATAAGGGAAAAGACTATTTAGCTGAAATTTATAATACTGACGGCACGCTAAAAGCACCTATTGAAGGATGGGTTGACCCATTAAGTGGACTATATCCAGTTGATTTTGATAGAGATGGAGTATATGAACTTTTAGGATATCAAAAAATTGCAGGTAGATATCATGCAGATGGGCTAGGTTTTGTACAAAATCAATTGCAATGGGATATTACAAAATTTAAAACAGAAATTCAAGATGTCGCAATAGAAGGCAAAGATGTTTAATAATTAACAAGTACCTAAAAGGGTCATCCAACTTTTTATTGGATGACCCTCTTTGAATATAAGCTAAAATCAGGCAAGTTTTTGCTGTTCATATTTATGGAAATCTAATGCAATATCTAAATAATTACCTTCTGTATCTTGTATTTCCAACCCTTGTTTGATTAATCCATTCCAAAGTGTCGCATCTAAAGCATATGGAGCTTCATGTTGAAGAATGTCTACAAAATTTTTTGATAATGCCACTTGGAATGTTCTTTCTCCTTGTTGAACGCACAATGAATAAGTTCTCCAAGTTTCGATTGTTACTTGGATATCATCATGCCATTCTTTTAATTGGCTCTCAATATCATTTGCTACTCGTTTAAAAAACTTTCTAGCTGTAAAATTATTCGCCATTGTCGATCTAAAAAAAGCATTTGTATTCATTTCAACCTCTCCTCCATTTCTATTTCCTAGTTGTCTTATTGGTATTATATAAAATTATGTAGGAAATGTAAACTAATATTTGAAAATTCAGAGGAAACTTTAATATTAGATTGCTCTTCTATCATATTTTAGGCTTTTCTAGCATAAAGATTTAGTACAGACAAAGTTTTACGCCTTTAGAATTAGATTCTAAAAATTCAAGCAAGGGTGATTCTCCGGACAACTCTATTCAATTAGATTAAAGAATGATTATAAGAAATTGCTTATAAATGATATTAAATAAACATGAACAGGAGAGAAAAATTGCAGAAAGTGCTGCCAAAAAACCAACCATTAAGATTAATATTGAGAAAAAGGCAAAAACAAATGATGCGGCAAAAAAGACCGCAATTAAGTAAAGCCATTAAGAAAAGGCATAAGGAGGCTATAAGTCCAGAATCACTTATAACCAACTAGTCAAAATACAGATCATTTATCCGAGGTTACGTTATTCGCTATGAAAAACTGTTATAATCATACTTATCCTAATAATAAAGCTGTAGAGAAATGTGGGAGTACATTTCTCTACAGCTTATTTTAATAGTATTAAGATTTAAACTTACTTTTATATCGCACACTTTATCACTTCAACGCTTCAAAGTAGAAAATTGCTATTATTTTTCGAATTGTTGTCATTATTCGATGAAAATCGCCTAAATTCGACAAATTTATTTGACGCACATTACATAAATGTTTAGAATTTTTATATAATAAAAATCAAACGTGCCCAATATGTAATAATCCATAGTAGGTTCGTATATAAAAGAGATTTTTAAAATAGAATCGAGTGTATCTAATGAAAAATACTATTTTCCGAAAAAAATCAGTTGACCAACTGTTACATCAACATGGAAAGGTTCAATTAAATAAAACACTTGGTGCATTTGATCTAATGTTACTTGGTGTAGGAGCAATCGTAGATACCGGAATTTTCATACTCCCAGGGACTGTTGCCGCTGAGCATGCAGGTCCGGGGATTATTTTTTCCTTTATCCTTGCTGCTATCGTTTGCGCCTTTGCTGCAATGTGTTATTCTGAATTTTCATCATCCATCCCTGTTACGGGTAGTGCCTATACTTATAGCTATGTAGTATTGGGGAAATAATTGCTTGGATTGTAGGATGGTCATTGATTTTAGAATATGGACTAGCTGTTGCTGCTGTAGCTACAGGATGGTCTGCCTATCTGAACTCATTATTAGCTGGACTAAATATTCATATACCAAAGGCCGTTTCAGGTTCCTTTGATCCGGCAAATGGGACATTTGTTAATTTACCAGCAATTATTATCATCTTTATCCTTGCATTTTTGCTAACAAAAGGTGTAAAAGAATCGACTAAATTAAATACTGTCATGGTAGGTTTAAAAGTCTTGGTTATTTTACTATTTATCGTAGTTGGTGTATTTTATGTTGAACCTACGAATTGGAAACCTTTTACGCCATTTGGCACGAGTGGTATTCTATCGGGTGCAGCACTAGTATTCTTTGCATATTTAGGATTTGATGCAGTATCGTCTGCTGCTGAAGAAGTGAAAAATCCACATCGTAATATGCCAATCGGAATTATAGGCTCATTGCTTATCTGTACGGTCTTGTATGTTGCAGTATCACTTGTTTTAACTGGTATGGTTCCTTATACAGATTTAAATGTTAGCAACCCTGTAAGCTTTGCCATGCAACTTGTTCATCAAGATTGGGTTTCAGGCATCATTTCACTTGGAGCCGTTATTGGAATGATGACGGTTATACTTGTAATGCTTTACGGTAGTACTCGCCTAACTTATGCTTTCAGTCGTGATGGCCTATTGCCTAAAGTAATGTCCGAAGTTGATGCTAAACATCAGACACCGAAAAAAAATACATGGATTACTTCAACACTAATTTCATTCTGTGCAGGTTTTGTTCCATTAGATAAACTAACTGAACTCGTTAATATGGGGACATTACTAGCATTTACTGTTGTCTCAATCGGTGTAATCCTATTACGTAAAAACAAAGAAATTTCAACAGATGGCTTCAAAGTTCCACTGTATCCAATCATTCCAATCATTTCTTTCGTCTTATGTATTTTCTTAATGACACAACTATCTATACACACCATTATTTTCTGTGGTATTTGGATTGTTATTGGTTTAATCATTTACTTTATCTATGGTAAAAAGCATAGCTTACTTAACAAATAATCAAAAGCTCTTATGGCCTGTGTCATAGGGGCTTTTTTAAATTCCAAATGCCTATACATCGAGAAAACATTACTATATATTAAAAGCAGGTGATGATTATGAAAACAAAAATTTATTTGGATAATGAAAAATTTATTGCAGGCATTACTATGAAAGAACCCAATGAGCTGGAACAAGGAAATATGGCACTTCATACATGTTTGGATTCAGAAGACGTCATCAAAAACCGAAAAAAATTAGCTGCTAGTTTAAATTGTAATTTAAATCAATTTGTTTGTGCTAATCAAACTCATAGTGCCAATATTCATAAAGTAACCGTAGCTGATCAAGGCAAAGGATCTGAAAGCAAAGACACTGCCATTCAAGATACAGATGCACTATACACATACGAGTCTAATCTTCTTCTAGGCTCATTCACAGCAGATTGTGTGCCAGTAACCTTTTACGATGAAAAGAAAGAAATCATAGGAGTAATCCACTCCGGCTGGCAAGGAACCATCAAAGAAATAACATTAAAAACAATTGAACATTTGAAGAATATTGAACAATGTGACCCAAACAACTTGCACATCTATATTGGTACAGCACTAAGTCAGGAAAAATTTGAAGTAGACGAGGATGTCTATCTAAAATTTAAAGCCCTTGATTATGCGGACGATTTTATGTATTACAACACTCAAACTCATAAGTATCATATTGATAATCAAAAAACAGTTAAAAAACAATGTCTATTAGCTGGCATTCCTTCTGACCATATAACAATTGACTCTACTTGTACCTATTTAAATGATGAAGGCTTTTCATATCGACAAGACAAAAAAGCTGGAAGACATTTGACTTTTATCATGAAAAAAAGATAATCAACATGACGTCCAATCAATATGGGCGTTTCATGTTGTTCTTTTTCTTTTATCCCTTATAACTCTTCAAGATAATAGCTAAATTACATAATAATAAACTTCAATCTATAACATATACTTTTATGATTAGCATCTTTTTAAATAGGAGGATCATCTTGGATATATTTGTTAGGCCTGGGGATTCACTTTGGCTCTACAGCCAATTATTTAAAATTCACCTCCAGTTAATCATGGATTCAAATCCAAATATCAACCCCTTAAGTCTTCAAATTAACGAACAAATCAAAATTCCAGGTTTCCGAACAGTCAATTACAAGACCATTTCTGGAGACACTTTGTGGGGAATTGCTGAGAAAAAAAGAATACCAGTAGAAACCATCCTTCTCACAAACGCTCATCTCTCCCCAACCCATTTACAAATTGGTCAAACCATTAAAATTCCCCAAAGAGTGACGTCGAGAATCATATTTGGAAAGCAAGACTATGACCACGATATCATGATGATTGATATTAAACATCTTCAAAGGATTTACCCATTTTTAAAAGTCTCCTCTATCGGAAATTCTGTACTCGGTCACGATTTACCCGAAATAAAAATTGGTTCAGGCGATAAAAAGGTACACTACAATGCTTCATTTCATGCGAATGAATGGATTACAACTCCTATTGTCATGACCTTTTTAAATGATTATTTATTATCGCTAACTAATGCATGTGTTATTCGTGACATATCACCGTCACAACTCTATGAACAAACCACTTTATCAATTGTTCCAATGGTTAATCCCGATGGTGTTAACCTTGTATTAAATGGCCCTGGTTCAAGTGGACCATGGAAAGAGCAAGTCATTAGTTGGAATAATAATCGTTTGGATTTTTCAGGATGGAAGGCCAATATAAGAGGTGTAGACCTTAATGATCAATTTCCGGCTGAATGGGAAAAGGAAAGAAAACATAATCCAAAAAGTCCTGGACCGAGAGATTATGGTGGAAAACAACCTTTTACTGAACCTGAAGTTATTGCAATGGCTGAACTGACCAGAAAACAAAATTTTGATAGGGTTTTTGCACTTCATACACAAGGGGAAGAGATATATTGGGGATTTGAAGGACTGGAACCCTCTAAGTCGAAAATAATGGTAGAAGAGTTGAGTAGAGTGAGCGGTTATAAACCGGTTCAAATATTGGATAGTCTTGCTGGCTATAAGGATTGGTTCATTCAGGAATGGCGAAGGCCAGGTTTTACCGTTGAACTTGGTAAAGGGGAAAATCCATTACCATTATCGCAGTTTGATAAAATCTATCAAGATGTACTTGGGATTTTCCTAGCAGGGTTATATCTATAACTTTTCTACATTTCATACTTAATGTAACAATAAAAAAGCAGGATTCCCTGCTTTTTATTGTTTATTTCAAACTTCTTTCAGCCTTTTTTACCTCGTATAATTCAGCATCTGAATTCGAATATATTCTAGCTTACCTACTTTTAGGTCTTTACTTAATGAAAGAAGTTAGCTAGGTATGATTGAATTGAATCAGGTAATACTTGATAGAATAGTCCCTTATATTTGATATCCAATAAACCAGCGACGAATATAATTATAATCATTACGACAAAAAGGATTGCTTTATTTTTTGTAAGCCACTTCAACGTTCTTCCTCCCCTTAAAAGTATCTTTATAGACAACAAGTTAAGTATAAAGATTAATTCAAAAAGTGATATCACTTTTTGAACAAAAACATTCAATCTGTTTTAGATTCTTTACATTTAATGATTTCTATAAAGTACTTTAAGATTCTAGCTGTTAACCCCCATATTGTATACTTTTCATAATCATAAAACCATTCTTCCATCGATCGCATTCTCCATTGATATTGAGTGCCGTTCGCAATTTTTTCGAAAGGAAAGTCCGCTGAAGGTACAGGATTAACAGATACTAAATGCATATAAGGCTCGTAATTCAAAAGCCACTTGACCGGTACTGTAAATACTTCTTCAACCTCTTCCTGACTAAGATTGAGCTGATGTAATTCAAGTGTAGCTACAAATGGGTAAACTACAAATGAAGGCGAAGCAATATAAGGACTTAGTTGGCCTACCAGATTTATAGACCTTGCATCAACACCTAATTCCTCAATTGTTTCACGTAATGCTGCATCCAATGGGGTTAAATCTGTTGAGTCAATTTGGCCACCAGGAAAGCTAATATCCCCAGGTTGTTTTCTTAGTGTAAATGACCGCACCTCGAATAAGATATGCCATTCTCCATCCACTTGAACTAACGGTATTAAAACTGATGAGCGAAAAGCTGTGTCCTCGCCTATGAATAATGACTTTTGTTGTTTTAACTGATTCTCTAATTTCTCTAGGAACATCTCCCTCACCCCAAATATTTTATTGTTTTTATCGTATCATTAATAGAGGAGTGGATAAAGAATACTAAAATGAAAAAGTATCCAATGGGAACGTGTTCTCACTGCATACTTTTTAGTGGGGCATTCTCATGAAGTTTTCTTGTCTTAATAAATGTACAAAAATACTATCTAAATAAACTCATAATGGATCCTAATTGCCTCATCATATTAACTCCATTCGTTATAGTTCCGACGTGGCCCATAATAGTATTTAAGTGATTAGGTAATTCTCTACTTCTAAATTGTGGAGGTTGTTGTTGATTTGGAATAAAGAAAGGCTGTCTCTGTCCTCTAAATTGATCAGGTGTTCTAAACCCTTGTCTATATGGAGGCTGGGGTCTTCTTCTTGGATTTGGTGGCGGATAAAATGGCATATCATATCACCTCCAATGTATAGTATCGCTCTATATATGGTATGTCTATTTTTTTATATCAATTGGACTTTTCTCTAGCTGTAGACTAAATTAAATCTGACTTAGCGATTGATTCACCTCCACTTACTTTTTTGGGCACTACACATTTATTAGATCATCCTAGTCATATATAACGAATATACATCACTGTAAATTATTTGTTATAATCTCCATATCTCTTTATGATTCACCTCATGCATATATTTTTTAGATATCTTACAGTCTTAAATAAAGATAGAAAGGAAGATGAAAGAATGAGTCATAAATCATCGAGTCCAACTTGGGCGATCACGTTGTTCTGTATTGGCGTACTAATGGCTGCATTAGATAACGGGATTATTAGTGCTGCTCTAACAACAATAAATAGCTCATTCGATGTTCCTGCCAATTGGGGAGCCTGGGGTGTAACAATATATACACTAGGTTTAGCAATTAGTATACCGATTGTAGGTAAAATTTCAGACCGATACGGTCGAAAGAAACTATTTATTGTTGAAGTTGCATTATTCGGCCTTGGTTCATTACTTGTAGCACTAAGCCCAAATTTTGCTTTTTATTTAGTAGCCCGATTCATCCAAGCAATGGGTGGTGGTGGAATCTTCATCATTGGTAGCTCACATGTTTTAAGTACATTTCCTGCAGAAAAACAAGGGAAAGCGCTTGGAATATTAGGTGCTATGAACGGGGTTGGAGCCATTTTAGGCCCAAACCTTGGTAGTGTCATTTTAGATTTAACAGGGAATTGGCATTTACTATTCCTTATAAATGTGCCAATTGCCATCATTTTAATTATTTTAGGCTATTATAAGATCCAAGAAACGAAAGAACCTTCTGTAGGAAAGCTAGATTTAATCGGAACAATTCTGCTTTCATTAGCCGTTCTTAGTATTATGTATGGTTTAACTAACATTGAAGGTACCTCCTTACTAGAGAGCCTTGCAACTTTTAATGTTTATGGCTTCTTAATCGCGGGGATCGTCTTATTCGCTGGATTAATCTTCTATAATCGTTCATTAGAAAAACGTAATGGAGATCCCATATTACCAGTTGGCTTATTAGTTCGCCCTACTTACTTACTGACATTATTAATCGGTGCGTTGTCAGGGGCATTACTTGCGGGAATGATCTATATTTCTCAGAACAAGTCTTAGGAATTGCTGCTGAAAACTCTGGCTATTGGATGACACCATTAGCATTAGCATCTGGTATCGGTGCTGGACTAGGTGGTGCACTTGTTGATAAAAAAGGTCCTATTCTTGCTGTATTTTTATCAGGAGTCATTACAGCAATTGGATTTTTGTTATTCCCTACATGGATAGATGCAAAATGGCAATTTATTATTTCGTCATGTATTGCTGGTCTTGGGATTGGTATTCTTTTAGGAGCACCATTGAATATTTTGGCGACAGAACGTCTTGAAAAGGATAAAGGATCAGCACTAGCAGGACTTTCTCTTGCTCGTCAAATAGGAATGACCATTGCCCCAACCATTTATGCAGGATTCATTGTACGTGGATTTAACCAAATTCCTAGTCTATTCCAAAATGATTTTGGTACAATTTTAAAAAGTAAGATGGAGAAAGCTGATTTAAGCCCAGAAGCATTACAAGAATTTCAACAAGTTGCCGGATCTATGGCTCCAACGAGTTCTTCATCCGAAATTGATTACTCCAAAATTTTAGAACATATACAGGATCCAACGTTAAAAGGAATCATTCAGTCAAGCGTAGATCAAATTACATTAACCGCTGCTCAAGATGGATATGGTGGGCTATTCTACTCAACTGTTGTGATTGCAGCAATTATTGTTCTATTAGCAATTATTTTAAAACCTATTCGGAACAAAAGCCTACGATAAAGGGCTGAAACTGTTCCGTAAGAAAATAAAAGACCACTTATTCTGTGGTCTTTTACTGTTATATTTGACTAATATTTTCGAGTGATTTGTATCATTCTTTATTTTGAATAAAGGAAATAATATCAATATATAGCATGGCCATTTCTTGAGGCGTTTTATCTAAACCATTTTGAACCCATTGTTCGATTAATCCTAAAAAAGCAGATGTAATAAAGGATAAAAAGTATTCAATTGGAAACTTTAGCCTTTCATTGAAAGTTTCATTTTTCTCTAGATTTAGGCGTACCTTTTTTGAAAAAGCATCTCTAAATCGAATATGAAAACCGGCTCTACCACGATCACTTAAAAATATTCTTAACATTGGCGAATGTATTTCAATAAATTGAAACAATGTAACAGCTAAATCCTCTTGTTCCTTTTTAAACGTACTTGTGGATGAATATTGTGATTGCAAGTCATCGATATGAGTGCCTAAATCACTAAATAACTGCTGTTCAATCTGTTCGAGCAAATCATATTTGTCTTTAAAGTGTAAATAAAATGTTCCACGATTGATTTTTGCTGCTTTTGTAATGTCCCCTATTGTAATCGATTCAAACGATTTTTTCTCTAAAATTAACATAAATGACTTTTGAATAAGTTGTTTTGTTCTTCTATTTTTCTCTATATAAATACTCAAAAAAATCACCTTCCTTTTGAAAATTCAACATCCTGTTTACTTTTGTTCATTGCTTTTATATTCATAAAAATTATAAGATAAATGCATGTTACTAAACAACATGTTGAAAATTGAGAAAGGATGAATTCAATGAAATTATTTAAAGAAAAATTAGCATGGGCTGCTCCTATTGCTGTTATTATAATCATCGCTCTATTCTCGGTAAATTTATTCGCTCAAGGAAATCCACAAGTGAAAAATCTACCTGTTGCACTGATTGTGAATGATGAGGGCGAACATGTAGATGTTGTAAAATCAGCCATCAAACAAATGAGTAAAGGTACTAATGGCAAAGAACCTGCGCTAGCTTTTACAAATGAAAAAGAGGAAAATATTGAAGATTTATTTGATGATAAAAAGTATTATGCAGCATTAGTTATTCCTAAAGGTTATAATGACAGCGTACAAAATGCTGTCTCAAATAACGCTCCAGCAACTTTAAAAGTTTATATTAACCAAGGCTTTAACATGACAGGTGCAAACTTTGCAAAGACTGCTTTAAACGCTTTAATTACGCAATTGAGCAATCAATACTCTACAAACTTTATCACACAAATGGACGGTCAACAAATTGATGCCAACAAAGCGTCTGTACTCGCAAATCCAATTGTTTCTGAAGAGAAAGTATTCAATGCAATTACTGCTTCTACAGCAAATGGTAGTGCTCCAACCTTAATGGCAGTGCCTGCTTGGGTAGGTGCATTAATCGGTGGTTTCATTTTATTCTTATCGACATCAAATATTATGAAAAGGGAATTGTTAACACGTAAACAAACGTTACGCTTAATGGGTGGCCAAGTTTTATTTGGGATTATTATTGCCCTATTCTCAGGTTTTACTGTTGCAACATTAGGACAGATCGCTGGTATTAACATGCCAGGCTACTTCTTAGTTGCCTTCTTCGTATCATTTGCAGCATTCTGTTTCTTCTTATTAGTTTCAGCTATTACTGCATGGATCGGAAAACCAGCCATTACGTTATTCATGGTTGTAATGCTTTTAGGTATGGGTGTTCTTATGACACCACAAGAAATGCTTCCAAGTTTCTTTGTAAACTTTATTCGCCCTTGGATTCCACTTCGCTTTGCTTCCGAAGGTTTACGTGAAATCTTCTACTTCGGTGGCGGCTTCTACACTGGGCAATCATTCAATATTATCGCTGGCATTGGTATTGTAGGTTTAGTGATTTACTTACTGTCTATTTTCAAACCAGTACGTGGGCAAAAAACTGACAATGAATAAGAGTATTGGTAATCTTGTTAGTCGTTAAACATCTAGAAAAATTGCTTTTAACTAGATTCATTGTTTTCAGCTTCTTACAAAAGTATGAAATCAGCAGGATAAAACAAAAAATATCAATTTTCTCATTGAGAAAATTGATATTTTTTTCATAATGTGGGGCTTATATTGATATTGTGTTTTGTGATCAGGCTACTACTTATGATACGGTTCACCTTTCATTATTCGAAAACTTCTATAAATCTGCTCTACCAATACCAGTTTCATCAGTTGGTGTGGTAGAGTCATTTTGCCAAATGATAATTTATCATCCGCACGCTTTAGGACATCATCATGCAATCCTAGTGATCCGCCAATGACGAAGGCAATTTTACTGTGACCATATGTCAGGAGATCTTCAATGGTCTTTGATAGTTCTTCCGAGCTGCGCATTTTACCGTTAATAGCTAATGCTAGTACATAGTGATCGGGTGTGATTTTCGAAAGAATGCGTTCGCCTTCTTTCTTCTTTACAATTTCCATTTCAGCTTCACTAAGTTGTTCGGGTGCCTTTTCATCAGGCACTTCTATGAGTTCTATTTTTGTATATCCATTAAGTCTTTTGACATACTCCTCGATACCCATTTTCAAGTACTTTTCTTTTAATTTCCCAACACTAATAATTGTAATACTCACAGGTTATCCACCTTCATGTTAAATTTACAAACAAATTATCCACAAGACTTATGCACATATCCACAGGCTATTTCAAGATATTGCATGCGCTCATTTGTTCGCCACAATATATGTTGCTTGCTCTTCGCAATAGTTACACTTTGTGGATAACTTTTTTTCATCCTCCACTTTTTCCATAATTGGTACCTCTTTTTCTATTGCAACAAACATATCTAAAGCGTGTCCTATATGGGTTTCACAGCTATATATTTTCAAAATATTTCTTCCTTTCAATATTTTAGATTTCCACAGACTTATACACAATTTATCAATTGTTATCCACAACCTATTGTAACAAATGAAAAGCGAGCAGGAAAGTTAGGCGTTTACTTTCTTTGCTCGCTTTTTTAAAATTTTGGGATTTTAAGATTTAATTTTAGTTATCCACATCATTGTGTTTTAGAACTATCAGCTAAAGTTAATGTTTTTTGAATTATTTCCCCATTACGATAAGCTTTTATTTTCACTTGATCGCCAACGTTTTTCTTATTGTAGAGGATTTTACGCAAGGCGATTGAATTATCAACTTTTTCGCCATCCATTTCAACAATGACATCATATTTCTTTAACCCCGCTTTTGAGGCTGGTGAATTTTTTACTACTTCGCTAACAACAATACCTGATGTTACTTCCTCAGGTAATTTTAAAGTTTGTCTTTGATGATATTCTGGCACATCTGTTAAATCAATAAGAGCTACTCCCATTGAAGGTCTTTCCACTTTACCTTTTTGTTGTAATTCATCAATTACAGGAATTGCAGTGTTGATTGGAATAGAAAATCCTAAGCCTTCAACAGTTGATTCGGAAATTTTCATAGAGTTAATACCAATGACTTGCCCTGCTAGATTTACTAAAGCACCACCACTGTTACCAGGGTTGATGGCTGCATCTGTTTGTAAAACTTCTGCTTGCCAATCTTCAGTACCATCTTCGTTCAAGTCAACTGGAACTGTGCGGTCTTTACCAGAGATTACACCCGTTGTTACAGAACCATAGAAATCCATTCCTAACGGGTTACCTATAGCAATAACTGATTCACCTTGTTTTAATTTATCTGAATCGCCAAAAGTAGCAATTGTTTTGACCTTTTTGCTTGAGATAGAGATCACAGCTAAGTCTGTCCAAATATCAGTTCCGACAAGTTTAGCTTGCTCCTTTGATCCGTCTGAGAGTGTAACTTCTAACTGATTTGCACCTTCAACAACATGGTTGTTAGTCACAATATACGCTTTATTGCCAACCTTTTTATAAATAACACCTGAGCCGCTGCCTGCTTCTTGTTCGTTATCTCCACTTTTACCATTTGTGCCATCTCGGAATGGAATACTGCCCCATAAATCCATTTGTGTTTCTTGAATGTTGGTAATGCCAACAACTGCATCTTTTGTTTTATCAACTGCATCTGTAACATTAGTTGAGACTTCAGTTGAGACTTGAGGTGTTGACGTTTTGTTTGTTGTAGTAGTTGTTGATGATTCTGTTCCACCCGGTAAATAGCCAACCATAGATGGTAACAAGAGCCATACTAATAATGCTCCCACAATAACGCCTATAATACCGCTGAAAAAGTATCCGGCTTTACTACCACCTTTTCTATTACTTCGAGTTTCATCATTATCATAATAGCCCATGTTCTTCATCCTTTCTGTAACTATCAGCGCTTCATACTTTTACTTTATAATGCAAAGATTAAAATTAGATGAAAATAAATTTAAAATCAGTTCAAAATACAAAGAATATAAAGTGAACTTACTATAACTTCCCCATTTTTCGCACAAAAAATCCCCCGATTTAAGGTTGGCCTAAAAAGTTAGTGTAAAATCCAACATTAGGATTGCCTCAAATTGGGGGGGTTTTTAAACAGTGACTATTTCTGTTGGCTCTTCGGCGTCTGTATCATATAAGTGGACAAATTCGCCTGGCATAATACCACATGATTGTAGAGTTTGTGAAACGCTCATTCTTGCTAAATCTTTCATATTATTATCTTTACTTAGATGAGAAAGATATATACGTGTGGACTTTTGTTCAACAACTTCACTCATTGCAACAGCTGCATCCTCATTGCTAACATGTCCAAGATCACTTAAAATACGGCGTTTTACTGACCATGGATAACGTCCCATTTGCAACATACTCACATCATGGTTGCTTTCAAATACAAAAGAATCAGCGCCTTTTATAATTCCTTTCATACGATCACTGACATACCCTGTATCTGTAATAACAACAAGCTTTTGTCCATTTTCATGAAAACAGTAGAACATTGGATCTGCTGCATCATGGGAAACAGCAAAAGATTGAATATCTAAAGAACCAAACGTCTTTACTGTTTCCATATCAAATTGAAATCGTTGTTCTACAGGTATATTACCAATTAGACCATCCATCGCCTGCCATGTTTTTTCATTGGCAAATATCGGGATATTATATTTTCGGGCTAATACGCCAACACCTTTAATATGATCTGAATGTTCATGCGTTACGAGAATACCACTCAACTTTTTTATATCACGGTCCACTTTTTCAAAGAGCTGCTCCATTTTTTTACCTGTCAACCCTGCATCGACGATAAAAGAATGTTCTCCACTCTCTACATAAATGGAGTTACCAGTACTACCACTAGCTAATACACTGAACTGCATTTTAAAGTCCCCTTATTGCTTTTCTAGTTCTTTTCCTTTTACATTTTGCTCAATATCAACTATTGTACCATCAACTGCATTAACAAAATAATCCGCTTCTTTCCTTTCGCCATTTACATCCTTCGGTAATATGATATGAATATACCATGTTGGGCAAAGTACTTGCGTTTCTGTTAATGGAACAAGAGTAGAATAACCAAGTTGTGTCTTTGAAACAGTTGAGTTAGCAGGCAAATATCCATTATCAAAGATAATTTCAATAGCTCGTTGTGCTTTGATCAACGTACTCTTTTCCCCAAAGCTTTTTAATGAATCAAACATTTTTTGCTCATAATCCGTTATTTCTAAACGATCGTTCCAATGCACTTTGACAGTTGCATTTTGATTGTAATAAATCATATAATCATCTGAAATTTGGAAGAAAATAGCTTCTCTATCCTTTTTATTAACCTTCCAGAGCTTATACGAGCTACCTTTATAAACTTGTTTCCTCACAAAATCAGATAATAATTCATCCGTAATATCTGGTAAAGAGCTTAACTTTGTTATCTTCGCTTGGATTTCAGTTCCGCCATTAATAATTTGAATACGTTGGTTTTGTAAAGATGTTAATTCCTTATTCGTGAACTGTTTCACCTTTCCGGATATATAAGAAACACTTTCACCATCTACTGCGCTGCTCTTTACAGTTATATTCTCATCTTTTAATCGTGTAGAAATATCCGTATTGCCAATTGGTTCTATCATCTTTGCTTCATTGTATCGATTTACATACATTGTATATAGGAAAACATTTAATATCGAAAAAACAATGATAAAAATCGTTTTCGTTTTATTCCAATCCAACTTGGCCACCTCCTCCTACTGTAGTAGTTTGTAATGGTGACCACTTATTGTTTACTAAATAGAACCATGTTGGTTTAAAGATAAAAGCGTTTTGTCCATTTTTTGTTAAGAAATAGCCTGGGCGAATTTCTTTAATATCCTTGAAATTTACTGTCTTTAATTTCATAAGATTGTCAACCACCTCTTGACCACCCGTTATTGTTAAAGTGGTATTCTCAAGGCTAGGTACAAGCTTATAATATGGACGGGCATATACTGCAATTCGATTGTCTCCCCATACCGTTACAATCTGGGTGGAAGTATCTAATAGGTCAGCATATACGGGATAATCCCCCATGTAAAGTTGGTATGTTACTTTATTATTTTCATAATCTAAAGAATCATATCGAAAATCCCCAGTCCAACCTCCATGTCTATTGATAAAATCAAATGTATTTATGATTAGTTTTGACTTTTCAACTCTCTCGTGATTATCAGAAGCTGTTGTATTCACGTAATCCAAAACTCTCTTATTACTATTAACTTTCATTATAGAAACGCCATCTGTAAAGTTTTCTTCTACATTTGCATCATCAAAACTATTCTTTACAACCTCAGGATTCGCAAATACTGCATTTTTAAATTTATCAACCGAGATATTATTGACAATATAAGCTGACTGTATCATTTTTGATTCTTTGGTTGGCAAATAAAGGGCTGTCCCCTTTTCTCGGTAAAAAACAGAATATCTTTCTAAGTCATGCGATAAACGAACTAATTGTTTTTCAAAAATAGATTTGCTCTTTACATGTGCTTTAGCTTTATATAACTTTTCCTCGGCAGTATTGGCAAAAAAGACCGTCAATTCCCCTGAATTTGATAATTGATTCCAGGTTACAATCATTTGATCAAAAGATATATCATTCACTTTATTTTCAGTGGTTGGCAAAAAGTCTTGGAAAATAGAGTATGGTATTTCCGATGAGTAGAATAGTGTATAACGTTGATTCCCTGCCACTAGTTGGTTTATTTTAGAAGAATCCAAATTACCACTTACTAGTGTAGGATTTGTTACTTGCCAATTTTGCATTTGGTCTATTATTCCGCTCATCTCTTTTGATTGATCGGTTCCAAGCCACATACCATCCTGATGAAAAACCATTCGATATGGCTTAATAATATCTACAAGTTGAAGTTTTTTTCCAACTAAAATATCTACGGACTTTGTTTTTTCAAGAGGAGCATAGTTTGGCCTATATGTCCAAATTGAAAAGGTTAAAGTAATACTTAAAAGTACTAAGACAAATAGTATGACTGATTTTATCTGCTCGATATATTTCAATCCCACTCACCTGCCTCGTCTTCTTCATAAGGTAAAGTAAAGAAGATTGTTGTTCCGACGCCTTCTTCACTTTCAGCCCAAATTTTTCCTCCATGTGCTAAAATCATTTCTCTAGAAATGGCCAATCCTAATCCTGTGCCTCCCATTGATCTTGCTCTTGCCCGGTCTACACGATAGAAGCGGTCAAAAATACGTTCTACATTTTCCTTTGGTATCCCCATACCATCATCTGAGATCATAACAGTTAATAATCCTTCATTAGCCGTCATGCCAAAACGAATATTTCCACCGTCTGGTGAATATTTCAAAGCATTTGAAATAATATTATCGATTACTTGAGTAATCTTATCTGTATCAATCTCAACATAACAAGGTAATGTAGGTAACATACGCTCGAATTCAACATTTTTAGATTTAGACATTTCGAATCGATCAATTATTCGATTAAAGAATTTATTGAAATCTACATAGTCTGCATTAATTTCATACTCTCGGCTATCCATTCGTGATAGTTGTAATAAGTCACTTACTAAGCGAATCAATCTCTCTGTTTCTGTTTGTGTAACATTTAAGAATTGTGGAGCCAAATCTTTGTTTTGCCAGGCACCATCAGCTAATGCCTCTAAATAACTACGCATTGTTGTAAGTGGTGTTCGCAATTCATGTGATACATTGGAAACAAATTCGCGGCGCTCCATTTCAATCTTCTCTTGCTCAGTAATATCATGGAGTACAGTAATAAGACCATTAACAAATCCTGTTTCTTTTTGAATAACAGAGAAATTTGCACGCCAAATATACGGACGTTCAGGAGAACTAAAATCTAGATTAATTGAGTCCTTCATATGGATTAAGTCTTCAAATGTATGTTCCTTCTCCACACCTAAAACAGATACTAATGGTCTCCCCATTAATTCGTTATGTTCTCCATTTAATAACTTTTGTGCAGGGGTATTAATAAGGATAATCTTCCCTTTTCGGTCAGTTGCTATAACCCCATCTGTCATGTTTGCCAAAACGGAGGCTAATTTTCTTCGTTCACCTTCAGTAGTTGATTGAGCTTCTTGTAACCTATTGGTTAAATGGTTAAACGTAATGGCTAATTGGCCAATTTCATCATTCCCATACACTTTAACTTTCCGAGAAAAGTTACCTTTAGCCATCGCCTGTGCTTGTCTACGCATATCCGAAATAGGTTTCGTAATAGTTCTAGCGATGAAAATCCCTAATATAATGGTAATAGCTAAGGCTAATGCCGTACCACCTGCTAATATCTGATTAATTTCATTCATCTGTTCAAATATACGTTCAATATTAGACTTTACATAAAGTGTCCCTATTACTTTACCATTCGATTTAATAGGAGTTGCAACTACCCAAATTCTCTTTCTTGTTTTCTTATCCAATGCTATTTTTTCAGTTGGCGTTTGGGTACGTAATGAGTCTCTTACCAATTGCTCCATTGAGCGCTGCCCTATAATTGATTGATTACTCATATCTGATGATGCTAAAATTCTATAATCTGCATCTACTACCCTAATCTCTTTGATATCCTCTGAAGATACTTCATTTAATACACCTTTTAAACTTTGTTCAAGTGTTGGATCATTGTCGGTTCGTTCCTTCAATATTTCCTCTTTCACACTAAATCTGACAAGTTTTAAGCGATCCGTAATAGATGTCTCAAAATTTTCTTTTAATGTTTGTTCTAATTGCTTTGCAAAATATAACCCTATTATTTGCATGGCAATTAAAATAAGCAGTACATAAATCAGTACAATTTTTGCCTGTACCGATTTAAAAAAGCGAACCTTCTGCATTTTCCTTTACTCCTGTTCAGGGTTTCTTAAGTAGTACCCTACTCCGCGACGAGTTACAATCCAGGTTGGATGACTTGGATTATCTTCAATTTTCTCACGTAGTCTACGAATCGTTACATCAACAGTTCGAACATCACCAAAATAATCATAGCCCCAAACAGTTTGAAGTAAATGTTCGCGGGTCATTACTTGACCAATATGTTTTGCTAAATAATGAAGTAATTCAAATTCACGGTGTGTTAATTCAATTGATTCATCACGCTTTAATACTAAGTATGCATCTGGTTGTATAACTAGAGATCCTATAACAATATCATTATTTTCTTCTACTGATTCTTCAGTAGTTGTAACCGTTTGGTGTCTACGCATATTGGCTTTCACACGTGCAATTAGTTCACGTGTACTGAATGGTTTCGTTACATAATCGTCAGCACCTAGTTCAAGCCCTAATACTTTATCAATTTCTGAATCTTTTGCTGTTAACATAATGATTGGTAGGTCGTATTTTTTTCGCACTTCACGGCAAACCTCCATACCATCACGTTTCGGTAACATAATATCTAGTAACATTAAATCTGGTTTTATTTCTTCTACTTTTTCTAGTGCTTCGTCTCCATCATAAGCACAGATTACTTTGTACCCCTCTTTTACTAGATTAAATTGTAATATATCTGCAATCGGTTTTTCATCATCTACTACTAATATTGTTTTATCCACAGTCTTTTCCCCTTTCTTACGATCAGTTTAGGTTGTTCGTTACTGTTAGATTATAAAAATGTATATATTAACTCTAACATGCTTTTATGTTCTACGCATCTTTCACAAATTCAGGAGTATATCATTTCCTGGGTAATAAATTGACCATTATCGACAACAAAAATGACCATCTTAATAATTTTACCATAAAAAAGAATATCTAAAATTCCTATTATGAAGGGTGAAAGGAACTATATTTCTTACCACCAGCTTGAACTTCTTTTAAATTGAAGTCCATTCATTGTATGGCCAATAAATTGATGTGAATGTTAAATATATTTTTCTTCTTTATTTCTAAATTTTCAGATAAAATATGAATATAGCAATTATTTTATTTAGAATTGGGGAGATTTTATGAGTGATTCGAAACGGAGCATAGAGTCAGTGCTCTCGCAAGCTAAAGATGTTAGTAAAATAAACAAAAAGTTATCTAAGCAAAAACTATTTCAAAGAATCATCATGGTCATTCTAGGTGCCTGTATTATGGCAATTGGACTTGAACTTTTTTTAGTCCCGAACAGGATATTAGATGGCGGAATTGTAGGGATCTCCATCATCATTTCTCATCTAACAGATTTACCTCTAGGAATATTTATTTTCCTCTTAAACATTCCATTTATTTTCCTCGGTTATAAGCAAATTGGTAAAACCTTTGCCTTATCAACTGCTCTAGGAATTACAACATTATCAACTGTTACAATTATGCTTCATCATTTAGAACCATTTACGAAAGATTTACTATTATCGACTGTGTTTGGTGGGATAGTACTTGGAATCGGAGTCGGCCTCGTTATTCGCTATGGCGGATCACTTGATGGAACGGAAATTTTAGCTATCCTTTTTAATAAGAAATTACCATTTTCAGTTGGCGAAATCATAATGTTCTTTAATCTTCTTATTTTTAGTGTGGCGGGTTTTGTATTTACTTGGGAACAAGCAATGTATTCAGGACTAGCCTATTTTATCGCCTACAAGATGATCGATATAGTGATTCAAGGTCTAGATGAATCAAAGGCTGTATATATTATTAGTGAAGAATATGATGAGATAAGTAGAGCTATTATGGATCGTTTAGGACGTGGCGTCACGTACTTGATTGGAGAAGGAGCTTACACTGGTGATTCAAAAAAGGTGATTTTTACTGTAATTACTCGTCTAGAAGAGTCAAAACTTACTTCAATTGTTGGAGAATTAGATGCCAATGCTTTTTTAGCAATTGGTAATATCGCGGAAGTACGAGGCGGAAGATTTAAAAAGAGAGATATTCACTAAACGAAAAAGCAAGTATGCACCCCAATGCATACTTGCTTCTTT
>NZ_QWUA01000064.1 GCF_003576525.1 Rummeliibacillus sp. POC4 | reverse complement strand
ACATCTCGTCGGTTTTATTAAGTTACTGTATATATGTGTAATATTAACTTTTTCCGAATTGTATCCATGCATAATTTTTGTTAATTCATTTTTAGATTCTATATCTAATGTAATTTGTGCATAGCCCCTTAAAAAAGGAACTAAAGATATTAAAAAGGCCTTTTCATCATAAATTTCATTAAATATGTCTGACTTTAAAATCTCCAAGAATTCAGGTATGGATAATAATATTTTTTTCTCGCAATTGCTAACTGGTATTATTCCATTTAACTCTCCATCTGTATTATTTAAAAGGTATAAATTAAAACAATTATTTTTTTGATGTTCCAATAATCTTATTAAATCTACATTATGACTTAGAATAATTTGATTCTTATTTTCCAAAAATCTAATAATTGCATATGCAATTTTGTTTTTAAATATAGAGTCAAAGCTTGAAATTGGATCATCAATAATAATTACTTCTTTTTGAGTATTTTTAGCTTTTAATAATTCAAAGGTAAGAGAAATAAAATTTTGTTCTCCATTACTTAAATGTAATTCATTTCTATCTTTATTTAGTAACTGTTCATTTTCAAGTAAAATTGAAATTTTATTTTCCTTTGTTCTTTCTATTTTTAATTCCTTATCAATACTTTCACTAATTATATTTTGAATAAAAAGTAAATCTTCTTCAACTAACTCCAATTGTTCACTCTTTACTTTTGAATACTCTTGAAAAATATCCTCTAGCTTTGCGTCTTCACAAACTTTTATAAATTTATTTTTCACTTCTATTCTATAGATTTCTATGTACCTATTTATTTCATGAACTAAAGATTTTAATTCAGTAACATCTCCTTCATTCAAAATCATATAAAGCGCCTTTCTTATCGATAAAGGATCATTCCCCTTTATTTTGTTTAAAACATTTTCAATTATTGCCTTTTCGTTATCATTTAAGTTATTTACTATTTCAATATTATGTTGATTCTTTTTTGATTTTAACTTTTTAGTATTTATATCTTTCGTTTCACATACAATGCAATCATTTATGTAATCAAATTTATTTAGTATCTCAATAGCCGCTTCATTTTCTTCTAGTTCTAAAATATTTTGAGAATTCAAGTTCAATAATTCTTTATCTAAGTTCAATATTATGTTGATTAAAGATCCTTCTAAATTAGCTTTAAGAAAATTTAATTTTTCTTCCTCATAATCCTGTATATTAACTATAGTGCTGTGTTTTATGTAATTTATAACTTCTTCATAATCAAGTCTCTTCCCTTTATTTTTTTGATTAACTATATCTTTTAGAAATGCAGATAATTTACTATCTTTAATATAACTAAATACTTTACTAGAGACTTTTTTTATTCCATATTCATTTTTATAAATTTTATTTAATCCATCAAAGGTTCTCATAAAGCTATCATCTAATTTTGTCTTTAATTCATATTCTTTTCTAATATTATCTCCTATTAAAAAATCAGTTTCTTCTCCTTCAATGATGTTTCTACTATTTTGATCAGATATAACATGAAATATATCTTTCTCTGTTTCATTTGTTACATCCATATTATTATATTTAAGCTCGTATTCGGTACCTTGTTCTCTAGAGAAAACTTTTGCTAACGATGTTTTGCCAGTTCCATTTGGACCATATAGCACTGCGATTTTTTGATTGTTATTAAATTCTATTTCATTATTATTTTCAAGCGATAAGAAATCAGAACAGAAAATATTATCTTTTTTTAATTTGTTTATAGTTAGACATGTAGACATTTTGCTTTCCTCCATTCTCAAAAATAAGAACACATTCGAGAATTTTATAATTCTCAGAATGTGCTAAAACTTATAACTTTAAAAATCAAACGCTAACTGTGCTGACATTAGCTCTGCTTGTTCAATCACAATTTCAATTGCATCTTTTTGGAGATCTGGTGGATAGCCATACTTTTTAAGAAGGCGTTTTACATGGACACGCATTTTGGCACGTGCAGATTCTCTTAGGTTCCAGTCGATACTCATGTTTTCTTTGATGGATTGAGTGAGTTCATGAGCAATGATTTTTAGTGTGTCGTCTCCTAGTACTTGTTCGGCTGTTTCATGAGAAGCTAATGCGTCGTAGAAGGCAATTTCTTCTTTTACCATACCTGTTTGTTCGCCACGTTTATAGGCAGCATCCATTTCCTTAGCTAAAGCAATTAGTTCTTCGATAACTTTTGAGGTTTCAAGGGTGCGTTTGTTGTATTTGTTGAGTGCATTTGAAAGCATTTCAGAGAATTTTCTTGCTTGAATCAGGTTGTTTCGTTGTACATTTTTCACTTTACCGTTTATTAAACGATTTAATAGTTCTACTGCTAAATTCTTTTGTGGTAATGCTCGTACATCTTCTAAGAATTGATCCGACAGAATTGAAATGTCTGGGTTCTCTAATCCTAATTCTTTATAGACATCTACCACTTCTTCTGAAATAACGGATTTTGAGATTAATTGGTTAATCTGCGCATCCATTTGTGTTGCTGTTTTTTTCTTGCTGCCATCCCCTAAAGTTTTGACGATGCTTGCTTTTACCGCTTTAAAGAAGCCAATTTCATCATTTAATTCCTCTGCCTCTGGTGTTGTAGCACATAAAGCATAAGCTTTTGAAAGCTCGGTGACAGTGTTTAAGAATCTTTTCTTTTCATCTTCACCTAAGCCAATAATATAATCCATCGTATTAACAATGGCTTTAATGCAGTCGGATGATTTTTCAGATTGATAGCCTGAATAATCGTGTTGATATAACTGTTCTACGATAATTTCGTGTTTTTCGATCATAATATCAACCGCTGCCGATGTATCAATACCTGCCGTTTTCCGATCACTATCTGTATACTGTTTTAATGCTTGTTTCAAGTTATCTGCTATACCGATATAGTCGACAACAAGACCACCTGGCTTATCTTTAAATACGCGGTTCACACGTGCAATTGCTTGCATTAAGTTGTGACCTTTCATCGGTTTGTCGATATACATCGTGTTCATAGAAGGTACGTCAAAACCTGTTAGCCACATGTCTCGTACAATAACAATCTTCAACGGATCATCATTATCTTTCATACGGCGAGCTAAAAATTCACGACGTTTTTTTGTACCGATAAATGGTTGCCATTCTACAGGGTCACTTGATGAGCCCGTCATAACAATTTTAATAACACCTTTATCGTCATCATCTGAATGCCATTCAGGACGTAATTTAATGATTTCTTTATATAAATCAATCGCAATTCGACGTGACATAACAACAATCATTGATTTACCAAACATTGCTTTTTGGCGTTCTTCATAGTGATGAACAATATCTTTTGCCATTTTCACTACACGCGATTCTGCTCCCGCTATTGCTTCTAGTCTTGACCATTTTGACTTTAGCTTTTCTTTTACAGAGGATTCTTGGTCTTCTGTAATTTCTTCATAATCTGCATCAATCGATAAATCTTCTGGTAATTCAAGTGGGATAACACGTGATTCATAGAAGATTTTTACCGTTGCCCCATCTTCTACTGCCTGAGACATATCATATATATCTATGTATTCTCCAAAGACAGCCGGTGTATTACGATCTGATGCCTCTACTGGTGTACCAGTAAAGCCGATGAATGAAGCATTTGGCAATGCATCACGTACATACTTGGCAAAGCCATATTTCACTTCACCTTGATGAGTCTTCTTACTGGAAATTGACGCACCAAATCCATATTGTGAACGGTGCGCTTCATCTGCCATGACAATAACATTGGTTCGATTAGTTAAGCATGGCATTTCGCCCGTGTCTTCATCAGGTGAGAATTTTTGCAAAGTCGTAAAGACAATTCCACCTGATTCAACACTTAACAACTCACGTAAATCATCTCTTGAATCAGCTTGACTTGGCGTTTGACGCAAAATATCTTTGGACATCGAGAAGGTTTTATAGAGTTGATCATCTAAATCATTACGGTCTGTTAAAACAACAAGTGTTGGGTTGTTCATCGTTTTTATCAATTTCCCTGCATAAAAGACCATTGATAAACTTTTCCCTGAACCTTGTGTATGCCAAACAACACCAATTTTATGGTCACCATTTTTAGATGTAGCTATTTTTGCTTTTTCTACGGCTTTATTAACCGCATGGTATTGATGATAGGCAGCCAAAATTTTAAATGTATCAGCCCCATCCGTTTGGAAGAGAATAAAGTTTTGGACAATATCCATCAAACGACTTGGTTCAAGCATTCCTTTTAACATCACTTCAAGCTGTGGTTCAGCCCCACTAGCTAGACTTTCCCCATCTACTGTTCGCCATTTCATAAATCGTTCTTCATTGGCAGTAAGTGAACCTACTCGTGCATTAATCCCATCGCTCGCAATTAAAAATGCATTGTAGCGGAACAAAGTTGGAATGGCTTGTTTATATGTTTGCAGCTGATTATATGCATCCGTAATATCAACATCTTCATTGGTTGCATTTTTCAGTTCAATTACGACAAGCGGAAGACCATTAACAAATACAAGTATGTCCGGGCGCTTATTATTTTGCCCCTCAATGATTGTAAACTGGTTCACCGCCATATAGTCATTGTTCTTTGGATTTTCAAAGTCAAAGACATGTACAGATACGGTTGGATTATAGCCATCTGTCCCTTGTGTTTGAATTTCAATACCATCTGTAACGAATTTTTGAAATTGCTTATTGTTCAAAACCAAATTTGGTGAAGCATTTGCAATAATTTTTTGAACGGCCTCTTCAATTACTTTATCGTTGAACGTTGGATTAATCTTTCGCAAAGAATCACGTAACCTTTCAATAAGTACCACATCACGAAAGCTCATTCGCTCAGCATAATCTCCATCTGGTGCAATGTCTGGCCCTTCGATAATTTCATAATCCAATTCTTCCAACCATTCAAGTGCTGCGATTTCTAATTCAGATTCGTTATACTTAAACAATTATTTCACCTCCAATTCGTCAGGGATTTCGATTTCTCCTGATAGTAATTTGGGTAGAAGAGTATCGCGGAGCTGTTCGAGTTTATTATTTTCTTCGATTAAATATTTAATTTTTTCGTAAATAGGTGAAATGATTTCTTCAAACTTTTCAACAACATTTTTATCAGGAATTACAGCTTTGTTATTATATACAAAATCCCTATTTAGTCCTGGTACAGCTGAATCATTATTAGCTTTTGTAAAATCATATTGCTTAAAAAATTGATATAAGAACTTAGCAGAAAAATATTCACTTTCTGTATAAAATACAGTGTCTATAGGATAAAAATTATTAAACTCTAAATATAATGTCCCTATTGATCCTTTTCTCCCAATAATTAATCCGGGACCTTTAATTAAATATTCTTTATGAGTTCCAGTTATGCCACCCGAACCATATACAGGGTAAGGTCCTGGAATTCGTTGCTTCTTAGTCAATGCCTTACCATATTTTAATTCACAAAAATCTTTAATTATTCCCGCCTTGAATGAACTAGGTATCTCCCCTAACTCACTTTCCACCATTTCGCCACCACTTGATTTATACGGTCGACCTTGTTCATTCGGAAATTCAAAATCCACGAACCAGTGTTTGAAAAGGGATTGGGAGAGTTGTTCAAGGTTCTTAATTATTTTTAAATTGTTTTTTAATTTTTTATTAAGATTCATTATTAAATCAACTATATAATTTTGTTCAGATAAAGATGGTAATTCTATTGTTAAGTTACCTATATCAGATGCTTTAATAGAAGGATAGGCCGTTGTGCTGTTCTCTGCTATACTTTGCAGCATATCTGTTATATTATCAGTTGTTAAATAGCAATATAAATAATAAGGATTCACATATTCTATGTTAGGTTTAATCACTGTAAATCCGGTTGACACAGTTAGATGACGTAGTTCTTCGGTAATGAAACCAAAATGTCTTTGATTAGGACGTACAGTAGAATATATAATATCATTTGTTTCTACAATTCTTCTCGCTCGACTAGGAATTTTATCGCTACCTACATTTAAAATTATAATTTCATCAGTGATTCCATTAGTTATATTTGATGTTTCGAGATAATGTATAGTAGATGGCATGTTTTTAGTACTTAAACTTGCAATATTAAATTCTGCTATCTCCTTTATTTTAAATTTCATAGCCTATTCCACCTAACACTTTACGAATTTGTTCCTCTAATTTCTTTGATTCCGCAAATTGCTCGGATAATTCACTCGTCAATCTTTCTATTTTTTCTTCAAATGGCTCGCCGTCTTCTTCCTGCTCTGCTAATCCTACATAACGACCAGGTGTCAAGATATAATCATTTTCTTTTACTTCTTCAAGGGTTGCTTCTTTACAAAATCCTAGTTCATCCGCATATTCCTTGTCATTCGTACCTCTCCAAGCGTGGAATGTATCCGCTACTTTTTGAATATCTTCCTCACTAAATTCTTTATGTGTTCGGTCTGCCATGAAGCCTAGATTACGTGCATCGATAAATAAGATTTTATTGTTTCTTTCACGTTTACCTGTTTTCGCTTTATTTTTAGAAACAAACCAAAGACATACAGGAATTTGGGTTGAGTAGAATAGTTGACCTGGTAGTGTGACGATACATTCAACTAAATCATTTTCGATTAAGTTTTTACGAATTTCCCCTTCACCAGAGGTATTAGATGACATCGATCCGTTTGCTAATACAAAACCTGCTGTACCCGCTGGTGCTAGTTTTGAAATCATATGTTGTACCCATGCATAGTTAGCATTACCTTGTGGTGGAATACCGTATTGCCAGCGAACATCATCTGTTAATTTATCTCCACCCCAATCTTTAATGTTAAATGGTGGATTTGCCAGAATATAATCTGCCTTTAGTCCCTTGTGTAAGTCATTATGGAAAGTATCTGCATTATGAGAACCTAAGTTTCCATCAATTCCACGAATGGCTAAGTTCATCTTGCAAAGTTTCCAAGTTGTTGGATTGAATTCTTGACCGTATATAGATAAATTATCAATTCGTCCTTGATGTTCCTTTACGAATTTCGATGATTGTACGAACATGCCACCTGAACCGCAGCAAGGGTCATATACGCGACCTTTATATGGCTCCAACATTTCAACTAATAGTTGAACGACAGATGACGGTGTATAGAATTCGCCACCATTTTTCCCTTCAGCATTAGCAAATTTACTTAAGAAATATTCATATACACGACCTAAAACGTCTTTCGAACGGCTTTCTTCATCTCCTACTTTGAAAGAGAATAAATCAATCGTTTCACCTAAACGAGTTTTATCTAGCTCTGGTCGTGCGAATGCTTTCGGTAGTACCCCTACTAGTGAAGGATTTTCTTTTTCGATTGCGACCATTGCTGCATCGATTAATTGTCCAATTTCTGGTTTCTTTGCATTATCTTTAATGAATGACCAACGCGCTTCTTGTGGTACAAAGAATATATTGTCTGCTAAATATTCATCACGATCTTCTTCGTCTGCCCATTCATCTACTTTTAATTCCTCATATTTTTCTTCAAATGCATCGGATACATATTTTAAAAATAGTAAACCTAATACAACGTTTTTATATTCACCTGAATCCATCGATCCACGTAATTTGTCTGCCATTTGCCATAGTTTTTCTTCAAAACCTAGATTTGCTGTTGTCATTGACGTACCTCCAAATAACTTTTGATTCTCTCTTATTTTAACATTTTTATCATAAAAATTTTGACAATAGGCAATAATTCATGAAAAAATTATTAGTTTTATGGAAATTTTTTAAAGATAATGATTTTTACACATAATATACTTCATTTAAAGAAATTAAAACTTTAAATGAAGTGATATTCTACTACTTACCATAAATTTCAATTTTATGATTTGGTATTAGACTTAAATAAAATACGACTTAGCTGAAATTATGTGATGGTTACACTTAATATCTGCTAAGTCGTATAATGTTTTCGTATTTTTAAATGTAGAATACTTTTAAAATTCTCTATCTATCAAAAACGCACTTTATTTTTGTCCCAAAAGAATGCTTAATTCTAATGCCTGGCGAGATGTGTATTCATTTAAAAAATTGTTTTTCAATTCTTTATATCCTTGTTCACCTAATAGATTCGTGAAGTATTTTTTAACTGTATTGAATTCCTTTACTTCTTGATCTTTTACGGTAAATTGACGGATTGGATAGTGGTGTATAGCTCCATTTTTAAATTCAATTGACTTTTTATATGATGCTTTTGTATTAGTATTAAAATGTTTAAGATTTACTACTATTTCTACTCTACTTTCTTCCATTTTCTTATATGATACAACAGCTTCACCTATATCATTTTTAAAAGTAGATGTTGTTCCATCAAAGTTATAAGTAACCATTCTGTATGACCTCCATTGTTTCATGTGATTTCACTATTAAAATCATACTATGTATATCTGAAATATACTTGTGTGATTTTATTCTCATATGTTTAATTACAAGCCATATAAATCCAGAGCTTAAATTAATCTTTTATTGACTAATCAACTGTTTCTCAAATTGAAAGACTTTTCGTATTCGTGCTTCTACCATTTCTTTTATCTCATCTTCTTCTAACATGTCTAAAATCATAGCACCGCCAGAAATGTTAAGATATCTTCCTGCTTCTACAAAATGAGCACGTTTAATATCATGACCTTCTTGACTCAGAGTTAATAGTGCACGTAATATTCCTTTTGTAATTGTTCGATTTCCCGTAAAATTGCTCGAGAAGAAATAGACACTTCGACCAGAAAATTCAGCTGAACAGAAAAATTCAGTTAGCCAATAAGGATTTTCTTGATTTGTTTCATCATATGTCATGTAACCTACCCACCAAAGTCGAGCAAGAACATTAACGAATAGAGAACGTTTTGTACCATTCACATAATATAAAGCCGATTTTAGACGTTTTTCATTCTTTTTTTCTAGATCATCTTTTAAACGGAAAAAGAAATAATCACGCATTTGCATATGAGCTAATCCAGTCCAAAGTCGTTCTTGAGTGGCTTGAGAGACTGTTAAATGCTTTAATGCATCATACATCGCTTTAACATTTTCACAATCACTTACCGAAAAATCCGGATTAAAGCTAAATTTAGGTTGAGTAAAATCTATATTTGATTCAAGTACTGCACCATCTTTATTAAAATACGATTGAAACCATGATTCATCCTGTTTAAAATAATATTCCTTGTAGCTTTCAAAATTAGCTCGTAAATCTTGTAAAGCATCTTCGGATAAAAATTTTATCTTCATTTTTCATCCTCCTCAGAAAGCAATTTATCAATTTCCTTAAAGGAAGCAATTAATGGATTTCTTAAAACACGTTGTGCAGCCTCCATAACTGATATTTCTTCATTTATCACTTTTGTAAAGGATAGATGATTATTTTCAAAGATTTGCATTAATATTTGATACCAATGGTAGTCTTCAAAACTTGAAGTATCTTCTTTCAATATATGAAAAACATCAATTAAGCATGGCAATATGACTAGTGTTAATATGGTTTCCTTTAATCGTGTATCACCGTATTGAGCATACTGGTTATATACCTTTTGCGGTAATTCAATGATTATTTGTTCCATTCCTAGATCTACACTCATAAATTCTAGTTTTTCTACGCGCCTAATTGTTACAATTGAAGGTAAATTTTGCGTTTCAGTTGAATCTTCATGCAAAATTAATTCAATCGCATCTGAACTAGCTAGAATATTTCCTTTTTCGTATGTAATGAGTAAGGACGAATAAAATTCATTCCAATTACTATTTGTATAATTTTCGATTCGATCATTTGCAACGATTAACGGATGCACATCTATTTTATTTCGAAGAATATTTTCATCTATATTAATCGTTAAACGATTTGTAAAAGACTTTTTCACGACTCTATAACTAGTTTGCGGGCATTCAATATGTAACACATAGCATGCTTTTCCTTCAGCTATAAGACTCTCAATGCCGCTATTTTCCAAAAGAAAGTTTGCATCAATTACGAGTTCACCAAATACCTTTTTAACTTCAACTTCTACATCAAATGTTGAGTTTACATAATGATCGTTGTCCTTTGAAAGTACTGGATAAGGAAGCTCACTATTTAGCTTCATATAAATCTACCTCCAAAACACAGTAATGATCATAGCTTACTTGTACTTCTAATGTAATCATATTTTTACCTACCATGTTGGTAAAATGAACCACATTACCCTTAACGGATATATCATCTATATCCTGTGATTTTACAGATTCAATAGGTAACTCATAGTCACTTTGTTCACCAGATACTTTAAATTCAATTTTTCCTTTTTCGAATCTTTTTTCAGGTTTAATATTAACACGATAAGATCCTGTAGATTTATCCATACATAGATATCTCATTTTAGTATCAATTGGTTTATACGCTTCCTTTTTTTCTTTACTACCTTGTTCATCGTTTCCTGTATGATTTAAATCTTTTTCATTTAGATCTTCATTACTTTCACTATCTGGATTTTTTGGAGTGTGTGGTGCTAATTCATCGTTACCGTCTACTCCATTTTCAATCCCTGCATCAATTAAAATGTCATCAATTTTTTCAGTTTGACGATTTTTCTTCTTTTTCTTTTTAGGTTTATCCTTTTTCTTTTGTTTCACTTCTTTGATCTTCATCGTGATAGATTCTTGCTTTTCCTCACCGTCACCACTCATATGAACATCAGGTAAGAAATCATTAAGCCCAATAGCATCCATCGTATTTGTTGTTTCTGCTTGGAAATTTTGCAACACAGATTCACGAACAAATTTCCTCAAATCTTTGAATGCCTTTTCCGCAGCTTTTGGGTCTTCATAGCGATTTGGTTGCCATTCGTTATGAGCTGGATTTTCCATTTCTTTAAAGACTTGATTCATCCGTTTACCGGTAATCATTAATATCCCTGTAAAAATAATGCTACTACTAATGCGATTTTGTTCAAATAATCGCATTCCTGCTTTACGAGTCATCAGAACTTTGCGATTTAAATCTTCACCTTTTATGATATAAAGGGTTGCTTCCCCTTCTTCAAATTCACCAATAGTTTTATATTTTCGCTTGGGCGAAGGAATCTTCAAAGCTTTTTCTGAAGTAAGCACTTTATAATAAGCTTTCAAATGTCTGAAATCCTCATTTGAATCATCAAGTTGCGTTATAAGAGTTCCTATGTTTTCATGCGAGATAATTTCATCCTCAATATGTACGACTAGCTTTTTTTGATAAATTGTGATGAAAAAATTATATAGTACAGAGTTTCGTATAGATTCTTTCCAATTATCCTGTTGCAAAAATGCTGCAATATAGATATCCGTTCCAGATTCGCTCCGAGAATAGCTTTTATCAAATCCAAAAAATCCAGGAATTGCTGTCGATTGCGTATCCTTCGTATAATAACCTGTTCCTAAAGTTGTAGTCAGGTCAGACTTTTTGTAAGACATTATATTTGCTACTCCGATATGTGATGAATAGCCTGTAACATCAAGTGATTCATAGAAAATGGTGCGAATTTTAGAATTTGCAAAAGGAGCTGATTTTCCAATACCAAAGCTACCACCTGAGCTATCTCCTTTGTTCGAGGATCCAGATTCTCTTACAAGAGAGCTCCAAGGTGTTCCTAGTTCATCAGTTTGAGCTCCTTCAAGTCCTTTTGTATTAAAATCACTGACTCTTAAAAATTGCATAGTAGGCTTTTTCATAATTTCTTTTGCCTGTTTGATAAATTGTTCGCTCTTAGGATTCAAACCATTCCAAGTTTCTTCGCATTTATCATAAACTTGTACTATCCCATCGTAGTTTGGAAATTGATTTGTTTCAATTTCAAATCTTTTAAACTCAACAACTACCGGCTGTGATTCATCTTTGACTGCATCCAATGAGTTTTGGCAAATTTCTCTAGTTAAAGAATCTAACTCATTGCCTCGGAATGTTTCAATCCCTGCATTATTAATCGAATTGATCTGGCCGCCTTCAGTTGAAGGAAAATACCAAAATGGTTTCATCTGCTGTACCTCCTGATTGAGTAAGTCATATATTACTTTCTGTTACCAATAAATAATAGTTGTTCTTGTATCCTTATTGGTATAGATTTCGTATATTTAAACTCTTTAGTTACTTAAAATACGTTGTCTTAATTGTTCAATAGTTAAATACTTACCATTTTCTTTACGATGAAGCATAGCATGACAATTAGGACAAACAGGAATTAGATCTTTTTGGGGATCAACTATATAGTCTTGTTGAATTTCATGAAGTGGGATAATATGATGTACATGTATGAAATCTTTACCTACTTTTCCATATACTTTTTCAAAATCTAATTCACAAATTTGACATTGAACACCAAAATATTCGATACAAAGTTTTCGTGCAATAGGATTACGTTCATAAGCATTAACTGTCACACTAATACTTTTACCCTCCGCTAGGTCCTCTGACACTTCATCAGGATAATAACCTTCTGTTAAATTGTGTTTAAAAAAAGTCATTATATAATCTCTGAGTTCACCATTAAGCTTCATCGAACCTTGAATATTACCTTTCAATCCATGTTGACGTAAATGTGAAAGAGAAAGATCATCTATGTCAACTTCGTCAACTAATCGAATTCTAGTGTAAGTCCATTCTTTAGACTGCTCATATTTCTCTTCATCTTCCCAGAATTCTTTATTATTTTGAGTCTCATTATCCCTTACTAATCCTTCTATAACTTCAACTTTATAGCGTACCTTTTGTATATTACCAGAAACGTATAAAAATAAAATATCGCCATTTTCATAATTATAGGATCTTTTCCAATCAATCTTATCATAACTATTAAATGCTCGTTCTAAATCATATTCTTTTGGATTCGCTGGAACCAACCAAATTCGACGAGCATTTTTATGATTCGTCTCTTCAAGTTCCTTTCGACGATTCTCCGCTACTTCCTCAAGTGAAATAAACCGATATTCATCTTCCTCAACATAATAAGGAATGTTATATACATATCCTCTTTCTATTGGGTCATATAATTTATATTTACTTATCTGAAGATATTCGGCAAGAAATCTAGCAGTATCTTGAATGCTAGTAGCTTTATATAAAAGTTCATCGTTTTTAATAATTGTAATCGGGCTAGGCATTAATAATCCAATCCTCCTTTAGTCATTAATTTTCTATTATGAAAATATATTTAAACCACTATACCCTATCATTTATCAATCTTCCCCATCTTCTTCTCAAAGTAAGTATGCAAACGATAAGTACATATCTGTTTGGTCCAATCATAGAGGATACTTTGAGCTTCTTTTGGAATATCGAATGTCACAGCAAATTTGTTATCATTAAAGGATACTAATCCTTTTGAAGATCCGCTCCATTTTGTCATAGGCATGTCTTCGATTCTCTTTTTAACTTTATTGATAAAGGAATCGATTGGATCAATCTTTCTTCTAAAAGGTTTTTCAGTTAAGTATTGTATGAAAAAAGGTTCCACTTCTTCTGCTGTAATCGGATTGAACCATTGTTCCTCTCCTCTTGAAAGCATGGCTAACAGGAGCACCATTTTATAGCTTTTGTTCATCCCGGTGCTCTCCACTTCCTCTAACCAAGATTTATAATCTTGATAAACTTTTTCTTCACTATCATTTAGATTGCCAGCAGCATGTAATAGTCCTATATAAGATCCAAACTCTTGTTTTATCTTAGAGCTAACTATTCTTGACTTTAGGTGCATTTCAAGATAATTTGGTCGTTTACCTAGTTCTAGTTTTAGTTTTTCAAATTCCATTACAATTTGTTGTTTATAAGTCGCATGCTTCTTTGTCATTTCTTCTATTAAATTAATGACATCTGTTTCGAGATGCAATTCACAGTTATCGGGTAATGACGATTGAATAGCTTTGATCGTATGTTGCTTTTCAGCATCAGGCATGAATACAGATAGTTTTAGATTTGCATTTCGGTAATTCCCTATCAAATCAATAATCGTACAATGAGATTTACCATCTGCCTGTCGTAAACCACGACCTATTTGTTGGGTGAAAATAGCTAAAGATTCTGTAGGTCTGACAAATAATAAAGTATCTACTTTCGGAATATCGACACCTTCATTAAATAAATCGACTGTAAAGATAGCATCTATTTCACCTTTTTCGAGTTGTTGACGGGCAGCTTGTCGTAAATTTTTTGGAGTTGTGCCTGATAAAGCAACTACTTTATAACCTGCTTGTCCAAAATAATTCGCTAAATAGGTAGATTGCCTTACGCTTGAACAGAAAGCAATAGTTCTCGTTTGTTTATGTTCTTTCCATGCTTTTAATACTTCTTCAGCTACATCTTTATGTAATTGAGCATTCAGTAATTCTTGTTCATCATAGCCAGACCCTACCCAGCTAATGTTTGAATAGTCAATGATATCTTTCACCCCAAAGTATTGAAAAGGGGCTAACCAATTTCTTTGAATCGCATCGATAAAGTGAATTCGAATGGCTACATTACCATCACAAATACTGTAGACATCTTTGTTATCTAAACGATCTGGTGTTGCTGTGATCCCTAATAAAAACTTTGGTTTAAAATAATCAATTACTCGTTTGTAGCTATTAGCAGCGGCGTGGTGAAATTCATCGACAATTATTAAATCAAATGCATCCGCATCAAATTGTTGCAGATGATATTGCTGATTTAATGTATGAATTGACGCAAAAAGAAAGTCTGCTTCTTTATTCTTTTCATTGGCATTATAAAATCCTGTAGTTTTATCTGATTGAACATGATGAAAGGCAATGGCCGCTTGTTGCAAAATTTCTTCTCTGTGTGCAACAAATAATATTTTGTTAAATCGTTGAGCAAAGAATGCTGCTAAATAGGTTTTCCCAAGACCTGTTGCTAATACAACAAGTGCTTTATCATAACCTTCCTCTATCGTTTCATTGAGTGCTTTTAATGCCATTTGTTGAGCAGGTCTTGGTAATATGACGACTTCATAACTTGCGGTAGGTTCTTGTACTTCATCAGCATCTATTTTTCCAAACATGATTTCATTTGATTCGGTTTCATCCCATTTTTCACTTAAAGGGATCTCTTTGTTTGCGGAAGCGTATTTTTCTTTATATAAAGCTACACTTTCATTATGTAATTGAATCGTTTGAGATGAATAAAATAGTTGACTAAATTGTTCCATCGCTTCATCGAATATATCCTCACTTACGGTTGAAGGAACGTGAATATTCCATTCTACTCCATTTTTAAGTGCTGATGCTGACAAATTGGATGAGCCCACAATCACATGTTGCTCATCCTTTTGTCGAAATAAATATGCTTTCGGATGAAAAGAAACCCCTCTTGATTGGTAGAGGCGAATTTCTGCATTGGGTAGATTATCGATTAACAATTGCAACGCTTCAGGCTGTGTTATATATAAATAATCCCCCACTAATAACTTCAACTCAACGTCTTCATCATGCGCTTTCTTTAAAGCAGGTAAAACAAGCTTGACGCCTGATTTCATCGCAAATGCAGTGATCCAGCAAATGCTTGTTGATTTATCAATTAGTTTTAGTAGATGATCCACTAAATTAGACGTAATTAACGAAAGATTAGTCATCTTCTACCTCAACAAGATAAATACCGTCTGAAAAGCCACCACGTTTCTCTTTTTTAGCTAAACGAACTCGTTCTAATTCTTGGTAAGAAACATTGTATACGTCTAACGCTGCGTGTACTAACTCTAGTACATCTGCTAGTTCCTCGATGGCATCTTTTTGTTCGGTTGCTTCTTTAAATTCTAATGCTTCTTCTTGCATCTTTAATTTTATTTCGCCTAGATGTTCCTCTGGCGCTAAAACACAAGTGGTACATTTCTTACCATCTTTTTGAATCACTTCTGGAATTAAATCACGAACTAATTTATTGTATACTGGCATATTTGCTCTCCCCTTTTATATGTATCAATTTCTTCTATATTTAATATAAACTATTTTGGGATTTTTTGAATAATATTTATTTATCAAGCTATATGAAAAAACACCGATTAACTATATTAATCGATGTTTTTATACATTCAGAATTACACTTTTTAAATTTCCTTTACAGTACCATTTCTCCAAGATTTCCTTCTAAATATTTTTAAGACTGCTTCAATGTTCATTCCTCAAAATCAAAGTTATCAACATCTAGGTTTTTTAAATCCACACCCAAATCTTTCAATTGATTAATAATAATGTCTGCTTTCAACTTTCCATTCTTTTGAAGTTCATCAGGAAGTTTATCTGGCTTAAAAATTTCCATCCCATTTTCAACCCATTTTTTTCGATATAATTGAAAAACAGCTTCTTATAAATGAACAGGTGTAACATAAAACCCTAAATTCACATCATTATCTTCACTATATCCATATTCAAATCCACAACACTCACAAATTTCATAAGATCCTCCCCATGTTTCATTATAAGGAGGTTCCTCTAATCCTTTATAACCACAAACTGGGCATGATTGACATCGAAAAAGCGTGGATTGAAGCCTGAATTGCGTGGATTGGAGCTCAAAAAACGTGGATTAATCTCATCATATAAAATTGAAAAGTGAGGGGTATTTTGATGGAGAAAAAATATATACAAATTGTATCCACGTTCCGTGAAATTTACGTCCTATTTCGAACTCTTTTATGAAAAAATAAGATACTCAGTCTCTCAACAAAAACTTTCTTACGTAACCCAAATTTGATTAATCCCAGTTAGCTATACTCAGCCGATAAAGGGATTGTTAAAATCTAGTGATTTCTTTATTTTCCTTAAAATTACTAGCTTCCAGTTTCAACCTTCAAAACCTCATACTGAAACCCTTGGAATTTATAATTCTGCTTCTGATACATATCCCTTGGGGTGTCTTCCCCATCGGCTACGAGGATGATTGTTTTGTCTGGGAATTGGTCCATGACGTGACGTTGAAGCTGACCACCAATCCCCTTGCGTTGGTGGGATTCGATAACAAATAGATTGTCGATTTCTGCTGTTAGTTCTTTTTCGCTGACTTCTACTGAGCCAACAGGGACGCCTTCCTTGTTATAGGCAAGGAATTGGTATCTGTCACTTTCCTCTTGGAATTGACGACGTAACATCGTTTGTTTTTGAGTTGCAAAGGTTTCGCCGTATTTTAAATCTTCGTTGTATTGAAGTTTTAGGAAGTCTTCTAGGTTCTCTTCTGTTACTGGTTGCACGTTGATGTTTGGATCTTTAGCAACTGTGAATTGGCTTGGTTGAATAGTATATAATTCGAGAAAGCCAATATTATAGTTTTCTTCTTTTAAATAGCTAGTGATAGGAGCAGGAATCTTTTCGTCTGCTGGGAACAGAAATTTTACATGTTGCTGTCCATGTTGTTGATGAAATGTATGTAAGGCTTGTTCGAATTTTTTGAATTCCTCTAATGTAGGCATTTGCTTCCACTCGATAAAGTTACTATCATAACGGCTTAGCATTTCTGGATAATGATATTGTCGGTAAAGCGCATCTTCGTAAATGATATGACCAATTTTATGTATGTTTTGGAATGTGATATTGTTCATCTTTATCCCTCTTTTTGTTTAGATTTTGTTTAAAAATTATTGTTTTATTTTGGTGACTTCAGCTTATTGTTACGTTATTACCAATGCCATTGTACTATTGACGCGTTAACCAAATGAACGCACGTTGAGCATTCCTTATGACAGTTGAACCAGTCGGGTTTTTAAGGGCAATTATCCACAATCTATCTTTAATCATTTCTTTCTATTACTATGCTATTTTATCACATGAATACTCAAAATATTTCATTTATTCAAAAACCATAGCCCTACCAAGGTATGGGTTTTCACCGAAAATATTTTTCTATTTACATTTGAGTATAAATTTTTAGTTTAATCGTATTTTTCCTTCATTCTCTCAAAACGCTCCTACCAATCAGACCAAGATTAGCTCTCAAGGTAGGCGGTAGGATATAAATTGTTGGATACGCGGGAGAATTTTTGGAAACCGCGGAAGTGGCAATCGAAATCGCGGAACTAGGAGTGAAAATCACGGAAGAGACACTCGAAACCGCGGAACCAGGAGTCGAAGTTGGGATTTGAAATAGTATGGAACCTAAAAAACAAGAGATTCGTTGACAAATAATATCATCGAATCTCTTGTTTTCTATTAACGCTACTATTCAAATGAACTTTATAGCTTGAATCTGCCAATAGTCGTGCGAAGTTGTTCTGCCATTGTTGCTAGATTATTTGAAGAGGCAGTAATTTCTTCCATACTTGCTGTTTGTTCTTCGGATGCGGCTGCAACATTTTGAATACTGCTTGAGTTTTGAACTACGCTTGCGCTAACTTTCTTCATGGAGCCAGCGATGTTATTCATACCGCCATTCATTGCATCAATTGTTGTACTTACATGATTCACTTGAGAATTCAACTCTGATATTGCTGAGTAGATTACTTTAAATGCATCTCCTGCTTCTTGGAAAGCATCGGCACTTACTTTTAGATTTTCATAACTTGTAGACATTGAGTCTACTGCATTTGTAGATTCAGACTTGATCAAATCGATACGATTGCTAATATCGTTTGCTGCTGTTCTAGATTGATCTGCCAGTTTTCTTACTTCTTCAGCTACAACGGCGAATCCTTTACCATGTTCACCTGCACGTGCAGCTTCGATGGATGCGTTAAGTGCAAGTAAGTTGGTTTGATCAGCGATTTCTGTAATTAATGAAACAATTTCACCAATTTCTTTAGAGTAATTGCTTAAACGATTAACCACTTCTGAAGTTGTATCAATCATCTTAGTCGTTGTGTTCATTTTATCTACAGCATTGATAATAATTTCTTTACCCTTTTCTGCTGTGTGAGTTGTATCAACTGCATTTGCGCTTACTTGTTCAACGTAGTTCGTTACGTCATTCATTTTTTTAGATATTGAATTTACATGATTTCCAATCTCTTCGACAGCATCTGTTTGTTTTTCAGTACCTGCTGATACTTCTTGCATAGATACCGTTACTTGTTCTATAGAGGCGCTTGTTTGTTCAGCTCCTGCAGACAGTTCTTCAGAAGTAGCTGCTACATTTTCAGCATTTGAACTAATTTTAGAAATAATGTCTCTTAAATCGTCTACCATATGATAAACTCCATGTGATAATTGTGCGATTTCATCTTTTCCTTTTATTTCAAATCGTTCTGCTGCTAAGTTTCCTTCAGCTACTTCGTCAACATAATTGTTAACGGCAAGTACTGGCTTGATAATTCGTTTACTGATAGCGACAGCGAGTATTGCACCTAAAACAACAAATAGTAATGTCAACCCTACTGCAGTCCAAAGTGTTTTTGATTGCACTTGAGAAATAAAGGAAGCATCCATATCTAATCCGAAAATGATATCAGTACCTTTAAACGGGACGAAAATAGATTTATGAATACCATACTTATCTTCATAAATATCACTAAACGTGACTTTACCTTGATCAATTGCTTCATTCATCTTAGGATCAAACTTATAAGCTGCATTGTGATTATCGGTATCACTCAATGCTACAATATGCCCTCTTCCATTTGAGCGGGAAAGAACATAGGCATTTTGTACTTTTAGCCGTTTTTTATCCTCATTTAAAGCCTTTAATAGTGTTTCATATTGTTTTTGATCATTATTATCAGCCGCTGTAACGAGAGAAGTGTCAACATCTTCCATTACTTTATCTGATACAAGTTCTAATTTATCCTCAAAGAGACTCATCACTCGGTTTTGAATAATATTGTTTGAAGTATAGTAAAGTATTGAGCCAAAAATGATTGAAAAAATGGCTATTGGTGAAACGAAATAAAGAATATACTTGTATAGCATTGTATGTCTATTTTTTGCTAGATTCTTCAACGGTTAAATCCTCCAATTCTTCTATTGAGTGTTTTAGAGACTCAATGATTGCTGGAATATGTTCTACTTCTGTATAAGGTGAGATGGAGAAGAATTTTGCTACTCCAACTGGAATACGTTCTATGCTGTCAGATGCATCGACTGTACAGATACGCGTTGTGTCACCAAAGAACACATCATCACGATGTTTACCTAATATTTCAAATAATGATGAATTTAATGCATTTATTTTTTCAATTTCTGAAACAGTGTATTTACCTGCTTGTTCTTCTTTCCAATTAGTACCGTCAGTGTATAAACGGAATGCTGTAATTGGTCCTATATTTGTTGGATTCACTATTTGCAGCGATGGTAATTTCTGTTGTAATTGCTGACGGAATGCTAAGTTAACACGAACATAATTTGCTAGAATTTTTTGATAGCCTGTTTTTCCAAATGCCATTAGTGCAGCATAAATTGCTATAGAGCTACCCATTCGTGAGCATTCTAATGTGTAACCTGTATGATATGAACCATAACCACGGTTTCCTACATATGGTGTATCAAAATCTTCTAAATCTAAAAGACCTAGTGAACTACCTTCTTTTAATAGGAACAAACTAGTTAGATAAGGAGTTTGACCAAGCTTTTGGAAGTCAAAACATAAAGAATCAGCCAAATGAAGATATTGCATACGTGAACGAATAACCATTAAGCTTTCAAGTACCTCATCTTCAAAGTGCAGTGGATTTTGTTTGAAATCGTAATCGTTAAAGAATGCATAAAATCCGCCCAAAGCAGAGTCTGCATGAATATGAATTGGTTTTAAATTGTATCGTTTTTCAAATTCAGTTGTAATTTCTTTAATTTCTTTAATATTATCTATTGCAAAGCTATCTGTCGCACCAGTTGTTGCAACAATATATACTGGGATTCCGCCCTTTTCTATCACTTCATTTAAACGTTTTTGTAAATCATCCATATCCATAGAATGATCTTTTCCTGCTTTTACACGGACTAAATGATTACTTCCAATACCAACAGCTTCAATTGATTTTAATAAACTATAATGTGCATTTTCAGAAGCAAAACAGTATAGGTTATTTGGCACCCCTTCTTCTTTTGCATGAGGGAATTGTTTCGCAATTGCTACGCGAAGTCCACTAAATACTGCACCTTGGCCGCCCCAAGTGGTATAACCGAAGCTCTTTGTATAATCATAGCCGACTAACTTAGACATCATCGAAATAACTTTCACTTCAGATTCTGTAGCTGCAGGCCCATAAACATCCCATAAATTATTCCCATTCAAGAGGGAGTTTACAAACAAACCTAATATACCTGGAATGCTTGCCATAGGCAGTACATTTGTCACGAAATTATGTGTATGGAACGGATGGCCTTTCATTAAGTCAGTTAACGCATTCACGACAGTATCTAAACCAGTACCATTCGTAGGGACAACATGCTCTTCCATCAACTCCTGATAAAAATTTGCCGAACGTTCTTGCATTGGTCCAAGTGTTGTTTTAGATGGATCTTTTAAGGAATCCATTGATGTTAAAATTTTTTCAAGATAATTGACTAATTGTTCTCTCTGTTTTCCATTGCCATCTTCGCTTTGGAATAGTTGTTTCATAGTATCCATTTCAAAAACACCTTTCATAGTTCTAAAAACATATATTTTAATTACATTAATAGTAAAATGTACATGTATAGTATAAGTAAAAGAAACTATAAAATCCAATATTATGCTGAAATAATAAGATTCAGAAAAATATGACTAATTATAATTATTTGTCAATTAATTCAAAATCCATGAATTCGATAGGTTAATACCTTTCTTCAGTTGTTAATCGATCCACGCATTTCATTGTTCAATCCACGCAACAATGAATTGTATCCAGTTCTGTGAAATTTATGTCATGATCGGGATTTTTTTAGGATCATCAAGGATCTTTCAGACAAATATTAGCTCTCATAGGAGATGATAGGACATAAATTTTCTGATACGCGGGAGAATTTTCGAAAACCGCGGAAGTTGCACTCGAAATCGCGGAACTAGGAGTAAAAATCGCGGGAGAGACACTCGAAATCGCGGAACAACTAGAAGTCGAAGTCGAAGTTGTTCGATGGCAGTCACCACTGTTTTGTAATGGAGACCCATACCGCCCATTTAGGTGTCATTCAATATTGAATCAATACTGGGATGAAACTATTATAAGAAATGACCGTATAAATAGTATAGAGGAGGTGTGGCTATTAATGATTTTTCGTTCAAAGGTAGACAATTTCTTTGTAGCAATGATTTCTTTAGCTATTTTAATAATAGGAGTTGTAACACTACTCCCTGCAATTCTTGATAAAGAAGCATCTACTACTATTAGAATTATTATGTTCACTCTATTTATTATTTCAGAAGGTATCATTGTGTGGACAGCCTTTTTCATTAAGTATGTTTTTCATAAGGATTATCTATTAGTGAGAGGAGGTCCATTTCGTAGTAAAATTCCATACCAAATGATCACCAAAGTTTCTCCAACGGATGATATATTGACAGGCTATCGAATATTATCTTCCAAACAAGGACTTGAACTATTTTATGAATCCGGAGCACTTGGAAGTGTGAAAATTTCACCAAAGGAAAAGGCGGAGTTTATCACCGAGTTAACAAAACGTTGCTCAAACATACAGGTACAGGAATAATTTAGTCCTGCAAGTGATTAAAAGGTCAATGTTTTGACTAAAATATTTTTAGGGCAGTATTAATTCCTCCTCATTGTTTATTGTCGTGGTAACATTGTAATCAAGAGGGATTGATGGCCCTTTTTCTTTTTCACAGTAATACGGATTTAATACATAGCATACATAAGCATGGCTCAACATTCTTTGTACAAAATCTACTCTCAAAAAGAAAAGGCCAATACAGATAAATCATCTATACTCGCCTTTTAACTGAATTCTATTGTTAGTTTCTCTAGGTTAATATTGGCCTTCATTTCTTTTAGAAGATCTAATCCAACAATACCATCCAAATCAAAATCGTAATTCATTGCCCCGATTTCTAATGGAAAATCAGTTGCCTCTGCTTCTCCGATTTTAATGGTATCTACCATTTTAGAAAAGACAAATTCTGAACCACCGACACCACTAATACGGTAGATTGTGTCATCTACTTCTGGAATTAGATCGATTGATTGAGCTAAATCTGTAGATATTATTGTACCCCCTGACCCCGTATCAACCAAAACTCGGTTTAGACTTAACGATTTGCCTCTAAATATTACTTTCAAATCAGTAAGCAATAATCCATCCTCAATGATTAACTTTTTCACTACCTTCTAACACCTACCCGTTTTTTCTCAATAATATTGGGATTCTTACGATTTGTATGAAGAACATATAATTCACGCGATGGATTTTCTTGATGAAGTTCCTGGTATGCTTTCATTGCATCAGGAGAATTAGAAAATTTCTTGATTGGTATAATTTCTTTTAAAATACGTTCACTTTTTTCATTAGTATATGCTTCAACAGCTTCAATCAATACCCATTGTTTTGGAAATGCCTGGCACACTTCTTCCCATTTCATATAAGCCACCTCCGATTGTTTTCTATCTATTTTATCATGTTAGATTAGTATTTTTTGAGTTGTAAATTTAAATGGATTTTATTGGTTTTATTGTTTAATCCACGCATATCGTTTTTTAATCCACGCAATTCAAGCATCAATCCACGTATTTCCGGTGTTAATCCACGTAATTTTGAATTGTATCCACGTTCTGTGAAATTTATATCCTAAGGTCCCCTTCATTATTTCTGGTCTATTATTTTTATGTATATTTAGTTCCATGTTTTCCACTGTTTTACATACCTGTACGGGATCATGACATCTTCTATCCACGTTTTCATAGCCCCAATCCACATTCTTCCTCTGTTAATCCACGTATTTCGCGCTTCAATCCACGCTCTTC
>NZ_QWUA01000063.1 GCF_003576525.1 Rummeliibacillus sp. POC4 | reverse complement strand
AATGTATTATTTCTTATTAATAAAATCACTGTAATCATTTAGTTTACATAATATAATTATCGTAAATTAAATATTAAATGGATTGTTTTCAATTACTTGTTGAATTTCTTTATCTTCTACGTGCGTATATATCTGTGTTGTTGAAACATTTGAGTGTCCAAGTATTTGTTGTAAACTTCTAATATCCGCTCCGCTTTTATACATCATTGTTGCGGACGTATGTCTTAGTTTATGAGGTGAAAGTTTCTTCTTATCTAATCCTGATGAATGATTGATCTGCTTTACAATTTTCGCGACACGTTGTCTAGTGAGGCGAGTTCCCTTTTGAGATAAAAATAGCGCTGGATTTTTGTCTGCATCTTTTATATGAGGTCTTTCATCTTCTAAATATGTTTTTAATGCTTTTACACATGCATCATTAAGGTAAACAGTTCTTTCTTTATCACCTTTCCCTCTCACTGTTATAAATCTTTCTTGAATCGAATCTAAGTTTAAATTGCAAAGTTCACTGACACGTATTCCTAAATTCAAAAAGAAAGTCATCATACAATAATCCCGATCATGATGTGTTTTAGTTCGGATGCCTGTCATAAAGGTTTTCGCCTCATCGAAGCTTAAGTAAATGGGTTGACGCTTACTTACTTTTGGGGTTTCAAGATCTTCTGCTGGATTTTCTTCTATAATATGTCGCTTTGATCTCAAATACTTGAAGAACGATTTTAATGTAGCAACTTTACGCGCTCTCGTATTTGCAGCATTATTTCGGCGTTCCTCACAATATTCTAAAAATAAATACATATCTTCTAATGAAATTTCTTTAAAAAATTCAGCATTTATATCGTATATATTAATAGTTTCTAGCTCATCTATATTTAAGTCCTCTTGTATAGCACGCATAAATTTCATAAATAACGTTAAATCATAATCGTATTCATCTCGTGTTCTTTTTGATTTCCCTTTAATAGCAGATAAATAGACAAGAAAGTCACGAAGGATTTTAGGCTTTTGTTGATTCATATGTATATCGTCACCTTTCACCTCTTATTTTAGCATAAAAAAGGTTCCCAAATATACATTTGGGAACCTTTTTACTAATTTAATTAGTTTAAAAGGTTTTAGTATACTAAAACTAGAATATATATCCAATAATCATTTAATCAGGAAGGAGTGCGAATCTATTGGTCAGATTTAAAAATTTGAGTGTTTTCTGTTTTCTTCTACTCTCTATATTGATTTTAGGATGCTCTAAAGAGGATCAAACAGATTGGACAATAACACCGACTTTTAAATATGAAGATTCCACTTTTTACGGAATTGATGGGAAAGTTGGTTTTATAAGAGAAAACGGAGAAAAAAATGAACCTGATTCCCCTGCAAACCAAGGTAGACTTTATAAAATTTATTTATTTGAAGCTAATAAGAATTTACTTAATAAAGAAGTGAAAATTACTGCTACCAGTAAAGAGACTGGAGATACTGAAAAGCTTAGCGAGTTTATTAATCATGGAATTAACCATCAGAAATTAGGTTTTGGTCAAGAAGGTCTTTGGAAAATTGATGTTATAGTGGAAGATAAAGAATATACTAGTTTTATAATAAAAACAGAGAAACCTTAAAAATCGCTGGTAGGCTTATTTTATCTCAAATGAGTTTATCAGCTTTCGTTCTTTTCATGATAAGTCATGCGCGAATTTTATTAAAAAGTCCATATTTCTTTAATTCTAAAAATAATAGAATTTATTGATATTAAACAGAAAATATCAATCATTAAATAGATTCGACTTTCTAATACTTCATAAATCGTTTTTAAAACTAATAATTATTAAAAAAATGGTAAATTCTCCATTTAATTTAGGATTTTTAAAAGTAGTACGTAAATCTTTATCGGCTCTTCAATATAAAATTCATGCCAAATGTATAAAAACTTAAAATTCAAAAAATACGCTTCCTTAATATAACTGATTCATATATTAATCTTTTTAAGGTAGTTATCCAGAAATCGTACTTAAAATCCCATATTTTAACGATTCTAAAAATAGTAGAATTTTTATGTTTAATTCAGAATTAATATTACATATAGAAGGAATTTTAGAAGACATTAATTTTCAAACTCTCTATTTCAATAATTAAACTTTTAAAATCAGATAATTTTTACGTGAAAAACTAATATTAATGATTTTAAGAGAAAATGCAATACATATTACAGAAAATACTAATTTTTATCGAAAAATTTGTTGCTATTTTTGTCAAATTTGAATATTATTATCTCAAGGATTTGAAAGTGCTTTCAAATTCTTAATAGACAAAGGGGGAATTTTTATGGGGCAAAACCTAACAAGTGTTTTAGGAGAAGATCAAGTAATTGATCTTAATCGAAACTCGAAACAAGGTCCAGGGAAAAAAGTAGATTTCGCAGCGGAAGAGTATATTAATATTTCAGAGAGTTCAGAATTTAAAAGTTTAGTAAAAAAGAAAAATAAATTTATAGTACCTATTTCAATTATTTTTTTAGGGCTTTATATTCTATTACCTATTTTGACTTCTTTTACATCCGCTTTAGATGGTAAAGCTTTTGGGGATATTACATGGGTTTGGATTTATTCAATCGGTCTTTTCATTATGACATGGGTTTTATGTATGACTTATGTTAAAAAAGCAGCTTCGTTTGATGGAGATGCACAAAAAATAATCGAGAAGGCTAAGGATGGTGGATATTAATGAGTGGAATTGGCATATTTTTCTTTGTAGCAATAGTAGGCCTAACATTAGTTGTAACATACATTGCCTCTAAACGAACAAACTCTGCAAGTGAGTTTTATACAGCAGGCGGCGGACTTACGGGATGGCAAAACGGTATTGCAATTGCTGGTGATTATCTATCTGCAGCATCCTTCTTAGGTATTGCGGGTGCAATTGCATTATTTGGGTTTGACGGTTTCTTCTATAGTATTGGTTATTTAGTAGCTTATTTAGTAGTTTTATATATTGTGGCTGAACCTTTACGAAATCTTGGACGCTATACATTAGCAGATATGATTACTGCACGTTTTGATCAAAAGAAGGTTCGTGGTACTGCTGCAGTTAGTACAATTGTAATCGTTTTATTTTATATGATTGCTCAGTTAGTTGGGGCAGGTGCACTTATTCAATTATTATTAGGTATTCCATATTGGGTAGCTGTTTTACTAGTTGGTATCATGATGACTATTTATGTTCTTTGGGGCGGTATGGCAGCTACTAGTTGGGTGCAAATTATCAAAGCCGTATTGTTAATGATTGGTACTGTCATTATTTCATTCCTAGTGCTTATGAAATTTAATTTTAATATTTTAGAAATGTTCACTTCTGTAAAAACGGCAACTTCACATGGTGATGCGTATTTAAATGCAGGGGTAAAATATACAAACGGTTTAGACACATTATCAATGATGATTGCTTTAGTATTAGGAACTGCTGGACTTCCTCACATCTTAATGCGATTCTTTACAGTTAAAGATGCAAAAACTGCACGTAGTTCAGTAGTTACAGCAACTTGGATTGTTGGGATATTCTATATCTTAACTATTTTCTTAGGATTCGGTGCTGCTAAATTTGTTGGAGCTGAAAAAATAGTTGCTGCGAATGCTGCAGGTAATATGGCTGCTCCTCTTTTAGCTGAAGCTTTAGGTGGAGACTTACTAATGTCATTTGTTTGTGCGGTAGCATTTGCGACAATTCTTGCAGTAGTAGCAGGTCTTGTATTATCAGGTGCCTCTGCATTTGCCCATGATATTTATGGTCAAATTTTCAAGAAAGGAAACATTACTGAAAAACAACAAATGGTAGCTGCTCGTTGGGCTTCTGTTGGTGTATCAGTATTCTCTATTTTACTTGCTTTAGGTGCACAAACGTTAAACGTTGCGTTCTTAGTATCTCTTGCTTTCTGTATTGCTGCAAGTGCAAACCTACCTGTTATTATTTACACAATCTATTACAAGAAGTTCAATACTACAGGTGCAGTATCCGCAATGATAACAGGTTTAGTTTCTGCACTAGTTCTAGTTATATTAAGCCCTAACATTTGGAGTCCAGAAGGAACTGCGATTTTAACTGGTACTGCCTTATTCCCATTAACAAATCCAGCTATTATTTCAGTACCTCTAGGATTTTTAGCAGGATGGATTGGCTCACTAGTCGGTGCAAAATCGGATGCTAAAAAATATGCAGAGGTTGAGGTTAAAGCGAATACAGGTTTGAAACCAAATCTATAATATAAAAAAGATTAGGGGTATTCTATATTCCTAATCTTTTTTATATTAGTTCTTTCCTTTCTAAGTATGATTCTGTCATAATATTAGTATAGAAAGGATATGATCAACATAAAATTCGACGTAAAAACATTTTTAAAAACAGCTATGATTGGAATAGTTGGCGTCCTCTTGTTTAAATTGCTCCATGCTCCAGTTCCCTATTTACTTGGTCCAATGCTTGCTGTACTATTGGCAAATCGTGTTTTCCACCTACAAATGTACTGGCCTAAACCAATACAAAATACAGGTTTAATAGTAATTGGATATTCACTTGGAATATCATTTAATAAAGAAATTTTAAAGGCTATGTTTCAAGACATCCCTCTTATGTTCTTGTTAACAACAATATTATGCGTATTTAGTTGTATCTTTGCTTTCTTCATATCTAAATATGGAAAAATAGACTTTCCAACGGCCTTAACTAGTAGTGTGCCAGGTGGCCTTACTCAAATTATTATTTTTGCTCAAGATATGAAAGGTATTGACCTATCAACTGTAACGTTCTTTCATGCAATTCGAGTAATCATGGTTGTGTTATTGGTTCCAATTGTTGTTCATCTTCCATTTTTACAAACGACTACTCAATCTGCTGCTGCAAACATTCAAAGTAATTTAGAAATATTAAATTGGAATCATTTCTTTATTTATATGATATTATGTACTATTGCAGCTCTTATCGGAAAGAAGATAAAATTACCAGCAGCATACATGTTAGCGCCTATTATTTTAACAATTTTATTGAATGTTACAATATTTCCTGCTTCTTCTATGCCCCCTGGGTTACTAAATATCTGTCAATTTGTTGTTGGAATACATATTGGATTACTTTTACATCCAGAATCATTAAAACATAAAGGTAGACTATTCAGTTTTGCTATATTCAGTAGTCTGATTTTAGTTTCTGCTTCTTTTATCATGAGCTTGTTAATCATGAAAAACTTAGAAGGTACATCTATTATAACTGGGTTCTTAAGTCTAGCACCTGGTGGCATGGACCAAATGGGCATTATCGGACATGAAGTTCATGCAGATATTGCTACGATTACCATTTATCAATTATTTAGAATTTTGTATATCTATATATTAATACCACCTGCACTTACACTAGTTAATAAAAAGTTTCAAAAGGTAGATGACTAGTAGAAGGTTGAATGTAGTTTGGCGTCCCAAATCACATATAGTAAAAAACAGATATAAGAAAAACCGATTTTCCCTACATTAAGGCTAAATCGGTTTTATAGTTATGTTTAGAATGTAACATTATTTTAATCCGTTTCTTCTACAATAATCCTTCTTTAAGTTTTTCATTTAACCAAACAGCTTCTGATAAAGCTCGTTTGTCTTTTAGAATATCACCAGGTCTATTGGCTTCTCCTATAATATAAGATAAAAAAGGCATATTCAAAAATTCAAATATGTACTGAAACTGCTGTATAAGTGGCATTCCTTTAATCCTTGGTTCATCACCACCAACAGCTACAACGATTGTTCGGATTGTTTTTAAATGCTCTTTCAAATTTGGATATCTTTCATCTCGAATTGCTTGACTAAGTCGGTCTATCATATTTTTCATTATACCTGACATGCTATACCAGTAAATAGGTGTTGCAAAGATTACCACATCGCTTTTCTCTATAACTTCAATCAACTGGTCGTAATCATCATTTACAGTTTCAAAACCTTGTTTAGTATGACGCAAATCTTCTATTGGCAGAATATTCAAGTCTTTTATATATACTGTTTCATGTTCGATATCTTGAACAAATAAGTCCGTCAATAACTCGCTATTTCCACCTTTTCATGAACTCCCAACCAATACTGTAATCTTCATCTTCGACTTCCTCCTATAAATTCCTGTCATTAAGTAAGTCTTTTCGAAAGATAATACTGCTTATGATCTTTAGTAGGATGTTCTTCTATTACACCAATTATTTCATAACCATACTTTTGATAAAAATTTGGTGCCTGAAAGCTAAATGTATCCAGTTGAATAAGATTGCATTTATTCTTTTGTGCAATATCCTCTATATATTCTAACAACTGACTTCCGTATCCTTTACCTCTAAGAGATTCATCTACCCACAAAAAATCTATATGTAAGTGATACCAAAAAATTGTTCCAGTAATACCACCTAAAATTTCATCCTCTTCATCTCTAAGTATAAAACTAATGTTCTTGACTGGGTGTTTGACGTCGTCTGGTAGTTTAGAAAAATTGTGTTCTATTACTTTTTTGCGAATATAATCACTGTCTTCTTGATCCCATTGTTGATATATTTTCATAATTTTAACTCTATTCAGTTTATATTTCGGATATATATTTTACCATTATTACCATTTTTATACACATTAGAAAAAGGAAGATTTTTTATAAAAGTTTCTAAACATCTTTCGACCCAATTATCATTTTAATGCGCTTCTGTTCCTCACTTTTATCCATATATTCAAAAAGTCCAAGTTGATTACCCCAAGGATCTTTGAAGGTTCCCCATTTCACTGGTACTTCTGGTCTTGAGTGTATTTCAAAGTGATCAATATTCAATATTTTTACAAGTCTATCTCTTTCAGCTTCAATATTAGGAACCCCTAATCGTAATGGTCCATTACCCTCAGTAATTGTTCCTTCAACGACTTGTAACCAACAACCAGGAATGATTTCCCACTCTGCAAATCCTTCGTGAGGAATAAAATCCGGTTTCTTATTAAACAGTGTTTCATACCATTCTTGCCCTTCTTTAATATTAGAAACCCGAAACTGTGTAGTCATTTCAAAAATCATTGATAACCCCTCCTAAATTTTATTATTTAAAACAACTTTCTAATTTAGTGACTCCTGTTACTATTTCTTCATTAGTTAACCCACCAAATCCAAGCATAATATAGCTGTTTGATAATTCAGACGAATTCATCCAATATTTTCGAGTAGAATATAATTTAACTCCGACTTTTCTTGCACGATTTATTAATGTTTCAGCATCTATATTTTTTAATCTTAATAATATATGTAAACCGCCTTGTTGCCCTATTATATCGACTTCATCCTTTAACTTTTCTTTAATATTTTTTATAAGTAGCTGTTGTTTCTTTTGATAGGTTGTCTTCATTTTTCGTACATGCTTTTCAAAAAATCCCTCCCTCATAAAAATAGCAATAGCCTTTTGTAAAATAGGAGAGCAATTTTGTGTTTGCTGATTAATCATTATTCTACCTTTATTAATTATTGACTCAGGTAGTATCATATATGAACATCTAACAGCTGGAAGTAAGCTTTTTGAAAATGTTCCTAAATAAATAACCCTTTGCAACTGATCTAATGATTTTAATGAAGGAATTGGTTTTCCTAGATAACGGAATTCACTATTGTAATCATCTTCTATAATATATGAATCTCGTATTTCTGCCCATTTTAATAACTCATATCGTTTTTGAATAGATAATATGCTTCCTAATGGAAACTGATGCGAAGGGGTTACATATAACGCTTTAGCTTCGTTTTTATTAAGAATACTTACACATACACCATCATTTTCTACCGGTAAAGGTATAATATCACAATTTGAAACTTGAAAGACATTTCGAGTTTCGTTATAACCAGGGTTCTCAAAAAACACAGGGTGATTCATTAACTTTAAAAGCTGAATAATAAATGCTACTGAGCTCTGTGTACCATTGTTGATCAAAATCTGATTTACTGTACAAGAGATTCCTCTTGAACGAGCAACATATTTTTTAATTTCTTCTCTTAAGTCTAAATCTCCTTCAGGCTCTCCATATTGTAAATTATTCAAATCTTCTTCCATCGCTTGCTTTATACATTTGCTCCAATTAGTTAAGGGGAAATTGTTAACATCAATCGTTCCATAATGGAAATCAATGAAAGGATGTTTTTCTCTATTTATGCAAAGTGGTTTTTGAATCACTTCTTGTGTAATTTGAAAATTTTCGATTGGTAATACATATAAACCACTTCTAGCTTCACTTTTTATATAGCCTTCTGCTAATAATTGTTGATATGCCGCATCAATTGTATGTTTACTTAGCTTTAGTTCTTGAGCCAAATAACGAATAGATGGAAGTTTCTCTCCGGCAACTAATTCACGATGCATAATTTTGTCTTTTAGTTGTTCATATATTTGTATGTATTTAGGCTTTCCCTTTGAATTTAAAAATAGCTCCATATTTACACCCCTTCAAACTGTCCTGTTTATAATATTTGAATCTGTCTATTTTGACATGGTCAAATAAATGTTTAAATAAACTATATCATAATAAAGGGAGGAAATAAGATGAGAATGCAAGATAGAATTTGTAATGACAAACAAAAAATAGAAGGATTATTATCTTCAGCAAAAACCGGATTTCTAGGATTAACGAATAATGATGTACCCTATGTTGTTCCTTTAAATTTCGTTTGGTATGAAGGAAGTATCTATTTTCATGGGGCTTCTGAGGGGAAAAAGATAAATTACATAAAAAATAATCCTGTGGCGACTTTCGTTATTAGTGAGTTTCAAGGTACTATGGTGTCACCAATTCCTGCTAATACGGATACTGCTTACTTAAGCATTATGTTATTTGGAGATATTGAAATTGTAAATAATCTAAGTGAGGCAACCAATGCGATGCAAGCTCTCTTAGATAAATATGTAGCAGGATATTACAACATGCCCTTATCTTCCCAACATGTAGCACGCCATCAATCTTCACTAGGAAGTAAAACGTGCATATTTAAGCTAACCCCAACTGAAACAACAGCGAAAGAAAATATTAAAATTGAAGAACAATTATATTTTCAAGGAAGAAATATAGATCATTAAACTTATCAAAACAAAATGAAACTACGCTTATAAAAAAGGCTATAAACAAACTTTAGATAATTGGTTTGTTTATAGTCTAATAAAATACTGCATTATTTTGATACAAGTGGAATGTCGATTAGGTTGTACACCTTTTCTATATCAATATGTTTTCTTACATGGTCTGCTAATAGCTGGTAGGCAGATTCTCTACGTTCAGCATCAGTTTGAACTTTTTGATTGAGTGGTTGCAACCCTTTTTGGATTCGTAATTCATTAACAAATTTTCGAGTGAATTCACGGTTATTAAATACACCATGAAAATAAGTACCAATTACCTTACCATTCTCTGAAATAGCACCATCATAACGTCCATCAGATAGCTTCAAAAATGGTAGAACAGTTGCATCATCAATAACTGTCTTGCCAAGATGGATTTCATAACCAGTTAACGATAACACGCCAAAACTTTCAGACACTATTTCTCCAGTCATTTGAACAGTTTTTTTCTCTTTATTGAAAATAGTTGTGACTGGTAATAAGGAAAGTCCTATTGCACTTCTGCCATCTCCCTCAACTGCATCAGGATCATGGAGGAATTGCCCTAACATTTGAAATCCACCACAAATCCCCAAAATACGCGTTTCTCTTGCGAATAGTTTATGAATTGCCTGTTCAAAGCCTTCATCTTTTAACCATTGCAAATCATCAATTGTATTCTTGGTACCTGGGATGATCAAAAGATCAGGTTCGCCCAGTTCCTTTAAATTACGAACTAAACGGACTCCTACTTCAGGTTCATCAAAAAATGGATCGATGTCTGTGAAATTTGAAATATGAGGTAATTGTATCATCGCAACGTCTATTGAAAACTCACCTTGTTTTGGTTTTTTAAAACGTAGTGATGAAAGGGCTAAAGAATCTTCAGCTTCTATATTAATATCTATATAGGGGATAATGCCAAGAACAGGAATTCCCGTTTCTTTTTCAAGCCACTTAACACCATCATCTAAAAGCTCCCGCATACCTCTAAACTTATTAATAATTATTCCCTTTACCCTTGCTCTTTCATCTTCATCAAGAAGAGCTAATGTACCAACTATAGAAGCGAACATTCCACCGCGATCAATATCAGCTACCAAAATAACAGCAGCATCTGTGAGATGAGCCATACGCATATTTGCAATATCTCGATCTTTCAGATTAATCTCAGCAGGGCTACCAGCGCCTTCCAATACGATTATGTCATATTCATTTTGTAATTTATCTATAGATTGCTCGACAATTGGCATCGCATTTTGTACAAAATCATTACGATAACTCATGGCACCCATGTCCATAAAATGCTTACCATGCACAATGACTTCTGATACCATGTCTTGCTTTGGTTTTAACAATATCGGATTCATGTCTGTAGTAGCGATGACTCTTGCTGCTTCTGCTTGTACGCCTTGAGCGCGTCCAATTTCACCACCATCAATCGTTACAAAAGAATTCAATGCCATATTTTGCGATTTAAAAGGGACCACTTTCATTCCGTCATCCGAAAAAATGCGGCAAAAAGCTGTACAGATTAAACTTTTACCTACATCCGATGCAGTTCCCTGAATCATTAATGCCTTTGCAGTCATATTTATCCTTCTTCCTTTAAAAGTCTAATTCTTAGAGTGCAGATATTTCATAATACTTTATTATATTGTAGATACATAATCAGCAAGTTCGATGATCTTTTATGTATTTCAGTTATTTAGAAAATGTCTTCGTTTTTAAAATTCTCTTTAACAACTGTTCACGCTCATCGAATTTTTTTGCTTTTGTGAGTGTTAAAAATTGTGAATCTAGTAGTTGTTCTAAAAGTTCACTTTTCGCTTTTGGTTCTTTTATTTTCTCTATAATTTGACGTCTGGCTTTTTGTAAGAATAATATATAATCCTCGTATGTATCATCATACTGTACTTCTAATTCTTGTTTGATTTTCTTTGCTAGTTTTGGATTCGCACCAGAGGTTGAAACCGCGATTGTTAATGGTCCACGCTGTACAACAGAAGGGACAATAAATTGACTTAATGCTTCATTGTCTACAATATTGCAAAGCTGATTTGGACTAGCAGATTTTGAAACAAGTTTATTAACATTTGTAGAATTTGTAGCAGCAATGATCAAAAATGCATCCTTTATATCTTCAGAAGAAAATGATTTTTTTCTCCATTGAATCACATTTTCCTTTGCTAATTGTTGCAGCTTAGGTGAGAGTTCAGGACTGACTACTGTTACTAGAGCTTCAGCTTTAATTAAACTTGTGACTTTTCTAGTCGCAACAGAACCACCACCTACAACTACGACTTGTTTTCCTGAAATATTTAACATAATGGGATAGTAACTAGTCATAGTATCCACAGCCTTCCAATATATTATAATATGTCTCTATTTTAATGCTAATTCTACAAGGTCTCCAGTTTTTCTAATTTTCCCAATATAAAAACCCGTTATTGCAACCATTAAATGCATAACGGGTTCTTCTTTTTTAATACGGTTCTTATTCAGTCACTTTAACTTTTGGAATTAGCTCTCTGATAAATTTCTCGTTTCCTTCATGAAAGGCTTTTACAATGGCACTTCCTACTATAACGCCATCTGCTAAAGAACCTATTTCTTCTACCTGTTCAGGTGTAGAAATACCAAAGCCTGCAATAACTGGTACCGTGCTAATTTCCTTTAAAGCGTGTATATGTTCATCCAAAGATTTTCCGAATTCGCTACGTACTCCAGTTATTCCATTTACCGTTACAGCATAGATAAATCCTTCCGCAACTTCTGCTATTTTTTGAATCCGGTCTTCTTTACTTGTTAAAGAAACAAGTTGAATAAGAGCAATGGATGTTTCCTTTATTTTATCTTGAATCAATTTCGCTTCTTCAATAGGCACATCAGGAATGATTAAACCCGTAATTCCTACCTCTTCACATTTTGCAACGAATTTTTCGATTCCGTATGCAAGTATTGGATTTAAATATGTCATAACAATTAAAGGAACTTGAATTTCTTCTTTAAATGCTGCAATTTCAGCTAAAATCACTTTTAAGTTCGCACCTTCTTTTAAAGCACGATTGCCAGCTTCCTCTATGACTGGACCATCTGCAACAGGATCAGTAAATGGAATCCCTACTTCAATCGCAGTTGCACCGGCATCTTGTAAGAAAAGAATTTGTTTCCTTATTGCTTTTAATCCGCCATCTCCTGCCATAATGTATGGGATAAATGCTTTTTGACCTGTGTTTACTTTTTTCTCTATAGCTATTTGTAACGGTTTTACTGTCATTATTTTTCCCCTCCCATTGCAGCTCTTACTGTTTCTACGTCTTTGTCTCCACGACCAGATAGATTTATGACCAGAATTTCCTCAGGTTTCATTTTTTTTGCAATCTCTGCAGCTCTATAAATTGCATGAGAACTTTCTAACGCTGGGATAATCCCCTCTGTGCGAGACAATAATTTTAAACCTTCTAAGGCTTCATCATCCGTCACAGACGAATATTTTACTCGACCAATGTCATGTAAATAACAATGTTCTGGACCAACAGCTGGGTAATCTAAACCTGCTGAAATGGAATGTGCCTCTTGGATAAATCCATTGTCATCTTGTAATAAGTACATATAAGCACCGTGTAATACCCCTTCTTTTAAATCTGCAAATGCAGCAGCGTGGAGTCCTGTTTGGATACCACTACCAGCAGCTTCTACGCCATATAATTTGACTAATTCATCATTGACAAATGGATGGAACATACCAATTGCGTTACTACCGCCGCCAACACATGCAACAATTGCATCTGGTAACCTTCCTTCTTTTTCTAAAATTTGTTTTCGTGTTTCCACCCCAATAATTCGTTGGAAATCACGTACTATTCTAGGAAATGGGTGGGGGCCAGTAGCAGAACCTAAAATATAGTGTGTATCTTCTACATTTGTTACCCAGTAGCGGAGCGCTTCATTGACTGCGTCTTTTAAAGTACCGCCGCCTTTATCAACGGAAACAACCTTAGCACCTAGTAACTCCATCCGAAAAACATTTAATGCTTGGCGTTTTACATCTTCTTTCCCCATAAATACTACACATTCAAGATCAAAAAGTGCACAGACAGTAGCGGTTGCAACGCCGTGTTGACCTGCACCTGTTTCCGCAACAATTTTCTTTTTGCCCATTCTTATTGCTAATAGTGCCTGCCCTAATGCGTTATTAATCTTGTGCGCACCTGTATGATTCAAATCTTCGCGCTTTAAGTATATTTTTGCTCCTCCAATTTTCTTTGTTAGACGTTCAGCAAAATAGAGAGGATTTTCTCGACCTACATAATCTTTTAGATAATATTGCAATTCTTTATAAAAAGATGGATCTTTTGTTGCTTCATTGTAAGCTATTTCTAATTCATTTAAGGCAGTCATCAAAGTTTCTGGAACAAATTGTCCACCAAATTTTCCATATCGTCCTGTTTCTTGCTCATTTAATTCTTTAACCATTAGCGATACACTCTCCTTTTACTGTTTCCATAAAACGATGTATTAAAAGATTATCTTTCTTTCCGTTATTTTCTACGCCACTTGAAACATCTAGCATATAGGGATGTGCAATGTTAATGGCATTTTTTACATTCGAAGCATTTAAACCACCTGCAAGAATTACTTTTCTATCTTTTAATAAGGGGTTATTTAATAAATCCCAATTAAAAGTTTTGCCACTTCCACCAGCAAATTGAACCCCAGGTGCATCTAAAAGTAAAAAGTCTGTGTCATATGTTAGTGCTCTTTCTATATCCTCTTCACTTTTCACTGAACATGCTTTAATTGAAGGAACACCGATTTTCTTAATATCCTCATTCGATTCATTTCCATGAAATTGAACATAATCTAGAGGCACTTCTTTAAAAGCTTGTTGTATATACTCAGAAGATGCATCTACAAATACACCAATTTTTAATACATGTTCGGGTATATTTTTTGCAAGTTCTGCCGCTTTTTCAATTGAGATTTGTCTTTTACTTTTTGCAAAAACAAATCCAATTGCATCGACACCTGATTCGACTGCTGAAATGACATTTGCTTCTTCCATCAGACCGCAAATTTTAACTTTTGGAATCATAATCGAACAACCCCTTTTGGGACTTGTAGTGAGTGCAATGTCGATTCAATATCACCACTATGCATTAAAGTCTCCCCAACTAAAACTGCACTTGCGCCAATTCCAACAACAAACTTTGCATCATTAGAATCTTTGATACCACTTTCACTTATTAACACTCGATTCTCATGGAAGGGGAATGATTTAGCCACTTTTTCAGTATTTCTTAAATCGACTTCAAACGTTTTTAAATTACGATTATTGATACCAATCAGTTTCGCGTCAATCTCTAAGGCAACTTTTAGTTCTTCTTCATCATGAACTTCCACCAATATTTCCAATCCTTGATCAGTCGCATACTGATAAAGGTTTGACAATTCTTCTTTAGAAAGGGCCGCAACGATCAATAAAATAACAGAAGCTCCGTGTGCTTTCGCAAAGTCAATTTGAACTTTATCAATGATAAATCTTTGCAAAGAACTGGGATTTCTACGATTTGTGTGACATCTTTTAAATCTTGAAAATTCCCGTTAAAAAATGGTGTATCGGTTAAAACAGAAATACATGCTGCACCAGCTTTTGCATATTGTAGTGCTTGATTTGCTGGGTTTACACTACTATTAATAATTCCTTTTGATGGTGAAGATCTTTTAATTTCTGATATGATTTGAAGATTTTTTGAGTTTTTTAGTTTTTCAAAAAGAGAAGGTTTCTTTGAAACTTCGAAACTTAGTTGTGTAGATTCTCTTTTAAGTCTTAATACTTCAGTTCTTTTTTCAGCGATGATTTTATCTAAGATAGTTGTCATTGAATCTTCTCCTTTCGATGCGCTTCACTAAAGGCTATTACAGCTTCTAATTTTTCTAATGCTTTTCCAGATTCTATCGTATCTATTGCAAGTTCTACTCCCTCTTTAATCTTATTTACTGTTCCGTAAGCAAATAGTCCAATCCCTGTATTTAGAGCAACTGCATCAAAATAAGCATCTCTTTTCCCTTTTAACAATTCTCTTAAAATGATTGCATTGTCATCAGGATTACCACCTCGAATAGCGCTTATAGGTGCTTCTTTTAATCCGACATCTTCAGGACGAAGAGAAAAAGGTATTAAATCTTCATGATCAACAAGAACAAACTGATTTTGCCCCGCTAGAGATGCTTCATCCATTCCGCCTGCACCTGTAACAACAATCCCTCTTTTTCTTCCTAACATTTTCATCACAGTTGCATATTCCATCAGAAAATCTTGTCGATATATACCAGTAAATTGTGTTTCTAAATCAACAGGATTTGTTAACGGCCCTACTAAGTTGAATATTGTCGGTTTACCAATTTTTCTTCTTACTTGACCAATTCGTTTTAGCTTTGGATGCACATTCGGTGCGTATAAAAAAGTAACATTTTCTTGTTCCAATAATTTAAGAGTTTCTGGAATAGTCAAATCAGTATGGATGCCTAATGCTTCTAGTACATCTGAACTTCCAGCGGCACTTGAAATTTTACGATTTCCATGCTTGGTAATTTTAGCCCCCGCAGCAGCTAAAACAAGAGCAGATGTCGTACTAATATTAAAGCTATTGCACCCATCTCCTCCTGTTCCACAATTATCCATATAACGATCCATTTCAGCCGGAACCGATAAAGCAAATGATTTCATGATTGTGGCAAGACCTGCAACTTCTTGAGCGGTTTCTCCCTTTTTCGATAAAGCTATCAAAAACTCTTCTATTTCTTCAAGTGGTGTATCATCTTGGAACATTTCCTTTGCGGCATCTAACATCTCCTCATAAAATAGATGTTTGTTGTTTTTAACCTTTTCAATCGCTTGTTGCATTGACAACCTCTCCTCTCTCAGCTCTACTCAACATTTGACAATGCGGTCAAAGAATTTGTTTTTTCGATTGTCTCTTCAAATTCTCTTTCCACTTCTGAATCTTCGACAATACCAGCCCCAGATTGTATATAAGCAATTCCATCTTTTAATAGCATCGATCTAATGGTAATAGCAAAGTCGATATTGCCATTAAAACCTATATATCCAATTGCTCCACCAAAAATATTCCGGTGAGCAGTTTCTATTTGATCGATTAATTCTATTGCAGTTCTTTTTGACAAACCTGTTATCGCACCAGCAGGATAAGTTGACATTAAAGCATCTAATGAGTGATAAACAGGCGATAACTTTCCTTGAATAGTAGAAACTAAATGCATGACATGCTCGTATCTTTCTAATTTCATATATTGTTTTACTTGCAATGTTCCTGGTTGAATCACTTGAAGTAAATCCTTTTTGGCTACTTCTAATAACATGCCGTGTTCATTTTGTTCTTTAGCATTATTTAATAATTCTTTAGCAAGAAGTTGATCTTCCGCTTCATTCATGCCACGTTTTCTAGTTCCACCTATTGGATTTACAGTAATTACATCATCTGTGACTTTAATTAGACTTTCTGGTGATGTACCTAAAACAATATGATCATCAAAATCCATGTAATACATATATGGAGATGGGTTTTGTTTTCTTAATTTTCTGTATATAGAAAATGCATTTCCTGAATAAGTTGCTTGTTGCTGTCTTGATATCACGATTTGACTAACCTTTTTATCCAGAATATAAGATTTTGCTTTTTCTATTTGTTTTAAGAATTGTTCCTTTGAAATGTCGCTTGTAAAAGATGAAAGCACATAACCTTTCTCTTCTTTATCGGTAAGCGGCGTTTGGATTTCCTTAACTAAATAATCTAAATCAACTTTTTGTTGTTCTGGATTTACTTCTGTATGAATAATAATCACTTCATCTTGCAAGTGATCGAATATAATAAGCGTTTCATAGATAAAGAAATTTACACTCGGAATATTTAAGGTATTAGGATGCTGCGAATTCACCGCTGTATTATATGAGATATATCCAACTGCGCCCCCAGTAAAAGGAAACTCGGAAGGACCAGTGATTCTAGGCATCACTCTTTTTAAAAGTAATAGTAAATCTCCTTCATAACTGTATTCTTTTCCAGTAAAAAATTGTTTTTCTATTAGCTTATTATCACTACCGCTATACGATTTGATCGGGTTAACGCCAATCATTGAGTATCTGCCTTCTTCTTGAAACTTTGCAGCAGATTCAAGTAAGAATTTCCTTTTTCCCTTTAACCTTTGAAAGATTAGGATAGGTGTTAAAGAATCACCATTTAGCTTTTTTACAGTCGTTCTATAATTTTCTTGCTCAATCATCAAAAATCATCTCCTATGAATGTTCAAATTTGAGAAAAAAGACTGAAATCGTTTAGCTTTAAATAAAAAAGCCCTCATGAAAGATATGCTCTTTCATGAGGACGATATTGACCGCGTTGCCACCTCAAGTTGAAGTTTTAAAACTCCCCCTTAAATCCGTAACGAGGATTAGACGTCATCCGTTACTCACGTTGTTTTGACGGATGCTCTCATAAGGCCATTCACATAATGCATTGATCAGCTTGCACCAAACGCTGACTCTCTATACAATGTCAAATATGCTACTACTCTTATTCTTCAATTTCTCAGCTATGCTTAACTATTCTAATCTCAACTCAACGGACCAATTTCGCTACCGAAATTGCTATCCATCCGAACCATTTATTAACTGTTATATTAAAGATTCAACACGGAAATGTCAACCTCTTTTTATTATTCTGAATTAAATTTTAACTTAGTTTTTAAGTGTTGGCATTACAATCCAGCCTTTTAAGTATTTACTTTGTACGTTTGCCCATTTTACTTTATTAACAATTTTTGTTGCTTTTATTTCTAATTCTGAACCATTCGGAATAATAGCAATCATACTACTTTTCTTATCAGGCTCATTATATAAGTTTGTTTTTTCATCTAAAATTATACTATTAGTTACTAAGCTTTGTTTATTAACTGTTGTAGTAGTTGCCTTTTTTAAATATGAAGAACATATCCAGCCTTTTTTACCATTATAGCTTCCATAAGCCCATTTCACATTATCAATTGTTGTTGTTTTTGAAACAGTAAGTTTGGTTCCTTTAGGAATCGTCACTAAAATAGCCGATTTCGTTGAGGCTGATTGTCGTAGGTTGACATTCGCTGTTGTTGATACTGTTTCTTTTACCGATAAAGTCGTTAATGTTGTGGCTTGATATTTTTTTAGATATGAATATGAAACCCAGCCTTTTTTTCCATTGTAATTTACATAAGCCCATTTCATATTATTAAACGTTGTGGTTTTTGTAACAGTAAGTTTGGTTCCATTCGGGATTGACGCCAATTTAGCTGATTTTGTTGTCGCTGATTTTCGTAGGTTAACATTTGCTGTTGTTGATACTGTTTCTTTTACCGATAAAGTCGTTAATGTTGTGGCTTGATATTTTTTTAGATATGAATATGAAACCCAGCCTTTTTTACCATTGTAACTTACATAAGCCCATTTCATATTATTTGACGTTGTGATTTTTGAAACAGTAAGCTTTGTTCCTTTAGGAATTGTTGCCAATTTAGCCGTTTTTGTTGATGCCGATTTACGTAAGTTGACATTCGCTGTTGTTGATACAGTTTCTTTCACATTTGTAGTAGAGCTTTTAGGTTCCTGATATAATTTTAAATAATCTTTTGCTATCCAACCTACATGATCTTGCCATTGTATTTTTGCCCAGTAAATGCCACCAACCTTTTTCGTCGACGTAACTTTAACTTTATTTCCCTTTTTTAATACAAAGAGTAGTTTACCATTTAAACCTGCTGACTGACGAAACTTAACATTTTCAGTTGTAATATAGTTCGCAGTTGTTGCCTTCGCTTGTAATTCTTGCATATTAAATGGATTTTCGACATAATAGGTTGTTACTGCAGAACTTGCAATAGCACTAATTAACACGAATTTAGATAACTTTTTAAATGACAAATTAAAAATCCCCTTTTTCTTTTTATTCATTTATTTGTTGTCTTGGTACAGCAATTGATAGTTGCATAAAAAATGAATAGAATAAATAATTCAATATTACATATCAAAAAATGAATGAACTGTCATTCAAGTTCTATTTACAACAAAATTTTTAGCGTAAAATAAATGTTTTCTATGATTTTTAAATGGTATTCTATTTTTTCTTAACATCATATGAAAATTGACTTATGATTTTCGTGATTATATAGTTTTAAAAACCTAAATCAAACGAACTTAATAACTAATCATTTCCATATATTTCATCCTAAAAATCCTGGAGTATTGGTTTAAATTTTTTGATTTATTTATCTAATCTAACTTTGCTTAATGTTTTTTACATCAATTTGTATTTAGGTTTAATCCTTAAATTTTTGTAAATACTCATATCTAATATATGAAATAAGTTACCTAGAATCTCATATGTAATATTATTCTTTGCTAAATTATGCGTAATATAGTTAATATACCCTTTGTATAGATTAAATGATTTAAATCTAATTAGTGCATCTTCTAATGTCTTTTAAAATATTTATTCTATGTAAAATATATTAATACTTTCCATGGATAAACTATCAATAGATACCGGTTACGACACCTGAAATAGTATAGCACCTACATGTAAAATTATGTATATATCTTTATGACCACGATGGTAACAATGTTATATTATGGATATACAAAAAAGGAAAAGACCATTTTCTATATAAGAAAATGGTCTTAATATTTTTATTATTTTTTCATATGGTCTTTTAAAAACAATACCAATGAACTAGCGATTTCTGGAGTAACACCATGACCGTCTTCAAAACGTTTAAATGTTACGTCTGCACCCTGGTCAATAAAAAAGTCTCTACTTGCTTCTCCCCATTGATATGGAAGTGCCATATCATATGTACCATGAGATATGAAAACTGGCATTCCTTTAACAGAATGTTTTTTGTATTCGGTTTTAACGAACTCGGGAATATAACCACTTAATGCTACTATTCCAGCCAACTTTTCTGTTCCCATAGCAAAGGCTAAAGATTTTGCTAAAATAGCACCTTGGCTGAATCCCATTAAAAAGATTTTTTCTGCATCTATGGAATACTCTGTAAGAGCTTCTTCGATAAAATTCATAATATGAATGACAACTTGATCGAATACTTTTTGATGTGGTTTGCCAAACTCTTCAATTGTGAAGAATGCGTAACCTGGTTCATGTATGATTGGACCTTGTAGACTAAAGATATGGCATTGATCTTTAATGTCATCTAATAATCCTGGTAAATCATGTTCATTGCTTCCCATACCATGCATTAAAAAAATAGCAGGATATAATTTCCCGTGCTCCATATCTTTTGGTGCAGAATGTATAAATGTGAATGGTGAATTCATTAATATCTTCCTTTCAAGATAATCTGGTTCTATGATAACATACTATTTTTTTAAGTCATAACAAGCTTTCTCGAATTCGACAAATTTTCACATTAAGCATAGAAATAAAGTAGGAATAAGATGTATGATATGAATAAAGATTGGGAGGCGTTATCATGGAAAGTTTTATACGTACAAATACTCAAAAAGACTTAATAGCAAAGCTTGAGGATTTAATCCCTGTTTTTCAAAAGCGTGAACCTCAATTAGACATTCGAGGATCTTTTCCATTTGAAAATCTTGAGGATTTAAAAAAAATAGATTATACAAAATTGACATTACCTAAGGAATATGGTGGTCTAGGTCTTGGCTTATATGAATATATTCTAGCTCAAGAAACCATTGCAGTTGGTTGTGGTTCTACTGCTCTTGCTCTTGGTTGGTCAAATGGTACGATTCTAGAATATGTGGAAAGTCAACATTGGAATCCAGAAGCAGCTAAAATTATACTAAATGCCATAGCAGATGGTGGACTTGTTAATACGGCTGCCTCTGAGAAAAATGCAGGGAGTCCAACTCGTGGGGCGTTACCAACGACAACTGTTGTAAAGGATGGTAATGAGTTAATCATCACAGGACAAAAAATCTTCACATCAGCTGCTCCAGCTCTTACTCATTTTATCATTACTGCGACAAACAAGGATAACGAAGTGGAAGCTATATTAGTTCCAAGTAATACTAAAGGCATTTCGTTGGAAGATTCATGGGATTCACTTGCTATGAGAGGAACTGCCAGTCAAACGTTGATATTAGATCATATACGTGTTCCAAGTACATACATTTTACAAACAAGCGATCAAAGAGCCAAAGGAACGAAAGGTTGGCAATTACACATTCCAGCATGTTATATAGGGATAGCAAGAGCAGCTCGAAACTATGCAATGGAATTTGCTACATCTTATATTCCAACTTCTTTAGGTAAACCAATTGCTGAAGCGCCTAATATTAAGCATATGATAGGAGAAATGGAACTAACTCTTACAACAGCAAGACATATGCTATATGGAACGATAGAGAGATATGAACATTGTGATGATAAAACAACATTTAAAGAGCCTTTAGAAGTAACAAAAATTCACGTAACAAATGCGGCGATGAAAGTTGTTGATCTTGCGATGAGAATTGTAGGGGCAAGGGCATTATCTGAATCAAATCCAATGCACCGTTACTATTTAAACGTGCGTGCAGGATTATATAATCCTCCGATGACAGATGTGATTCAAACAAAACTAGCGAATGAAGCAATTAATACGTTTTTAAATAAATAGAAGCAAAAAGCCGATTCTAAATTACATGAATCGGCTTTTTCATTCGTAGAAATCCATATACTTTTTATCTTCTTTATAATAAGCTAACCTATCTTTTAATGTACCTGTGTGAAATTCAAATTTATGACCATCTAAATCTGTAAAGTATATAGATTTTTTATCTTTTTCATCACGTGTTCTTCCAGGTAGAATATTAACTTTCAATTCAACCAATCTGCTTAATATGGCATCAAAATTTTCTGCATCAATCGAAAAGGCTATATGTGTATAAGAGTGATGAATCTCATTTCTTGGAATATCTGTTTCTTCGTTTAAGGCAATCCAAATACCATTCAAATCAAAGTATGCAGTTTTCTTACCTTTGACTAATATTTTAGCTCCAAATACCTTTTGATAAAATTCAATTGAGCGAGTTAAATTCGAAACAGAAAATAATAGATGATTGATACCTTTTATATTCGTTTCCATTAAATCACCTCCACCCTTATTTTCTCGATAAAATTTCAAAGCTGCTATGATAATGTGGCTTACCGTGTGATAGATCTAATGAATATGAATTCGAAAAACTAATAATTTCATATTCAGAAACTAATCCTTTAAACTCAGTTTCCGTGAAATAATGTAGATTCATGTTTTTGTTATGATTAAAATATGTATTCTCATCTATTTCTTCATACTTTTTCTTTATATTTTCAATACTAGGTTCAGCTATATTAAAAGCAGTTATGTAAATAAGTCCATTCTTTCGCAAGCCTGTATTTACTTTATTAATAATTTTGCTTATTTCATCTGGAGTGAAAAAATTTAATACATTTGATAGGATGATTAAGTCGTATTTTTCAGAAGAAATATCGAATGATAGAATATCATTTACACTTGCTTTTAACTGAACACCATACTTATTAGATAATTCTTTACATCTTTGAACTGCAGTTTGCGAGAGGTCTATCCCCTCTACTTCAAAGCCAAGCTTCGCAAAAAATAGTGCGTTTCTACCTTCACCAATTCCTATATCCAAAACCTTTCCGTTATCCGGTAGTAATTTTACATATCTAGTCAACACTTCATTTGGCTTTAATCCCCATAAAATGTCGTTTGATTTGTAATCCTCTTCCCAATTATATTGATTCATAAGTACCTCCACCCACGCGAAATTTTTATAAAGAAAATAATTCAATTTTCAATTTAATAAACATATAATAATAGAATATCGCATTTATAATACATAATTATACCATATATACATTTTAGAGGGATTTATTAATGGATTTTAACGGAGGTTTCAATGAGGAAGTATACAGGGATTTTATCAATATTATTGCTTCTTTTTAGTATCAGTTCACTTTTCTTAGGGTCTCAATTCAAATTTTTTTCTGATTACTTATATCAAATTATGTTTCTTTCATATATATTATCTTGGATCTTTACACTTATTTCAAAAAAGGGCATCTGGAAAACATTATCTCTAATTGCATTAATACTCGTCTCTATTGTATTCATCGGATTCTTTCTAATAATGACTATACTTTGGGATAGACCGTAATCATTCTTCTTTCTTTTAGGCTGATTTATAGCTATTTTGCGTCTGTAAAAAGTTTCCACGAATTAAAGGATTACATCACGAAACTATCAATGAACGTCAGAACACCATCATAAGAAAATTGGATGGAACATTTTCAAGGTGTAGGTCGCTAATTCGAGCCATCTATTAAGTAAGCAAACAAACTTTGGTTTACCAACGTTTGTTTGCTTTTTCTTTTTAGAATACTTCTGTACAACCTTTTATTGGGGCAATGCTCTAGAATTTTTCCGATTCTTTAACTGAAATAAATAAAACGGAAAATTCTGTTATTTTTTATAAGACGATAGTGAAATTATTTAATTTCGAGTATTTTTCAAATTTATATATAAATCTAAGGTAAATTTCCTATACTAATAACACCATTCACAGGGGCGTCATCATGATTTCATTCATCCTAACTAGAAACCGATACTTAAAGATTTAATGCATTCATTCAAAGAAAAAGTGTTTTTATCTTTCCTATCAACGTTACTTCTCATTAATTTACCTAGTGTTCTCTATTACACATAAATTGAAGGCTGGCGCACTCTGGAGGCGACCTACTTCTCACGGGTTAGCTTGATCCCAAGTAGCCTTGAAATTGAGCTATTTCCGCGAACCAATCCAAGAAAAATCTTTACAATGTGATGTATTTAATAGTCGGCGTAGGAGTCATGATTGGGCTTTTGGCGATTAATGCAAAAGAGTTCATTAATTTTGTTTAATAACTTGATAAAAAAGAACATCCTATGGAGAGTTTGAAAGAAAAGTGCGACAAGGAGAGCTTGCGCTTATAGCGAGGAGTGATATACAACGATTCATTTGTTCGATATCAAAAGGATGCTGTTGGTCATTTTGGTGTTAAATCTAATTGATGGCATTTGTACGGCTTGGGGACTCAGCAATCAATGGATTGAAGAAGCGAACCCACTGATGAGTTCGTTTTCTCCATTAACGATTCTTGGTATAAAAGTTTGCTTATCTTGCGTCATTTTGTCTTTGTGGAAATCAAATTTTCCTACAAGATTAACGAATGTTTGGCGTGTAGTTCTTTCTTTCGTCATGTTCTTATATAGCGGGATATTCATTCTACACATAACATGGATGGTTCTTGTACTAATATGATTTGTTAGAAATATAGCTACTCATTACCCTATAAATCTGTGAATTAAGATACTACATCAAATAACCTATGTGTTAATTATATTTCGCGCTTACTTTAATAAAAGGTTTAGGGATAGCGCGCCAAAGTATTTAGTCGTTTTTATAAATGGACATCTTACATCAACTTTACAATAAATTACTATAGATGTCCGTTAATTTAGAATTTCATTTTTCTGATGGATAGTCTTATATCAACCTCAAGTTTATTTAGTACTAATAATAGTGGGAAATTAATCCTTTTTATTTTTTAATCCCCATTCACATAACTGCTCCAAAGCAGGCAAAAGGGTTTCTGCTTTATGTGTAAGGCTATATTCTACTTTAGGTGGGATTTGTGGATACTCCTTCCGTATAATCATCCCATCTGCTTCCAATTCTTTAAGCTTTGAACTTAATATTTTGAAGGTAATCGTCCCCAATTTTCTTTTTAATTCATTAAAGCGTACTGTTTGGTTTTCTGCCAATATATAAATAATTAGCATTTTCCATTTACCGCCAATTATTGATAATGTATAACCGAACGGTGTCTCTCGAACGTTCCCCATCTCTTTATAGTCAGACATCCCCATGCATTCACACTATCCTTTCTGGTAGTACCTATCAAAAAAGTGCGTACTTTTTTTAAAATCATTTTCATTTTATATTTTACTTAATTACAAGTAAA
>NZ_QWUA01000062.1 GCF_003576525.1 Rummeliibacillus sp. POC4 | reverse complement strand
GAATATAAAAGTTTAAATAATACTCCATTCTTCAATTCGATTTCTAAAAAGATGGGGTCATCTTTATAGTCAACATTCCTTTTTACTTTTAAATTTCCCCATTCTTTGATAAATTGGCTCGTTGATGCTGATGAAAAAGTGTGCAATCTACTGTCATCTTCATTGCTTAGAAGATAAATATTTTGCACATAGTCTTTTAGTGGATATAAATCTTTAGCTTTTTTAGCTTTTTTGTTTTGTTCTACGATAAATACTCGGTCCTTTGCAAATACCATGAAAGAGTCTGGATATCCCTTTACTTCATAAATAGGTGTTCCTATTTCAAGAAACGTTGCATCACCGTTTTTCAGCTTATGATCACTGCAAGCTTTACCAGCCATCTTATAGCTAACTTCTCCTAATTTCTTTCCTTTTTCAATAACTGAATTATTCTCTTCATCAACTAAATCTGACCGATGTTTATATTTTATATCATTTATCTTCAAAACATCTATCCAGCTTATCTCGGCATCAGGACATTTACCAATATGCCCAAATGGTGTGCTGCAAGAAGCTAGTATAGTAGAAATTATTATTAGCAATATAGCATTTTTTAGTTTCACGCATTCCACCCCCTACAGTTAGTTGGGATAAGTATGTATTTACTATCTATAGAGCCATTCCAATTGCACCTTGTATTTATATGGTAATTTTACCATAAATGAAGATTCATATGAATGTATCCCAATTTATTTTATACTAAAATTTTGAAACGAAACTTGCCTTTCTTACGTATATGAATTATAGAAAGGGAGGCGACTTTATGGAAAACAAAGGTTGTATTAAATGTGGCAGTAGAAATGCAGAGAAGAAGGAAGTTGCGATGACTGGAACTGGTTTGTCTAAAATGTTTGACATTCAGCACAATCAGTTTATCGTTGTCTACTGTAGGGATTGTGGCTATTCTGAGTTTTATAATAAAAAATCATCAACTGGATCGAATATACTTGATTTATTCTTTGGTTAATCAGTGAAAAATGGTGCAAGTTCAATACTTGAGTTGGATCTTGCACCCTTGTCAATCTTTGAACACAGCAAGAAATGGACAAAATAATGAATCAATCTTCATCATCTCTAAACAATTCTTTTAGAACTAGCTCAGGCGCTTCTATAAAACGTTTCGTTAAAATATAGTGCATTGTTTCCTCGTATCTTATCATTTCTATTTTTGCATGATCAAAATTATAGATTGTAGCATTTGGATAACCGAGCAAAATTGGTGAATGGGTGGCAATAATAAATTGCGATTCGTTTTCTAGGTCTTTGATGATCTTCATAAGACTTAGTTGCCTTAATGGCGAAAGGGCTGCTTCTGGTTCGTCCAATAAGTAGATTGCTTTTCCTCCAAATGAATTCATAAACAGTGAAAGGTACGATTCACCATGGGATTGGTGATGCAGCGATTTTCCTCCATAAGCAGCATATTTATTTGGATCTTCTAATGCATCAATGTAACTTGCAAAATGATAGAAAGTTTCCGCGCGAAGAAAAAAGCCCCTATTTACTTTAGGACTCCAAGATAAGCGAATATAATCCCCCAATACTGACTCGGCTTTAGCGACTTCAAAAAGATTATTTCTACTTCCACCAGCCACGTTAAATTCACATTTATCCGCAATCGCTTCTAATAGTGTCGATTTCCCAGTTCCATTTTCTCCTACAAAGAACGTTACATTACTCCGAAAATCAAGAGATTCAAAATTCTCTACCCATGGAATATTAAAAGGATAATTAGAAGAATCTAATACCTGATTTTTTAAATACGAAACTCGTTTTAGATACACCTATTCTCCTCCTTTCGTTTTATAATAATCCTTTTTTTGTATCTTTATGAAAATTAAGTTTAAATGAAATTAAGTAACCTGTATAGTCTTTTTCAAAAATTTGAGAATGGTTGGCAAATCGTTTTCAACATTATTTTCTATTATAATTTTGTACGACAAAATGTCCCGTAATGTTAGTTAACTACGGGACATTTTAGTTTTGATGATGATATTAGGTTACACTACTTAAGCTTTGATAAGATTTTCAGCCATTTTAGATAATGCCATAGCATTACTGCTTAGTTCTTGCATAGTAGCTGAGATTTCTTCAATCGATGATGCTTGGCTATCAGTTACTGTATTGATCTCTGAGAAAGAATGATCTAGTTGTTTAATGGAATCATTTATTTCTTGAATAATCACATCAATTTTAGCTACATTTTCTTTTGAGTTAAGTGCTAGTTTTCTAATTTCACTTGCTACAACGGAGAATCCTTTTCCATATTCGCCAGCTCTAGCTGCTTCGATTGACGCATTTAAACCAAGTAAATTACTTTGGTCTGAAAGATTCTTAACTGTTACAGAGATTTGTTTGATTTCTCCTGAGTTTGCAGTTACTGTTTTTAATTGGTCCGATACGTCTCCCATTTGGTTGGCGAGATTCGTTACAGAATTGGCAATTTCATTGATAGAAGCTGAAGTTTGTTCTGTGATAGCCGAAAGACTTTCAGCTACTTCGGACAATTGGTTGGCAGATGCTAAGCTTGTGCCAAGTCCGATTCCTCCAACGACTTTACCTGTATGGTCTTGAATAGGAATCGCTCTAGCTACTAAAGGAAATCCAAATAATTCTTTAGGTACAATCATAGCAGTATCTTTGTTTAATCTAATTGCATCTGTTATAACGTCTCCCTCAACCAATGGATCACCAGGTTTAACATTTAGATTAAACGTATCTCCAGGTACATTGATAATGAGCTTTTCTGTATCATAAATACCAATTGTAATATCATCTTGGACTAATCGTTTTAAATAAGGTGCAACTTTTATAAATGCATCTAAAATTTCATTTCTTTCTTCTTTGTTTAAAAGCTCTTCTTCTAAAATATGACTCATCGTTATTCTCCCTATATCTCAAATTAGTATGGTAATATACGTTTTCCGAAGTTAACAGCGATCCATTTTAAAGTGGTAAATTCCTCTAAGCTCCATTCCCCATTTAAACGACCGATTCCTGATTGTTTTTCGCCACCAAATGCAACAATTGGCTCATCATTAATCGTAATATCATTTACGTGAATCATACCTGTATGAACTTTTTTGGCAAACTGAACACCTCTTTCAATATTTGAAGTGTGAACTGCGCCACTTAACCCAAACTTCGTATCATTTGCCATACGAATAGCTTCTTCCTCCGTATCAAATGGAGTAATTGAAATAACAGGTCCAAATAGCTCTTCTTGTGCTACTTTCATATCACGTGTTACATTTATCAAAACGGTTGGTTCTACAAGATTGCCCACAGTGTTTCCTTTTAAAATGGCTTTGGCTCCTTCTGCAATTGCACTGTCGATTAAATCATTTAAACCTTTTGCTTGGCGTTCATTGATCACTGGTCCGATGATTGTTGACGGGTCTTGTGGATCCCCTACTTTTAGTTGTGATACTTTATCCACAAATTTCGTTAAAAATGCATCATATAAAGAACGATGTACGAATACTCTGTTCGCTGACATACAAATTTGGCCTTGATGTGTAAAGCGACTAAATACTGCTGCATTCACTGCATAATCTAAATCTGCATCATCTAACACGATGAAAGGACTATTGCCACCAAGTTCTAATAATGGTTTTTTAAAGTTTTGAATTGCTAATTGACCAATATGACTGCCTACTTTTGTAGAACCAGTAAAGGAAATAATTCTTGGGATTGGGTGTTCAACAAAACTATCCCCTATTTCACTTATATCCGTTACGACAACATTCAGTAAACCTTTAGGAATACCTGCTTCCTCAAAAATCTTCGCAATCAATGTTCCACCCATTACTGGTGTATTTTCATGTGGTTTTAATACAACACCGTTACCAGCTCCTAATGCGGGAGCAACTGATTTCATAGTAAGGAAGAATGGGAAGTTAAATGGACTAATAACACCAACAACTCCTGCTGGAATACGATAAAGGCGATTTTCTACATCATCAATAGTTGAAGGTAAAATCTTTCCTTCCATTCTTATTGGGAAAGTAGCAGCCTCTTTAATAATATTTTTGACTAGGCCTATTTCAAATGCTGCTTTTAAACGCGTTCCACCCAATTCTTCGATAATAATTTTTGTTATTTCTTCTTCATTTGCTTCAATATAGTTCACTGCATTTTCTAAAATTGTCCGTTTTTGATAAGGGTTGACCTGATCCCATTCTTCTTTTGCATTCTTTGCGGCTTGGTAAGCTAAATCTATGTCTTCCACATTCGCCATTTTATATGTACCAATAACTTCACCATTATATGGATTAGAATTGATTAATTTATTTGTACTTTTACCATCTCTCCACTCACCTGCAATATATTGTTTCTCGAAAATATCTTTTGATAACATAAGTAATTCCTCCTAAAATAAACTTCTCTATTACCATCGACTAAATTCGCTATTTTTCAACAAAAAACGGTATATTTCTATGCTATTAGTTTTACAAGATATAATACGACAAATATTTTTTAAAATAAAAACTCCAATCAACTTAATGATCAGAGCTGAATTTTTATCATTTTACAAAAAAACTAGAGACTGTTCCCAAGTTATTGGTACCAATCCCTAGTGAATTATCTTATTTATTTTTACGTTCTTGCGCATATTGTGCTGTTGCTGTGAAGACGACATCTGAAGATGAATTCAATGCTGTTTCGCAAGAGTCTTGGATTACCCCAATGATAAAACCAATACCAACAACTTGCATGGCGATATCATTTGGAATACCAAATAAGCTACATGCAAGAGGTATTAATAACAATGAACCACCTGCAACACCAGAAGCACCTGCAGCAGAAACGGCTGCTACCACCATCAAAATAATTGAAGTTGGAATATCTACATGAATATTTAATGTTTGAGCTGCAGCTAAAGTTAAGACAGAAATAGTAACTGCTGCTCCTGCCATATTAACAGTCGCGCCTAGCGGAATAGATACTGCATACGTATCACGATCCAATCCTAGTTTTTCGCAAAGTTTAATATTCACCGGAATATTTGCTGCAGAACTACGAGTAAAGAACGCTGTAATCCCACTTTCCTTTAGTGAAGTCAAAACAAGTGGATAAGGATTGCGACGTGTTGCTACAAAAACGATTAATGGGTTAACCACTAATGCGATAAAGAGCATAGATCCTACTAAAATGATTAACAGTCTTCCATATTCTAATAGTGAAGACAGACCGTTTGTTACAATCGCATCGAATACAATACCAATAATACCAAACGGTGCTAGATTAATAACCCATTGTACTACCTTAGAAATGGCATCAGAAAAGTTAACTAATACCCCTTTTGTTGTTTCACTAGCTTGTTTTAATGCTACACCTAATACAATAGCCCAAGCTAAAATACCAATATAATTTGCATTCATCAATGCATCTACCGGATTTGCAACTACATTTTGTAGAAGTGTTTGAAGAACTTCCCAAACACTACCTGGTGGTTTTAAATCACCTGAACTTTCCTTCAATGTAAGGTGAACCGGGAAGATGGCAGTTACAATAACTGCTACAGTTCCTGCCAAAAATGTACCAATTGCATAAAGAATAATGATAGTAGACATATTTGTCTTTTTACCACTTTTATGACCAGCAATAGCATTCATCACAAGTAATAATACTAATATTGGTGCAACTGCTTTTAGTGCTCCTACAAATAAAGTACCTAGAATAGGAACCCACGATGCTTTTGGAAATACTAAAGCTACAATAACGCCGACAATAATACCGATAATAATACGAGTTACGAGACTAATAGCATTCCATTTACTAATTAGTTTTTTCATACTGTTACCCCTTTTTCTTGTGCTTCTAATGCAAAAAACATGATGTCTTTCCACCCAAGAAAACACTTTGTTTTTGTATAAAATACATTCTATCATGAAATATTAGAATTGTGACATAATTTTTTAAATTTATGTTCTTTTTTATATCTTAATTATCTAACTTGAATGGAAATATGAAGTATTTGTATTTTACTAGTTTTTATAAATATAAATGTTATATTTTTACAAAAAATATTTGTAAAAATTAAAAATAATATTCTAATTATGTAAAATTAAGGGTAAAATAAAATGTATATCAAATGAAACATTAAAGGAGTTGTTAGCAGATTAAATCTCTAAAAATTATATTTCCTTTATTCATTTTATTTTTGCTCACAGGATGTTCTTCTAAAGCAAAAGAACCTGGTGATTTAAAATGGTTTAATAGTGAAGAAAAAGCGATAGCATATGGATTACAAGACGAAGAGATTAAAGAAAATGATGTATTAGAAATGCTAGATTTAAATGGCGAAAGATTTGTCGTTTATAAATTCAAAGTGCCTGAAGGAGAAGGTATCAACGTAGTACAAATCGCTAAAAAGAATAAAAAATATAGTTGGTACACGATTGCAAACAGAATCATAGTCAAATCGAAGCAAGGAAAATTAGATGCAAACGTAGAAATTGAAAGTAAAAAGGGGCAACAATTTAAACTATATACCGGAGTTGTAAAAGATCCAGAAAAGTCAGATGAATTAATCGAAAAAGAAGGGATTACCCCTATTATCGATCAAGAAGCAGGATTATATTATGCGATTAAAAGTTTGAAATAAATGAGTTCATCGCAAAGCGCAACACAACGTTCTGTCTTTTTAGAACGAGAATTAGTTGTTACTCCCGATTCCTTTTGTATAACTCTGGACTTCTTTTGCACAACTCAGACTTCCTTTTGTACAACTCAGACTTCCTTTTGCACAACTGGGGCTTCCTTTTAATCCATAAAAAAATATCTAAACTAGCAATGACCCATCCATAAAAAAATATCTAAACTAGCAATGACCCATCAAGTAGCAATGATGGGTTTTTTTTGTTTGTACCTAATTCCTACTAGGATATTTTCAAATTTAGAATTCATACGCATATACCGTTTTATATAACTCTACTAACTCGTCCTCTGTAGGTACTTTCGGGTTATTTCCCGGGCTTCCACTCGCCAAGGCATCGACAGTCATTTTCGGAATCGCTGCATAAAAGGCTTCTTTTTCTATCCCCCACTCCTGTAAGTTGCCAATTTTCATCTTTTTACACAATTTCTTTATCGAATGAATGAAAAGATTTGCTAATTCCTCTTTTGATAATTCTATTTCATCTTGATTAAAGAATTTTCCTAAATCTGCTAGTCTCTCAATACATGCATCTTTTGAATATTCCAAAACAGCTGGTAGTAACATCGCATTGGAAATTCCGTGTGGGACATGGAAAAGTGCTCCAATCGGACGCGACATGCCATGAACTAATGCCACAGAAGCATTTGAAAAAGAAATTCCAGCTTGCAATGAACCAATAGACATCGCCTCGCGTGCATCAAGAGCATTCCCATTTTCATACACCTGCAAGATATTTTTTACGATGAGTTCAACTGCAGATAATGCAAGCATATCTGAATATGGGTGAGCCAATCGTGAAATATAACTTTCAATGGCATGACTTAGTGCATCTATTCCAGTAGCAGCAGTAATAGATGGAGGAGAAGTTAACGTTAAAACAGGATCTACAATCGCAACATTCGGTAAAAAAGCAGGTTGCTTAATCATCATTTTCACATCATTTGTCGTGTTTGTAATGACGGTCGCATCTGTTGCCTCTGATCCCGTTCCTGCTGTAGTCGGTATAGCGATATGAGGAATTGGTGTTATTTCAGCTATCTTCTGCATTTTCATATAGTCCCCGATATATCCTCCATTTGTGGCCACAACTGCAATGGCTTTCGCAACATCGATACAACTGCCTCCACCAACAGAAATAATGACATCGCATTCTTCCGCTTGAAATAATTCAAGGCCTTCCGATACATACGTATCCACCGGCTCTGACTTAACGCCAAGGTATGAAACCATTTCTAATCCTTGCTCCTTTAAATAAGCAGAACATTGATCCACATAACCTAGACTCTCCATAATAGGATCGCTAATGATTAAAGCTTTCGTACCTAACTTTTTTGCATACTCCCCTACCTTTTCAAATGAGTTTCTTCCGTATATGATGGTACTTGGTGAGTTGACTGTAAAAATTTTTTGGGTTTGAATCATTGTATTTAGCCTCCTAGAATCCATAAATTTAAGCGATTTCATAATTTTATTTAATATCAAAAATAATTGATTAATAAAATCACTTTGTAGTGGTTATCTCTCATTTTATGAATTCTAACTACTAGATATTAATAATTACTCTGGAGTGATAGTTATAGTGTTAAATGTGCTAAAATTAATTTTTAAAATAAACATTCTTCAAGGAATTCTAATTAGGGGTTTTGTAAATGCGAACAATTGATATTGCAAAAAAAGCACAAGTTCATCCGAATACTGTTCGACTTTATGAAGAATGGCATTTTATCTCGCCAGTTCCTCGAAAATCCAATGGTTATCGAGTGTATTCAAATATACATTTGCAACAAATGTACATTGCACGGCTTGCCTTTAAACAAGAGTTTATACAAAATAATTTGCGAAAAATGGCGACGAAAATCGTTCGTCTCAGTGGACAAGAAAAGTTTACGGAAAGCATAGAGGCAGCAAATGTCTATTTGAAATTTTTAAAATCGGAGCTTGCATACACACGAAAAGCTGTTCAAATTGCCAATAAAATCCTACATGAGAAAACAGCTTCTACAAAAACATTCACACATAAAGAAGTCGCTAATCATCTACAACTAACAGAAGAGACACTTCGTAATTGGGAACGCAATGGATTATATTCTGTAAAAAGAAATAGACAAAATCGCCGACAATATGGTATGGAAGATATCCAAAAGTTACTTGTCATCCGCACGCTTCGTAGTGCCCATTTTTCTATTTCGAGCATCCATCATCTTTTTGAAGAGATTGAATCAGTTGAACAAGAGATAGATATTCATACTCTTTTAAACTCACCAAAATTCAAAAATGAATTTTATCACGTAACAGATGAACTTGAATTGAATATAAAAAAAGCAATGAAAGACGTATTGTCGATCATTGCAATTTTAGAAAAGCTACAATAATGGGGAAGGGTTATTTGTATCTACTAACATTGTTAGTTCATGCATTGCTCTTGTTGTAGCAATATAAAGTAACCCTTGGTTGAATGTGGTTTTATAGTTTGTTTCATTGACAAATGGAACAATGACTGCGTCGAATTCTAATCCTTTTGCATATTGAATCGTTGTTAAAAGTAGCCCTGTTTCAAACTTCTCTGTTTGTCCGTCTAATAGATGATACGGAACATTTTTAAGCTGTTCTTTGATGATTTTTAAATCTGCTTCTGTCTTACAAATAATGGCGGTTGTTTGATAATCATTTTGTATAGCTTTATGAATACTTGTCATCATTTCATTGAGTGTTTCATATGGTAGTTCTTTTGGGGCTTCTCCGTGACGAGCAATTGGATTAATATCACCGGTTCGCATAAATTTCTTCGCATACATCGCAATTTCATAAGAAGATCGGTACGTTGTTGTAAGTTCCACGTATTCCAACTTCGCGAAAATCTCTTCAAATGCTTTCTTTGAAATCGTTTCATATGGAAGAAGTGCCTGACTAAAATCTCCGATGATTGTTCGTTTACACGTAAACACTTTTTCAAGAACTGCATATTGAATGGGTGTGTAATCCTGCATCTCATCTAATACGAAGTGCTGCACCAATTCATATGTTTTGATTCCTTCAAAAAATATTTTCACATATAGATAAGGATACACATCGTTAAATTCAAAATGCTTTTTATTGAAATGAAATAGCTCGTCCCCTAGTTCATGTATAAAAGCTTCGTACACATCGAAGGGTGTTGTATAAGTTAAGCGTTTCTTTAAACGCTTTATAATTTCATTTTTACTTGGGAATTTTCCTTCTCCGTTCCGCTTAGATTTAAGAACTTGAATCACATCATCAGCCATTAGTTCCAAACGTGTAAAAACCGGTTCTTTAGCATACTGTACGAAGCGACGTAACAGATACTCCCCTGTAAACTCAACATCTGCAATCGATATAGTTTCATTCTTAAATAAATGCGCATTCAAATTTTCTAAGAATGTCTGTAATTGCTGTACAAATTGACCGTTTGCTTTTGCCCCTGCTCTTTTTGCCAACTCTCCTGTTGGATCTGTTAATATCCTTTTCGTTTCTTCTTCAAACGATGTGAAAGTATACGTTTTTGACAATAGATTTGTCGTCAACTCATCTAAGGTAAATGAACGAATTGGTTGTTCCCCAAGTTCTGGTAATACAGAAGAAATATAATCACCAAATACCTTATTTGGAGACAAGATGAAAATTCGACTTGCTTGCAGGGTATCCCTATACTTATACAAGTAATATGCAATTCGATGTAAGGCAACCGCTGTTTTCCCTGATCCCGCCACTCCTTGAATAATGACATTATAAGCCGATTCGTTCCGCACAATTTTGTTTTGTTCTTTTTGAATAGATGTGACGATTGTTTTCATTTTTTCATTTGCATGTTCATTTAACGTCTTTTGTAAAACAGCATCTTGAATGGTAAGAGAACTATCTATTGCATAAATAATCTTAGAGTTTTCAATTTTGAACTGACGTTTTCCAATAATTTCGCCATGAAAACGTCGGTCCATCGCATCATAATATGCTTCACCGAGTTCAAATTCATAGTACATATTACAAACAGGTGCACGCCAATCATAGATAAGTGGATTCCCTTCTTCATCTCTAAAACCAAATCTTCCAATATAAAAGCTTTCTGCGTCCTCTCTTTCTTCTCCTTCATAGACAAAGTCAAAACGGCCGAAATATGGAGAATCGATTAACTTTTTAATATTCTCTCTTTCCACTACTTGCGCAAACCCTTGCTGATCAATCATGCTTAACGTTTGCTGATAATCATATACTTCAAATTTATCCAATTCACTTTTATAGTCAATCATATATTTTTGTAAATTTTTGAAGCTTTGATCTTGATTTGTAATATCCTTCGATAACCTTTTATATGCTTTCTCAAGGCTCAATAATGTATTTTCAAAATATTTCATTTCCTTTGTATCAATCATTCATAAGCCCTCCTATTAAAACCGTATCGCTAGTTTAGCAAAGTCTTTTTCGCTGGTGTTTAAGTGGAGGGTTTGGTTTATAATTTTTGCAGCAAAAAAGGAGAATTGTTTATGATTGAAACAATTCTCCGTCTACTAGATTGTATTCCTAAATGTATTATAAGAATGGTTGAAGTCATTTCCCTCCCATGATGAAAAATTATTTTAAAGACGTTTTACGAATCTACTTTCTTGTTATATAAAATCGACTAATGATAACAATTGATAAAATTAAACCTATGACAAGTGAGATATACGTCAATCTCACCCATAAATCGACATAAGGATAGACAAAGAAGAAAATATGAGGCCATGGCATAAAGGTTCCCTGTGTACTAATTTCCATGATTGTATAAACTAATATGCAGGAAATGGTAATCTCAAAGTTTTTGATGATCATAAGCAATGCACTACTTCCTAAAAAGTAGCATAATGCTAAAAGAATCGTATGGGCCATTACCTGTGGGGTATGAAAAAAAGGATCGACAAAACAAAAAACAATCGCTATACAAAGCCCATCTACTAACCCATAACGTAAAAGATCTAGCCAAGCGGTTTGACGATAATAGGGCAAAAGAATTTCATTTGCTCCCTCATCAAATAAATAACTATAATGTAAGAGTAAATGGACTCCACAAAAGCTAACAGCTAATACCTGGAAAAAAATATAGTCACGATTCTCATCTGGCGATATATAGATACAAAGAATGGCTAAAGCATATGCAATAAATGGAAGAAAGAAGAAAAACTGCTGTAATTTTAGATCAAACCTGAATAAGTAGGAAAGTTTCTTCATAGCAAATCCTCTTGTAATAGCGCTAGGTATCCATCCATCAATCGAGGACTAACCGACTTTCCAATGTCATCATCCTCACTCAAAATCCTTACACGAATTTTCTCTTCTTGTTCTTCCAAATAGACAACCTCATGCTTTAAAATAAAATCATCCAAGTCTTCTTTAGAAATCAGCAGATCGAATGTTTTATGTTTGGCATAATCTTTTAACGCATCCGGTACACCCTCAAATAATTTCTTTCCTTTTCTTATGACACCAATTTTCGTACATAAAAATTCAATATCTTCTACGATATGGGAGGAAATGATAATCGTATGATTACCGCCCAATACTTTCAATAAGTTGCGAAAGCGAATTCGTTCCTCAATATCTAGCCCTGCTGTTGGTTCATCGAATATCAAAATAGATGGCTTTCTTAGCAGAAGCTGGGCGATTCCCACTCTTCTACGCATTCCGCCAGACAATTCATGAATTTTTTTATGTCTTTGTTCAGAAAGATTGACCACTTCTAATACTGCATCAATTTCTGTTGCAATAAGAGAAGGATCGACAATTCCTTGTAGAACTGCAATATGTTCTAAAACTTCAAAAATCGTTAGCTGCGGATAAAACTGAAAATCTTGTGGTAGATAACCAATGGAACCTACTCGTTTGACATAAGTTCCTCTACTTATGAGTTCCTCATTTAAAAAAACTTCGCCATCATCCATCTTGGATAGTCCTGCAATAATTTTCATAACGGTTGTTTTTCCTGCTCCATTTGGTCCTAAGAGGCCATAAATCCCCGTTATATGAAGCGATAATTGCGATAATATCGGTTGTTTTTTTATCTTTTTTGAAAGATTTTTAATATATAGGTCCATTATTTTCGATTCCCCTTTAGCCAACTATGAATTTCCTTCCAGGTAGTCGCTTCCTCCATATGTGCATACCAGTATTTCAAAAATTCCTGTTGCTCTTTCAATGGTTCCCCTTGAAATTCCTCTAAAACTTTCGTACCTTCCTTTACAGATGGGACATTGAAATCCTCTAAATCCCACCTAAATTGAATTTGATCTAATACATTGAGTTTACGATTCATCCAACTGGTTGCTGCAAGGCGCCAAGCATCATAGAATGGGCTTTTTTTCGGTGCAATGATGATCGGTATCATCTCTGTAGGAATTCCTTCCAAAGTATCCTTAGATGCTAATGGATACAATGAGCTAGTATCATAAACGAAATGATCCTCATTTATTAATTTAGCTACTCCATTAGTTATATTCTGAGTTAACACAATCTTCGAAGGCAATCGATTCACAACGGTTGGACCAATTTCTTTGGCATATGTCAATAGCTTTTCCTGAAAGGTAAGAAAGGTGGGCGCACTTTCTGTAATATCTGGCCAATCACTAGGATACGTTATGTGGTAACCCCCTGTTTCCAACGTTTTCCCTTGCCCCACGATCAATGTGACCGCCTGAGCCTTTCCTTCATAAACGCCACCCTTTTTCGGTAAATTGATAAACAATAGATTGTCTTTCGTTTGAATGGTCATCTTAACTGCTTTGCTATTCTTATTGGGAATAAAACCGACACCAATTCCATCTCTATTTATACGATACATTTGATCATTATTTTTCTTTGGATACCAAGCTATATTTCCAATGAGTAACTTTCGATTTCTTAAAATAGGATGAAAATTTGTTGATCGGAGGGTATAGGTAAATTGTAATTGATCAACTGGTTTCTTTAAATGAAGGGTAATCAGATCCCCATACCGTTCATAGGAAACCGCTCGATGATTATTGGTAATCGACTGAATATCGTACGCGTGATAAAGCTGAAAAGTAGGCCTTATTGTCCTCATATTCTTTAGTGACACTGTTACTTGTAGCTGATTCCCATCTAGTTGCATCACATACTGCCGGATATCATACGCTTCATTTGTCTTGCTTTTTGAATGGGAAAGCTTTTGATAATATTTAACTTCTTGATCGTAATCCGCATTATTCCACATATTTGGCATCCATAAGATCGCCATTTTCCCTACGATCAGTAGCACTATCGGAAGAACAATTAAGAGATTTCGGATCCGCTTTCGTAAGGCAAAATCCTGTGCCCATCGAAGGGAGAGAAGAAAAAAGAACTCGCTCAATAAAAACAGCCAAAATAGAAAGCGCAATTCATATGCCAAGCTAATATCATAACCAATAAATGATTTATAAGCACTGTTTATGTTGCTCATACTAAATGAAAGCAGAATCTTCCAATCCTTTGCCGTGATGTTATCAAAAATAGACCCTAAAAATTCTGAATTCATTCCTCCCGTGACAATCCATCCAACCGCGATAAAAAAGAAGCTGATTTTACGCTTGCCACAAATAATCGCTACTAGGATCCCCATAAAGAAATAGAGAATCATCGGTTCTAACAAAAAGGTCATGATGAAGCGAAACAATTCTGCATATAAAAAAGTCATGCCTAGCCCATTGATTAAAAAATAAAAACTATAGAATCCATATGTAATAATGGCTAATGCTAGTTGAAAAAGGCTATGCACCACCCACATCGCTGAAATTTTTTCGACCATAATCCGATGCCCATCTGTAAAAAAGGTCTGAATCCCATATTGAAGCTCATTGGAAACGACTTGATAGGCATAAATCATATAAAAAATGGAAACAATTTGGACAACGCCGCTGATTTCCGACGGTAAATTGCCAAAATCCTGTATATGAAATTGATCAAATTTATGCAACATGATCCGGCTTATGACAAGGATAATCAGCGCTATACTCGCACCCATATATAACTTACTTTTGACAAATTGCTTACAATAAAAGTGAAACAACCATTTCCACCGCATCACAATTCTCCTTTTAAGGTAAAAAGAGATGCACGATACTCTTGGAAAGAATGCATCTCTTTTTTAGCATATTAGTTTACTGTTATTTTCATAAAGTCATTTAAAACGATTACATTTACTTTTTCACTAAAAAATAGTTCATAATAACATTCAAAAATTTTAATAATATACTATTTTTTCTAATATATTACATATATAGATTAAGATAAATTTTATCTACATGTCAATATGTATTTACTGACAAATCTTTGTCTTCTTCTTTACAAAAGTTAATCATTTATAAAATCACGAAGTACTGATAGAAATTAATGCCTTTTTATTTTGGCTGTTTCACAGATCTTCTCAATTCAATCCCGTCACGATATAAAAAAGGAGAATCGTTCCTGATTGAAACAATTCCCCATTTTTAGATTTAATGCTATTTATAATATATTTTTATTCGCTACTGGAACTAAATAAGCTGGCATTTCTTCATTTAATCGCCAGATGATGCTCATAGGTTGGCTTCCTGAATGACTTACATATTCGGCTGTTCCAAGAAATACAAATGGTGAAGTATAGCCATTTTCGGTTTTATAGTTTCGTACAAACAATGCAATTTGGTGATGATTTCTTTTATGTGTGATATAACGTTTTGCAGTTTTACTATCTGCTTTTACACCACTTTGTGTTTGCCAATGGAAAAGTCGTTCGTTAATCGCATAATCTTCATACAAAGTAGAAGGAGAAAATTCTTTTTCAGACTTGTTTAATGTGATGAAAAAGATATCTAGATGATGATCTGCAAAATGTTTTACACCTTCTCGGAATGTTGGACTTTTCTCTTCGTTATAATACCCTAAAGCCGCAAGTACTTGAGCAGTCGTATACTTACTATGGACACCTAACGGACATTCAAAGTGTAGGTCATTTTCTTTTTCCATCAAATCAATAGATTCATATAAATAGTCGACAATTTCTAAAATTTCTCGTTTAAATTGTTCAATGGATAAGATACTGTCCATACCTCCTTCAATTGATTCGAACCCTTCATCTTTTGGATGTTTTTGATAGAAAGTGTAATACAACATGGCAAGCATTAATTGTTCTTCAGATGATTGAATCGTCGAGTTTTTTATATAGTTAATGATAAATTGTAAAAACTTTCTTGAGTTCAGATGAAATAATTTTGAAATTCGTTTTGTTAATGTCTTTTCATTTGGAAATTCAAAATCATCAGCTAAACCAGCTTGTACTTTCATACGACAGAAACTACGATCTCCACTTGTTCCGTAAAAATCATAAAGAGAAAGATGGTAATGATTTAAAAAATTAGCCAGTGTCAATTCTTGCTCCGTATTTGCTTCAAAATATTTCATCTTCGCCATTAGATTGTTACGCGTATTTTGGCTACTCTTTACATTCCTTAAGATATATTCTTTCGCTTGTTTTTCTAATTGAATAAAGCATCCTTTCGGTAGTTGTGAAAATCCATTCTCAACATAATGACGTACGGAATGTTTTGTTTTCCCTATTAACGCTTTAAATTTATCCTCAAAGTTATAATTTTTGTGAGCTTGTCCAACAAAATCTAAAACCGTTAAACATTCTTTTTCATCCGCTAACCGCAGTCCTCGACCAAGCTGTTGTAAAAACACCGTCAAGCTCTCTGTAGGCCGTAAAAACAAAATGGTATTGATCTCTGGAATGTCTACCCCTTCGTTATATAGATCGACAACAAAGATAAACCTTATCTCTCCACTAACTAGTCGCTTTTGTACTTCATTTCGAATTTTTGAGTCAACATTCCCATATAGAGCCTCGGCCGGAATCCCTGCATCGCAAAAGAATTTCGCCATATATTTGGCGTGTTCAATAGATACGCAAAATCCTAGTCCCTTTACTTCATTAATATCTGTGACATATTTATAGATACTTTTGATAATATGACGACTTCGTAAATCATTTGAAATATAAACATTTTCAAGTTCTTTAATGTCGTAACCTCTTCGACTCCATTTTAATTGGTCTAAATCGACAGTGTCACTCACACAAAAATACTGGAATGGACTTAGTAACTTTCGATCAATCGCTTCTGTTAATCGCATTTCAGCAGATATTCTTTCATCAAAGTAAGTCAATATATTTTTTCCATCCATACGTTCTGGTGTTGCTGTTAGACCAAGCAGAATTTTAGGGTGATAATGTTCTAATAATTTCTGATACGAGTGAGCAGCTGCATGATGAAACTCATCCACGATAATAAAATCATAATAATCCGGAGTAGTTCGTTCATACATCTTTTTACTATTAAAACTTTGGATTGAAACAAATAAATGGTCAAATGAGTCCGGTTGATAATTCCGTACCAGTATGTCTCCAAAATTCGGATCTTTTAAAATAACGCGGAAGGTTTCTAAACTTTGTTTCAAAATTTCTTCTCGATGGGCAACAAATAATAATTTTGCAGACGGATGCGTTTTTCTAAATTGTTTGAAGTCAAAAGCCGAAATAACTGTTTTCCCTACACCTGTTGCAGCAACTAGTAGATTTTTATTTCGCCCATATACTTCTCTTTCTACTTGTAACTTCTCTAAAATTTCTTTTTGATAAAAATAAGGTTGAATATCAAATAAGTAATAGCGTTCCTCTTCCTCTTTTACTTTAGCTTTTGATAATGCCCTTTTTAATAAAAGCTGATCTTCCTGACTTTCAGCACTATACAGTTTGAACTCATTGTCATTCCAATAGCTTTCAAAAGTCGCTCTATATTTTTCGAGAATATCAAAAGAATCCTTTTCCGTTACTTTCATATTCCATTCTAATCCAGAAGTTAAAGCTGGATTAGATAAATTAGATGATCCAATATACGCAGTACTAAATCCTGTTTCTCTTTCAAATAAATATGCTTTTGCATGAAGTCTTGTGCGATCCACGTCGTATGATATTTTGATCTCAGTATTCGAAAGTTTACTTAATTCTTGGATAGCTTTAAAATCAGTTGCTTCCATATAAGAAGTTGTGATAATCCTAAGTCTATTTTCCGGATTTGAGGTAAACGTTCGAAGCTCTTCCATAATACAACGAAGACCACTCCATTTTATAAACGAAACTAACATATCGATGGAATTAGCTGTTACAATTTCCTTCTTCATTTCCTCCAACATATTGGGTTCATATTTGGAACCAGTAAATAGAGAACTTTGTGAAAGTGGCGTAACAGGACGTATGACATCACGCTTTTTCAAGCTTCTAGCAGAGTTAAGTCGTGAATAGATGGAAGTAAGGACCTCCCCCTCCTCTTCGATTTGCAACTGACGAAACTCTTCATCATCCAAACGCTCACTCAACGTTCTAATAATGTCATTACATGTACGAATCTGATCAACAAGTGCTTGCTTTGGATCATTCTTTTCGTTGTCTCGTACAAAACGAAGTGCTTTTCTCGTAACTAGTGATATATAGGAAGAAAGTAATTTTCTAGCTTCTTCTACATCCAACTTTTCTTTACCAATATCAAAAGTTGTTATATCTTAATCTCGCATCTCTTGTTTTAGCTTTTGGTTTATGATTTCCTCGTAGATTCCTTGTTTTAACATTGTAAGACCCCGATCTCTTGACGTTAGAATTAAATTTTTCATTTACTTTTGTTTTTAGAAATATGTATTTTGGCGATATTACTTAAAAATATCTTAGCAATAATATGAAAAAGCCTCAAGATCTACTAGTTCTAAACCTGGACTTGCACGTAAAGTAAAACCTTCTAATTTGAATAGTGTATTATATATTTATAAATTTCAATCGATTGCCTTCTTTACGACTAATTTTTTATATTATGAAAATGAATAAAACTGAAAGGATATACTGTACATGAATTTAACGAATTTCCAAAATTATATTTCCAGTACAATCGTGAAACGAGGGAAAAATTATTTTAAAAATGGGCATATAGTTGAACTTACTCAATTGACAAACACAGATTGGGAAGCAACCGTAGAAGGAACGGATGATTATACAGTTCATGTGAAATTATCATCTGAAGAAGAGATTACATCTTCAAGATGCAACTGTCCTTATGATGGTACTTATTGCAAACACGAAGTTGCTGTTTTCTACGCATTGCAAGACGAACCAAAAATGGTGCTCAACCATCCACCACTAGAAACGATTCTTATTGAACAAACAAAAGATTCACTTATTCACTTTCTACTAGATGTAGCTCATGAGGATTCACATTTCCAGCAAAGAATTTTAAAATCTTTTATGAATGATACTATTTCGCAAACAAATCTATTAAAAAAAGCAGAAAAGACTATATTAAAACCAATGAAAAATGCATTAAAGAAAGGGTATATCTCATCGAGTGAAGAGGACTTAGTATTAATTGGTGTAGAAGAAGTCATTAACCAAGTGCATGATTTGATCAAACAAGGAGAACTTCATTTAGCCAGTGAGCTTACGCTACTCTGCTTTTCAAAAACAGCTAAACTTTATGATATTTCAAATCATACATTGATGATAGAAGAAGTGTTAGAATTGTGCGTTAGCCTTTTAGATGAGGTTATTCCTAAAGGGGTTACTAGTTGCTCCATCGAACAGCAAGAAGATATCTTAAGAAAACTTTTCGACGTTGCTATTGAAACAGAAGAGGATTATTGGAAGCTTGAACTTTTGAAACAGGCATTACCATTTTGTGAAGACCCAGTATTTTCAAACGCTTATTGCACAACTATTCCAAAGATATCTTTCAATAGTGAAGATTTTGGAGAACAAGCAGAAGCTTTAATACTCCGTGCGCTCATTATTTCACAAGATGAAGAACAGATTCAATTATTTATAGATAAGCATCGACAAAATCCGCACGTTCGCGAAACATTAATCCACATTGCATTTGAGGATGAAGATTTCGAAAAAGCACTTAAACTAGCATCAGAAGGAATTGACAGTGATTTTGGAAAAGTAAAACTACGCTCAAAATGGGAGCAATATGCTTATAATGCACATCAAAAGTTAGGAAATCAAGAAGCTATGCGTGGAATAGCCTTTATGCTTGCTGCTGAAGGAGACTTGTATTTTTATCAAGAACTAAAAGAATTGTATGATCACTCGGAATGGAGCAACATCGTCCAAGATTTAATCGTTGCATTTGATGAACTAGCTAACTATCCTTCATGGTACCCTGATCTTCTTATTAATGAGAGAGAATTTGCAAAACTGCTCAACTATTGTCAACAATCTCCGAGCCGCATTTATACGTATTCCACTTATCTAAAAGAGGATTTTTCGGAAGAAGTTAAAGCATTATTCTATCAAGACATCAAGAAACAAGCTATAACTGTAGCGAATCGTAGTGGTTACCAAATATTGCGAGGTGCACTTCAACAATTTTGTGATGCTGGATATGAAACCGATGTGAAAGAAATCACCGAACAATTAAAGGAAATGTATCCGAGAAGGACAGCATTACATGAAGAACTTCGGAAGATAATATGGAATAAGTGACGGGGTATCCTGAATGTGGGATTTTGAAATCGCGGGAGTTTGGTCTGATTTCGCGGAAGTTTCACTCAAAACCGCGGGAGTTTGGAGGAAAGTAGCGGATATTCAATTCTAAATTAAAAATTAGAATAAGAAAGTAAGCTATATTCTTGAAAATTATTAAGATGTGTCCATACCTAATCGGGATTTTCTTTTCTTGAAAATCATACAGTCTCCACGTATACTATAACTATCAAAAACATAAATTAAAAAGACCGCCGATGTTAGAGCATCGAACGGTCAATTAGATAGTTGGTTCCCTTAAGGGGATTGGCTGTATGGAGTAAATAGCCCATCTGAGCCGCTAACTCAAGGATGGGTTATTTTTTATGGTTTTTAAATGAAAGTATTGACACCATCAATGCAGCAAATGCAATTGCAAACATTAATGCTTCATATACTGTCATAGGCACCACCCCCTTTCTAACGGGAGGGAGCCAACCACCCTTGAGCACCAACTATAAATAGACAATACCAAAAGTATATTCTTATTAAAAGTAAAATCTCTAATTCTATAAGTTACATATATCGGATTTATTATAGAATTTTGAAACTTTATCTCCTTTTTTAACGTATAGTAGAAAAGGAGGGATTTAAATGACAAGAAATAATTGGCTATCTTATTTTTGGAAAATTCTATGGATTATCGGACTAATCGTATTAGCTAGACTCAGTTTTAGTTATGAAATTCAAATAAAACAATCTGCGAATGAAACATTTTCTTTAATTCCTTTGATTTGGTTTAAATTAATTGTCTCTATTGTATTTGGTCTCTATCTTTCTCTTATTTTCGTGAAGAAATGGACATTTAATATAAATCCATCATTATTATGGTGTATATCAATACCAGCTCTACTACTATCGTTTACATATCCAACACTCGCATATGTTAAAGATTTGCCTGAACTTATAGCTAATTCATCTATTTTGTATTGGCTTATTAATGTTACATCTTCTTCAAATATTTTTGGAATTGTTGCAGGTTTATCTTTAATACTAAGTCTTTTTAATGATTCACGTAGCTATGGAGATTAATAAAAAATGCCAGGCACCCTACATAATTTAAGTCGTTTCAATCTATTACTTCAGTTGTCAGGTGCCTGGCATTTGTATAAATCATATGCAGAATCTATGAAGTTGATTATTTTCCACTTTTTATATCATTAAACTATATTCTATATTGAGATAGGTCCGCACCTACTCGAAATTTGCTTTTCTTGAAAATTATATAATCTCTACGTATACTAGACTTAGTAAGAGCATAACTTAAAAAGACCGTCGATGTTGTGGCATCGAACGGTCAATTAGATAGTTGGTTCCCATAAGGGGATTGGCTATGATTTGTGGGATAACCCACCCAAGCTGAGCTGTCAACTCAAGGGTGGGTTATTTTTTATGGTTAAATGACAGAATTGTGATCACTAACGTTGCAAATGCAATTGCAAACATTAATGCCTCGAATACTGACATGGCACCACACCCTTTTTTGGGAGTGAGCCAACCACCCTTGAGTTCCTACTATCTTAAATAGATAATTCCATTCTTATTAAAAGCAAAATCTCTAATTCTATCTAAGTGTATATAAGTTCCATATACTGTTTGAAAAAAAGTGCTAGGCACCCGACACAGTTGAGAAGTCATTAAATCTATACCTTCAACTGTGAGGCTCCTAGCACTTGTATAATAATATCTAGAATCTATGAAGCTTGATGCTCTTCTACTTTTTCTTTTGTAGATTCTTCTCTTTCTTTTTGGCGATCTGCTTTCCATCCCCAATACGATGCTAGTATTGGGCCTGAGATGTTGTGCCATACACTGAAAATGGCACTCGGTACTGCAGCTAACGGACTAAAATGCGCCATTGCTAGAGCTGCACCAAGTCCTGAATTTTGCATACCTACCTCGATTGATACCGCTTTTTGATCTTCGTAATTTAGCTTTAATAATTTGGCTACAAAGAATCCGAGTAGCAAACCTAAACTATTATGTAAAATGACTACCGCAAAGATTAATAATCCCGTATCAAGAATTTTATCGCGACTTCCACTTACTACAGCAGCAACAATTGCAACAATCGCTACTACTGAAACAATTGGCATAGCACCATTCACAGCTTTGGTTTTATTTTTGAAAATAAGTTTAACGATGATTCCTAAGATAATTGGTATTAATACCATTTTAACAACAGAAAGGAACATATCTCCTGCTGATACGTTTAACCATTCACTTGCTAAAAAATAAATAATAGCTGGAGTCAATATAGGTGCAAGTAAAGTAGTAATAGACGTGATTGTCACAGATAAAGCAGTATTTCCTTTTGAAAGGAATGTCATAACATTTGAAGCTGTTCCCCCTGGACAAGATCCTACTAAGATGACGCCGACTGCAACTTCTGGTGATAATTGTAGTACTTTTGCTAAAACGTATGCCAAAGATGGCATGATAATAAATTGCGCCAAAACACCAATAATAACACCTTTTGGTTCCTTCAAAACTAATTTAAAGTCTCCTACGGATAATGTCATCCCCATACCAAACATGACAATTCCAAGTAACAATGATACATAAGGCCCAATCCAAGTAAATAGATCGGGAGAATATAATGCAAGGCCTGCTAGTAACAATACCCAAAGTGCAAATGTATTCCCAGCAAACTTACCAACCTTTTCTAACATATCCATGTTATCAACCTCCTATTGTTTTATCATTATAATAAAAATATTTAAAATTATCAAACTATTTTTAAAATTAACTAGTCACCATTACTTCAGTAGATATCCATTTCATAGATAATTGTTTTTTAGTATAAGATTATAACCTATCAATCTCTATAAAATATTTATCTACGTATCTGAATTTTTCGGGGATTTGGGCATGAAAATGAAATTCGCGGAAGTTTAGATGAATATCGCGGAAGATTCGCACAAAACCGCGGAAGGTTGGAGGAATTTCGCGGGAGTTTTACTCAAAACGCGGAAGATCTATAACACTTACTCGAAATTTGAATTTCTTGAAAATTATATAATCTCCACGTATACTAAAATTATCAAAAGCATAAATTAAAAAAGACCGCTGATGTTAGAGCATCAAACGGTCAAATTGATAGTTGGTTCCCTCAAGGGGATTGGCTGTTATTATGGTTAAAATAACCCATCGAGCTGCTAACTCAAGGATGGGTTATTTTTTATGGTTAAATGACAGAATTGTAATCACTAACGTTGCAAATGCGATTGCAAACATTAATGCCTCAAATACTGACATGGCACCACCCCCTTTCTAACGGGAGTGAGCCAACCACCCTTGAGTACCGACTATCTCAAATACTATTATAGCAAACATACGTTCTTTATAAAATGTTTTGTTATGAACGTAAGACACTCGTTACATCATTCGAATTGCAAGTGCATATAGATCGGTGTTGTCTATTCTAAAATCTGTTCCGAAGTAAATAACAAACTCTAATTCTTGAGTGCTGTGGTTCCGCCTTACCTCCCCAATCCCAGTAAAAGGTATATTCTGTTGACGTTTTAACAGACGTTCTATTGTATCAAATTTATTTAGATATGTTCTGTTTTTAGGCTCTTTAATAAATGCCTCTTCAAACACAACCTTTATTTCTTTTTGATCTTCTAAAACTGTGATGGTTGCAATCTCTCCTTGAAGTTTTACCTTTTTGATGTAGCCCATCAATAAGCAGTTCTTTCCTATATGAGATGAATCTAGCTGAGAAACTTTTCTTTTTTTTAGGTTAGGACCTCTTCTTTTTAATAGTTGTCTAGCCGTTTGCTCATCAAATAATGTTAACTGTATACCTTGCGATTCTTTTCTTCCACTTTTTTTAGGATTGTGATTTGATATATTTTGAGTTTTCAATTCTTCAAGTGACTTTTTCTCTTCTTCCGACATTGTTAAGATGGAATATGCTTCACTTAATGCTTTCTGTCTACGCTCAAATTCAATTCCAACAATTACATCAACAGCTGCAACTTGTTCCTTTTCGACGGTGTAATGATCAAATCTATATTGACAACTTTGGGAATGTAAATTATATTGCCATGTTCTAAAATGAGATTTTTCACCACTACTATAGATTAACTTAGCATTGCAATTTGGGGTTGGACAATACAGATTCCCCCTGAGCTCTTTATAATATTTTTCGCGTGATACATCTGATAAAGATATTAAAGTAGGATTTGCTCCAACATTCAGCCTTGCTTCTGGAATTCTCATCATATCACCTCTTAGATTAATAGATACTTCTCTTAAAAAGGTAGAATTGATGTACATCGTGCTGTATAAACTGTCTATTACCACAAATCTAAATTACTTATAAGTTAACTCGAATTCTTTCTTTTGAAATACTCATCACAAAAAACATCTGCATCAAGTCATCTCGAGTTAGTCTACATTCCTTTAAGCATTCATGCACTTCTTAACCAACTATTTCAAAAGTTCTACTTATACTAACTATTGATACAATTACAGCAATATATATTACCATATTATACAATATAACCCTAATTTAATTGAAATAATTACAATATCCACGTATACTAAAATTATCAAAAGCATAAAATTAAAAATGACCGCTGATGTTATCCCATCAAACGGTCAATTAGATAGTTAGTTCCCTTAAGGGGATTGGCTGTTATTAGGTTAAAATAACCCATTCGAGCGGCTAACTCAAGGATGGGTTATTTTTTATGATTAAATGACAGAATTGCAATGACTAACGTTGCAAACGCGATTGCAAACATTAATGCTTCAAATACTGTCATGGCATCACCCCATTTCTTAGCGGGAGTGAGCCAACCACCCTTGAGTACCAACTATCTTAAATAGATTATATCAAACATACGTTCTTTATAATAATAAAAATATTTAATTCCTTACTAATTTTAATCTCTTAAGATTTTTATATGGTACTACACATATTAGGATTAGTACTAACGAAAATTACTCCATTTTACTAACCTTCTCATCATAAATCACTTGAAGTTTTTCTAAAATTATTTGCAAATCCTTATTGTTGTACATTGCATTGAACACATTCATTAACTCCACTTCTTCCAAGCCTTCAATTGATATAGTTTCAGAATGAATACGATTATATTTAGCCTCTAGGGACAATCCCTTTTTACTAAAGTTAATATCCTTTTCTTTCAAATTCTCCATCAGAAAAACTCGTTTTTCGGCTTCAATCGGACCAACTTCTAACGTAAAGTATATTTTTTCTGGGTTAATGTTCATCCAAAATAAGAATGGTCCATTATCCCACCACCATTTTTCTCTTGTTTCACCCAACTTCTCTTTAAATGCATCAAACAACGGGATTTTAAAAGATAGATTTCTTGAAGAAGTACGATAATGTGATTCCGGGATGTTCTTCATTTCCATCCATCTTTTAAATGCAAGTTGAATTTTGTCTTTAGCTTCATCAGAAGTTGAAATCACTTCTTTTTCCTTCACTTTTTCACTAGTAGTCTTTTCTTTATTTAAAATGGACGCTACTTGTTTTCGTAACAATGAAAATTCTGAGCTATTATACAAATCCAGCATTGCTTGAGTGAGTTCCTCCATATCATCCCACTTATTGACATCTACTTTTTGCGTGTAAATTCGTGTATAACGTGCTTTTTCTAATTTAGAATTTTCTCTAAAAGATAAACCGACTGTTTCTAATCCTTCGAGTAGTGAAAGACGTCCAGCATACTGGATTGGTCCCACTTCAGCGATCAGACGCAAACGATGATCATTCGTTTGCTCAAACCAAACAATCAATCCCTTTCCTAACCAATAGTTTGGTTCACGCAATTGAATTTTACTAATAGCTTGCCATTCAGGAGGTAACAAGTTTGGAACAGTTGGATGAGCATTATAGAGAACATCTTCATCAAACTGTTGTTGAACGAATTGTTCAAAGCTATAGGATAAAATATTTTGTCCATGTTTGAAAATATAATTAATGGTATTTTTATACTTTGTCATGAATTCAAATTGATACCCTGATTGAAAATGTAATTGCTTATACTGTGTGGATGTTTCTTCAAAAAGCGCATCAATTATTGGCTTATGATTTCGATAAATTTCAATTGCTTGTATGATTTGATCTTGATTCGGATAAAATTTTTCTTTTAATATTTGATCATAATCTTCGATAAATTTATAAACATCATCACTTATTTGATCCTTATATAACT
>NZ_QWUA01000061.1 GCF_003576525.1 Rummeliibacillus sp. POC4 | reverse complement strand
ACTCCCTTTTTAATTTAGTTCTGCATGTAAAAAATCTATATGTTTTGACTATTCGTTTGACAATTATTTATATTCCCTTTAGATTTATGTAAAATCTCATATAACACAAGGGAGAAATTTCAAATGCTAATTAAGAAAAAAATTAAAATGGATAATACAAAAGGTGTAAACAGTATTAATGGGGTTTTATCTTTTCAAGGGGTTATTTTAAATGTACATTGTTTTGTAAGTGATGGGGTTCTGATTGATACTGGTGGAAAAAGATTACTTAAACACTTTGCTCCTTTCTTATTGGAACAAGATTATGACCAAGTTTGGATTACACATCATCATGAGGATCATACAGGTGGTGCAGCTTTTATAGAGAATACAATCAAAGTTCCTATTTATATTCATAAAAAGTCGTTGGATGCCGCTAGTAACAAGCCTGACTATCCCCTATATCGGCAACTCTTTTGGGGAAGAAGGAAAAGTTTTCACGCTAATCCCTTTTCAGACACAATGCCTTCTCGAAATTCCATGTGGGAGATTATTGAAACACCAGGTCATACTAAGGATCATCTTGCCTTTTTAAATCGCCAAACGGGACAACTTTTTACAGGTGACCTATATGTCACGCCGAAAACAAAAGTTATCATGCAATCTGAAAGTATCCCTACTATTATCAAATCATTAGAAAAAGTAATTGCATATCAATTTGATGATGTATTTTGTCAACACTCAGGATATGTAGAGGATGGCCGAAGGATGCTAGCGGCAAAGAAAGAGTATTTAGAAGAAATTCAACATAAAATTTTAACACTTCATAAGAACGGTTTTACTATTAAGGAAATTCAAAAGCAACTATTCCCCCAAAAATACGCGATTACAAAATTCTCATCTGGTGATTGGGACTCTATTCATATTATTAATTCTGTTATTTTTGATCAAAATTAAAAATCAATAAGAAAAGGTGTAACGCTTATTCACACATTACACCTTTTCCTTACTATTTAATTACACCACAAGCTATACGATCTCCTGAGTTTCCACTCGGATCTGTAATATAATCATCTTTGTCTGCATGGATGATAAATGCACTACCATTATCGTCAAATAATGAATGCTCTGCTCCTTTTTCAATCGTGAAATCTTTCGTTGTAAATTCTACATCTACAGTTCCATCTTCCTCCACCTGAATATTTGGCAAATCCCCTAGATGATAGCCTTTTGGATTATTATATCCGTGCTGTTTTTGTGTTGGATTAAAGTGTGCACCAGCTGATTCGAACTTTGGTTTTTCACAAATACCTACTTCATGAATATGAATGCCATGAGTACCTGGAGATAAATCTTTTAATTTTAAGTCAATCTTTACTCCTTGGTCAGTCTGTGTTAAATTTGCAGTTCCAATATCTTTTCCCTCAGAATTGATAAAATCAGCTTTTGCTGTAACACTTTTTTCCCCATTAACAGCTTTCATTTCACTACCTTCTTTTGATGCCGAACATCCTGCTATTAAACTAATTGTTGCAATGATTAAAAGAATTTTTTTCATTTACTAACACTCCTTTTTTGTCAGACTGTACAAAAAAGTGTGTATTTAATCAAAAACCTCTTTAAAATAGGATCACTTTCGATTATCGAATGCATTGTTTTTTTAGTAAGTATCTTATATCATCTTCAATAAAGCTTCTTCACCAATCATGCCTTTTGTAATCCCAAGTTCTTCTGCTTCAAACGTAACAGATTCTAAAGGAGCGTATAATAATTCCTCAATTGTTTTGACACCAACAGCTCTACCCGCAACAATTTTACGGTCAGCTAATCTAGTATTCAAAAGTCCCACATCTAAAGCTCCACACATAATATACCCTTTGTCATTAGAAATAGTGAATAACGTTGTCTTTGGCAAAAAAACAGAAACCGCAGTGAACGAATGCCCTTGAATAATTAATGTCTCTGTAGAAACCATTTTTATCCCTCCTCCATATATACATATGGGACTGAAAGAAAAGTGGTTCTACTAATTTTTGAAAAGAATTCATTTCAAATTTTTCAATTAAACGCAACTTTGATTATGATTTAAGTTTTCTAAATTTTAATCCATCCTTCTATAATCCTCATTCATCTTTAAAATCCTCAGTTTCATCTACCAACTATTGCCACCTATAATCTGCTCCTATAAAATATAAACCAATATTTCATAGGAGGATTTGACATGACTAATATCGATGAATTATTACATACTTTACCAACTACCGCTATTTCTGACGCACTTGCTGGTACGACTAATTTAAATGCTGCTATAAAGCCTTTACAAGATCACTTTCATATTGCCGGACGTGCAGTAACTGTACGCTTACCAATCGGAGAAAATGGTGCATTATTAGAAGCGATTCGCATCGCTCAACCCGGTGCAATTTTAGTTGTTGATGCCAAAGGAGATACAAATCGTGCGGTTGCAGGTGATTTCGTTATCTCCTTAATGAAAGGAATGGACATTCAAGGACTTGTTGTTGATGGCGTAATTCGCGATATTCAAGCAATTCGGGAATTAGACTTCCCTGTTTTCAGCTTAGGTACAACGATTGCCGCAGGGAATAAATTTGGTGGTGGTGTTATTCAAGTTCCAATTGCAGTCGGTGGAATGAGTGTGCAACCTGGAGATTTTATCGTTGGCGATGCGGATGGTGTAGTTGTTATTCCTCAAACTCAAGTTCATGATGTTATACAAAAATCACTAAATAAACTCGAAAAAGATGAAGCTCGTGCTCAATCTGTATCTGGTGGAAAAGATGAAATTATTGCCTATTTAGATCAAGTTTTAGGAAATACAAAAGTATAGCCATCAAATGGCTGCCCTGGTTTAACAACAGGGCAGCCTCTTATTTATATTGACTTTATTGTTTGAAGACATAAATGACAGCAGCTTCATAAACGCTTAACAAATGCTAATAACATTATTCATTTAATAACAATTGCTCCGCATATTTTTTTGAAGTTCTTATTTCAACTGTTAGTGAGCTGTTTCCATAATATGTTTTGATTAAGAACGGAACACCGCTGTTATTCTGAAATCTAAAATCTAAAGCACCATATGAAACCGTTGCATCTCTTCCTTTTGGAACGTATCCAATATCGATTGAATGATGGTGTCTTTCTATATATTTTACATTTATTTTATCTATTGCGTTAAAAAGCGTTGAGGATGTTTGGCAAACTCCTCCCCCAATTCCCATTACCAGTTTTTTATTAATAATTTCAGGTGCGGGTTGATATCCACTCGCTTGGTCCCTCGGTCCAACCATCAGGTTAAATGAAAAATGATCTCCATTTCCAACAATGATATTGTTTAAAGCTTTTGCAGAAAGCTCTATATTTTTGTTTCTCTTTTCTTTTGTACGATTAAAATAGGTTGTATAGGAAGCAACTGCAACTTCACTAAATGTTGATACCTCATCTGGATTATAATTACTATGTGTTACATAAATCGGTAATTCTACGACACCACCAATAACAGATGTCTTCAATATCCTATCTACTAGTTCATTTTCTTTTAGAATAACAAAAGGATTTCCTTTTAAAATACTTCCATCTTCACCTATTTTATCAAGTTTCATCCTTTGGTCATACCCTTTTGTTGTTTCGGTACCCCTTGCTATTTCTTTTGCTATATCCTTTACCTCATTCACATACTCTTCATAATTAGTATCAAACCATATCTCTTCAGGAGAAAAGGTTCTGATCACTTCTGAAGTATTTGGATCTACAATTTTAATATCATTAGAATTATTTACTTCGACTTTCTTATCAATTCCTTCTGCTATTACCTCAACTTGTTGCTCATCTTCTGATATCTTTTTATCTACTCCTTCTTTATTTATCGACTTTCCAAAACATCCTGCTAAACCAATTGAGCATGTTAATAATAAACCGAACATCCTTTTTTTCATCACAAACTTATCGAACACCCACCTCTTATATATTTTGCTTAAATATTGTATTCAATTGAATTTGAATCTGTGTGGTCCTTTTTAGACACATTATTTACATATACCAAAACGTTTTATAACAGACAAATTAGGCAATAAATATATTATGTCGAATAATTTGGAGGAAATCATATGTCTAATAGTAAGGATGAGCAATTAAAGAGATTTACAATCAATAATGAAAATGAATCTCCCTTAACAACAAATCAAGGTTTAAAAATGACGGAAGATGAATTTTCTTTGAAAGCAGGTTTGCGTGGTCCTACGTTAATGGAGGACTTTCATTTTCGTGAAAAGATGACTCATTTTGATCATGAACGTATTCCAGAACGTATTGTTCATGCACGTGGTGTAGGTGCACACGGTATTTTCCAACTATACGAATCATTAGAAGATTATACTAAGGCTAATTTTCTAACAGATACGTCAAAAATCACGCCAGTTTTTGTTCGTTTTTCCACTGTACAAGGTTCGAAAGGATCAGCTGATACAGTGCGAGATGTTCGTGGTTTTGCAACTAAGTTTTATACTGACGAGGGTAACTTTGATTTAGTCGGAAATAATATGCCGGTATTCTTTATTCAAGATGCGATAAAATTCCCTGATTTTGTGCATGCTGTGAAACCAGAGCCGAACACAGATATTCCTCAAGGTGCCAGTGCCCATGACACTTTTTGGGACTTTGTTGGACAAAATCCAGAAACTGCACATATGGTCATGTGGATTATGAGTGATCGCGCCATTCCTCGAAGTCTAAGAATGATTGAAGGCTTTGGCGTTCATACTTTTCGTCTTATAAATCAGAATGGCAAAGCACATTTTGTAAAATTTCATTGGAAGCCAAAACTAGGTCTACATTCATTAGTTTGGGATGAAGCACAAAGAATATCCGGCAAAAACCCAGACTTTCATCGACAAGATTTGTACGATGCCATCGATCAAGGTGAATATCCAGAATGGGAGTTAGGATTACAAATTATTCCTGAAGAAAATGAACATCAATTTGATTTTGACATTTTAGATCCAACAAAATTATGGCCAGAAGAGGATGTACCTGTAAAACTGGTTGGAAAATTAACGTTAAATCGAAATGTCGATAATTTCTTCGCAGAAACAGAACAAATTGCTTTTCATCCAGGGCATGTAGTTCCAGGGATTGATTTTACGAATGATCCACTTTTACAGGGACGGTTATTTTCTTATACGGACACGCAACTCTCACGTCTAGGTGGACCAAACTTTCATCAAATCCCTATTAACCGACCTGTATGTCCATTTACGAATAATCAGCGCGACGGAATGCATCAAATGATCATCCACAAAGGTCAAACTAGCTATCATAGAAATGCCTTAAACTACAATCAACCAGCTCCAGTACCACCAGAAGAAGGTGGCTATGAGCATTATCAAGAAAAAGTGGATGGACGACAAATTAGAGGTAGAAGTGAAAGCTTCTTAGATTTCTTCTCCCAAGCAAAATTATTCTACAATTCTCTTGCTACGTATGAAAAAGAGCATTTATTAAATGCCCTATGTTTTGAAATTGGAAAATGTAAAACTGAGATGGTAAAGATCAATGCAGTAGCTATTTTAAATCAGATTGATCGACAAATGGCTGAAGAAGTGGCCAATACGATTGGTGTTCCTTTACCTAAGGAAAATCATGAAGTGGATTCAACTAAAAAATCTCCTGCCCTTAGCATGGCCAATACAATTTTTAAAGCGGATACAAAAAAGGTCGCCATTTTACTTAACGGAACACCAGATGAAACTTTATTAAGAGAATGGATGATGAAGTTATTAGAGAATAAAGTAAATTATTGTTTAGTCGATAAAAAAATTTATGAGTTAAATCAAATAGGGAAAATTTCTGAAACATATGATATTGCAGACCCAACCCTATTTGATGCAGTGCTATTAATAAGTAGTGATTCAAATATCGATACACGAGCATTAGAATTTATTGATACTGCATATAAGCATTATAAGCCCATTGCCTTATCACTAAGTCACCCAAAATCTATCGAATTCAGTCGTGTAAAATTAAATTCCCCAGGCGTTTATGATTTAACCAGCCTAAAGATTAATCCATTTATTAATGGTATTGCAAAAGGACGATTTTGGGATAGAGAAGTATAAAAATTCACTTTTTCGCATATCTTTTTAATTATTTATATAACCCAATGAGCCAAAAGCAAATTTGGGTTATTTTTCGTGGTATTTATATATAATCCTTTTTCCTTTTAGAATAATTTTGTATAATTAACATATAAGGTAATAACTTCAATAGTAGATTCTAAGAGATTATTAATCGAAACGGGGGATGCGAATGGAAAAGTCTAAGGAGATTATGTTAAAAATGCAACATCTAGTTCCAAGAATACTCCAATGGTTTCTCAATATTTGTTTGATCATATTAGCCTTATTTTTAGCCATTTTAATGGTTAAAGAACTTATTGTTTTTTTCGAAATACTTTTCAGTCATCATAAGACCACTCACGAACATGAGGTCTTTTTTGCGAACATCTTAATCTTCTTTCTCTACTTTGAGTTTATCACCATGATTGTTAAATACTTTAAAGAGGACTATCACTTCCCACTACGGTATTTCATCTATATCGGTATAACTGCAATGATTCGACTTGTAATTATTGACCATTCGGATGCAAAAAGTATGCTTCTTTATGCATTTGTTATATTATTGCTCATCATCAGCTACTTCATTATCAACATTACCCCTCTAGAACGCCCTATGAAAATATTTTATAAGAGAAAAACTAAAATAGAATAGTGCTGTATTAAATCTCCAATAATTATGAAATAATTCAAAATTATAATATAGAATTTCAAACATTATTAACAGATTAGGATTCTCATAAAAGCCTCAATTATTCGACAACATTATACTAAATTTACGAATATTTATATGTAATTTATTGTATTTTAGTGGGTGATAGATTATATAAAATACTTAATAATGATTATGCAAAAAAACTGACAATACTACGCGCACCTGCAGGATATGGAAAGACAACAATATTAAGTCAATGGTTACACAAAACTAATACAACCATAGCGTGGTTATCGATTGATTCAGCAGATAATGACCCCATGCGATTTTGGCAATATATTATTAATACGCTTTCTGAAGTTACACAAACTGATATCAATTTAGAACTCTCCTCACTATTATCTTCTCAAGATCCATCCAATTTAGAGTTCTTAATAGATTCTTTTATAAGTGAAATTAGCAATATTAATCAAAAAATCTCCATGATTCTCGATGATTATCATCTAATTAAAAATGAGACTATTCATTCGATGCTAACACAATTCATCGAGTATTTGAAAGTATAAATGAGAATAAGGTGCCTCTTTCATACGTAAATTATTTGCTTGAAAGTTCTGATTCATCAGATCATCGATTTGAATCACTTACATCGCGCGAGATGGAAATATTAACTTTACTATCTAAAGGTGCAACAAATAAAGAAATCGCCAATCAGCTTTATCTTTCTGAAGGTACTGTTCGTGTATATTTAACAAATATATATAGTAAATTAGGTGTCAATTCACGTTCTAAAGCAATGCTTTTATTAAAATAAATAATTTCCCCTTATAAAAGCATATTTAAGAATAAAACATCACACAGTGGATATTTCGTCTTCATCCATTGTGTGTCAGTTGAACCAATCATAAAGTTCAGGTCTTATCCCCTTATAGTTACAGCTGAGTATTGATTTGTTTTTCGAAGTGTCTTAGTATTCAAACACCCTTACGACAACAATGTACGCATTTTGACAAAATACTTCATTTTTCTGAATTTTAATAATAATTATTCCCTAGGAAATATTTTCGATATTTCGAAGAGAAATTTTTCAATGATCTTTTAGTAGAATCTGAATTCAGTCTCCCATTATGTAAAAAAGCCATTTAATAAAGTAAATACTTTATCAAATGGCTAATATTATGCTCTAACAAATTCAAATCTTATGCTTTTAAGAAATCCGGATCTAAATATGCTGGGTTTGGATATTTGTAGAAACCTTCCCCTGTAGCTTTTCCCATTTTCCCTTTATCGATAAATTGAGTTTTCAACATATCAGCTATAGGTTGTACTGCTGGATTATGCTTTGCTTCTGTAGCAACAATATTATATGCAGTTTGTAATCCAACAACATCTAGAATAGCAAAAGGTCCTAATGGTGCTCCTGTTGCTAGCATCCATGTCTTATCTATTGTTTCAGGATCAGCCACACCTTTCGCTAACAATGCTTGACCAGCGCTTAAAAATGGAACCAATAAAGAATTTAAAATATAGCCAGGTTGTTCTTTAAGAATATGAAGAGGAATCATACCAATTGATTTTGCAAAATCAATCACTTCTTGTTCGTATTTTTTGTCTGTTCCTGGATGTCCCATTACTTCAGCAGTATTGTTTTTCCATACTTCGTTCGCAAAATGTAATGCTAAGAATTTTTCTGGGCGACCAGTATAATCAGCAAATTGACTAGGAACCATTGTTGATGAGTTAGAAGCAAAGACTGTTTTTTCTGGCGCAACAGTTGCTAAATCTTGATAGAATTTAATTTTAATCTTTTCTAATTCTGGAATTGCTTCGATGATTAAATCTGCATCTTTGACAGCTTCTTTTAAATTTGAACTAAATGTAAAACGTTCAAGTGCTTCTGCTGCTTTTTTTGCATCATTGAAATATGTTGCATAAGTATCTTTTAAACCAGTTAGACGTTCTTTTGCTTTTTCTAATGCAGCATCATTAATATCATAAACACTTACATTATAGCCATGAAATGCAGTTTGAAAAGCAATTTGACTTCCTAGAACACCACTACCTGCTACAGTTACATTTTTGAAATTCATATAAATGATCTCCTTTTGAACGCATATTATCATTACAATTTTATTATTACTATTTTCTCCTTTAAAAGTCAATAAAAAAGTAAGTATTTACTTACTTTTAATAGAGTTATAGTTTCCAATAAAAAAAGCTAAATCTCAAGACAATTTAAACTAAGTAAAAATGTCTTTTTGATTAGCTATTTTTTAATGGATGATGTATTTTCACCATATATTATTTTAGATGAATCTCATTTGAATCTTTAACAAACTGGATTAAATTGAATGTTTTATCGTTTCAAACCCTAAATATAGACAAAGTAGAGATAATAGAAAAGCAACAACATTTTCTGTTTTACTTCCTGTACGTGTTGTTATTGGAAATCGCACCATTATGTTCAGTGGGAACAATAACATAATCCCTTTTTTGGTGAACATATCTAAAATATAGTGACTGATCATACCAATTAAAATCCCCGCTATAATTGAATCGTTTGAAATATATCTTGTCATTAGCAATATCATAAGAATCAGAAAAAGTAAACTATGCGTAATAGATCTGTGACCAAATAGTGTGTTTACGATTTTTGAAATGATAGGAAATGTCCTTCCTATTTTACTGCCTGTATGACAAATATCTGGAAGTAACGCGCCAAATACACTTGCACCAACTAATATTATTGGATCATAATTTGTAATTTGTACAAAAGCAAGACTTGATGCAATTCCGCCTAAGATGTGAGTATTTCCTGTCATGCTTTTTTCTCCTTAATTATTCTAATATAGCAATGTAATGATTTTACACTATTTTAAATGAAATTTGTATTATTACTTACTTTTCTATATTCCACACTCATTTATAAAGAATATTGCCTATCAAAATAGTTACGATAATCTCCACTTATAATTTTCTGCCACCAGTATTTGTGTTCTAAATACCAGTTAATCGTTTGTTGTATACCTGATTCGAATGTATATGTCGGTTCCCATCCAAGTCTTTTTATTTTTGTGGGGTCTATTGCATAACGTAAATCATGTCCTAACCGGTCTGGCACAAATTCTATTAACTTTTCTGATTTTCCAAGCGTATGGATAATCGTTTTTGCCACTTCTAAATTTGTTCGTTCATTATGACCACCGATATTATAAACTTCTCCATTGATGCCTTTATGCAAAACTAGCTCAATCGCTTTACAATGATCATATACATGTAACCAATCTCTAATATGATTTCCTACTCCGTATATGGGAACTTTTTGATCGTTCAATACTCGAGTAATTGTCAATGGAATAAGCTTTTCTGGGAAATGAAACGGTCCATAATTATTAGAACAACGTGTAATATTTATCGGTAAATCATATGTTTCGTGATAAGAACGTACTAGCAAATCTGATGAAGCTTTACTGGCACTATATGGACTATTAGGTTGTAAAGGCGTATCTTCTGTGAAATATGATGTGGGATTCAAGTCTAACTGCCCATATACTTCATCTGTGGATATATGAACAAATTTCTGAACTTTTGTCTCTTTTGCTGCCTCTAGTAAAACATGAGTTCCCACTACATTTGTTTGAACAAAAATTCCTGGATTCTTTATCGACCGGTCCACATGACTTTCTGCTGCAAAATGAACGACATAATCAAATTTCTCTTTTTCAAATAGAGGAATAATTGTATCTACGTCTGTAATATCAGCTTTAACAAAATGGTAATTCCCCATTTTCTCAATGGATTGATGCTTTGTTAAGTCTCCTGCATAAGTCATTAAATCTAAATTGTAGATTTCATATTCAGGATATTTATTAACCATATATTGTACAAAATTTCCACCGATAAATCCTGCACCGCCAGTAATGAGTATTTTTTTTCTCATCAAATCCACCTCCGATTAAACGGCTTATGCTTATGCTAATATTTTTCCAGATGATTGCAGTGCAATCTCTTCTAAATATTGTCCGTACTCTGTTTTCATAAGGGGTTTTGCAAGCGCAAGTAATTGTTCTTGCGTAATATACCCTCTTCTATAAGCAATTTCCTCAATACACGCAATGTACATTCCTTGTCTTTTTTGAATAGCTTCCACATAATTAGATGCTTGTTGAAGAGATTCGTGAGTACCTGTATCCAACCAAGCAAGTCCTCTTCCTAAAACCTCTACTTTTAACTTTTGACTTTTTAAATAATGCTCAATAATTGACGTAATTTCCTTTTCACCTCTGGCCGATGGTTGTACATTTTTTGCAATACTCACTACATCATTATCGAAGAAATATAATCCTGGCACCGCATAAGAGGATTTTGGAAATTCAGGTTTTTCTTCTATTGAAATAGGATTTCTATCTTTATCTACTTCAACTACACCATAAGCACTTGGATCTTTTACATGACAGCCAAATATAACGGCACCAGTTGTTAATGTTGATACTCTTTGAAGTCGATTACCAAAATCTGAGCCATAAAATATATTGTCACCTAAGACTAATGCTACTGGTGAATTACCTATAAACTTTTCCCCAATAATAAATGCCTCAGCCAAGCCATTTGGTTCTGTCTGCACTTCATAAGTCAAGTTGATACCTAGTGATGTGCCATCTCCTAAAAGTTCTTGGAAACTAACGATATCTCGAGGAGTTGAAATAATTAAAATGTCTGTAATACCAGCTAACATAAGAACCGATAAGGGATAATAAATCATTGGTTTATCATATATAGGAAGCATTTGTTTCGATACAGCCTTTGTCAAAGGATATAGTCTTGTACCAGATCCTCCCGCTAATATAATCCCTTTCATCTAGTACTTCCCCCTTTTATGATTCTACAAATTTGATCAACATCTTCTAAATCAAAATCAGCATAGAGCGGTAACGTTAATACTCGGTCAGCTATATAGTTTGCAACGGGTGTATCATTCGGATTAAATCTATTTCTGTAACATTCAAAACTATTTGTAAGTGGATAAAAATATTTTCTAGCAAAAATATCCTGTTCTTTTAACAGCTCCCATACTTCATCTCTAGAAAATTTATAATTATCAAATACAACAGGGAAATAAGCATAATTACTTTTTACATCTTGTTGAATAAACGGGAATTTAATTCCTTTAATTTCACTTAGTTGCTCTATATATCTTTCATATACACATTTTCTTTTTTGTATTTCTTTCTCGACATTTCGAAGATTGCAAAGTCCCATCGCAGCTTGAAATTCGTTCATTTTTGCATTGCCACCCACATACTCGATAGACTCTGGTCCTGTTATCCCAAAGTTTTTATATGCATTTAATACTGGTATAAGCTGAGGGTCCTTAAAAGTTAACGCCCCTCCTTCAATGGTGTTAAACACTTTTGTTGCATGGAAACTAAACATGGAGGCATCACCAAAATTAGCAACACTCTCTCCTTTATATGTAATACCAAATGCATGCGCTGCATCATAGATGACTTTTAAATTGTATTTTCGTGCGAGTCTTTCTATATCCTCAACATTACAAATATTCCCATACACATGAACTGGAACAATTGCTGATGTATTTTCTGTTATTAAGCTTTCTAGTTGATTTGTTTGGATTGTGTAGTCTTCGGGGTTAATATCACAAAATACAGGCTTCAGGCCATTTCTTACAATAGCGTGTGTTGTGGAGGCAAAGGTGAAAGGTGTCGTGATAACTTCTCCTTTTAAATTAAATGCGGAAAGTGCATTCTCTAATGCAAGATGACCATTAGAAAAAAGAGAAAGGTTTGGCACATTTAAATAATCTAATAGTTTTTGTTCAAGCTCTTGATGTTTCGCCCCCATATTCGTCAACCAATGTGTCTCCCACAGATCTTTTATTTCTTCTATATATTCTTCAAAAGGTGGAATTGAGGATTTTGTTACTTGGATAGGAGTGAACATTAATGTTATCACCTCATATTCTATATAATATTAATGATTATTCAATATTACTTTAACCAAATCAGTGATATTCTCCATCTTCTCTTGCATTTCTTCAATTGAAGTAAACTTCAAAATCATTAATCCAATTTTTTGATGGGAACCTGTCAAAGCCTCAATATAATCTCCTGGCTGTACCACTAATTCAAATTCAACAATATTATTTTTCAAAGCTTCATTTAACCAAACCTCTTTAAAAATACCTGTTTGTTGACTATTAAGAATATACATGCCCCAATAACCTTTTGATGGGGCCATTTTTAAATCGCTACAATTTCCTCCTAATGCTGCCTTTATTGTATATTCCAATAAATCAACTCCAGTTGCATACTTTGTAGTTTGAGAAACCCATTCTCCACCATTACGAGCTGCAATTTCCATCAAATAAACATTACCTAAATTATCAACAATAATTTCAAAATTATATGCGCCTGTTTTCAATTTTAGTAAATTTAGGAGTCTCTGAATTTCATCATGAATTTTATTTTGAACTTGTTCAGGTAAATAATTTGGCCAACTAGAACCAATTGGAACAAATGGATTTAATCCTGATTTAGGGAATATTGTGTTTGCAAAACTTCTAAATACAAGTTCCCCATTAACCGAAAAACCATCTCCTGAAACAAAATTACCTTTACTTTCAATATACTCTTCTACAATAAAACGCTTAGACCTTGAAAAACTCAAAGCATATTCTACTTTCTGTTTAAAAAATTCCATTGAATCTATTTTTGAGACTCCTTTACTACCTGAAGAATCAACTGGTTTGATCATAATAGGAAACTTAAATTTATGAAGATCTGACATTGCTTCTTTCAAGGAGCTATATCCTTGTGATTTGGGGACATTAAAATTATTTTTCTTTTGAAATTCTCTAAATTTATCTTTCATAGATAATATTTCAACTGATTTATATGGTTGAGATGACAATCCTAAGCGCTCTCCTACATATGCTGCTGTTGGTGCACCTGGATCTGATGCGTAACAAACAATTCCATCTATGTTTAATGATTTTGCTAAAGCAAGTACTCCTTCTTTATCAGTCGTACTGACATTATAATATTCATGAGCATATTTATGACCAGGATTATCTTCTAAATAATCACATGTAATAACATAATGCCCCATTTCAATTGCAGTTTTAATAATTGGAATCTGAATATATGAACCACCAAGCATTAATAATCTTTTTATTTTAATTCGCCTCTTTTTCAATTATTAATTTTGTTTTTTTGTTTGCAAGTACCTCTTTTAAAGATTTTATAAGATATGAGAAACATTCAACTTTAAAAATGATTGATAAACCAACATAAATTATTATCCCAATTGTAATTTGAACAAGTAGCATTATTATAGGATTCAAACTGGCCCAATGAATTGTATATACTATCCCCCCCATTATTAAAGATAAAATTAACGAAGGAATAATATCTTTACATTGCTCTTGAATACTATAATTAAGAAGTTTAACATTAGGACTAGCATTAATAAAAAATGATATAACACTACTCAAAATCACTCCTAATGCCATTACATGAGCACCGAAGGGTATACAAATAATTAAAATTATACAAGATACGATTGTTTTGATAATTCCTAGTTTCAAAAATACATCACTGCGTCCTAGAGCATTTATTGCTTGTAAATTCGCTGTATGAATTGGCAATAAAGCATAGGCAGCACAGAAGATTTGAAGATATGGAACAACTTTAGACCATTTATTTGTTAATAAAATCTCAATCAGTGGATCTGCAATTACAGCAAGTCCTATCATCACTGGAAAAATAATAAATGTTCCGGTGACAATAGATCTTCTAACGATATCTTTTAATCTTTTTCTATCTTCCTGAAAGAACGATAAGGTTGGCAACATTACGGATTGTATTGAACCATTTATATTGTTTACAAGCAAGTTTGGAAATTGTTCTCCTCTATTGTAAAATCCAAGTGTAGTCGGACTAAATAATTTACCCACTATTAAACTTTGTAAATTTATATATAGTGTGTCTAGTAAATCAGAAACTAAAAGCTTCCAACCAAAAGAAAAGAGATTTTTAATTCTTTCAAACGAAAAAACTAGTTGAGGTCTCCATTTAAGGGCAATCCATAATATTAAAGTAAGAACAAATTGATTTGATAATTGTTGTACTACAATAGCCCAGACTCCAAAATTTAAATATGCCATGACGATTCCAACCGGCCCAGAAATTATAATTGCACCAAGACTACTAACAAAAAGCTTTTTAAACTGCAGATTACGAGCAATAATTGCAATTTGAATAGAATTTAATGCTCCAAAAAAAAGTATTAACGAGAGTACTCTAAGTACAATAATGAAATCCTTTTGATCAAAAAAAGTTGCTATTAATGGTGCAGTAGTATAAAGAAATATATAAAGTAAGGTTGCTATAAAGATGTTAAAATAAAATACTGAAGAAAAGTCAATAATATCAGCATCTTTCTTTTGAATAATAGCGGTATTAAAGCCACTTTGTACTAAAACTCTTCCAACAACTACAAAAACCATTACCAATACGATTAACCCAAATTGATCTGGTCCTAAAAAACGTGCTAGTACAATAACTACTATAAATTGGATACTTTGCGTTCCAATTCTTTCTAAAATTCTCCATATTAAAGAAGATATAACTTTTGATTTTGTTACCATATAGCCCACTTGACCAACCGCCTTCTGATAAATTTAAGGAAATTCAGAAAAGACGGACAATATTGATTCATTAAAATGATACACTTTCTTCTTATACTCAAATTTTAATATATGCTAAATAGTTCTTTAGATTTTAATTCACTAAATTTTCTTTGTTCTACTAAAAGAAAAAAGCGATTTTTAAGTATTGTTTTTTCTATTATTTTTTGATACTGATAATTTGTATATAGATTTAATTCATGTAGCATTTTTTCAATATTCTTAAAGTGATCTTTCTTATCTTCCAAGTTAGTGAAATTTAACATAGTCCAAGATTCCTCATCTCCAATTCTATATGCTGACATAATTTCATCTATATAATATACCTTCCCTAATAACGCTAAATGAATAGCTAATGGATAATCTCCTACTGGAGAAATTTGAACAAATCTAGGTCTATTAAGTACCAATTCTGTTAAACAAAACATCGAGTTGGTTAGAAAAAGACCTCCCCCTTCTTCAATCACTTCAGAAACTTTATAGATTTTGTTTCCTTTATGTGAATGATATTTAGCAATAAGTTTTTTATCTAAAGCAGAAACTATGTTACCAGCATGTACGCATAAACTACATTCTGGATGTTTTTCCATATAGTCCACTTGCTTTTGAAGTTTATACTGATCTATCCAGAAATCATCACCTTCACAAATGGCGAGATATTTTCCTTTGGCTCTATTTATATTAAACATTTCAATTGAAACACCTTTTGAATACTGATTTTCCAATTGATATATAGGTTTTATAATTTCCGGATATTTTTCTTCGTATTTTCGAATAATTTCTGCAGTCCTATCTGTAGATGCATCATCATAAATTAAAATTTCAAATTTAAAATTTGTTTTTTGCATTAAGAAGCTGTCAAGTGCATCAGCTATATACTTTTCATGGTTATACGTTATACAGTTAATACTCACTAAAATATTTTCCATTTATAATACTCTCCCTGATTCATGATATTATTAAGCTCAATATAATTAAGTTATTTTTTGTTTGGTAAATTTTTGTTTGATCAATAAAACGTATTCAAACAATGTCATACAAACTCTAAATCCTAAAACTCCACATATTAAAGCTGTCACCTTTTTAATAATTCCTTTTCCGCATTTTAAAACAGCTCGATTTTCTTGTAATAATTTAACCGTTTTATTTTTTTCTATGTTAGTGAATTTTCCAGAAAACCAAATTGCAACAAAATAGCGAGTACAAAGATTATTTAATAACTGAATTTTAAGATTATTATTAATTACTCTTTTTTTAAGTTCTTCATACCAAAACTTTGAGATTAGAATTCCGTCATTGATATCTTTATTTGTTAAGTTAGTTGTAATAGCTCCGCTTCTTTCTTGTCTATAAACATATAATGATTTATCGTAAAATCTTACTTTTCTTGCTTTTAAAAATAGCTGAGGTGTCCAAAGAACATCCTCGTAATGTTTTCCTTTTTCGAAAAATAACTTATTTTGAAGAATAAATTTTCTATTTATAAGGTATAGAACAGCATACCAATTAAAGTTTTTGTTATGCGTAAAAATGTATTCAAGAAAAGTTTTACCATCTGTATTTCTTATTTTCCTACTGATTTTAATATTTGATTCTACTACTATATTTCTTTGCTGGTACAATATTTTATATTTAAAAAAAATAAAATCTAAAGTAGTAGAGTTTATTAATATTTCAACTAAGTCATATAAAAAATCTTCTGCCCAATAATCATCAGAATCTATGAATATTAAATAATCACCAGTAGCGTTTAATATTCCAACATTTCTAGCATCAGATAGGCCCCCGTTTTCTTTATTTATTAATTTAATGCAACGATATTTTTGGGCATAGTTTTCACATATTACTTTACTATTATCCGTAGATCCATCGTTTATTAATAAAACTTCCAAATTATTATAGGATTGCATTAAGACACTCTCTATACATTGAGCTAAATAATCTTCAACATTATAAACCGGAATAATAACACTGATTTTCATATAAATTTCTCCCTGAGTTAATTAATCTAAAATTTTAATATATTTATTTTTAAAGTAGTATTCATTATTATTAAATATATTTGTATACGGAGTTTGAAAAGACTCTACTGAGTCTAATCCTGTAAGCCTTTCTAGAGAATTTAACTCTTTCGTTAAATAAAGTACACTTAAAATAATTAAACATATAGAATAAATTAATTTATTCATTCTATCTTTATATAGATAGTAAAAATTTGTGAATAATATTATATTTAAAACCCCTCCATAAAGAGCAATTCTTGCTGCTGAAAGTTCAGAGAATTTAAATATAAAATAAAAACAATAACTTAGGATGTAAATATTAATTAATTGTTTTGAATGCTCACCCTTTGATATATAAAAATCGTAATAGAAAAAGGCAATTATTAAAAACAAGATTCTGATAACACTTTGAAAATCAAGTATATTATTTACTCCGGAATAAGGTGTTGTATAAGGTAATATTCTATCAATAAAAGGTATTCCATTTAATTGACTTATTAATGGACCAATTGGTAACAAGGATATAAGAATGCTAAATACCACTAAATATATAAGCGTTTTTTTCTTAAGATCTATTTTAGAAATATAATATAAGGGTATTAGTATGATAGATGATAAGTGTATTAATGCTAATAATAAGGTTATTATTATTAGCTTTATTACTTTATCCTTCTCGATACATTGAATTAAGTAATATATCCCTATTGCTAAAGTAAGTCCTTGTCTTAATCCACTAAATGTCCAAACAAAATAATAGAAGCAAAAGTAGAGCAATAAGGAAAGTACTGGATTATCACTATACTTCAAGCATATTTTACTAATGTAATACAAGTTAATAATTGCAATCACTATAAGATATTGTTGGTAGGAAAAACCTAATCCTTTTAAGAATGAGCCGAAAATTCTAAAGAAAATTTCCTGTTGATCAACACCATGTAAAAACTCGTTAATTGGAGATATGTTTAATCTATTAAATAAATATTGATATGCAAAATAATCAGGTCCTACGCCATATCGAAAAAAAGCAACTAACGATAAAAATGATAGAAAGAATAAAAAAATCATTTTACTTTTACCATTTATAAATGCAAAAAAAAGACCAAAAGCATAAATAGCATAATACATACTGAATCACCTTCTTCTATTAGATACTATTTATGTAAGTGGAGATATACTCATTATATTTATCCTTTTTGCAATATAATTGAGCTCTTTTCAAACAATTATTAGAATAACTAGATTTCCCTTTGTGAAGCAGATTTTCTATCGCTTTACTTAATTGATCTCTATTTTCTTTTTTGATTAATATGCCACACCTTTCATCTATATTTTCTGAACATCCTCCAGAATCAAATGTTATTACAGGCACACCACAAGCTAATGCTTCGATATTGGTCATTCCCATCACCTCTTCTAATGTTGGATTTACAAACACATCTGCAGCTGAATAAATTTCCACTAATCCCTTAACATCTTGAAGATTTCTAATTCCAATTATGTTTTGCGGTAGAGTTTCAATTTGTTTTTTTGTTAATCCAACCAAAACAATCACTTTATCTTTAGTAACTTTTTCTGAAAGATTTAAGAAGTATTCAATTCCTTTTTTAGTATTCCATACATTAGCTATTCCTAATATGATAGACTTTTTTTCTATATTATATTTCATTCGAAAATCACTTATTGTAGGTTTAAATTTTTCTAAATCTAAACCGTTATTGATAACTTTAATCGGATATTCTTTTAAAAAGGAACCTTTCACTAAATTAGCAAGCCATTTAGATGGAGTTATGATGGTAAGATTTTTTACACCTGTAAATATCTCCATTTTCTTTTTATAATTCAAATTTGAACAATCTAATAAAAAACTAGATGGATATTCGCTTTTTTGTGGGCATAAATGACATCCCTTCTTCCACTTATCACATTGAATAAAATCAAAATGAGAGCAGTGCCCTGTAAATGCCCAACAATCATGTAATGTCCAAATAACAGGTTTATCAACCTTTTTTAGATAATCAAATAACACTCCTATATTGATGTAATATCCATGAATGTTATGTAGATGAATTACATCTGGATTAATTTTTTCAACCTTCTTTATAAACTCCTTAGTTGCTTTCTTCGATCCAAATCCATGTTTATCAGATAACCGTGTTAAAGCAACATGAGTATAATTATCAAATTCAGTCCCAATTCGAATAGCATTTTCGCAATTTATCGCTTGCCCTCTACCATACGCGATATAACTTTCATGTCCTTGTTCTAACAAAATATGATGGATATCCGTTGCAATCCTTCCAGTACTCCCTATCCCACAAACTGAGTTTATCTGTAATACTTTCATAAATTTTTACCCCATACAACCCGATTCACATAATCTGTATACGATAAAACGATTCTTAACACTTTCTCTGATACATTCGGCATACTGTAGTCACTAACTGGTCGAAATGTATTTATGTTTTGTTGTTCTAGTATCTCTAATCCTTGTAAGATTCGTTCTTTCTTTAACCCAACCATCATCACAGAAGCTTCTTCCATGGCTTCAGGTCTTTCATGAGCTTGTCTTATATTAAGTGCTTTGAAACCTAAGATGGATGATTCTTCACTAATGGTACCGCTATCGCTAAGTACTGCTTTTGCTTTAGTTTGAAGTTTGACATAATCATTAAATCCTAGTGGTTTTAAGACTTTAACGAATGGATGAAATTCAATTTCTTTTGCTTGCATCCTATTTCTTGTTCTGGGGTGTGTGCTGATGATGATTGGTAAGCGATAGTTTTCTGCAAGTGTATTGATTGTTTCTACTAAATCTGTGAAGTTTGTTTCTGAATTGATATTTTCTTCTCTATGGGCTGATACTACAAAATATTTTCCCTCTTCAAGATCTAACTTTTCGAGGACATTTGATTTTTCAATATTTTCCTTTCTTGAATGAAGCACTTCAAACATAGGACTTCCTGTTTTGATGATTCTATCTGCTGGCAGCCCTTCTCTTAGTAAATATTCTCTCGCAATATCACTGTAGGTTAGGTTAATGTCAGCAATATGGTCGACAATTTTCCGATTGGTTTCTTCAGGTACTCTTTGGTCAAAACATCTGTTTCCTGCTTCCATATGGAAAATTGGGATATGTCTTCTTTTTGCTGCTATAGCACATAAGCAGCTGTTGGTATCACCTAATACCAAAAGAGCATCTGGATTTACTGCTTCTAAGATGGGATCAATTTTCACTAATATATTGCCGATTGTTTCAACAGCTGTTCCTGTAGCAGCATTTAAGAAAAAATCCGGCTTTTTTAAGTTGAAATCGTGAAAGAAAACGTCATTTAATTCATAATCATAGTTTTGTCCTGTGTGTATAAGCGTATGTTCAATTGCTTTTGATTCATTTAATTTACGAATAACGGCTGATAGTCTAATGATTTCAGGTCTAGTTCCAACGACGGTCATAACTTTTAATTTTTTCATCAGCTAAACCTCCAAAAAATACGTATCAGGTTTATCAGGTTCAAAGCATTCATTTACCCACATAATGGTTACTAAGTCACTGTCTCCTACATTAACAATTGAATGTGTATACCCAACAGGAATATCTACAACTTCTGGTTTTTCTCCACTTACTCGATATTCAATGATTTCTTGTGAATCTAATTTTCTAAAACGAATCAATCCGTCTCCACTAACAACTAAAAATTTTTCGTTTTTTGTATGATGCCAGTGATTGCCTTTTGTTATTCCCGGTTTTGTAACATTAACAGAGACCTGACCTCTTTCAGGTGTTCTTAAAAATTCTATAAATGCTCCACGATGATCCGTATTCATCTTTAAATTATAGGAAAATTCATTTTCTGGTAAAAAGCTTAAATACGTACTGTAAAGCTTTTTCGTTAATGCGTCTTCCATATTTGGGATCGTCAAATTGGTTCTACTTTCTTTAAAACTTCTTATAAGCTCTGCTAGTTTTCCGAGTTTAACTTTATAGGTTACAGGAACCTCATAATAATTACCTTGAACAGTAGTCGTATCTTTTAGTATTTTCAAGAATTCATCTATTACATCATCTATATAGCATAGAGTGATTTTCGCTTCGGGATTCGAAATCTCAATATCTAGATTTCTTGATATGTTATGGCAGAATGTTGCAACCACTGTGTTGTAGTTTGGTTTACTCCATTTACCGAATACATTTGCTAAACGGAAAATAAAAACTTCCGCTCCTTCATTCTCAGAGTATTCTAGTAGTAAATCTTCAGCTGCTCTCTTACTTTTGCCATAAAGATTATCTATTTCAGCTTGAATTGAAGAGGTGAAAATAATAGGTGCTTTGTTATTATGTTTTTTTAACAATTCTATTAATTGGGCAGTTAAATATAAATTTCCTTCTAAAAATTCTTGCTCATTCTTGGGCCTATTCACACCTGCTAGATGAAAAACAAAATCACATTCTTTTGTACATTGTTCAAGATAAGCACTATCACTTTCTCTAGTAACTTGTAATATATCGTTATAGCCTTTATTTTGTAACTCAGCAATCAGATTTTTTCCTATGAATCCCTTAGCACCTGTGACAAGAATCTTCATATAATCATTCCACCTTTATCTGAGTAAATGAATTTCGTTATTCCATTTTTTTAGCTCATTTTTTACATAGTCTAGGTTTAACAATCTTTCTTTTATTTCTTCAATATTTAAAATATGTGTATTGTTAGAGTTGTATTCTTCTATTTTCGTTAGCTTTTTACTGCCTTCAACAAAGTATTTATCGTAGTTCAAATTTCGTTGGTCTGCAGGAACTCTAAAAAATCCTCCTAAATCTTCAGCAACTACATATTCTTCTTTGGTCAAAAGTGTTTCATATTGCTTCTCTCCATGTCGGGTGCCAATTATTTTAATATCGTTGTCAGCATTAAAAAGTTCTTTTATGGCTTGTGCTAAATCTCTAATAGTACTCGCTGGTGATTTTTGAACCATGATATCTCCAGCAACTGCATGTTGGAATGCAAAGACAACTAGTTCGACTGCTTCTTCTAAGTTCATCAAAAATCTTGTCATATTAGGATCAGTCAAAGTTAAAGGCTGTCCATTTTTAATTTGCTCTATAAATAACGGAATAACGGATCCTCGCGAAGCCATTACATTGCCATACCTAGTTCCACATATGAGTGTTTTTTCAGGATTTACTGTTTTAGATTTAGCCACAAACACTTTTTCCATCATAGCTTTTGAGATTCCCATCGCATTAATGGGATATGCTGCCTTGTCTGTTGAAAGACAGATTACTTTTGCTACTTCATATTCAATTGCAGCTGTCAAAACATTATCTGTTCCTAGTACATTTGTTTTCACTGCTTCAAGCGGAAAAAATTCACATGATGGTACTTGTTTTAGTGCAGCTGCATGGAAAATGTAATCTACTCCATGCATTGCATTTTTTACACTTGCAATGTCTCTTACATCCCCTAAATAAAACTTTAGCTTATCGCTTTTATATTGTTTTCGAATATCCTCCTGTTTCTTCTCATCTCTGGAGAAAATCCTTATTTCTTTTATATTTGTATCTAAAAATCGTTTCATAACTGCGTTACCAAAGGAACCTGTACCACCCGTAATCAACAATGTTTTGCCCTTGAACATTTTTCAGCCCCCTAATTTTATTAATGATTCTTCTAAAGTCGATATAAAACTCTTTTTGCTATAATTTTTAATGTAATAATCGTATCCATTTGCCCCCATCAATTTTTGTTGATTACTATCACAGAATTCCAAGATTATTTTTGATAATTCTTTATAATCATCTGCATCACAACAATATCCGCAACCTGCCTCTTTTATAACTCGTCTCGTTTCCCCATTAATCGAACCAATTATAGGTTTATGTGCTGCCATATAAGACTGTACTTTTCCCGGTAGTGTATACGAAATAGTTTTATCATTTTTTAATGTTATCAACATCGCATCTGCAAAGCTGTAATATTGGGGCATTTCATTGATAGGTTTTTTACCGTAAAAAATAATATTGTTCAGTTTAAATTTTTTACTAAGTACAATACATTCTTCTAATTTTGATCCATCGCCTACTATATGAAACATAATGTTATTTTTTTCTTTCATTTCATTTGCTGCTTTTACAATTGTTTCTACACTTTGCATTTCTCCTATATTTCCAGCAAATACAAAGTTAAATTTTCTATTTTCCTTTTTTTCCTCTATTTCAGCAAATATATCTTCTGCATATTGTGGAATATGTTGTATATTTTCTATATTCATAAATAATTTGCTTTTAAAATATTCTTTAAACATACTTGATGTAACTGCTATTGAATCTACTGAACTATAAATCCATTTCGATATTATAAAAAATAGCTTATAAAATATTGAACCTTCTTTTATTCCACCTGCTATTAAACTAGCTGGCCATAAATCTAGACAATAAAGTAGAATCTTCCTGTTATATTTTTTCTTATAAACTATTGCCGGAATTGCCATCATGACTGGCGAAAGTTGGTTCACCAACACTACATCAAATTTTTCTTTTAGATTAAAAGCTTTTATAGAGGCTGATAATGTATAACTAATATAGTTTAAGAAAAGTTGAAACTTAGTGGTCCCTCTACCTATTTCAAAAGTTCGAACAACTTTTACACCATTAATTATTTCATTTCTTTTTTTTCCTCTACGATAATTTTCAAGTATTTTACCTTCTGGATAATTTGGAAGACCAGTTAAAACGGTCACATCATGGCCTTTCTCAACTAGTGATTCACAAATATCAGTAATTCGAAACGGCTCTGGGTAGTAATATTGGCAAATGACTAGTAAGTTCATTTATACTTAAGCCTCCTATATCTAAAACTACTTAGCCTTTAATCTCTTCGTTTCATGCTGAAAATCTTCTTTTTCTCCTTGCCCACCTTCTATAATTCCATCACTTTTTACTACATTTATAATAGTTAAGAAAAAACATTTACAATCCGTCCAAAAATTAAGCTTCCTCACATATTCCCCATCTAACTTTGCTTTGTGTTCAATAGGCAGTTCATCTCTTCCATTAACTTGTGCCCAACCTGTTAAACCCGGTTTAATATCATTCGCACGATATTTTTCTCTTTCTTCAATTAAATCGTATTGATTCCAAAGTGCTGGACGCGGTCCAATTATGCTCATATGTCCAACAAATATATTCCAAATTTGAGGCAATTCATCAAGTGATGTTTTTCTTAAGAACTTACCTAGTCTTGTAATATATTGATCAGGATTATCGAAAAGATGTGTCGGGATATTCTGTGGAGTATCTATTCTCATTGTCCGGAATTTTAAAATTTTGAATTGAGATTGATGTATGCCTATTCTATTTTGTTTAAACAGAATCGGCCCTTTTGAATCGATTTTTATCATTATCATTAACAATATAAATAATGGAGATAGAATAACTAAACCTAAAGTGGACAAAACAATATCAATCACTCTCTTAATTATCAAATACATCTCTTAACCTTCTTCCTTATGTCAGACACCTACCATTTCTACAACAGTAAGCATTGTTGTGAAATTTTTATCTTTGCTTTAATTTCTCTCTTACGGCTTTTTATCCTTTACATTAAGATATAAATGATTATATATATCGATGCTTTCCCTTATGTTCATTCTCTATCGACTTAAAAAGCGTTGAATGTCGTATCATTAAAGAAATTTTGAACTATTCTATCTAAATCTCGGATAATTCGACTAAATATATGATGAAATAGTTATATAAGATGTTACGCCTATAGTTCGCAAGATATTCCTTCGATAAAAGGAGGTAACCCACCTTTATATGTCATTCAAGGTACGTTAATGTTTAAAAACAGATTTATAGTCCTTTTTGTAGAGATCAACTATGCGCTTCTTATTAGAAAAGTTGCGCTTTTTAGGTAACTTTTGAGGGACAAGTTTAGATAATCTACATGCATCATATGAATTGAAGTTTTCTTTTATTCTTTGATTTTGGATGATGTTTTTAATTAGTCTGAGAAGAGGTAATAAAAAAGATTTTTTAATGAATGAAACTATTGAAGGAGGTAAGAAGGGCTGTCAATAAGTCTATATTTAAAAAGATATTTTGAATTGTTATAAGTTTGTCATTTCTGGTTGACTGACTAATATTCATTTTATGAAATAGTATGTTGATTGAAGCTGAAGGAGCACTTAGCGGGAACAGACAGAACTGAAAGCCACTACAGAAAAGAATTATTTTGTTAAAAAGAATATCTTCCTTCTTAGTTACACCTTTTAGTGAGGATGAGATCGAAGTTAGTACACGCAGAAAAAGTGTGTCTGTAAAGAAATCTACGGATCAAAGCGAAAAAATGCGAACATGGGAACGAATTCGTTCTCATACTCGCAATAATATTCAGTGTCCTACTCAAATTGACAGCATTTTTAATGGTTTTCATTAAAGACATGCTCACTATCAATATTAAAATATCTATAAACATCAACCTTTATATATTTTTCCTTTTTCGGTATTTTTAATGACCAACGCTCCTGATGAAATAAAACAATCCTTCCCTACTTTTATTTCATCATTAATTGTACTATTTATTCCTATAAAACAATTTTCACCAATTTCGCAGTTACCTGCAATGACTGCATGTGATCATATGAAGCAATGATCCTTAATTACAGATCGATGCCCTATATGGTTACCACTCCATAAAATAACGTTATTCCCTACACTTACATGGTGCTGTAATACGTTGTTTTCAAAGATAAAACAATTTTCCCCGATTGTTACATTCTTCCAAACAAAAGCATTAGAACTAACATAAGATGCTAATTCATACCCCTTATTTTTTGTTTCATGGTATAATCTCGTTCTTAATCTATTAAAATTAGTATAAGGAACTGCGACAAATGCTTTATATTCATTTGCCGGATAAATTTGATGTATCTCTTCAAAAGGAACGACTGGTAAATCATAAAGCTTTTCCATTTTTATATAGTCTTTCACAGCTGAAAAAGCAACTATTTCATATGGGGAATCGTAAGAAAAGTATTCATATGCAATTTCAGCTAACTCACCAGCTCCTACAATAACTAGCTTTTCGCCATTTTTCAAAGAGTTATCCATTATACTCACCCACTCTACCTTTTAAAGGTTTTAAAATGATCTATTACATTTTAGATGCCATAATATACGGAAAATATCTACTGGGAACTATATATCGATATTAGCGCTACAACTGGGAGGGATATTTAAATTAACGGATTATTTTCCACTAAATAAATATATGAATATTCTAGTGGCTTTATGTGAAAATTAATGGAAGATAGAATTAAAAGAATCTCAACTTACTACATTTAGAATTTTGGAGACTAATAGCCTTTTCAGTATAATTGAAAGATGAGTGTTAGTATTATTATAAAGTTATGAGCTTTTGTCCTATCAGTTCTTCACAAAGTCTGGCTAAAGGTAGGCCGACAACATTTAAATAGTCACCTTCGATACGTTCAACAAGAAATATGCCATCAGTTTGAATACCGTAACCACCTGCTTTATCAAATGGATCTCCGGTTGCTACATAAGCTTCTATTAACTGATCAGAAGCATCTTTAAAAACCACTTTTGTTGTTTCTACAAACGTTGTCTCTAAGCCATTTTCATCTATAATAGCAACAGCAGTTAATACTTCGTGCGATTTTCCACGAAGTGAATAAAGATGTGATAGTGCTTCTTCATGGTTTTTAGGTTTGTGTAAAAGGACATTATCCTTTACGACAATTGTGTCAGCGCCAATAATTACTTTGCCAGGTGCTTTTTTGGCGATATCGCGAGCTTTTAATAACGCGACTCCTGTCACATATTGGTCAACAGTTGATGCTTGTACACTTGTTTCTTCTACATCAGATGACATGATTTCAAAAGGGATATGTAATCTAGAAAATAGCTCTTTTCTTCTAGGTGAGGCAGATGCTAAGACGAATGATTTTGTTGTATGAAATTGCATTTTGTTCACTCCTTCGAATGTAATCATACATAAATTTGAAGGATTTTAGTAGTAAACAGTTCATGACAGGGATTTGACATTAAAAAAGCGAATATGAGAATGAATTGATGTTCTTCATTCTCATACTCGCAATAGAATAAATTTCGTCGACTTCCCCATCTTTATCGATTATGTGAATAATGCCCCGGATTAGGAATCGCACCAATTGTACTTACCCAGCGGTTCGTATAATTGAAAAATCCGGCAACGAATGCTGCTTCTAATATTTCATGATCATTGAAACCAACTGCTCGTAGTTTGTCTACTTCATCTGTTGTTAGTTCAGCAACATTTTTTGTTGCACGATAAGCATAATCGCAAAGTGCTCTTTGCTTTTCAGTTAATTCTGCTGAACGGTAATTATAAGTTAGCTTATCTACCCAAACAGGATCTTGTGTCAGCCCTCGAAGTATATCTCCATGTGTCGTCAAACAAAAAGTACATGAATTTGTAGATGATACGACGAGCCCTATCATCTCTTTGTCAATATTACTCAGATAACACGTTTGAGAATCAAATAAGGACTGTTTAAAGTCCAAAAATCCTTTAAATTGTTTCGCATTTAATGGAAGAATTTTAAACAAATGATTGAAGAAACCTTGTTGACTCAATTGTGTTTCAATTGTTGCATCAAATTCTTTTTGCAGTTCTTCTGGTACCTCTGTCTCATTTGGTGGTTCTAGATAAGAATATTTTGGTTCAGTTTTGGACATAATTTATCTC
>NZ_QWUA01000060.1 GCF_003576525.1 Rummeliibacillus sp. POC4 | reverse complement strand
GAGATTTATTTATGGAAAAAACATTAAATGATTTTAAGTTAAATAGTATGGTTCCTAGTGAAATAATAGAAAAATATAAAAATCTTGTTCCAAAAGAAATAATAGATTTGTGGCAAGAATATGGATTTGGAACATTTATGCAAGGATATTTTAAAAGTGTTAATCCAGAAGAGTTCATTGATATTTTACAAGAGTGTAGTCAAAGATATACGGATTCTGTAGTGTTATTTGCTACTGGAATGGGAGATTTAGTATTATGGGCAGACGGTTATGTAAGATTGCTTAATTTTAGATACGGAGTACTTAAAACAGTTATGCCAAACTTTTTATATTTTTTCAAAAGTCTGGATTCAGAAAAGTTTCGGAATGAGTATTTAAAGTGGAACCCATATCCTGAAGCTGTTGAAAATTGGGGAGAACTTTCCTATGAAGAGTGCTTCGGCTATACACCTCTATTAGGTTTAGGTGGAGCAGAAAAAGTAGAGAATCTAAAAAAAGTCAAACTAAAGGAACATATTCTTATTATTACTGAATTTATGGGACCAGTTCAGTAAAGGTTAGGTGCCAGGTAGTAAAACAATTCTGAAAATAAGCTACAAATGAAGTCTTTAATTTCTTCGGAAGTTGAAGACTTTTTAAGTGATAATCTTTAAGTACGAGTTAAACAATTAGAAAAATCATTCATACATTTTGAAATAATCTATTCATCCAAACAAATCATTTTATAAGAAATCACTTTCAATTACGAAAAGTCCGAGCGGGACAAGAGAAAAAGGAATTTTGGTTTAACCTGATTGCAACAGGTGTGGTAGTCGGTTTGGCTATTGTTTGTCCACCCGCAGGCTTAGCCGCAGGGGTTATTTATACGACCATCGACGCGGTAGGAGCAGTCAAAGGAGAAGACCTCATTTCAGGCAGAAAACTGTCTGATGAAGAACGACTAACGCGTGGTGCATTTGCGATAGTACCTGGTGCCGGTGGGCTAGCAACAAAATCTTTACTAAAGCACAGGCCAGCCCTAGGAACTGTTATGAAAACAGCGATTACAAAAACACAACAAAAAGTATCCACTATAGCAGTGAACAGTGTGAAATCGGTTCAAAAATCGGTGGAACCGATCATTAATGAGGCCAAACAACGTGCTGCGATAAAGGCTGCTTCATCAAAATCCGCGTTTTCAACAAAAGTAGAAAACGCCATAAAACTCGGAAAAACACACGTAGATCAACTGAAATTTGCCGTGGCTCATCCTATTCTTTCCACAGTGACATCAAAGGCAGGACAGAAAAGTATTCGAGGAACTGCTAGTATTATTGATAATGTCAAAAGACCAGTTTATATAAAAAGTATGGAAGTTATTGGCGGACCGAAAATACCTGTTGGAATAGAACGTGGCCCTTCGGAAGATGTATTTAAGAATAAAGCCGAGGACTTAATTTATAGGATGCAGGTGAAGAAGGATGCTATAAAGAAGGAAACTAAGGGTACGGGTAAGGATAGGCAGATAAACTATACTAGAGGTTTTGACGTAGAGCCTAAGTATAGCTCTTATGAGCAAAGGGTAAAAACCACACCTGTTAATAAAGGTGAATGGAGTAGCGAACGAGCAGAGTCGTTATTTATCTCCGATAAGACCGGGGAAGTTAAAAAATATCTTGATGAAGCTGGTGTTGACGGAGTTGAGTACAAAAGCGGAATGCCAGACTTTTCACCATTTTCCAAAGGTGAAATAAAATTAGAAAACATGACTAATGATAGAAAATCAAATTTTTCAACTGCTGATGAAGAATTGGCTAAAAAGTGGAGTACACCAGATAAAAAATGGACAGCAGATGATGTAGCTGATTGGCGAGAAGATAATAAATATACTTGGCATGAACTTAATGACTTGGAAACAATACAATTGGTACCTAGTAAAATTAATAGTGTTTTTAAACATTTGGGTGGAGTTGGCGAATATAATATAAAAGTTAAGTTAGGAGAGTAATAAAGAATGACAATAATTAATGATGATTTATTTGGAAAACTTGAATATAAAAATAATTTCTGGAGAGGAAAAACAACTATTAGAATGTTTGACTTGGAGAAAGATATACTTTTAAGTATTGATGCACATGAAAATGCTGATTTTTCAAATGTGCAAAGAGAAGCATTTATTAACTTTAATCAAGATATGAAAAACATAATACGTGAGGCAGAAAAGCAAGTTTACGATTACTATATTGAGAACTATGAAGAGTATAGAGAGATGTTAGGTAATGAATCAGAAGCAGATAAATTAGCACCAAAGATTGATTCTATTTCAGATTTAAAGAGAATAGTGAAACCAGTTGAATTAATTGTAAGAAGAATAAGAAAGAATGGAAAAAGAAGATTAGGTTTACTTTGCGATGTCTCCTGGGATATTGACAATGGAATGGGAATAAAGATTGAAGATGAAATGGTAGAAGAGGTAGGTTATCAAGATATTGTATTATAACTGACAATATATTATAAGTTTAGTTTAGGTGCCAGGTACCAAAACAAAATTTATGTGCCAGGTACCAAAATAATTCAGAAAATAAGCAACAAATGAAGTCTTTAATTTCTTCGGAAGTTGAAGACTTTTTTTAAGAGATTATCTTTAAGAAAGATAGCTAAACAATTAGATCATCAGCGCTTCCTACATATAGACATAATCTATTCATCTAAACAAGTACATTTCATAATAACTCTCCGATGAAGAACGACTAATGAGAGGTGCATTTGCGATTGTCCCTGCGGCCGGTGGACTAGCGGCAAAATCCTTATTAAAGCACATGCCAGCTCTAGCAACTGTTATGAAAACAGTAACTAAACCAGTGGATGATGCTATTAAACCGATCAAGAGCACCGTCCAAAATATCGCTTTATCAGGAAAACAATCTGTGAAAACGGCGATTACCAAAACACAACAAAAAGTATCCACGATAGCAGTGAACAGTATGAAATCGGTTCGAAAATCGGTGGAACCGGTCATTAATGAGGTCAAACAACGTACTGCAATAAAGGCTGCATCAACAAAATCCGGGTTTTCAACAAAAGTAGAAAACGCCATAAAACTCGGAAAAACACACGTAGATCAACTGAAATTTGCCGTGGCTCATCCTATTCTTTCCACAGTGACATCAAAGGTAGGACAAAAAAGCATTCGAGGAACTGCTAAATTTATTGATGACGCCTTACGACCTGCTCATATAAAAAGTATGGAAGTCATTGGCGGTCCGAAAATACCTGTCGGGATTGAACGTGGTCCTTCGAAAGATGTATTAAAGAATAAGGGAGAGGACTTAATTTCTAAGATGCAGGCGGGGAAGGATGCGTTATTAAATAAAAAAGATCCTAAAAAATTTGATTCCTTTGCTACATTAATGAATAAGGAAGATGCAACGAGATATAATCAATTCTGGGATAAAACGGAAATAAATATGAATACACAAGATCGTGTCGCTACAAATTCACAAAGTCCAAATAGCTTTGTAAATAGTATACTTCCGAAGAAGTTAAAGGAACATAATCTAAGTTACGATGATTTTACAAACTTACGGTTAAAACCTGATTACCAGTTAAACGAAACGGAGCTAAAAATAATACAGGATATTCGTAATTCAGTTGTTCGTCCAGATAGCAAGACACCATTAATTAAGAATATACACGCTAATGACATTCAGAAATATCTTGACGGTAAGTATACGACAGTTAGAGGTTTTATTGCAAAAGCTGAAGATAGTGCACATATACATGACTACAATCACGTAAGGGAATCCATGAGATTAGACTATTCTTATTATGATGATTTTAAAGAACAAATCGTTAGACCATATCCTGAGGATGGAAATGCATATGGTTATATTGAATTTAAGGCAAAGAATACGGAAAGTCTGTCACCTGAAATTTTAGAAATTCCTTATGGTGTAAGTATGAATCATCCCTTTAGTGGCTGGAAATATAACGAATGGCCATGGACGGGGAATGGTTTTACTTCGTCAAGAAATGGGGAAGTTATTCCTGAGTGGACCGCAAATAAGGAAATCATAATTAAAAAGGGTGCAAAACTGCATAGAGTAATAGATGGAAGAGACGAAGTAATTGCAATATTTGATGGTGAAACATTTTAATTATTATGAGGTGAATAATATGTTGAAATACGGGGATTATGGCAAATACAGAAATAAAATTTATAAAATAACAGTTGATATGGACGATAATATTTTTATTATGACTAGGGATAGTGATAAAATTGATAAATCCTTTAAAGATCCCAATAATACTGGTCTTTTTGAGAAAATTGTAAATGCAAACGAACTTACAGATTGTATAAGGATAAAACCCTACGGAATCTTAAATGGCGAAAAACTGGAGATTTTAAAAGAGAGAGAGAATGAATATCAAGTTGCGACAAGTGATTTATTGATTGGGACTAAATTGAAATTACCTAGAATCGATAGAGATTTATGGATGGGTTGGGTTCCAAAAAGTGATGTAACCTTAATAGAAGATAAGAAACCATTTAATCCCAATGATTTAGTTTGAAAGATTAGATGCCAGGTACCAAAACAATTCTGAAAAAAAGCTACAAATGAAGTCCTTGATCTCTCGGAGATTAGGGGCTTTTTCTTAAGCCTCTAACCTACTATCAAGAAGACAAACTGATTCGTCAAAACTATTAAAAACTATATAGTTATGCCAAAGGAATTGGTAAAATTATAGATGGAAAGGTAGATACGCCCTTTTATAACGCAATCGATGAATATATTCAAAAGATGGCCGATTTAAATGTAACTGCGTATCAAACGGCCAATACGATTAATGTAAAAGAAGGTTCCTTATTTCCAGGTGCGAAAGATAAAATCACGCTAAATGATTTATATGAAGCAGATACAACTTATTCTGAAAAACTCAAAACAGAGTTCAAAACTTGGAAACTTCAAAATCCTAGTGAAACAACATCGGATGAAGATTATCGTACAGCAGCACTTAATAGTGGCGCATTTGAATACGAAGGAATCCGAGCGGGACAAGAGAAAAAAGAATTTTGGTTTAACCTGATCGCAACAGGTGTGGTAGTCGGTTTAGCCATAGTTTGCCCACCAGCAGGACTAGCTGCAGGGGTTATTTATACAACAATCGATGCGGCAGGCGCTATCAAAGGAGAAGACCTCATTTCAGGAAGAAAACTATCCGATGAAGAACGACTAATGCGAGGTGCATTTGCGATAGTACCTGGAGCCGGTGGACTAGCCGCAAAATCTTTACTGAAGCACATGCCTGCTCTAGGAACGGTAATGAAAACAGTATCTAAAACAATGGATGATGCCGTCAAACCGATTAAAACCAAAGTGGATCACCTGACTATAACGGGAAAGCAAGCTTTAAAAACAACGGTGGCAAAAACACAACAACAGGCATTGAAAGCTACTGATAGTGTAAGATTGGTTAAACAAAACCTTACCTTAACAGGGAAGCAAGCGCTAAAGACAACACACAAAAAAGTATCACAGGCTACTAATAGTATAAAATCGACCAAACAATCAATAGAATCTTCGATTAACAAAACAGTAGAACACGCCAAAAAACTTGGAAAAGCACATGCAGATCAACTGAGATTTGCCTTGTCTCATCCAGTTATTGCCACATTGACATCAAAAGCAGGACAAAAAAGCATTCGAGGAACTGCAAGTATTATTGATGCCGTCAAAAGACCAGTTTATATAAAAAGTATGGAAGTTATTGGCGGACCGAAAATACCTGTTGGAATAGAACGTGGCCCTTCGGAAGATGTATTTAAGAATAAAGCCGAGGACTTAATTTCTAGGATGCAGGCGGAGAAGGATGCTATAAGGGGTACGGTGGGTAAAAATCCAGAGATAGTAAAGTTTACAGAGGAACAATTAGCTACTAAACCTCCATATTCCAGAGGCCCTGTAAAATGGCAGAAAAAAGGTGGGGAAATTGAAATTGATGAGGAAGGAACATGGACTTATATTGATTGGATATTCCTCCAAATCGAGTTTCTTATCCTGGGGTTTTCCGGATTTTAAGTCTGCTGGGTTGGTAAGACAAGAAGTTCAGATAGGTAAGTTTAATAGATATGATATTGATTTTGCTAAGGCGGATGAATTAGCTCCAGATGGTCCAAAATTAGATGAAAACACCTGGCACCATCATCAAGATTTATCAACATTGCAAGAAGTTAATAAAGAGATGCATAGAAGATTTCGACATATGGGTGGAATGTCGTTAGCTAATTCTAAGAAATTAAAAGATTAAATGGGAGTGAAATAAATAAATTTAAATGCTTTTGGTAGAGCATCAGATGAATCGATTGAAGAATTGGAAGAGTTTTTAGGCTTTTTACTTCCGAAAGATTATAAAAAATTTTTAAGTGAATATAACGGAGGAACTTCGAAAGTTAGGTATAGTAAATTTTTTGTTAAAGAATTAAATCAGGAAATTCCATTAGATGTATTGTACGGAATAGATGTAAAAAGAACTTTTGATTTAAGTGAATGCTATAAAGAATTTGAAGAAGACATGTTGCCAAAAAGTTTAATAATAGGAGATGATCCGGGTTCAGGATTAATTGTACTCAATAATGATACAGAGAATGATGGTGTATATTATTGGGATCACTCTTTTTACTTCCCACAATCTAATGAAGAAGAAAATACTTATAAAATAGCTGATAGCTTTGAGGATTTTATTAATGGATTAAAGAACCCTTGATTATAGATTTGGTCCCAGACATCTAGATAATTCTAAGCTACAAATGAAGTCTTTAATTTCTTCGGAAGTTGAAGACTTTTTTTAAAACACAAAAAGTTCGACATATGTATGATTAATTTAGTTTTTATTGTCGAAAAAATGGAAGTTTTTAGACATTTATTGTTGTGGTTTCACTAATATGTTAATTTGAAAATGTAATCGGTAACATCAATTGAGATGAGGTGATGCATAAATGAAAAGTTTTGATCTTACTATTATTGGTGCAGGTCCTGGTGGTTATGTAGCTGCAATTCACGCCGCAAAGTTGGGTATGAGAGTTGCCCTTATCGAAAGAAACAAAGTAGGGGGAACATGCTTAAACGTTGGTTGTATCCCATCAAAAGTGATGTTAAAACATAGCCACCTTGCTTTAGATATACAAAAAGCAAATGCTTGGGGTATTGAAACGAATATTGAACAGATTAACTTTAAAAAGCTAAAAATGAGAAAAGATCAAATAGTGAATAGTCTTATTTTAGGTGTCCAAGGATTGATTAAAAAGAATGCTATTACTTTAATTGAAGGCGAAGCAAGGGTTGATCAACGAAATACGGTTACTGTCGCTGGTAAAAGTTTTTATTCAAAAGATATTATTCTAGCAACAGGTAGTAAACCATATGTTCCGCCGATTAAAGGTTTAGAAAATATTAAATATGAAACTACTGATACATTTTTTGATTTAGAAGAACTACCAAAGAAGTTAGTCATTATCGGTGGTGGTGTAATTTCTGTAGAGTTGGCGTTTAGCCTTGCTCCTTTAGGAACAGAAGTAACAATATTAGAGGTTGCACCAGATATCTTACTAACAGAAGACGAAGATGCAAGAAATGTAATCAAAGACAAAATGAATAAGATTGGTATTCAATATAAAACAAATGTAAAGATCCAAAGCGTTCGAAAAAATGAAGTTGAGTTAGATAACGATGTAGTCAAATTTACAAATTTACTTGTTGCAACAGGAAGACAACCAAATATTGAAATTGCAGAATCTTTAAATTTAAAGATGGAAGGCAGATTTGTAAAAGTAAGTCAGTATTTTGAAACATCTCAAAGTCATATATTTGCGATTGGAGACTTAATAGGGGGATACCAGTTAGCGCATGCAGCATCTGCAGAAGGTTTGCATGCAGTAGATTATATTCATCGTGGACAAGTGGAAACTTTGAAATTACAGAATATTCCTAGATGTGTTTATACAATTCCTGAAATTGCTTCCTTTGGATACTCTGAAGAAGATGCGATATCTGCTGGATATAAGCTTATAAAGGTGAAAAAAGTTCCTCTTTCAACCAATGGGAAAGCAATGGCAGAAGGGAATACAGAAGGATTTATCAAAATAATTGTAGATCAAGAATTTGGTGAAATCTTAGGAGCGGTAGTTGTAGGAGAAGGCGCTACAGAATTGCTGAACGCTATCTTAGCTACATATAGAGCAGAAGGGACAATATATGAATTGTCTGACGTTATTTTCCCACATCCGAGTATTTCTGAACAAATTGGTGAAACCGCAGATGCTTTTCTAGGCACAGCGATTCATGCATAGATTGAACATTAAAAGGAGGAATTCAAGATGACAACAAACAAAGCATTGCAAGATGTACAGTTAACGGAAGAAAAGGCTTTATGGGTTTATGAAACAATGAATAATATACGAAACTTTGAAGATACATTGCATAAACATTTTTCAGCTGGATTGATCCCTGGCTTCGTACATTTATATGCTGGTGAAGAAGCAATTGCAACAGGTGTATGTGCTAACTTGACTGATGCTGATTATATTACTTCTACACACCGTGGTCATGGTCATTGTATTGCAAAAGGATGCGATATCAACGGTATGATGGCTGAAATCTATGGACGTGAAGATGGCTTGTGTAAAGGTAAAGGCGGCTCCATGCATATTGCAGATGTTGACAAAGGGATGCTTGGTGCAAATGGCATCGTAGGCGGAGGATTCCCGATTGCTGTTGGAGCTGGTATTACAAGCAAATATTTGAACAATCAAAGCGTTGCAGTTTGTTTCTTTGGAGATGGTGCATCTAACGAAGGTACATTCCATGAAGGAATCAACATGGCTGCATCTATGAAACTACCAGTAGTTTTTGTTTGTGAAAATAATGGATTTGCGGAAGCAACACCAATTCGATATTCAAGTGCTTCGAAAACAATTGCTGATCGAGCAAAAGCATATGGTATTCCAGGAATTAGAGTTGATGGAAATGACTTAGTAGCAGTTTACACTGCTGCAAAAGAAGCAATTGATAATGCTCGTGCGGGTAAAGGGCCAACAATTATTGAATGTGTTACGTATCGTAATTATGGCCATTTCGAGGGCGATGAACAAAAATATAAAACAAACAAAGAAAAGAAATTACATCCAGTAGATAAAGATCCGATTAATCTTTTCAAGGAATACGCAATTGAAAATAATTTGTTGACTAAAAAACAATTGACTGCAATTGAAAAGAAATCTGTAAAAACGATTAAAGAAGCAGTAGAATTTGCACAAAATAGTCCAATTCCAAAACCAGAATCACTACTAACAGACGTATTCGCTGACTAATAAAAAAGGAGTGTTGAAATCATGACAAGAAAAATCACGATGATGCAAGCGATTAACGAGGCAATGCAAACTGCTATGGAAAATGACGACAAAGTTATTTTAATGGGCGAAGATATTGCTGGTGGAGCTAAAGTAGAAGGTTTTGAAGATCAAGATGCATGGGGGGGAGTATTTGGCGTCACGAAAGGACTAGTTCAAAAATTTGGAAGAGAACGAGTAATTGACACACCAATCTCAGAGAATGGTTATATAGGTGCTGCAGTTGGAGCAGCTGCAACGGGATTACGACCAGTAGCTGAATTAATGTTCAATGATTTTATAGGTTTCTGTTTAGATATGATTCTATGTCAGGGGTCAAAAATGCGTTATATGTTTGGAGGTAAAGCACAAATCCCTCTAACTATTCGCACAACACATGGAGCAGGCGCAAGTGCAGCCGCTCAACACTCACAATCTTTATATGGAATGTTCGGTGCGATTCCGGGAGTTAAAGTAGTTGTACCATCTAACCCATATACAGCAAAAGGTTTACTCCTTTCCGCAATTGAGGATAATAATTTAGTTATCTACTCAGAAGATAAAACACTTTATGGCATAAAAGGTGAAGTTCCTGAAGAATATTATAAGATTGAAATTGGAAAAGCACATATCGAACGAGTAGGATCAGATTTGACCATTGTAACGATTGGTAAAATGTTTTATGTCGGTTTAGAAGTAGCAGAAAAATTAGCTGAAGATGATATTGAAGTAGAAGTTATCGATCTCCTTACAGTAGCACCTTGGGATCAAGAAACGGTACTTGAATCAGTTAAGAAAACAGGTCGCTTAATCGTTATTGACGAAGCAAATCCTCATAATAACACAGCCACAGATATTGCTTCTGTTATTGGTGATAGAGCATTCGATTATTTAGATGGTCCGATTAAAACAGTTTGTGCACCAAATTGTCCTGTACCATTTGCCACAAATTTAGAGGAACTATATCTCCCGAATGCTGCAAAAGTACTTAAAGTTGCAGATGAACTTATCTTTGATTTAAAAAAAGTGAAGTAGGAGGCGACCGTCATGGCAACAGAAGTATTAATGCCTAAATTAGGACTAACAATGACAGAAGGTACTGTACAGGAATGGTATAAAAAAGAAGGCGATCCCGTAAAAAAGGGTGAAGTCATTTGCCTGATTGCTTCTGAAAAACTAACGATGGAAGTGGAGGCAGAAGCAGATGGTTTTTTAACCAAAATTATTGCGGAAGTCGATGAAGATATCCCTGTAAAAGGACTAATTGGAATTATAAGTGAAACTGCAGATGAACCAATTTCTGCTGTCGTACCAGAAAAAGTGATACATGAAATTGTATTACCAAAAGTTGAAAACATCGGCCAACAAGAGACATCTAAAAGACTAGAAGGTGAGAGGATTTTTGCTTCACCTTTAGCGAAACGTTTAGCAAAAGAATACGGTATTGAGCTTCAATTTGTTCGTGGTACAGGAGGGAATGGTAGAATTACAAAACGTGATATTGAGCGAGTACTAGATCAAGGACTAGATGATACAATTGAAATAAAAGTGGCTTCTATTCCTGAAGAAAAACAAGTTGAAAAATTGGAAGCGGCGGAACTTAACGTTGGGGAAGGTTTAGAAGGCATGCGTAAAGTCATCGCTCAACGTATGCATAATAGTATTACATCAACTGCCCAATTAACCTTGCATCGTAAAGCATCATTAGATAAGCTCACAAAGTTTCGCAATAAATTAAAAGATAAATTACAACAAGCAAATATAGAAATACCAATTACTTATACAGTATTTGTTGCACGAGCAGTAGCATTAGCACTGAAGAAGAACCCACAAATGAATTCTACTTATTCTAATGGTTCATATATAGAACATAATGAAGTACATTTAGGGATTGCTACTTCCGTACGTAATGGTTTAATAGTGCCAGTTGTTGAAAATGTTGATATGTTAACTCTATCGTCTATTGCAGAGGAAATTGCTACTGTTACGGAAAAGGCAAGAAATGGTGAAAGTGGTGCATATCTAACTGGTTCTACATTTACTATTACAAATCTAGGCACAAGTGGTGTGGAATATTTTACACCAATTTTAAATACCCCTGAAACAGGAATTCTAGGTTTAGGAACTTTAGTAAAAGAAGTGAATATCAATAAAAAAGGTAAACCTTATTACGAACAAAAAATGCCTTTAAGCTTAACATTTGATCATCAAATTATTGATGGAAGTGAAGCTGCTGCATTTTTAGCAGATGTTGTTTATTATTTAGAAAATCCAATGTTATTAGTAATCTAAAAGTTGGTATTGTATTAATTAAAGAAGAAGCTTATTTGACGAAAATATCAAATAGGCTTCTTCTTTTGTTTTAAAACATTATGAAGGTTGAATATTTCAATAAACACAATATATGTACTTAGCAACAACTAGTCTCTAATTTTAAGCAATAAAAGGTTGATCCATTTGTTGGATCAACCCAATATTTAACTCTAGTTAGTAATTGTATAATTCTTATAATGAATCTATATTTTCAATACTATTAACAACAGTAGCAATTACAGTATCAATATCCTCCTGAGAGATATTCAATGGTGGTGAAAGAGTTAAGACATTATTAAAACCAGCAACTGTAGTGCCGTTTTTTCCAATTATAACGCCATTTTTCTTACAATCTGCAATAATCGCATTTATCTTATCAGCAGGCAATTGTTGTTTTGTTGACTTATCAGAGACGAGTTCAATGCCGATTAAAAGACCTTTTCCTCGAATGTTTCCCACATTTGGGTGTTCATCAAGCTTTTCATGAAGGGTTGAAAGAACTTCAGAACCTTTAATCGCAGATCTTTCGAATAGTCCTTCACGTTCAAAAATCTCAATATTTTTAAGTGCTACTGCACATGAAACTGGAGAACCTCCGAAAGTATTCACATGGCGGAAATAATCATATGCATCTGTACCAGTAAAGGCATCGAAAATTTCACGTTTTACAGCGGTAGCAGAAAGAGGTAAGTACGCACTTGTGATGCCTTTTGCCATTGTGACAATATCTGGCTGTACTCCGTAATTCATAAATCCAAAAGGTTTACCTGTGCGGCCAAAACCACAAATAACTTCATCAACAATCATTAGTGCCCCATGCTTTTTACACACACTCTCAATCCCTTTTAAATAATTATCAGGAGGCAGAAGGACACCACCACCAGTAATAATAGGTTCTAAAATCATAGCAGCAATGGTTTCACCAAATTCCCATGTCATCGTTTGATCTACTGCCTGAACACTCGCTAATTGTTCAGGGGGAAGTGATGATTCTTCAGGTTGACGATATGAATCTGGAGGAGCAACGTGAACAAAACCGGGAGCTAGGGGTTCGTATTTATATTTGCGTTCTGCTTGACCAGTTGCAGCCAATGCCCCAAAAGAGCTACCGTGATAGGCACGATATCTAGAAACAATTTTATACCTAGAAGATTCGCCATTTTGTTGATGATATTGACGAGCAATTTTAAATGCAGTTTCGTTTGCTTCGGAACCACTATTTGAGAAGAAGACGACATAGCCACCTCCAAGCATGTCGTTGATTTTCTCAGCTAGTTCCACAGCAGGAACATGTCCTTGTGAAAGAGGGGAATATGGATTTTTTGTCATTTGATCATATGCTGCTTTTGCTAATTCTTCACGCCCGTAGCCAACATTAACGCACCATAATCCTGCCATTGCATCGATATATTCTTTGCCATCAGTATCAACAACCCTTGCACCGCCAAATGATTGGTCCACTACAAAAGTTGCTTCAGGGTTATAGGGTTTCATAGAATGCCAAACAAATTGTTCATCTTTTTTAAGAATTTCCTTATTAGTATTAGTTTTGACCAACACTTTTCACTCCTTTAGTAAGGGATAGCGTTCTTCAAGGTTAATCATTTAGCTTTACCTCATCGTTACTAGGAAAGGCAAATGAAGTTGTAGTATCTTCTGTTTCATCTGGCCATCTTTCAGAAATAGTTTTTGTTTTTGTGAAGAAACGAGCTTGGTCTGGACCAAACATATGGCCTTCACCGAATTTAGAACGTTTCCAACCACCAAAGTTATGATAACCAACTGGAATTGGGATTGGTACATTGACACCAACCATTCCCACTTCAATTTCTTCTTGGAATTTACGAGCAGCAGGACCGCTGTTTGTGAAAATGGTGACACCATTACCCAACTCGTGGTCGTTAATCAAATTGATTGCTTGTTGTAATGTTTCAACTCCTACAACAATTCGAGCAGGGCCAAACACTTCTTCTTTGAATATGGTCATGTCTGGTTTTACGTCATGAAGTAATGTTGGTCCTAAATAGAATCCATTTGAGTTTTCGCTTATTTCTGGTTTTCGTCCATCAACGGCAATGCTAGCACCTTCTTCAAGAGCTAGATTGATATGTTTGATAATGTTATCTTTCGACTGTTTAGTAATAACAGGGCCAAAGTCTACTTCTGGATCTGTATAAGGTCCAACTTTTAAGTTGGCAATTTTTTCTTTTAAGATTTCGATGAATTTTTTTTCAGTATCAGCACCAACTGTAATAGCACCTGAAATCGCCATACAACGTTGTGAAGCTGCACCATATGCGGCTCCAAGGAAAGCATTAGCCGTTTGTTCTAGGTTTGCATCAGGCATTACGATCATAAAGTTTTTACCGCCACCAAATGCTGCTACACGTTTATTGTGCTTAGTTCCAGTTTGGTAAATATACTCTGCAACAGGAGTAGAGCCAACAAATGAGATGGCTTGAATACTTTCATTTTCTAACAGCTCATTGACAGCATCTTTATCTCCATTGATAACTGTCCAGATTCCATTAGGTAATCCTGCTTCTTTCCACAATTTGCTTAAATATAACGCTGAAATTGGAACACGTTCTGATGGTTTGAGAATAACAGCATTACCAACTGCAACAGCCATACTTGTAATCGCAAGCGGTACCATGACAGGGAAGTTAAATGGGGCAATACAAGCTACAACACCTAAAGGTGATTTTGCAGAATAAGCATTAATATTACCGCCAACATTAACAGAATATTCTCCCTTTAACATTTGAGGTGCAGAAATGGCCATATCAACAGACTCAATACCGCGGAGAATTTCACCTTTTGCATCCTCTCTTGTTTTTCCACTTTCTTTACAAATCACATCAATCAGTTTTTCTTGGTGTTCAACTAATAGCTGACGAAAACGAAAAACGACTTCAATTCGTTTACCTATTGCAGTGTTTTTCCATCCAGGATATGCATTTTTGGCAAGTTCAATTGCGTTTTGCACTTCTTCTTTTGTAGCTAACGGTACTTGAGCTATTACTTCACCAGTAGATGGATTAAAGACATCTGAATAGCGGGAACTTACACCAATTACTTCTTCACCGTTAATAAAGTGAGTTAATGTTTTTGCTTTTTGTTCAACTGTCATATTAAAAGCACCTCTTCTTATAAATTTGATTTAATTATTTTGCAATATTCAATTAGCATTCATTGAATGGACTTTCACTTTATATCTAGTTTTTCATTGCTGAAAATAGAACTATTTTGTTCTTTAATTACATTTACTACACGTTGAGTAATAAGGTAATCGTACAAAAATAAGAATTTATAAAATTTGAGAAACGTTGAATTGATGAAGAACATAGGGATTAAAAATGCAGGTCATAACAATAGAGTTTATGCTCCTTGCAAAAAATTTAATTGAAAGTTCCGAGGAATTAAAGTGAAACTTCATCAGTGGGAATTTAATAATGTTAAAACTATATAGTATAAAATCATATTTTTATAAATACCTTCATACTATTTAACTACCCTAAAAAGGTTGAAAGGCTATTAATTTAATACAAAAATAAAATACAGAAAATTCGAATTTCCATTAACTTTAGCTAATACAAGATTAAACAAATTTAGGAGGTAATCTCATGTATTCGTGTAACAAAAGTAGACTTGAAGAATTACTATATGAGTTTAGTATGTTTGGCAAGACATCTAACAATGGTGTAACAAGACTTTGCTTCTCACAAGAGGATGTACAGGCGAGAGATTATTTTCGAAAGTTCTGTGAAGAATTGGGGTTAGATGTGGTGTGGGACGACATGGGGAATATGTATGCAAAACTTGATGGGAAAAAGGACATTCCTCCCATCGTTATTGGCTCCCATCTTGACTCTGTCGAAAAAGGCGGAAGGTTTGATGGCGTATTAGGCGTTTTATCTGGACTTGAGGTTGTAAAAACATTAATAGAACATAAAGAAGAGCTGATAGCACCTATTGTAGTTATGAATTTCACAAATGAAGAAGGGGCAAGATTTGATCCAGCTATGATGAGCTCAGGAGTATTAGCAAATAAGTTCGATAAAGAAAAAATGTTATATTCGAAGGATAAAGACGGAGTGACATTTAAAGAAGCACTTGAAGCAAGTGGCTATGTTGGTAAAAAATCAAATCGATTGAAGAAAGCGCTTTCTTATCTTGAGTTGCATATTGAACAAGGGCCTGTTCTTGAGAGTGAACAACTTGAAATAGGGGTCGTTGAAGGTGTTCTTGGTATGGTGTGTTATGAAATAACGATTACTGGTCAATCAAATCATGCAGGTACCACACCAATGAAGTTAAGAAAGGATCCATTCTTTTTAGCGACAGATTTAATAACAGAAATGCGAAAAAAACTAGATAAGATTGATGATGCGCTTGTTTATACAATGGGACGTGTAAATGTAACACCTAATATTCATACAGTAATACCCAATAAAGTGGTGTTTACGTTAGAAGCACGTCATCAAGACCCAGCAAAAATAAAAGAAGTAGAAGAGGTCATCTTCAGTTTACCTGAAGAGCAAGCGGGATGTAGTGTATCCTTTGAAAAACTATGGAGTCGAGATACCGTTCAATTTGACGAGTCACTTTGTAGTCTAATTCAAAATGCATGCGAGGAATATAGTTATACGTTCAAACGTATGTATAGCGGAGCAGGGCATGATGCACAATTCATCGCAAGTTATATTCCATCAGCTATGATTTTCGTACCAAGTGTCAATGGTAAAAGTCATTGTGAGGAAGAGTTAACAAGCTTTGAGGATTGTGTAAAAGGAGCAAATGTTTTATTGCGTACGGTACTTGCTTTACAAAGAAATTTGTCTAAACAAGAATCGAAAACAATGTAAAGGGGAAAAACGTATGAAAAAAATTATTACAGGTGGAACAATTGTAACAGCAGCTGATCAGTATGAAGCAGATGTATTAATTGAGAACGGTAAAATTATAGAAATAGGACAAGCGATTCAATCAGAAGATGCAGAAGTTATTGATGCCACTGGCAAATTTGTTTTTCCAGGTGGAATCGATCCGCACACTCACTTAGATATGCCATTTAATAACACAGTAACAGATGATGATTGGGAATCAGGAACGATTGCAGCTGCCTTTGGAGGTACTACTACAATACTTGATTTTTGTTTAACTACTGGTGAAGCAAGATTATTAGATGCGGTAGATAAATGGCATGAAAAAGCAAAAGACAAAGCAGTTATCGATTATGGCTTCCATTTGATGATAGCAGATTTAACAGAAGAAACGTTAAAACAGCTTCCAGAAGCACTTGAAGTTGCTGGTATTAACTCAGTAAAAGTATTTTTGGCCTATGCAAAAGAATTCCAAGCGACAGACCGTACATTATTCCAAGCGTTTAAAGTGGGAAAAGAAAAAGATGCTATTGTAATGGTACATTGTGAAAATGGTTCGGTGATCGATGAACTAGTGGAAGAAGCAAAAGCATTAGGGCACACAGAACCCATTTATCATGCGCTTACAAGACCACCCCAATTGGAAGGGGAAGCAACAAAACGTGCAATTGAGTTAGCAAATCTTGCTGGTGCAAAGTTGTATGTAGTACATGTAACTTGTAAAGAAGCAGTAGATGAAATTATCCGGGCACGAGAAAAAGGCTATCAAGTCTATGGTGAAACATGTCCCCCTTATCTAGTACTAGATCAAACAGCTTTAGAAAAGCCGAATTTCGAAGGGGCAAAATATGTTTGGTCACCACCTTTACGACCAAAAGAACATCAGGAAGTACTTTGGAATGCGCTAAAGGCAAAGCAATTACAGACAATTGGTTCTGACCAATGTTCTTTTAGTTTTAAAGGTAAAAAGCAACTTGGTAAGGATGATTTTTCGAAAATACCAAACGGTGGTCCATTCATCGAAGATCGTTTCAGTGTTCTTTATTCAGAAGGGGTAGTGAAAGGAAGAATTACTATCAATGAATTTGTTGATATGGTATCGACTAGTGCTGCTAAAACATTTGGATTATTTCCACAAAAAGGAACGATTGCAATTGGCTCAGATGCAGATCTAGTCTTATTTGATCCAAATGTGGAGCGAGTAATTTCATCGGAAACGCATCATATGAATGTAGATTACAATGCCTTTGAAGGTCTAAAAGTAAAAGGCGAGCCAATTAGTGTATTAAGTCGAGGAGAATTTGTTATTAAAGACAAAAAGTTTGTTGGCAAGCTCGGAAGCGGTCAATATATTCGACGTGAAGTGAAAAAAGATGAAAAAACAGTCACAGCAAAATAAAACACAACAAAATAACGGGGGGAAGGCTATGAAAGAGTTGAGTTCATTAGAAAGGAATTTTGATGAAGCATATAGTGGTCTAACACCATACGCTGCTCTTGAAGAAGCAAACCGATGTTTATTTTGCTATGATGCACCGTGTATTCAAGCGTGTCCAACAAGTATCAATGTACCAAGTTTTATAAAGAAAATTGCATCAGGAAATTTAAAAGGATCCGCTAAAGTCATTTTAGATGCCAATCCAGTTGGTGCTAGTTGTGCCCGCGTTTGTCCAACAGAAGAACTTTGTGAAGGGGCATGTGTGCTCAATCATGCTGAAAAGCCTATAAAAATTGGTGATTTACAACGTCATGCAACTGATTGGGCAATGGTAAATGACATAGAATTATTTGAATCAGCACCTAATAACGGTAAGAAAATAGCGATTATTGGTAGTGGACCTGCAGGATTATCTGCAGCCCGTGAATTACGACGATTTGGTTATGCTGTCACTATGTATGAAGCAGAAGAGAAGGCAGGAGGATTAAATCAGTATGGTATTGTTTCATTCCGACTTCCTCAACACATCGTACAATGGGAAGTAGAACAAGTAAAAAAGCTAGGTGTAGATATTAAAACCAATCATCGAGTTGGAGATAATATCTCCGTTGAAGAACTCATCAATAACTACGATCGTATTTTACTTGCTGTTGGTATGAATACTGTACCTATGCTTGGAATTGAAGGAGAAACCTTAAATGGTGTGTACGATGCTATTGATTTTGTAAAAAGTACTAAGCGTACAATTACAAATGATTTAATAGGTAAAAGTGTAGCCGTTATTGGTGCAGGTAATACAGCAATCGATGCAGCTACATGCTCTGTTCGTTTGGGTGCGGCACAAGTACAAATAATTTATCGCCGTACAATAAATGAAATGACTGCCTATCCTTTTGAATATGACTTTGCAAAACAAGAAGGTGTAGAATTCCGTTGGTTATCGTTACCAAAACGAATTATTGGTGATGAAGAAGGGAATGTCATTGGATTAGAATGCGTGAAAATGGAATTAGGCGAAGAAGTAGATGGAAAAGCAAAACTCCATGAAGTGAAAGATTCAAATTATATTATGCAGGTAGATGCTGTTATTCGCGCAATCGGACAAACACGCCATCAGGCTTTAATCGAACAGTTTGGACTAAAGCATAATAGTGGAATTGTTGAAGTTGATCCAATAACTTTGCAAACATCCAACCCAAAAATCTTTGCTTGCGGGGATGTTATTTATGGGAATGGTTATGGAGATGCCACTGTTGTATCAGCTGCACAACAAGGAAAAGATTGTGCAAATATCATTCATCAACAATTTAATAATATATCCGAAATCGCGTAATTCCTTGAGGGGGGACTATTATGGCAGATTTACGAATTAACTTAGCGGGTATTGAATCACCAAACCCATTTTGGCTTGCATCTGCACCACCGACAAACTCTGGTTATCAGGTACAACGTGCATTTGAGGCAGGGTGGGGAGGTGCTGTTTGGAAGACATTAGGTGATCCTATTTTAAACGTATCATCACGTTTTGCAGCGGTAAGTTTTAATGGTCAACAAGTAGCTGGTTTTAACAATATAGAACTAATCACTGACCGACCATTAGAAGTCAATTTAAAAGAAATCTATGAAACTAAAAAGAAATTTCCAAATCACGCTATTATTGCATCACTAATGGTGGAACCAAAGCAGGAAAAGTGGCATGAAATTGTAAAACGCGTAGAAGATGTAGGTGTAGATGGTTTCGAACTAAATTTCGGCTGTCCACATGGAATGGCTGAACGTGGGATGGGATCTGCATCAGGTCAAGTACCTGCTCTTGTTGAAAAACAAACAGCATGGGCAAAAGAGGTTGCAACAAAACCGGTAATTGTTAAATTGACTCCGAATATTACAGACATCACGGTTACAGCAGAGGCTGCAGTACAAGGTTGTGCAGATGCTATCAGTATGATTAATACGATTAATAGTTTAGCAGGTGTCGATTTAAACACATGGAATACAATCCCACATGTAGCTGGTAAAGGCGCCCATGGCGGTTATTGCGGTCCAGCTGTAAAACCAATTGCACTAAACATGGTTGGTGAGTGCGCAAGAAATAAACATATAAACGTTCCGATTTCTGGAATAGGTGGAATCTCATCATGGCAAGATGCAGCTGAATTTTTACTTATGGGCGCTACAGGTGTTCAAGTATGTACAGCAGCCATGCATCATGGATTTAGTATTGTAGAAGACATGATTGATGGTCTAAACAATTATTTAGATGAAAAGGGTCTTAAATCCGTTATGGATTTAGTTGGTCGTACAGTACCTAAATACTCTGATTGGGGCAACCTAGATCTCAATTATAAAATTGTTGCGGATATCAACAATGAGGTATGTATTAATTGTAACAAGTGTCATATAGCATGTGAAGACACTTCGCACCAATGTATTGAGCGTTATACTGATCATGATACAGGTAAACCGATGCTAAAAGTACGTGAAGAAGATTGCGTAGGATGTAATTTATGTTCGATTGTCTGTCCTGTTGATGGAGCAATAACTATGAAAGAATTACCACAAACATTACCTTCCATGACATGGAATGAGCGTCAAGCTTTGCATCATGCATTTGCCAAAAACAAATAGATTAAACATGCAAGAGTACCAATTTCTAAGCCAATGGACTATTTGAGTATGGAGGTTATCTAAAAATGAGCAAGAATAATGATTATTTAAAGTCTCCAGATTTGTTGCCGATTACTCATGAAGAGCGAAAGATTAGTGCATTTGGATTTTCGGTTATATGGATTGGGATGGCGATTGTACTTGCCGCTTTCGCAATAGGTGCAGCAGGCATTGTTCATTTATCGATGCCGATGCTGATTGTAGCAACGTTAGTTGGCTCGGTTCTCATTGGAATTTTCATGGTGGTCATCGGTGATATCGGTATTGAACATGGTCTCTCTTTTCCGGTTTACATGCGTGCACCATTTGGGACGATAGGGACACATCTTCCATCATTAGCTCGTGGTTTTACAGCGTCATGTTGGTTTGGTATCAATACTTACTTCGGATCACTTGCTATAAATGGAATTCTAAATATTCTATTTGGCTTTGATAATTGGTTCATTTGTTTTCTTTTATTTGCAACTGTACAACTTTTTAATACATCACTTGGTATTAAATCGATTGAACGTTTCGCTGATTTAGCGGCGCCAATTATTATTTTAATATCACTTTGGATGTACATTACTCTAGCTGATAAAGCAGAAGTTTCAGGCAAAAGTGTTTGGTCTTGGGTTGAATCACCAACTACAGGTATGGCAGCATTTACAGCGTTTATGATTGTAGTTATGGCAAATATGGGATTCTGGGCCACTTTAGCTGCAGATATGCCCACCTTATCACGCTTTTTTAAGGCGCCTGTCAATGAACGTAATTGGTTTAAACGTAATCATACACAACTTGTTGGGTCGCTCATCATTATGCCAATTGTCAATACTTTTATGATTGTGATCGGTGCCGTTTGTTATATGGCTGTTGGCTCTGCAGATCCGATTAATGCATTACAACAATCAGCAAGTGGTTTTATATTAGCTATATTATTATTAATGATTGTATTAGCACAGTGGTCAACAAACACTTCAGCTAATGTAATTCCTGCAGCAACAATTTTCTCCAATATTGGGGGACCTCGTATACCATTTTGGGTTGGTGTAGTGATAGCTGGGGTTATAGGAACTTTATCGCAACCATGGAGTTTATTTGAAATGTTGAACTCAATTCTTCTTATAATTGGTGGCATCTTAACATCAATCGTTGGTATATTATTTGCTGATTATTATCTTCTTCGTAAACGCCGTATTCATGTACAAGAACTATACGAGGCAAATGGTCAATTTAGATATTTAGGTGGTTTTAATCTGGCCGGATTCATATCTTGGATTCTTGGCGGAATTATTGCAAATATATTTCCAACATATTCATCGCTGATTGGATTTATAGTAGGAGCAGTTTTATATTACGTACTTGCGAAATATTGGTGGTTTAAGAGGTACCCACAACAAGAAATAGTAGATCCTGATGATTCCAAATATCTTGGTATCACGGTTGGAAATAGCTGGTCGATTAATTTGAATGATGAAGCAGCGTCTGTTTCTGATGCATCACAAAAACCTACGATAGACAGAGCTTAATAAAAAGGGGGAAGAAAGATGTCAGAATTTGTGCAAGTGGCAGCTGAGATTGCACAATTAGATGAGCTTTTAGACAAAGAATACAAAATAGAATCAATTATAGAAAACCTAGATGGAAGCCAGGTTATATTAAAATATGATAATCATCAAACTGAATTGAACATTACAACCGCTGATGCACGTAAATATCTGTCAGTTAAATTAAAAGAACAAATGGAACATAATCTTTAATAGTAATAAATATTTATGTGATAAGCATTGCTTATTGCATTTTTTGTGTCTTCTGTTTTTAATAATGCCAGGTATATCAATTTTTAGTGAATGTTCGGGAAGAAAGTGTTGAGTTCTCGTATCTAGAAATCATAATAAAAAAGTAGGCTGATTGGGTTTCCCAATCAGTTTTTTTATCTTTATATTCACTTATTAAATTATTTACAGTTATTCCACTTATTCATTTAAATTGACCACTTAATATGAGCTTTTTACTACTTGCTTAAATAAACTAAAATCTACAAATTTTGTATGCTATATTAAAACAAGAAAGGGGAATGACGAATGAAGATTCAGCTCAATTTTGATGAGCAATATCAAGAGGTTGAGGTTCATATCCATGCAAACAAATTGGATGATGAAGTACAAAAAATAATCAATCAACTTAAAACACCTTCACAAAATATGATAGATGGTTATATAAATCAAGAAATTTGTATGCTAAAGGCTTCTGAAATCTACACCATTTATGTTGAAAAAGGTAAGGTGTTTCTACAAACAGACGAAGAGGAATATCAATCAAAGAAAAAACTATATGAAATTGAAGAAATATTCCAAAAACAATTTTCAAGAGTTAATAAATCTACATTAGTCAATATAGACCATATCCGATCTTTTCAAATGGATTTAGTAGGTACAACTTTGTTGATATTAGATAACGGTACTTCAGTACATGTTAGCCGAAAATATTTCAAAGAATTAAAGAAAAAGTTAGGGATTGGGAAGGAGGTATAAAACGTGAGTAAATATTTTGAATCTGCATTAGTAGGGCTTGTTTTTAGTCTTAGTATTTCATATTTCATGGTTACAATCGGTTTAGTGAATCAAGATACATCTATCTCTGGACAACAACTTTTACTTCAATTTATTGTTGCTGCTATTTTTGGAGTAGTGGTCGGAATTTCAACACTAATATTCTATATTGAAAGATTCTCTTATTTTAGTAGAATAGCCATGCATTTTATTTTCGTTATTATATCTAGTGGAGTTGCAGGATACTACGGCAAATGGTTTGAGTTCGGCAATATTAGTTCGATGTTAAATACATTTATATTCGTTGTTTTGATATATATTATAATTTGGTTCTTTTTTTATACAAAAGCTAAACGAGAAATACGTGAAATAAATGAATTACTAGAAAAAAGACAGGAGATGTAAAATGGAAAATGTTATAGAAGTTCGGAACTTAAAGAAGAACTATCAAAATGTTGAAGCAATCAAAGGAATCACTTTTAATGTAAAACAAGGTTCTCTATTTGCGTTTTTAGGTACAAATGGAGCGGGAAAATCCACGACTATAGATATTCTCTGCACTTTAACGGAAAAAACATCAGGTACTGTTAAGATTGCTGGTCATACAATTGGTACAAACGAAAATGACGCTATTCGAAAAGAAATTGGCGTTGTTTTTCAAGATAGTCTTCTAGATGAGCGGTTAAGTGTCTATGAAAATATTTGGCATAGAGGGATTGCTTATGGATTAAAAAAGGAAGAGTTGAAGAGGAATTTTAAGTTTGTAGAATCACATTTACATTTGGATGACATTGTAAAGAAAAAATACGGTAAGCTATCAGGTGGTCAAAGAAGACGAGCCGATATAGCTCGTGCGTTAATCCATCGACCATCCATTCTTTTTTTGGATGAACCTACAACAGGCCTTGATCCTCAAACTAGGCAATTTGTTTGGCAAGCCATAAAAAAACTTCAAAAAGAAACGAAAATGACGGTGTTTTTGACAACTCATTATATGGAAGAAGCAGCAGTTGCAGATGAAATCGTCATTATCAAGAAAGGGGAAATTGTAGCTCAAGGAACGCCTAATTATCTAAAAGAAAATTATGCATATGATCAACTACTTGTTGTATTTAAAGAAAATGTTGAAGTTGGAAGCTATTTATCTTCTTATAAATATAAGTTTCAAAAAGATACTTATACAATACCATTAAAGAAAACGAGAGATGCCATTCCGATATTAGAAAAATTAGAACCAGTCGTTCAATCATTTGAAGTGATAAAAGGATCTATGGATGATGTTTTCATTAGGATTAATGAGGAAGGGGATATATTAAATGACAACAATCATGAGTTTAGTAAGCAGACATTCAAAAGTATTTAGAAGAGAACGAACTACTGTATTTTTCTCATTATTATCCGTAATGATTGTCATATTGTTATATGCTTTGTTTTTGCGAGAAACACAGATTGACTCAATTGCTCAAATGATAGAGAGAACGAATGCTTTAGAAGCAATGGTAAATGAATGGATGGTAGCAGGTTTACTATCAATTTTGGCTATCACAACAACCTTGGCGGCTTTTGGAATTTATGTTCAAGATTTAGAAACGAAGAGAGCAGAAGACTTTTTAACAATGCCCATTTCTAGAGGGCAATTACTTATAAGCTATGTTATTAACTCGTTCATTATTGGTAGTGTATTTACAATAATTGCTTTTGTTGGTTGTGAAATCTTTCTTGTTTCTACTGGTGCAGAATGGCTAGATTTGAATACCTCCGTCAAAATTATAGGTGTATTACTATTTGCAGTCATTTTAGCAAGTACCTTTAATTTACTATGTGCTCTATTAGTAAAATCATTAACGGCATTTTCAACATTAAGTACAATTATCGGAACTGTCATTGGTTTTTTATGTGGAGTTTACGTACCTATGGGAGCCCTTCCTGAATATGTACAAAAGTTTATGATCTATTTTCCCTTAAGTCATCCAACAGTTATGTTGAGAGAATTATTTATGCACGACTCTTTAAATACAGTTTTTAATGGAGTACCTCAAGCTAAAGAGGAGTATATGTCTTTATACGGTGTAATTTATGAATGGAATAATCATGTTATATCACAACCTGCTCATTTGTCATTCATAGTAATAGCAGCAATCCTTTTTTGTTCATTATCTATTTTAATTTTCAAAGTGAGAAATCGTTAAAATTAAAGATAGTGAATATTTAAACTAGTGGTAAAATAATAATATGAATATAAAGAAGGTAGGTATGGCATCATTGGATACTAGAGCGGATATAGAACTTGTGAATTTCTCAATAGGTTTACCTAAGAATATGCATTTCAGTAAAGATCAGATCGTAAATACGGGCATTTGTAAGCAGTCAGTTGAAGAAGCATATCTAACGAAAGATGGATTTCGTGGGGATGGTGTAGCAGATTTAAAACATCATGGGGGCTATGATAGAGCTGTCTGTATTTACCCTTTTGAACATTATGCTAAATGGGAAAAGGAATTTGGAAAACCTTTGGACGCAGCGGCTTTTGGGGAAAATCTAACCGTTACGAATATGTTGGAGGAAAATGTTTGTATCGGGGATATTTTTCAAGTTGGAGAAGCAGTCATTCAAGTTACACAAGGGAGAGTTCCATGTAGCACGATTTCGAAAAGAATGGATAATCCTCTAATCTTAAAGAGACTAGTAGATACTGGATACGTTGGCTATTTGTGCAGAGTATTAGAAGAAGGTATTGTACGAAGTGATTCAAAGGTTTCGTTAGTAAACAAACATCCAAATGAAGTCTCTGTTCTCTATTGTATGGATACTTATTTTCACCGAACTAAAGACATAGAGGCTATGACAAGGATTATAAATGTGCCAGAGTTAGCAGACGAATGGAAAGAAAAATTGAAGGTTCGTATAGAAAAGTTTTCAAATAAGTAAAATAGTTATAAATTGTATGATAAAAGATTATTCGAATTCTTGACTTACACTTTCATAATAAGTATGATAAATATAAATTTTATAAGAGGTTCATAGCGCAAACCCTCTCTAAAAAACTATGGAACATGCGAATATTGCCATGTCCACTTTTGCGGATATGGCTTTTTTATTTGTGTAGAGCTTATGTTCTTAATGTACAAAAGAGCCAAAGTATCCTTACCTAATAGTTGCAGGTGTTTAAGTTGTGATTTCCTCTATTATAGGAGGCAGAATGATGTCAGGAAGAACAAATGAACAAGGGCTAAAGGATTTAAGCTTACTAGGTAACCAAAATACAAAATATTTATATGAATATGCTCCGGAAGTGCTTGAAGCAGTGGATAATTTACATACACAAAATGATTTCTTTGTGAAATTTAATTGTCCAGAATTTACAAGTTTATGTCCAATGACTGGTCAACCTGATTTTGCGACGATTTATATTTCGTTTATTCCGGACAAGAAATTAGTTGAAAGCAAGTCTTTAAAATTATATCTATTTAGCTTCAGAAATCACGGGGATTTTCATGAGGATTGTGTCAATATTATCATGAAAGATCTCATTAAGCTTTTAGATCCACGCTATATAGAGGTTTGGGGTAAATTTACACCGAGAGGCGGTCTTTCTATAGATCCGTGGTGTAATTATGGACGCCCAGGGACAAAATACGAAAAAATGGCAGAACATCGTTTGTTAAATCATGATTTATATCCTGAAAAAGTGGATAATCGATAATAGCGTAAAAAAAGCATTGCAGCGTTGCAATGCTTTTTTTATACTAATCTTTTTGGATGTTTTGTAAAAATAATTCTAATATCTTTGTATAAATTTCTGGTTGCTCAGCGTGGACTTGATGTCCTGCAAAAGGAATAATTGAAACATGGACATTCTTACTATTTTTAGGATAGTGAATGGTACCTTTTGTTTCAGCATGATTACCTTCACCTACGACAAATAATATAGGTGCGCTAATTCCATTCAAATCTTTTGTTACTTCAAATGGATACCAATTTTCGTCTTTTGAAAGATTCAATAATTGTTTCCAATCTGATTTATGTAATTGATTGAAGAAGTGTACAGTTTCTTTATCTTGTAATAATTGTGATTGGAATTTCACATCTTCTTTGTGCAATTCTAACCAATTGTCTGGTTTTTCATAGGAAACACCCGATAATGATAAACTTAAAAGTCGTTTTGGAAATTTCTTTGCAAAAAATAAACCTACTAATCCACCAAGTGAACAACCTACAATATGTGCTTTTTCTATGTTTAAATAATCTAGCGTTTCTGCTAAATCACTAGCGGAATCCTCGAAAAAATTTGAGAAATCTTCTGCTTTAGAATTACCATGTCCTCTTAAATCAGGAAGAATAACCTTGAAGTTTTTTTGAAAGTATTCTCTTTGATACTCAAAATCAGTCAAACCTGTTTGTAAACCTGTATGAAGAAATACAATAGGTTCGCCATTCCCAAAAATTTCAGTATGTAAAATCAAACTAATCCCTCTTTTCCAATATTATCTATTAATAATAGCAATTAAAAAGAATATTTAATAGTCCGAAAATTACATATTTAAAAGATTGAGTAGTACGTTAAAAAATGTCGTTAAATTATTCTGTATTGTTGTCAAATTAAAAATTCAATTTTGAAGCTAAAAAGAGAAATTTGTACTATGATAGAGAAGAATATAATGAAATAATAGGTGATATTATGCCAGCACTAACAACGGATCAAGTATTAATGCTTGATTCATACAATGTTTATACAACCGTTCCAAAACGTACACTTTTTACATTGGAGCGAGTTCACAAAGAATTCTTTCAAGAAACAGAATTTGCAGATTTGATGTTAGGAATAACAAGTGCAAAATCGAAAACAGCTGCCATATCTCATTTTTCAAAACGATATGGTCAGTTTATTGCCATGCAATTTTATATGTTAACAGCATACGATTTAATCTGGGATGGCGATGAACGTGATTTACAATTTGATGCTACGAAAGAGAATGGCCTATATACAATTTGTATGTTTGCTAATCCTAATGATTGGAGATATGTAGATGATTCGGAACGCCAAAATGTAATTGCTACAATTTTGTATAAACAGTGTTATCAAATCGTACAAGATTTACGCAATACGGTATCAATTTCACCACGAGTCATTTGGGATAATTTTTTTGTACATATAGTGAATGTGTATGCAAAATTGCTCGACGATCCTCGCATTGCAGATCAAGCAATGGATGATTTAGAAGTGCTAGAATCTGCAGAAGTTTGGAAACGATTTAGTGATAAGTCTCTTTTCTATGAATATACGAAGGGGAAAGCACCAGCATCTCTTGTAAATCAGCCGATTCGAAAATCATGTTGTTTATCAAAAGATATTCCAGGCTTAGGTGCATGTGGATATTGTCCGCTATTATGTGAGTAAAACAAAAAGGAAGCAAATGTGCTTCCTTTTATCATATTCTCTTTGTTTTTTATGAGTATTATTAATGAAGGAGTCGATAGAATTGAACTATTGCCTTAATATGCCTCTTTTCGGTCAGCATTTTGAGGATGGAGAATGGCCACAAAATGTCTTAGTGGCTGAAAAAGGTGCTGATTATTGGGGAGAAAGTATATGTGGATTGGCTTGTCTTAGAATGATTATGGGGCATTTTCAAATACCAGTGGTATCTCCTTATGAATTATTAGTTGAAGGAATTCGTTTAAATGCTTATTGCGAAAAAGGCTGGATACATCAAGGATTAGCCAATATTGCTTCAAAATACGGTTTGAAAGCTGTTCCTTTGGCTATAAAAGATGGGGAAGCCTTAGAAGAGTTACTATCAAAAAAAGGACCAGTGATTGTATCGGTTACTGGTCAATTACCTGAAGACGGCCGAAAAGGCGGACATCTCATAGTAGCATGTGGCAGATATCAAGAAAACGGAATACAGATGATTGCATTTCGTGATCCTTCTCGGTGGGGTAAAACGAATAGTAATGTGTCCGAAAAAAGATTTCTGTCTAGTTTTACCGGACGAGGAATTGTATTTGAAAAGTATTAATTATTTTATAGTTGGATTTATAAAGAAGAAATGGACATTTTGTTCCATTTC
>NZ_QWUA01000059.1 GCF_003576525.1 Rummeliibacillus sp. POC4 | reverse complement strand
ATACATCGTAGACCAAATCGCCATTGCATATTGCAATCTTAAAAAGTTTGGTGATAAAAACTCAGAGAAAGATTTCGATATCTTCACTGCACAACTAATGCAAATCACAGGATTAGATTATGAAGGTACTTTGGAATATGCAGTTAACTTCTTGGCAGAACAAAACAAGCATGAAGGTGTTGCGTAATGTCAGTTATTCAGTTGAACATTTTTGACTGTGATGAAAAGATCCGTCAAAAAGATGATGTTTTTCAACAGTTGATGGAGCTTACACCAGAACACTCAATGTTTGTAAAAGATATGCAAATTGAACGCACAGAAAAGTTTTATGTAGTAGAGACTTCTGATTTTGAAGAAATCTTTCATGATGTTGCAGGATGCTATGAGTTTGTGAATCAGTATTTGTAATAAAAGAGGTGAAGAAACATGACCGTAACTCACAGCTTGAAGATTTTACCGCAATACTTTGCAGCAGTTGTAGAAGGCTGTAAAACATTCGAAATTAGAAAGAATGACCGCGGATTTCGTGAAGGTGATCTTCTCGTATTGCGTGAATGGACCGGCAAA
>NZ_QWUA01000058.1 GCF_003576525.1 Rummeliibacillus sp. POC4 | reverse complement strand
ACGCAACAAAGGAGGCACTACATGGTCACTAACAAACATGGCATCGTAATAGATGACGGAACATTCGGAAAAAATAAGTCTGTGAAAGTGAGAGTTCAAAAGAAACAAAGCATTAAACGCTACGACAGATACGTTCAAATGATACACAAATTGGACAAGCATAACTCAGTCGTTACACCGTTTGATAAAGCGTATATCAAGCAACTCAAACGTGAGGGTTACAAGTTAGTTGACGACTTTCAAATTAGATTAGGAGGATAGTAGATTGGTTGATTGGGGTGCAGTTCTAAAACAAACCGAGCGACAAACAGGAAAAAGGCTGCATGAAGGTTTATACGAAATCGCAGAAAATGAAGAATTGATTTATGTTCTTTTTAAGGATGAAGACGGTTATGTGCACTTTCAATATTGTGATGATCCATTGCAAATCAATCACACAATGACTGAAACACAATTGCGAAAATATCAACGTGTTTGGTGATTAATAATTAGGAGGATAACAGATTGTCAGTTTCAGAGATTTTAGTTTATGCATTATCTATTGCAGGTGCAGTTCTAATGTTAAAGATTGTTATGGAGGGACGGAATAAGTGATACCTAAGTCGAAGCTATCTAAAGAAGAACGCAAAGCTATGGAGGAATACCTAGAGTATATCAATATGACTCGTAAAGGGTATTACAACCATTGGTGTGATGAACATTTGGAGGACGAATATAACAAGTTTGCGAAAGGAAGTGCTTCGTAATGGCTTGGGGAAGATTTAACGGTAAGAAGCTAGTTCGTGGCTTTTCTAAAAAAGACGTAGAAAAGAAAATGCAAGGATATTTAGAGCGTGGGTGGAAACCAGCAAGCAAGATTCAAACAGAATGCAAAAATGGTGGAGCTTATGCAATATTAATGGAATTTCCAAATAAAAAACACGCTTGAAGGGCAATTCAAACGTGTCAACTAAAGAAATAGGGAAAATTATGAGACGGTTTCATAACCGTCTTATCTCCATTTTTAACAATTCGTTATTAGTTTATACGGTCTAAAATCTTAAAAGATTCGCTTTTATAAAAATATTTTTGGAGGGATAAAGATGCCAGGACGAGTGAGACAATACTTCATGTTTGATATCGATGGAATTGATTTATCATTACCAGAGACAAAAGTGAAAAAATTCGACCAAATGTGGAATGAAGGCTGTTCTATATCTGAAATAGCATTCAAACTCCAACGAAAGAAAAATGAAGTTATGCTACTTGCTCAAGATAGATTTTTGCGTGGAAAGATAAAAGAAAGACCAGGGCAAATGAAAGGCACTAAGCCTTGGAAGAATCCATATAACAACAAGATTAGAGTGGAGGCGTAGTATGGGAGAACGACAATTACAAACGGATCCAGATATGATTGCAGAAGTTGATTTGCATGAAAATGCTGTGTATGTGGTGTGCCAAGGAAAACTTCAAATAGTAGATACACCTCCTACTGGATATGGAACGCAATTGATATATTGGAGAGAAGGAAAGCCGACTCATAGTGAAATTGGATTTACTCAGAAGTTTGGATAAATAGTTGAAGAAAAATGTGACATAGAAAGGAGAAGTTAAAATGACGGTAAAAGGATTTATGGAAGATTGGGATGGAGAAATTATCCTAAGTGATACTCATAATTTTAAGGATGATAAGGACTTTATTAAACAAGCAGAAGATTATGTTAAGACAACAAGAGGATATAAAGTACCAGTCCTTCCACCAACTTTATTAGAAATCGTATATAACGGTGAACAGGAAGAATGTTGGGCAAGTAAAAGCTATGCTATGAAAACCGGATTTGATGGTGAAACACTTACTGTTTATAGGTCAGATTTGGATTGGGATAATGCAGAAACTTAATGTATATCACGTAGATTTTAAGACTATATAAAATCTAACATATATGCTAAAATATTCTTAAATAAATATTTGCCAATCGGAAGAACCGGGGGCACTGAATTTACGCAATTACTGCGTTTATTTGGTGCTCCTTTTTTATTTGCTAAAAGGGTGGTGGTTATATGGATGTGATTAAGTGGGTGACACATGAAAAGACAACAGCTAAGAACATACATAAGAACCCAACTGAAAAGCTAACTAAAAAGGAAATAGAAGAACTGATGGGTGTACATAGACCACGATATGTAAAATGTGGTGGAGCATTTAGACAGAAATAGAGGTGCTGTATGGCTAAGAAAGATTTTGCTTTTGAATACAAACATATGCAGATTATCAAACATGCTTTGCGTCACTATCTACAGCGTGAAGGTGCTAGTTATCAAGATTTAGTATCAGAGATAGCATTACTTAATCGAGTAGAAAATTACATCAAGGAACAATTCCCTTTCATACGAAAATAGATAGGAGTGGTTTTAATGCCTGGGATGAACAATACAGAAGAATTAAAAACTACATTTGTACAAATGATTAAGGATTATCGTTGGATGGTGAAGGAAGAACAAAGATTATCAAAACTAAATTATATTGCAAACGGTAGTTTCAACACAAAGATGGTTGCTCAATACGGATTAGAAGCTGCCATGCCTCATGCAAATACATCTATTAAAAGCCAAACAGAAATAAAACTTGCTAGTAAGCGTGAAGAACGTAATTTTAAACGTCTAATAAGATTAAGGAATGAATTATTGATCTTAGATTATGTGAATGAACTATTAGAAAACGACTTGCAAGAAACTGTTTACGATTGGCTACTAGAAGGCGAATCAATAAGAGGTATTGCTTCATTTATCGAAACATCAAAAGAAGTGGTGATTGAAGTAAGAGATCGAATTATTGAGCTTGCTATAAATGATGAAAAAATAGAAACATTCTTACTTTATGGTGATCTAGATTCATTTGAATACAAAAAAGACAAAAAAGACAAATCAGACAAAAAAGACAAAACCGCATGAATTTGAATCACTATTAATCAACCGTGTAAAATGGGAGGCAGGTTCGGAGCGTTGAATCCACCAGGTAGAAGAATACCTTCGGCATTCCCAAAAATGTTTGAAGGTATTCTCTAAAAGGTTTAAACCAACCGACCAACCAACCCAAGAAGATTTTTTCCGTTGGTTATACTCCGCTAAAATGGAGTACATCTGATATAAGCGAATAATACGAAGCATAGAGAATCCAAATGTGATGTAGGCTTGGCAGTATTGTTCGTTTATATGAGATGCAAAGCCAAATGGTGAAGTATATCTCACGTTGGAAATCTTCCTTTATTGGACATCTTTATGGTGTCCTTTTTATATTATTTTGAAACAAGTGAATATGATAGATGTGTTCATTTGCTTGAGAACAATCTCACATACAAGATAGGCTCGCCACCGAAAAGGAGAATCCTACTCCCTTCTTGTATGAAATTTATAGGAACTACTAAGGAGGTAGTAAAATGGTTAAAGAAATACCGTTACAAAATGGAATGTTTGCATTGGTTGACGATGATGATTATGAGAGAGTAAACAAATTAAAGTGGTCTGTTGTCGGAAGAGGTACGACTATACGTGTAAAAACAGAAGATATCGATTTAGCATATTTTATTTTAGATTTACCACAAAAAATGAGTGTGAACATTATCAAGAAAAATAAGAATGACTTAGATTTCACTAAAAACAATTTAATTGTAGGCAATAGAAATAAGGTTGCTCACTTTTCAAGAGGACAAAGAAACTCAACATCGAAATACAAAGGTGTTTATTGGAGGAAAGATACCAATAAGTGGCAAGCGAAAATAGGTATTGATGGAAAAACTAAATATTTAGGTTGCTATGCAAGAGAAGAAGAAGCCGCAATTGTATATAATAATGCAGCATTAAAATATTTTGGAAAAGATTGTTACTTGAATAAAATCGGTGAAGATAACAGCGCTTTAACTATTGAAATAGACAAGCGGCCACAACATAGACGGCCAAAATTTGATAAACAGTCGAGCTATAAAGGCGTAACCAAACAAATCAAAGGTAATTACGAACGTTGGAACGCATATATTCATCATAATGAAAAGCGATTACATCTTGGATATTTTACGAATGAATTAGATGCTGCAAAAGCTTACGATAAAAAAGCAATAGAATTATTTGGAGATAAAGCAATATTGAATTTTCCTAAAGTCACTCAATAGGGTGGCTTTTTATTTTGCAAAAATGAGGTGATGAAATGGCACGTAATAAATACAATAACAAGCAAGTTGAAGTTGATGGTATTATTTTCGATTCAGCATTAGAAAGTAAGTATTATTTGCATCTGAAACAATTGCAGGAACAAGGCATCGTGGAATCGTTTGAAATGCAAAAGACGTATTTATTACTAGAGGGCTATTCTATCGCAGGAAAGAAACGACAGCCTATAAAGTTTACTCCTGATTTCATCGTTCATTATGCAGATGGTACCACAAGAGTAATTGATGTAAAGGGTAATGAAAGAGCGATATCACGAGATTTCCCATTACGAAAGAAAATGTTCGAGTGTCGTTATCAAATACCTTTAGATGTAATCATGTGGTCCAAGATAGACGGCGGATGGATAGAATATGAAGATTTGAAGAAAGCTCGGGAACTTAGAAAGAAAGCAAAAGAAACTTCTAAGAAATGAGGTGGTGATATGACTAATGCCAAGAGCACGCGATCCGAATCGGGATAAAGCATTTGAAATATTTAAAGAACATAACGGTGATATTACAAATCGTAAAATTGCTGAAATGCTTGGTGTTTCTGAAAAGACCATTGGTTCATGGAAATCTAAATCCAAAGATGATTGGAATGGGAAATTGAACGGAGTACTCCAAACGAATGAACGGAGTACTCCGAAAAATAATGCTTCTTGGAAAGTTGATGGACAAAGGGTTGAGAAAGAAAAGCAACCCTACCGCAGTAACCCAAAGAATCAATTCACGAAACGGAATGAAGCTTCGGTTAAACATGGTTTCTATCGTAAGTGGCTACCACAAGACATGTTAGAAATTATTGAGGACACTAAAGGCATGACACTAGCTGACCGTTTGTGGTTCCAAATTGAAACCAAATTTGCTTCATTAATACAACTGCATAAAATCATGTTTGTTGAAAGTAAGTATGACACGTTACGTGAAGAAGATATGATGTCCGATGGAGAAGGTGGTTCAACAACTCGTTACAAAGTCGTTTATGCATTTGAACAATATGCTGAATATGTAAAAACAGAAGCAAGACTAACATCTGAATGGCGTAACGTTGTAAAACAATTCTTAGAGTTATCAGATGAATACGATGAACGCCGAATGAAGCTTGAGCAAATGCAGCTGAATATCGAAAAGACGAAAACTGAAATCGAAAACATTAAAGGTGATACCGAAAACCATGGTGCTGATGATTGGGTAACGGCATTAAAAGATGTTGCTGCTAAGCGAAAGAAAGCAAAAGATGGTGAGTTGAATGACAAATAAACCATACAATGTGCTTGTTGATCTTATCAACGTATATTGGGACGATCCAGTAGCTTTCGCTGAAGATATTTTAGATTTCTATCCAGATAGATGGCAACGTAATGTGTTAAATGATTTAGCACATAATCCATTTGTTTCCGTTCGTTCCGGCCAAGGTGTCGGGAAAACAGGGTTAGAAGCAGTATCAGTCATCTGGTACCTATGCTGTAGACCAAATCCTAAAGTCATTTGCACTGCACCGACAAGGCAACAACTAAATGACGTTCTCTGGGCAGAAATTGCAAAATGGCTTGAATCATCCGTTGTTAAGAACTTTTTGAAGTGGACTAAAACAAAGGTTTATATGCTTGGTAATGAAGAACGATGGTTTGCTACTGCAAGGACAGCAACTAAGCCCGAGAATATGCAAGGGTTTCATGAAGAATATATGTTATTCGTCGTGGATGAGGCATCTGGTGTTGCTGACAATATCATGGAAGCAATACTTGGTACGCTTTCCGGCCACGAAAATAAATTGTTAATGTGTGGGAACCCTACTCGAACGAGCGGAGTCTTTTATGATTCTCACCATAAGGACCGCGGCGACTATAAAACTCATAAAGTAAGTAGTTGGGACACGTCAAGAGCTAGTAAAGATAACATTGAACGTCTTATCCGAAAATATGGTGCAGATAGCGATGTTGTTCGTGTTCGGGTATACGGGGACTTTCCGAAAGCAGAGCCTGATACATTCATCCATCTTGAAAAGGTAGAAGCAGCTGTTATGCGGGAAGTATATCCTCTCAATGACGGCCAAACGCTTGCTGACATACTACCGAACGAGACTACACTTGAAATTGGCGTGGACGTTGCGCGCTACGGTAATGACGAAACGGTTATTGTTCCGCGGATTGGAAAATTGGTACCTTTTATTCGAAGGTATACAAAACAAGATACCATGACTACAGCTGGGTGGGTGCTAAACATTGCACAAGATTTAATGCTTGAGTATGGGCGACCAACATGCACAGTCAAAATAGATGATGATGGTGTCGGCGGTGGAGTAACTGATAGATTAAGAGAAGTCGTCGCAGAAGATGGTTTATATATTGATGTGATTGATTGTCATAATGGCGGCAAAGCTAACAAATCAGACCGTTACGACAATTGGGGAACTGAAGCTTGGGCAACGTTAAGAGACTTGCTTCACGAGGGTGAAATACAAATTCCGAATGATGAAGACTTAGTCGGACAATTAAGCACAAGAAAGTATCACGTTACATCAAAAGGTAAGATACGTTTGGAATCAAAAGATGATATGAAAGCTAGAGGGCTTCGTTCACCTGATAGAGCGGATGCACTCGTTTTGGCATTTGCAAATACTGGAGAAGAAGCATTAGATGACGATGTAGCTGCATTGTTGAGGGGGGTGAAAGTACATGGCTAGTTGGTGGAACAAAGCAGTTGGCGAGATGTCAAATCTTAGAAGCAAGTTATTTGGTTCTTATGGCATTATGACTGGTAGGCTCGGCAGTGGTTATAAGTTAGATAGTACAAAAGTAGATTACGAGAAAACAAAAGCACTTTATTACAACACAGACGATAATTACAAGTTAGGAGCAGGCTTTGCTAAATCCGTTATAAATTCAAAGGTCAGCTTCATGGGCATACCATCTTTTAAAAGTGAAGACAAGAATGCACAAGAAGTCTTGGATGATTTTGTTGAAACAAATGCTTCTAATATGCAGAGGACCACACGAGACGCATTGCGAGATGGCGATTGTTATGTATGGGTAACACGAGAAGAAGAAAAAGACGCTTCTTTGTATCCAGAGCAGGCAATTAGACTTATATATAATGTTATTCCTCCTGGTCAAGTAGCGGATATCATACGAGAACCATTAACAGGTATCGTTGAAGAGTACAAACTGGTTTCTTATCACGAATGGAAAGATGAAAATGATTATAGTAAACGGAGTACAATCATTCAACGAATACGTCGCGGAGAAAGAATTGTTGAAGTAGATGGCGATCTGCCACCAGGAGTTGAAGAAGGTACCTTTACTACACCATGGGATTTCATCCCTATTGTCCACTTTAAAAACGAAGGCGACGAGGGAGTTTATGGCCAATCAGAATTAGAAGTAATCGAGCCATACATGAAGGCTTACCATGATGTTATGCTACACGCTATGCAAGGCTCAAAGATGCATAGTACGCCACGGCTAAAGCTAAAAGTTAAAGATGTATCAAAATTCTTAAAAAACAATTTTGGTGTAAAGGATGCCAATGAGTTCGCTAAAAATGGTGGCACAATTAATCTCGATGGAAAAGAACTTCTATTCTTGCAAGGGGACGATGACGCTTCCTTTATTGAAGTCAAATCAGCAACAGGAGACGCACAGGTACTATTGAAATTGCTATTTTATTGCATTGTTGACGCATCCGAAACACCAGAATTTGTATTTGGTGTTCACACACCGAGTTCTCTTTCATCAGTAAAAGAACAAATGCCTATTCTTATTCGTTCGATTGAAAGAAAACGAGAACACTTTGCCGATAGTTGGCAAAGGCTTGCTCGTATCGTTTTGGCGATGACTGGATACTCAGATAACTTTTCCTTTGATACTTATAAAACAACACTTAGTTGGGTGAACATCGATTATCGCACAGGGCAAGAAATTAGTCAGGAATTGTTAAATATCGTCAACGCATTAAATATTGCCTTAAATAACAATATGGTAAGCGAAGTTGCGGCAGTTAACTATTTATCTAGATATATAGATACCATGAATGAATGGCAATCAGAAGATGGCGAAAACGAGCAGGATCGCATAATGAATACAAGATTAAATCGTATGAAGCTAGAGGATACGCAGTATTTAGAGGAACAGTCCAAGTCGATTGGCAAAACACTTAGAAATAGTGGTGATAAATCGTGAATGACTCCGAAAAAGAAATTGAAGAAATAAAACGCTTTGCTGGTGAATTTTTGGTTTTCGCACTCGAAGCAAGAAGGAAATATATCATCAATCGGTTAGAAACTGAAAAAGAAATACGAAAGCTTTTCGTTAGCACAGTCAACACAATTGCCAAAGAAATACGAAGCAGTGCAAAAGATGGAACATTCTTCGCAAAGTTTGGGACAACTAGAAACATTTTGACAACCGTATTTCAAGCGCTATGTGATAGTTTAATTAATATATTTGATCACCGTATCATTCTGAGTGTGGATGCTGGCATGCATCAATCTAAAAAGATTACTTTGTATTATCTTAATAAAGCAAGAATGGATGTCGAACCTGCCATTAAAGCATATTTCAGAGTTAGCGAGCAGGCAGTAAATGATGTGAAGAAACGATCTGCAAGAGGACTAAATATATCTGATAGGATTTGGGAAAAGTCAAACTTAGCGCGTGATAGAATCGGTGATATTATTCAAGCCGGTGTTCGTTCTGGTTCCAACCCAGTCGAAATAGCAAAGGCACTTGAACAGTATGTAAGAGATGGAGCGAATACGTTAGCTATCAACTATCCAAACATGATGGAACGATTAGACGGAAATATCCCTCAAGATTTAAGCTATGAAGCCCTACGACTAGCCAGAACAGAACTAGCGGAAGCGTATGGAGCAGGTGTAAAAGAAAGTGTTAAAGCCAGTCCTAGTGCAAAAGGTGTTCGTTGGGCACTTTCATTAAGCCACCCAGCATACGATGTATGTGACGAACATGCCACCCATAATGAAGGGCTTGGTGAGGGCGTATATTCAGTTGATTCTTTACCGAGATTCCCAGCACATCCAAATTGCTTATGCAGGTTGGAACCAGTGCATGAGAATACTGATGATTTCCTCGACAAATTAATTAAATGGAATAAGCAACCAAAATCGCAACCGGAATTAGAAAATTGGCATCAAACAGTTTATAAAACAGGTGCACTATAATAATGGAGGCATGGTTGTCAATGATAGTTGCAGATACGGTTATTACTATTAAAAAATCTAATTTAGGTAGAAGTCATGAGGGGAGGTGAGAATGTGAATAAAATCATTATTTGTGGTGAAATGGCTGAAAACAAAAAGGATATATTTCAATTATTCGGTGGTATTGGCGAGATGAATGCGGAGGATATTCCTGTTGCTCCTAACGTCAATATTGATGAATTGAAGAAAGGCGACGATGATCCGCTTGAGGTTGTAGTCGAGATTCCGGCTTCTAAATCAAAAAGAGGATGGAATTATACTTCAAATTCTTTAAAAGACATCGTAAATCACGTCAATAGTCAAACGCTAAACGGGTTCTTAGGGCATCAAAGACCGGAAGATGTAAGTAATCAATTCTTACCCCCTGTTACGCATTGGGTAGGTGCTAAGATGGCTGGTGAGACTGCTTATTTTCGTGGTGTAGTAGATGCGGCGGCAAAAGATTTAAAACGTTGGATAAAATCCGGTCGTGTAAAACAAGTCAGTATTTTCGGAATGCCTAAAATACAAAAGGTTGCTGGTGAGACAAACGTGGTTGGTTATAAACCGCTAAGTATCGATTGGACGCCACTGGATAGGGCTGGTATGAATACACGTATCGTTGCGATGAGTGGCGAAATGTGGGATTTAGATGGTGATGGACCAGAAGGTGAAATGAAAAAAGGAGGGGTAAATGTGAACCCAGAAGAATTACTTGTAGCGTTAAAAACAATGTTGAATAATAAACAACTAACAGTTCCTATGATTGCTGGTGAAATGGGGTGGAAACCAGACGAAGTAGCTGGCGATATTGATGCGAAATGGTTAACTAATATGACAGCATCTGTTGACAAACTTAAGAAAGTGGAAGAAGCACTTGGGGTTTCCGGAGAAATGGATGTTGTGAAAGTAGCACAAGATGCTGCAGAAGCGATTAAAAAACAATCGACTATAGAATTTGACAAAGTTGTCGGTGAAATGATGGAGAAAAAGATTGCATCAGAAGCTATTCGGAAAGATATGCTTGACGATAAGACGGTTATCGGAAAGATTTGGTCATATCAAACGAAAAACTTTGATACTTCTATTACAGAAGAACAACTAGCTGGTGAAATGGATACTTTCCTTGCAGATCAAGTCGTTAAAGACATTATTAGTAATTATCATACCGATAAGCCTGCAGGAGTAAGTGTTAGCAATAACAATAAACAAGCGCCGAAAGGATTAAAGCCAAAGCGTACAGCGCTATAAGGAGGAGAACACACAATGGATGCAAGACCGATTAAAACAAACACATATAATTCAAGTCGTGCAAAAATTTCAGATGGAAAGAGTGTCTTGGTACAAGTGCCAGAAAACACAACAATTGAGGCACAAATGTTTTATGAACTGGAAGGTTTTTTTGGAGCGGCAACTGAATCAGTTACAACTGGTGAAGGTCAAACAGCTGAAGTTGTTTTAACGATTGAACAGGCGGAGTATGAATCAGACCAGATTATGACCACTAAGCAATTTGACGTCGGTGCACCATTATATTTTAAAGACGGAAAATTTACTCCAGATGCATCAACAGGAGTAGAACCAGATGTAACCTCACATCGATTAGTAGGACGTGTAACACAATCTAAAGACGCAAATAATGTGATTTTGTTCATTTTAGGGCCACAGGTATAGGAGGAGATAATATATGAGAATTCATACATTCGAAACTGAAAAAGAACAACGACGTAAAGGGACCATTGAAAAAGAGGTTCCTTTTATTTTTAACGGAAAACCGGAGGCTGTAACGAAGAAAATTGTAAACGGTGAGATGGAAACATACGATTTATCAAGCCCTATTGGTGAAATGATGACAAGTGAAAGCGCCCGAAAAGAACTTATTCAAAAGGTAGTCCTTGATGTCGAACTCGGACGGGAAGAAGTCCCAACATTATACCAACCAATTTATGAAACGATTGCGGATGCTAACTTCCCGAAAGAATTCGAAGCAAAATGGGCTCAACATGGTACAGTCGTATTCTTTGAACATTTAGAAGGCCAAGAAGTTAAATTCGGTAGTTTGGCAGCCGAAAGTGGTCCTATTGCACGAATTAAAGGATATGCTGCGGGATTTGAATATACAAAAGAATTAGAAATGTTCAACCAAACATTTAATTTTGAAATGCTAAATCGTGCGTTTGGCGAAGCACATAATGCAATTTTAAATCATATGCACTTGGCGCCGATTATCCAATTTAGCTATAAAGCGGCCAATAAAACAGCTGCTGTTTATACGGATCCAGAAGGTAAAACATTGTCTGATGCTACAGGTGCCCACTACCTTCTATCATTGCGAGAAACACTTCGTGCTGGTATTAAAGCAACTCGAACTGCCAAACGTCCTGGTGCAGTGCTTCTAGCAAATTCGGCAAACCAAGAGGACATTCAAGATGCTTTAAGCTCTATGACGATCCAAGGAACGCCTTATGGTGCTACTGCAGGTATTTCGGATATCATTTATTACGATGGATGGGATACGACGGTTTCTAGAAAAAATTATTCTTATCCTGGTGTACCAGAAGGAAAAGTATACTTAATTCGTCCAAAACGTGGTTTTAAAGAATTAGTTAAGCAAGGCTTACAAATCAATTCAACAATGGGCGATTTATCACGTTTGGTTGAAGCTCAAATTGTTGGTGACTTTTGGCGCGGTGTATTTGCAGCTGTTGAAGAAAATGTTCAAGAAATTACATTACCTGGTAAATAGGGGTGATATAAATGCTTGTTACACAAGCGATTATAAAAAAAGTGAGACGTCACTTAAATGAGCCAGACGAAACTCGTTTTACCGATGATGATATAACCGACTTATTAGATGATTACCCATCAATCAATAAAGCCATTTCCGTTGGTTGGACCATGAAAGCTGGTAAACTACAACAAGAAATGGGAAACATTGAGGAATATAGTACTGGAAATGAGCGCTATAAATATCAAAGCCTAACAAATTTACTTAATGCTGCACTCAAAATGGCGGATAAGTATGAAGAGTTATATCAAGAAGAACAGAATTCTGATTCTAGTAGTTTAATCTTGAAATTCAATACGCCGGATGTGATGTAATGAATATTGTTGATTTACGTCGTAACAGCGCGATATTTAACATTAATCAGAATCCTACCGAGATCATGATACATCGCACTGAAAAGAAAAAAATGGGTGGCTACGTCGATGAGATTGAACAAGATGTTGGCCCTTTTGTTGTGCGTATTTTTGTTGCAAATTCAAGCTCACCACAAAAGGTAACTACTTTAGCTGGTGAAAAACAGGTAGACCGCTATTTTGGTTTATTAGCAGATCATCAAGCGGATATACAAGCAGGTACGACTGTTAAAGATGAATTTACAGTTAATAACATGAAATTCCTCGTCAAAGCTGTTTATCCGCAAATAGCAGATAACCAAATAGTAAGCTACCAGGTAGAGTTAGAGAGGGTGAATTAATATGTCACTCGGAGATAGAACAAAGGAACATATCGAGCGCAAAGTAGCAGGTTTATATGCCTTAGCACAAAATATTGGCGAAAATCTAGAACAAACCGCTAAAAGCGGTGCTACTTGGACGGATCGTACAGGTAATACCAGACGAGCCATACATGGAGGGGCTGATAAATCAAATCGTGGAGCGACGATTTATTTAGCGCACGGTTCAAAAGTTGGTTGGTATATGGAAGAAGGTACCGGCGTACATGGACCTAAAGGACGGCCTATAACCGCTAAAAACGGAGGGCTTTTACGATTTACTGTTGGAGGTAAAACGATATTTGTTAAATCTGTAAAAGGGATGAAAGCTCAACCTATTGTTCAGCCTACAGTTAAGGCAGCATTACCAGATATTAAACGACAGGTGCGTAAATATTGGGGGAGTACGTAATGAGAGATGAACTAAGGGAAATTCTCATCGCTAATGTCCATACGGTAAAAGGAGAGGTATGGGAACCTTCCGCTGCAGGCCCAGACTTGCCAAAACCTCACCTAGTTTTACGGGAAGGTAATCAGAATGCTGGTGAAGCATACGCGTCTTTTGCGACTGTATATGAGGTTTGGCCATATGTTAAACGCACAACATTTCAGCACGTAGACGAACTTTCCAAAGAAGTCATTAGTGCGCTAAATAAGAAGAGGTTCGATGTGAAAGGTGTCCCACACTATATCGAATATATTGGCACTGCAAGTGAGGACATCGTGGATGAGGAATGGGATGCCCTAACTAGAGGGCTTCGTTTTCAAGTTTATTCGTTGGCTTGGCTAGTTCATTCGACAGTCAAACCAGATCCAGTAGCAGCAATGCAAAATTGGTCAGCAATTAAATTCACAGAATTGCAAACTGACCCTGCCGTATGGTCTCCTACAGATGAAAAACCTGCAGCTTATTGGAGACAAGTGAAAATAAATAGTACACAACCTATGAATTGGGGAGCATGGATATCAGCGCAATTGAATTGTCACATCATATCACCAGATGTATCCATACGACGCGTATACACCGAAAAAATAGTACGACAGCTTGCATTGGATTTAAGAACATACATGAGTGACAACTCTCTGATGAGGTTTACTGCAGTATCTGCAGATAGTGGATTAAATCCATTTTTAGACGGGCAAGTACAGTTGACTGTGCAATTTGGCATTCTTAAAGACAAGGTTCCAAAAACATTATTAAAGAATGCATATTTCGATGAAGAAAGAGGTGGCAAAGTTAATGTCTGAAAGAAAGGTTTCGAAAGAAACAACTTTACCAGAAAAACTGGCAGTTGAATCAGTATATAATCGTGAAGAAATCCAAGCGTCTGCAACATCTTTTGGGGAACGCCCAGAGGTAGTAGCAGGCGCTTTATATTTGCTCGAAGGCGACATGTTTACACGTCGTCAAGTTGAAAGTGCTATAAAAAAATTTAAAACCAGGGAGGTTAAATAATGCTTGGTGCAATGTTTAAATTAGGTGAATTAAAACCACGTCCAGGTATTTATGTGCGTTGGTACAATGCAGGCGGATATGCTCGTTACGCTCGCCCACTTGGTGTGGGTGCACAAGTTATTCAAAGTGATTGGGGACCGGTGAATAAAGTTATCACGCTTAACCCGGCAAGTGATATTAAATCAACAATCGGGACTGGTAAAGGTGCAGAAGCAGTCACAGAAATATTTGCTGGCGGCGCATCGTATGTCCATGTTGTACGTGCTGGTAACGGTGGTACAGTGGGCTCGTTGCAATTAGAGACAACGGATGCAAAAGGCATTAATTTAACGACCAAATATCCAACTTCTAGAGAATTTTCTGTTACCTTGCGTGACGCTTTAGATCCTGCCAAAAAAGAATTCTTAGTAATTGAAGGTGGCCGGCAGTTAGAGTCAATTACTTTTGCAAAAGGCGGGGATGAAGTTGCAGCGTTAAAAGAGGCACTTGGAAAAGATATTTACTTCAATATGTTAACTGAAGCAACTGGAGAAATCACAAATGCAGTAAATGTCGCGGCAATAGGTGGTACTAATCCAACAGCAACCGGCGAAGATTATACAAATGCAATGCGCCTCACAGAATCTAAATTCTTTGATTCTATTGGTGTTGATACAGAGGACCCAGTAGTACACGCAGCAGTGCACGCTTTTGTTCGCCGTAAACTCCAAGAGGGATTCAGAATAACGACATTCTTGGGAGCTAATAAAAATGATGATTTTGAAACAAAAGTTCAGCGTGCAAAGGGATTCAACGATTTTGCGGTAGCTTATATAGGCAATGGTTTTTTAAATAGCGTCGGTGAAGAAGTGCTTGGTTCGCGAGCAGCAGCACGAGTGATGGGTATGTTCATCTCAGGTTCATATAAATCGAGCTTAACCAAGAAAACAATCGATGGCGCATTAAGTATCGTAGGCGAGTTGGCTCCGGACCAATATGATACAGCGGCAACAAGTGGTTTACTGGTATTTTCTCTTAATTCTGATGAAATACCGCAAATTGATTACGGTATTAATACTTTGGTCTCAATCGGCTCAGATGAAGATGAGGGTTGGAAAAAGCTTCGCCGAGTACGTACTCGTTACGAATTGATTGATCGCATTGTAGTTAAATTTGATAAGGCTATGAGTAATGAAATAGATAACGGACCAGATGGCCAACAATCACTTATTACTTTGGCCAATGGAGAAATTGGTCAAATGATTCGTGAGGGCGGTTTAGCAAGTGGCGCAATGATACTGGATCCAGACAATGCACCAGAAGGAGATTCTGCTTGGTTTAAATTCGATAACTTAGTCGATCTCGATGGCCTTGAAAAAGCTTACTTATCATTTGGTTTCCAATATTAATCAATAGGAGGGCAAAAATATGGATGGCAGATATATATTCCGAAAATGTATTCCGGACGGCTCCATTGATGTTGCCAATGTGCAACCAGGAGAGTTATTAAGTCGTGAATGGAGTTTCCGCGTGAACGTACCAACTGAACTTCAAGAAGAATTGGATTCCGGTGAATTCGATCCACGAAACATCTTACATGGTGTAGATGGTGAGTTATATGACGAAGATGGGAACTTTCTAGCCGAAGTTAACACATGGCAAGCTCAAATGAATTTTAATACATCCGATTACCAACCAGCCGGTGAATTCATTGTTTGGGGTATTACAACAGGATATTCCTTCAATTTAACGTTTACGGAAACAGTAGTACGAGACAAATTGTTAGTGAAGATTTTGAACGGGTTTAAAAAAGGCGAACGTATTCCGGATTTAAATTTTACAGGTGTATTACGCTCACATCAAAAAGACTAATTGGAGGGTTTTAAATGTCAGAAAATCAACTAAATAATGAAGAATTATTAGCTATCGAGGGCTCTGTCCTCGATGGTTTACTTGCTGCATATGAGGATCAACAAGATGAAACAGTTACTATCGAGATTGCACGAAAAGGAAAAGTTTTCTTTTCATTCGACATACACGGATTAACTGAAAAACAATATAACGATTTACAAGACCAAGCTACTAAATTCCGAAAGGCTAAAAATTTAGGTGGCGTTAAGGTAGCGGAAGAAACAGATGTTACGCGATTCCGTTCGCTTCTTATTTATCATGCAACAGTTGAGAAAGATCGTGTCAAGCTTTGGAATAACAAAGAGGCATGGAATAAATTGAACGTCGTAAATGGCCCAGATTTGATTGATAAGGTCCTTTTAGCTGGAGAGAAAAAAGCCATTATCGATAAAATCGATGATATTAGTGGATTTTCAGATGATACAGAAATTATAAAAAACTCATTAAAGCAGGAGGGAGATTAACACTCCTGCATGAGATTTTTCAGCGTACTGGCAGGCTGCCAGATGAAATAATGGGTAAACCTGAAGGCGTTCAAAAATTTGCCTTATTATCCATGCAAACGAAGCTCGAAGCTGAATATGAAGAAAGAATGGCCATTAAAAGAGAACAAGATCGCTTAAGGAATCAGAGGAGGTGAACTGAATGGAAAAGGAAGTTTATCGTATTGAGATACCAATCGAAACCATTGACGAATATTCGGACGGCTTAAAAAAGGCTGAAAAAGATGTAGAAGGCTTTGAAAAAACTCTTAAAAGGGCTGAAAGAAATTTAGAGGAATGGGGAAAGTCATCTAAGATTGCTTCAAATGGAATTGAAGATGTCGGAAGGTCAACTCAAAAAGCCATTGGTCATGTAACGAAATTCCAGGGAGCAATGGAAAAACAAAAATCGAGGTTAAACAAGTTGTCCTCTTCAAAATGGGATATTACTGTTCGCGCTGTTGATAGAGCTTCTAAAGTAATTTCTGGTATCAGTTCATTTACTCAGCGAGTAGCCGGTAGAAGCTACAGTTTTACGATTCGTGCGATTGACATGGCCTCGAAAACAGTTAGATTTTTACATCAAAGTTTAACGAGTATTCCAGCTATGGTGACGGTAGCCCTTTCAGTTGTTGGCGCAAAAAGCTTCTTAGACGCCACCGTAGGAGCGGCAGCACAAATGGAATTGGCTCAAGTTCAAGTAACGAGTCTATTTGGCAAAAATCAAAAAGCCGCTAATAAATTCTTTGACTTTTTAAATAAGGCTGGCGCAGACTCCATGTTTAGCCAGGAAGATTTCTTTGGTTCTGGACGCGCATTTGTTCCTTTAACCAAAAACTTAAAAGAATTGAAATATGCAGTTGGTATTACTGAAAGATTGGCGGCATCTAATCCGCTTGAAGGTATGGAAGGTGCATCATTCGCTATTCGCGAAGCATTATCTGGTGACTTAATTAGTTTAGCTGAACGTTTCAATTTGCCTAAGACAATGCTTGCTTCTATTAAAACAGCGCCGACAATGCAAAGAAAATTAGAAGCGTTAGATAAGGTTCTTGGCAAAATGGGGTACTCCCAAAATTACTTAAATCGAGTAAATGATACTGGTTATGTCCGTTGGCAGAAACTAATTGATACAACGAAATTAAAATTTACTGAAATGGGTAAATCGGGATTGCAAGCGGCAAAGCCATTAATTGCTGACCTAAATAAAATGGTAGAAGGTAAAGGCTTTAAAGAATTTGGTAACACCATGAGTCAAGGGATTACTTGGGGTATAAAAAAGATTCGAACTGGATTCGGTGAGGTTAACGATTATTTTAGTAATCCTCAATTCAAAAAGCTATCTTTCGAAGGAAAACTTAATTTTATCATGGATGATGTAGGCGGTTCAGTCAGCAAATGGTGGTCTTCAAAAGGCAAACCCACATTAGACCAATGGTGGACATCGACCGGAAAGCCTTGGGCAGAAAAAACAGGACTTTCTATTGGCGAAGCAATTTTTAAAGGCATCGTTACAGGTATAAAAGAAGGAATGTCAACTATCGGTGGTATGTGGGGGGATGTCGGTTCATCAATAAAGAAAAATGGGATTTTTTCAAAAGAAACCAGCGGTGCTATTGGCGGTGCTGGTATTGCTAGTCTTGGGGCATTAGCTCTTGGATCAATGGCCCTATCTCCATTATTAAAAGGCGGCGGTATGCTAGTTAATACTGGAAAATGGGCTTACAATAAAACGTTAGGACGAGGCAAAGGCGGTGCGCCTAGCGCGCCTGTTGTGACAACGGTAAAAGAAACAAAACCATCGGCTCCTGCAAAAAAGCCGGTTATTGTAGACCAATATGGAAATCCAATATCATCTAAACCGGTACCTAAACAACAGACAGTTCCAAAAGCTCAACCGGTTCCAAAAGCTCCGCCTCCATCTAAAGGATGGACAAGTTATTTAAATCCAAAGAACTGGAAGTTGCCTAAAATGCCAAAACTCTCAAAAATGCCGAAGCTAGGAGGAGCGGGATCACTACTAAAAAAAGTACCTATTGTTGGTGGTTTGTTAGGGATTACAGCATTAGCTGGTTCTACGAAGGACACTTTAGCAGGCAATATAGGGTCTTTAGGCGGAGGTATTGCAGGAGCTAAGCTTGGTGCGATGGGTGGTGCAGCGTTAGGTTCAGTTGTCCCCGGTGTAGGAACGGCTATAGGTGGAGTCGCTGGTGGACTTTTGGGCGGTATTGGAGGTGCTATTGGTGGAGAAAAAGTCATGAATTGGCTTTTCGGTCCTAAAAAGGCTGAAGCCTCAACTACTTCTTCGTCCACTCAAACTAATTCACTGCCCCAAGGAGCAACGCCTATTCCGCAAGGAGCAACACCTATCGATTCCTCTGCTAGCGCAGGAGCTATGGTCAATGAGTCGATGATGGCGTTGGCACAGCAAACTCAATTAGCAACTACTAATATGAGTACTTTAACTAGTTATATCGGGCAAGCATCAGGATGGGTCGTTGGGGGATTCTCAGCTCTGCAAACTTCTGGTGCAGCGATAAATAGCAATATGGCTATTCTATTATCTTATTTAGGACAAGCGAGCGGATGGGTTGTCGGTGCCTTTAATGGTATGCAATCGGCTGGTGCTATGCTAACAAATAATATGAATATCTTATCTTCATATGTTGCACAAGCATCAGGATGGGTCGTTGGAGGATTTTATAGTTTGCAAGGTACCGGAAACTTGATTGCGACAAATGCTAATATCCTTACTTCTTACCTTGGGATGGCGAGTGGATGGGTTGTGGCTGGTTTTAGCCCTGTTCAATCAGCTGGTGCAAGAGTGAGTGGTAACGCATCTATTTTAGCTTCCTATTTAGGCCAAGCAAGTGGATGGGTAGTTAGTTTAAACGGTATACAATCTGGCGCAGCAGCAGTTAAATCAGCATTAAGTGGTCTGGCCGGTCGAATTAATAGTGTAAGTGTTCCGAGCATTCCAAGTGTGTCGGCACCAAATGTCCCTAAGCATGCAAACGGTGGACTGATTAGTCAACCTCATTTAGGTTTGGTTGGTGAAGCTGGTCCGGAAATGATTATCCCTTTATCAAGTGGTAGACGTAATCGAGCAATGGATCTTTACCAAAAAACTGGTCAAATGTTAGGCGTTCGACCATATGCAAATGGCGGTCTTGTAGGTGGAGAACCTCTCGTTCCGGCGATGGATATGCCTGTTAGTACACCGAGTGGTGCAGTTTCAGGCATCACTATCAGTGCCCCGATATTGTTAACTGTAGACGGTTCCGGCGGCTTCGATGCAGAAGCAATTACGAGTGAAATTCTTGATTTATTCGGTATGGAAGTCGTTAAGCAATTAAATGATGCACTTTCTAATTTAGCTACTTAGGAATGGGGCGATAGAATTTGAAATTTGTATTAATTGACGCTACAACAAAGAAGAAACTTATTTTTCCGATTGCGCCAGAAACTTTAAAAGTTCAAATCGGAACTAAAACACAAACGTTTGATTCCATTAATTTAGGCGATATTGAATTGCCTCGTGGACGAGTACCTATTAAGTTTTCAATGAGTGGTCTACTACCTGGTCCAAATCAAAATGTACCGAAACGATATTCAGATTTAGACCCTGAAGATATCGTGAAACAAATTAGAAAATGGTCAGAAGAAAAAAGAGCTAGCGGAAAAAAATTGCGTTTTCTTGTCACGGGCACAAACTGGAATATACCTGTTTCAATTTCGACATTTAACCCAGAATTATCAGGAGGGTTAGGGGATGTAAATTATACATTAGAGCTTACTGAATACAGAGATTTTACTGTGAAAGAAATAAAATCCCAATCCTCTGGCAAAAAGAAAGTACGTGAGACGAAACCTAAACCAAAATCGTATACCATAAAACCTGGTGATAATTTGTGGAATATTGCTCGAAAATACACAGGAAAAGGGATTAAATGGACTGAAATGTGGTCTTTAAATAAAGGTAAAAGCAAGAGTAAAAATCCTAATCTAATTTATCCAGGAGAAAAATTCACAATTCCATCTGGGTGGTTATCATGATTGATTTAACGAAAGTAGATTATCGCGTCATATTATTACCACCAAGCGGCAATAAACTTGATGTTACAGACTTGATACTGTCTGCGACTCATGAAGAAATGAAAGATGAAATGGCGGCACGCCTTAAATTAACTTTTAAAGATATCAAACGTGATGGTGCTTGGGTGCATAATCATGTTTTTTTATCTAAAAGACTTGTGTTGCAAGCGACTGATGGAGATGGGTGGAAGGAAATATTTCGTGGTTCCATTTATAGTTGGGAATCCGTTTCTGAAAATCGTACAGTGAACATCACGGCTTACGATCCGTTATATGCAACGATGCAATCAGAAGAACATTACTATTTTACAAAAGGTATGACAGCGTCAAGTAGTATCAAGCAAATAGCAAGTGAAACAGGAATTCCGTTAGGTGATATTAGTGGTCCGAATGTAGCACTGGCTAAAAAGATTTATAAAGGGAAAATTGGTGAAACCATTGCAAAGCGATTAGAAGAATCCAAAGAAAAAGGCGCTGGTAATTTTATTACACTCTCAACAAAAGGAAAGCTAGAAGTCGTCAAGGAAGGTTCTAATAAAATTGTTTATGAATTGCTAAAAGATACGCTTGAAAGTAGCTCGGATAAACGAACAATCGAGAGTTTGGTTACGAAAGTAAAGATTTACGGTAACGAATCGAAGAAGACAAGACCAAAAGTTGAAACAACAGTAACGGGCAAAACAGAATTTGGGACACTTCAAAAGATATTGTTTAAATCCAGTTTCGAAAATATGGGCGATGCGAAAAATGCTGCAAATGATTTGTTGAAAGAAAACGGTAAACCAGTGGTGACAATGCCTGTTGTCCATCCCGATATTCCATGGTTACGAAAAGGGGACAAAATTAAGATAGCAGCTGGTACGGTCAGCGCTAAGAATAAGAAAGGTGAACAGATTACTATTGACTGCATAGTTGAAAGTGTATCAAGGGATTTAAAGTCAAGAAAAATGACATTGAAAATTAAAAAGGTGTGATGATATGACTAATTATTCATTTCGTAAATGATTTAGCTCGTGCAATAAAAGGGACATCTAAAAAAGAAACGAACGCTGCCATTCAGTTTCCAGTATTCGGAACATTGGATAGTAAATTAGATTTACTGCTTGACGGATTTAGTAGAACCATACCAAAAGATGATTATCACGTATGGGAGCAGGCGGAATCATCTCTAATACCAGGCAGCAGAGTACTATGTATTCCAATTGAGGATGGACATACGTACGTTGTTATGGGGAAGGTGAAGTAATATGGCAGAAGTGTTATATCCAACTTTTGATGAGCCGGATTTAGTTGCTGACGAAGAAATCGAAACGCTTAGTGATATATATGCTCGTAAATTTGATCATGAAGGGAAAAAAACAATTGTTACCGGTTCTGGCAGAACCATAAACGGTACAGCAATTGATGCTTATCGGTTTTGGGTCATTAAATGTTTACTCACAGAAAGGTATCAATGTGCAGCATATAGTACCGACTTTGGCATAGAATTCGAAGCAATCATGGAGGCTGACTATGACAGAGATATCGCAGAAAGCGAAATCAAACGTAGCATTACAGAAGCACTTTTGGTGGATGAACGCACTGTTGATGTTCTAGACTTTACTTTCGAATGGGAAGGAGATTCCTGTCATATCACTTTCATTGTAGAAAGTATATACAGCATTGATGTTGTTGAAGTCGATAGAGGAGGCGAGCTAAGTGGCAGAATTCGTGCTGCCTGATTTTTTACAAGAATCAGAGGAAGAAATTCATAAAAGAATGATTGATATGGCCCCTCCAAATTATGAAACGTCGGAGGGGTCTTTATATTGGGATCATACAGCGCCCACTGCAATGGTAAGGTCTCGGTTGGTTGAATACGAGCTTACACTAACTTTAATGATGATGTTTCCACAATTTGCGAGTGGACCATTTTTGGACTATCATGGCGAACCGATTGGCGTTATTCGACGACCTGCAGCTTTTGCTGTAGGGAACGTGACTCTAAGAGGCAAACCCGGTACTCCAATAGAGGCAGGTTCTGTTGTATCTACAATTGGTGATGAAAATGAGGCTGGATTGCTTTTTAAAATTACTGAGAATGGAACTGTACCCGAAGAAGGCATTATTTCGTTACGAGTAATGGCGCTTGAGGCGGGAGCTATTAGTAATGTGCCAGCTGGTACCATACAAGGAATCGTTAATTCTATCCCAGGTATAACATCTATTACAAACGAGGAACCGTTAAAAGATGGAACAGATGTGGAAGATGATGAAACTTATCGACAACGGATTATTGAACACCATCAGAATAAACCATTAAGTGGCGCAAGAAGCGATTATGTTAAATGGGCTAAGGAAGTTTCAGGTGTTGGCGATGTCATTGTTTTGCCGTTATGGAATGGCCCTAAAACAGTAAAAGTGTTGATTACAAACAGTGAACGAGAGTTAGCGTCAGAGGAATTGATTGCAGCGGTACAAGAACATATTGCACCGGATGAAGATAAAGGCGGTGGTCGTGCTCCAATCGGCGCAATCGTTACCGTTGATACAATTACACTAATTCCTATCGATATTCAGTTTACTCTCGAAATAGAAACTGGCTATCAAATGGCTGACGTAATCGAGAACATCAAATCTTCCGTAAATTCATACTTCTCTGATTTACCACTTGTGAAATGGGCAGAAGTGATTGCAACTATCGTCAATACTACAGGCGTATCGGATTGTAGCGATGTATTACTAAATGATTCAACAAAAAATATCATTTTACAAATAGGGGAAAGAGCAGTTGTAGGTGAGGTGACGGCTTTATGAGTATGAAAATCACTACGAAAACAGGGAAAGAAATGCTCGAGTCCGTTACACCAATCTATAATAATGATGATTATGCCTTGTCCATTTTTGAAGCTAACGGAAAAATAATGGATGAAATATCAGTTATCATAAAACAAACAATCGACCAGGCATTTCCGCAAAAAGCATCCTGGTCCTTAAACTATTGGGAAGAAAAATTAGGCATAAAAAACATGGCTAATAGGATGGATAAAGAACGTATTCAGCAAGTGCTTTATGAACTGAATAAATACTTCTCTATTTCGCGTTACCGTATGGAAATGATTGTGAACAACTTCGTAGATAAGAAAAATGCAACCGTTGAAGAAGAAGGTGAAGAATATGCATTTCGTATTATCATTCCTGTTGACAGCAAAATTGGCATCGGTCTACGTCAAGCCATCGAGGATGTCAAACCAGCACATCTTTTACCAATCTTCGAACGAGTAATCGAAGCTGGATCCATAGTTGTGACGGGAGGTACTTATCACTACCCAGTCTACTACCCAGAAACCGGCGAGTTTTCTGGTGAAAAGAACTTTTCACAGTTTGACACAGGAATCATTGAAAATAAAGATGATTCATATATTTTCGAAGTTGAATACCCGGTGTCAGAAAAGATGGTATCTATCATCGAATGTAAATCTACAAGTCTTACAGACAGCGGATACTCGTATGCAAAGAATTATCCAGAAACGGGCGAAATGACCACATTAAATAAGCTAGCTAGTACGCAAGAATCGTCTATTTCTATCAATCAAGAAAATTATTGCTATAGAGTTATTTGCCCTGTATGTGGCGAAATTGAAACGGGAGGAGAATGGTAAATGAATGATTTCACTTATAAAATAAATGAATTTTACGCAGAAGAATCGCGTCGTTTAATCGCATCCATCGCTAAAAAAGCGTTTATTACGATTAATGGCGCAGAATACGAATACCCGATTACTAATACGGTCATCCGTGATGGTTTTTTAAAGCATTACATCGAAATCGAAGACGAGCCTGCCGGAAACATCGAAAAAGCTGTTTTAGTAAACGAAAATGGTATTCCATTGGTAACAGGTACGGGAATCATTGAAAAAGGTGACGATGGCTGGCAAATCGCATTTAAAATGTTTGTCAAAGTACAAGAAGAAGGAGCTGAGTAAGAATGGCAGATGTGATTGAATTAAAAGACTTGCTTGATGAAAAGTATGATCATATACCAACCGTTTGGCATGATAAAGTAGTTGATCCGGAAGGCGATAATTCGCATCCAGGGGTAAAATTTACAGCAAAGCGTGGTAACAATTTAGAAACTGGTATCGATAAAGCACATGATCGATTGAATAATATTGTTGACTATATTGGAGAATCAGATCGTATGCAAAAGAATTTGCGATTTGAATTTTTATTGTTAAAAGCTTCAGTTACAAGTGGTTTAACATCAAATATTTTCGTAGATAATTTTGAGGCATTAGACGGAATTACTCTTGCTGCAGGAGCACATGACCAAGGGCTACAACGAATTTACTTACCATAGATAATGTAATTGTTAGGAGATAATATTAGTGTTACAATCAAGCGATTTAGTCATATATAAAAAAGCAGAAGAATTACTTAATAATGTTTATCCAGTTCTTATTAATTTTCCAAAATCAGAAAAATTCGCATTATCACAGGAAATTAAGCAGGCATTTTATGCACTATTAAGAAATATTTTACTTGCTAATAATATACGCCATAAAAGACGTATGTATCAGGAGGAGGTAGATGCTTATTTAAAGCTCTTACTCATCCTTTTTAATTTGGCTAAAAAGCAAAAATACATCACCCAGAAAAAGAATTATCAAATACAACAGAAATTAAGTGAAATTGGTCGCATTTTGGGTGGTTGGATGAAATCAACTAAATAAAGAATAGGGTTACGGCTACATGGCTCGAATCGCGCTATTCGTGGCAACAATTCGGCGCGCAACTGGAACAACAATACGTCGTCTAATCGCAATACGAATATCGGGTTCCGCCCCGCCCTGTTAGAAACATTATGTTCAATACGTTTACGGATGTATTGACATGGCTTTGAAATAACTTCAAGGGAGCCGTAATCCTTCGTCTATGACGTAAACACATGAATAGTCATAGCGCCGACCAGAAAGGAGCCGTTATGGCGAAAATAATTCAATATGATGATTTATATGAGAAAATAATAGCTTTTGGAAATCTTGAATATTCCTATCATCAAGTGGTAAAAGGGGAACGCAAGTTCAGAAAAGATGCTGTACTTTTCTCAATATTAGAAGATGTTAATCTAGTTAGGCTTTGGGATGAATTAAAAACTGGACAATATCGAGTTAGCGAGTATATTCGTTTCAAAGTTTACGAACCAAAAGAACGTTGGGTATCAGCACCACGTGTACGTGATAAAATCGTACAATTTGCAACACACAATATCATTAAAAATGTCTATGCAAATGTCTTTATTTCCGATTCTTATGCGTGTTTAGAAGAACGAGGTACACATGCAGCTGTTGATGCTGTGCAAAGAGACATGAGAATAGCTGAAAGAGAATACGAAGAACCGTGGATTGTGAAATTTGATGTCAGTAAATTCTTTTATTCTATTGATAGAGAAATTCTTAAACGCATTCTTCGAAAGAAAATCAAATGTAAGAAAACCTTATGGCTGTTGGATTTAATTATCAATAGTAGTCCAGAAGGAAAATGTGGCATTCCATTAGGAAATGTGACTTCTCAGGATTTTGCAAACATTTACTTAAATGAGCTAGATCAATACATCAAACGATATCTAGGCATTCGTTATTACGTGAGATACATGGATGATGTAGTAGCTGTTGTAGATGGAAAAGAAAAGGCACAGAAGTTATTACAAAAAATGAAGTCATTTGTCTCTGATAAATTAAACATCACAGCAAATCCTAAAAAGTCGCAAATATTTCCTTTAAAACAAGGTGTGAATGCATACGGTTATAAAATTTGGACAACACATCGATTAGTTAGAAATCAATCGAAGAAGGCTATGAAAAGACGGATAAAAGGCATGGATAAAAAGTTAAAAAGCGGTGAAATAGAGTTACGAAACGTGCAGCAAGCAGTTAATAGCTGGCTAGGCCATGCACGCCATAGTAACTCTTTTAATTTGGCCAAAAAGATTTTTGAACCATATCCATATATAAAAATTGAAGGAGCTGAACGATTTGGCAACAGGTGATTTAATTAAATTAGGTACGCTATATCTCGGCGGAGCAAAAAAAGCGAGACCAACTAATCCAATAAATGGTGGGGACATACCTGCCTTTTCTGCCGGTCAAGTGATCGAAATTCGTGATACAGACACATCTGATGCATATAAATTGCAATGGCGTGAAATCAATGATGGAGGAAAAAAATATTTAGTTGCAGACCGTGCAATTATCCAGTCTATCTCCTGGGATGATTTAAATGCACAATCATTGATTTTTGGTAAAACAATTACAGTTGACGGACAACAATACAAAATTCGTTCGTTAACTGGTGGTAGTAACTATCGTGGTACTGATGCTTATTCTGGTGGTTCGCCTACTAGCAACGAATGGGATCGCTGGATTGTAAATGAGGCAGGTCTTGTAGGCTTACCAACTCCTACTGCGACGGAATTAACGAATAATTCAGCAAATCGAAACGGGACACATAACCAATTTTGGAATTGGTATAACATGTATTCATGGGCGCAAGAAACTTATACAGCTAATGGCTCTTACCGCGCTGTTCGTGGCTACATTTCGGCGCGCTACAGGGGCTACATTGCGTCGTCTAGTCGCGGTACGGATATCGGGTTCCGCCCCGTCCTTGAAGTTCTGAATTCTTCTCCTCTGATCTCAGGCGATGTACAGAACTTAGGAAATAAAACAGGTCCGTTCAACGTAAATTATCAAGTCTCTGACCCAGAAGGCGATGTAGTAAATGTTGTAGAAAAGTTAAATGGAACGGTTTTAAATACAAAAAACGGAATCACTCAAAATACAACGCAAACCATCAGTATCACAAGTAATCAATGGGCAAGTATTCCTTTGAATGTCACTTCAACGATTACAGTTGAAGCAACTGACGCAAAAGGCGCTAAATCAACTCGAGAATATACATTTACAAAAACAAATGCAGTTCCGACAGCAACGATTGTCGAACCAAAAGGGGATTTGGCAAATCTATCAATTGTTGATAAATTATCGCCTATTTTAGTTCATTCATTTTCTGACACAGATAGTGGTGATTCCCAATCCGCATATCAATATATTATTGAAGATACAAACGGTAATATAATCAAAGATTCTGGCAAAATAACGTCAACTCAATCATTTTATCAAGTACCAGACAATCTATTAACTTGGGGCACACGATATAAATTTAAAGTACGCGTTTGGGATAAATATGATGTCCCATCTGAGTATACAAATTATGAGTTCTTTTTACCGAACCGTGCGCCAAATATCACAGATTTGCAACCTGGTACAAATGATGCCGAAAATCCAGCTGGTACAGGTGTTGCACCTGAATTCACGTGGACATTCGAAGATTTAGATTTAGAATCACAAATGGCGTACCAATTAAAAATATTTAATACATCAGATGTTCTAGTTTATGATTCTTCAAAAGTTTATAAAAACGTCAATAAACATCAAGTAACCAATGGTGTATTAACAGACGGCGTTATTTATTACGCAACATTAACTGTTTGGGATCCAAACGGATTATCAAAAACGAGCGATAAAGCGTATATCCGAACGAATGCAACACCAAGCACACCGATTTTAACAGGACCAATCGACAATTATCGAACTGTTTTGAAACCAACATTTAGTGCAATTATCGGTACTGATCCAGAAGATAATGGTCAACACTTTGCTATTCAAATTTGTGAAGACTCTAAATTTGAAATGGACGTATTAACTTTTAGAAGTGACCAAAACCGTTCTGGATGGAAAGTAAATGGTTACGATATTCCGGTAGAAGGCATATTCAATATCCAGCAAGGACAAGCAGTAACGTACGATTTGCAAGTCGATTTGAATATGAATAAAACGTACTACTGGAGAATGGCTGCCATTGATGCTAGTACAACTGCTGTTGGTGTTTATTCAGCAGCTAGAAAAATCCGAGCAGGCAACAAGTTAGAATTTACTCTCGCGACGCCAATCAATACAAATGCCATTGCAGCACGTCGAATTTTATTTGCGGCCGATTATATATTGCCTGTTGATGGTGCAAATAAAGCGTCAATTAAAGTGGAATTCTCAAATAACGCACTAGATGTTGCCCCGGTTTGGGAAGATGCCACAGCAGAATTTTTAGCGATGGATTATTACAACTTCGCAAATTCTGAAAAGACTGCAGAACAATTTGCAATCAACATACGCGTAACAGTTACTGCAAATGATTCATTGTTACCAATTTCAATCGACGCAATTGGTCTAACATTCGACTAATAAAAAGGGAGGAAAAATAGATGAAACCAATCACAAGAACGCCTTTACAAGAAATTCGTGCACAAGAAGAATTAACAAAAGCAAAAGAAACCCAGCTGCAAAGCTTGGGTTTTTTACTTGCTCAAGAAAAAATTAAAAATATAGAAAAAGACGCTAAACTGGAACAATTAGGACAAGAATTAGCAGATTTAAAAATAGAAGTCATGGCTTTGAAAGGAGGTGTTGACTAATGAGCAACTATACTTTTTGGACAAATGCATATAAATGGGGTTGGGTAACCGCTGAATTACTTAAAGGTGCAGTAAAAACCAAATCAAATCCATTCGGCGAAATTTCGCTGGAAGAATATAAAACGATTACTGGCATTGATTTTGAACAAGCGTAGGAAGTGTAAAAATTGAGTAACGTGAAATTAGAATTAATCGAAACCATCCGTAAACAGGATGAATTGATTAATCAACAAGCCGAAACAATCATGAGCCTTGTAAATGAGACAGTAGAGCAAGAAAGTATCATTAATGAGCTCATGAAAAGTGAATTGAATTAGTGAAAAGTAAAAATTTCTTATTAAGGAGCTTATCAGAATAGCTCTTTAATTTTGAAGAAAAGTAGGTGTAGCCAATGGATGTAAAAACAGCAAGTGAAATAGCAACAAGCCAAGCAGTATGGGCGATTTTATGTGTGTTATTGACGATTTATGTAATGAGACGTTCTGAACAGCGAGAAAATAAACTCATGGCTCATTTAGAACGTTCAAACGAATCCCAAGCAAAAACGGCGACTGCGCTAGAGGGGATAAATAGAAGTTTATCATCATTAGAAACTCGTGTGGATCGCATTGAAAAATTTACGGAAAAGGATGATTAAAATGACAACAGAAAAATTAAAACAATATATC
>NZ_QWUA01000057.1 GCF_003576525.1 Rummeliibacillus sp. POC4 | reverse complement strand
ATTTTCTATCTATTTGATTACAATTAAATTTTCATTTTAGTTATCCCAAACATTTACTAAAACATTTGTTTGTTCACGGTCAGGACCTACTGAGAATGTTGCAATTTGAATACCTGTTAATTCGCTAACACGTTTCACATAGTTACGCGCATTTTCAGGTAGTTCTTCTAATGTTTTGCATCCTGTAATATCTTCTGTCCAACCAGGAAGTTCTTCATAAATTGGTTTACACCCTTCAATAATATGAAGATTTGCAGGATATTCAGTGATGATTTCACCATTGTAGTCATATGCCGTACAGATTTTCACAGTTTCAAGACCAGTTAATACGTCTATTGAGTTAAGAGCTAAATCTGTAATACCAGATACACGACGGGAATGGCGAACTACAACTGAGTCGAACCAACCAACACGACGTGGACGGCCAGTAGTTGTACCATATTCACGCCCTACTTCACGAATTTGATGACCCACTTCATCAAACAATTCTGTTGGGAATGGGCCATCACCAACACGTGAAGTATAAGCTTTACTTACACCAATGACACGAGTAACTTGAGAAGGACCAACTCCAGCTCCAGTAGCTACACCTCCAGCAACTGGATTAGATGAAGTAACATATGGGTATGTACCGTGGTCAACATCAAGTAAAATACCTTGTGCACCTTCAAATAGTACTTTACCGTCTTCGTCTAATACATCATTCAATACTTTAGAAGTATCAGTTACATACTTTGCAATTTCTTGACCATAACCATAATATTCTTCGAAAATGTCTTCAAATTTTAATGGCTCAACTTCATAGAATTTTTCAAATAAACGGTTTTTCATAGCCAAATTAGAACGTAGCTTTTCTTCGAATACTTCTTTGTCTAATAGGTCCGCTACGCGAATACCAATACGTTGTACTTTATCTGTGTAACAAGGTCCAATCCCTTTACATGTAGTACCGATTTTTTTATCTCCACGAGACTCTTCATCTACCTTATCTTGATATACATGGTAAGGTAGGATCACTTGTGCACGATTGGATATGCGCAAGTTATCTGTATTAATCCCACGTTCTTGTAGTCCTTTTAATTCTTCAACAAGCGATTTAGGGTTAATAACCATGCCGTTACCCATTACTGAATGTTTATCTTTATAGAAAATACCAGAAGGGATCAAATGTAATTTATATGTTTCTCCTTCAAATTGGATAGTATGTCCTGCATTATCGCCACCAGAATAACGTGCGATTGCATCTGCTTCTTTAGAAAGGAAGTCTGTAATTTTACCTTTACCTTCGTCTCCCCATTGAGTTCCTACCACTACAACTGATGTCATAATCAGCACCTCCGTCAGACACTTTCTTCGTGTCCTGATTCAAACAGACTTATTGTATCAACGATAATAAGCCAAGTCAATAAAAAACAGTAAAAAACACGAACATATTATATTCGTCTGACATCAATGTTCGTGTTTTTTATCTAGTAGCCTCCTGCTGTTGCTTCTGCAGACCAGTCTACGCTAACAAACTTATTAAATTCTTTTTTAAATGCTAATTTAACGGTATCTGTTGGACCGTTACGTTGTTTAGCTACTATAATTTCAATTGTATTAGCATCTTCAGTTTCCTTATCGTAATAATCTTCACGATATAAGAATGCTACGATATCGGCATCTTGCTCGATACTCCCAGATTCACGAAGGTCACTCATCATCGGTCGTTTATCTTGACGTTGTTCTACACCACGCGATAATTGAGATAATGCAATAACTGGAACTTCCAATTCACGGGCAAGTGCTTTAAGTGAACGCGAAATTTCTGATACTTCTTGTTGTCTATTTTGTCCCGCTATACCGCTTCCTTGTATAAGTTGGAGATAATCTATTAGGATCATGCCTAACCCATGCTCTTGTTTTAGCCGACGACATTTTGCACGAATCTCGCTTACTCGTACACCAGCAGAATCATCTATATAGATTCCTGCACGGGATAGTGTACCAGTTGCCATCGTTAGCTTACGCCAATCCTCTGAATTTAAAGCACCTGTACGTAAAACTTGGGCATCAATATTTCCTTCAGCACAAAGCATACGCATTACAAGTTGTTCTGCACCCATTTCCAGAGAGAAAATAGCAACATTCTCTTCTGTTTGAGTACCAACTGCTTGGGCAACATTCAATGCAAAGGCTGTCTTCCCAACTGATGGTCTGGCAGCAACAATGATTAAATCGCCCCGTTGGAATCCAGCTGTTAAACGATCCAGGTCACGGAACCCTGTTGGAATACCAGTTATATCGCCTTTGCGATTTTGTAAATGTTCTACATTCGCATATGTTTCAACAAGAACATCTTTTACATGCTTAAAATCACCGGCATTCTTGCGATTCGCCACTTCCATGACTCTACTTTCAGCTTCAGAAAGTAAAGCATCTACCTCATCTTCACGTGTATAACCATCTTCTACAATCTTAGTTGCTACGCGTATTAAGCGTCTGAGTACTGCCTTTTCAGATACGATTTGAGCGTAGTAACCCACGTTTGCAGCTGTTGGAACAGCATTTGCAATTTCTGTAATATAAGAAATGCCCCCAACATCTTCTAATTCGTTATGTGACGATAGCTCTTCAGTAACTGTAATAACATCAATTGCTTTCCCTTGATCGCTCAAACGTAACATAGTTTGGAATATTTTCTGATGTGCAGAACGGTAAAAGTCATCAGGAATTAGAATTTCTGAAGCAGTAATTAACGCCTGTGGTTCAAGAAATATTGCCCCTATGACAGATTGTTCAGCTTCTTGGTTATGGGGCGGAACGCGGTCCAATTGTGGATCGTTCATAAATGTCTCCCCTTACTCTTGTTCTGCAACATGTACTTTCAATGTAGCAGTTACTTCATGGTGAAGCTTTACAGGTACTTTTGTTACACCTAAAGTCCGTATTGCTTCTTTTAGTTCCATTTTACGTTTATCAATTTTAATATCATGATCTTTTTGTAATTGTTCTGCAATCTGTTTTGAAGTAATTGATCCAAATAAGCGACCATCTTTACCCGGTTTCGCCAACAATTCAACTGTTAAATTTTCCAATGTTTCTTTTAATGCTTTTGCATCCTCTAATTCTTGTGCTGCATTTGCAGCTGCACGTTTATTTTGAGCCTTTAATTTTGCTATCTCAGCCGCTGTTGCTTCAACAGCGTTTTTTTGTTTTAGTAAAACATTACGTGCATATCCATCAGAAACTTCTTTCACTTCACCTTTTTTACCTTGACCTTTAACATCTTTTAAGAAAATGACTTTCATACTTCAGTACTCCCTTCCAATACATCATCGATTGCTTTTTTTAACTTTTCTATCGCTTCATCTATAGTTTGAACTTCTAGTTGGCATGCAGCGTTAGTTAAATGTCCGCCGCCACCTAGTTCCTCCATGACTAGTTGAACATTCATCTCACCTAATGAACGTGCGCTAATGCCCACTTTTCCATCATTACGATGCGCAACTACAAAGGATGCAGATATGTCTTTCATTGTTAATAAAATATCTGCAGTTTGTGCAATTAATACTGAATTATAGATTTTACCACTGTCACCTCGTGCAACAACAATTCCATTATGGATAAATTCAGCTGTTTGAACAATCTTAGAACGTTCAATATACGTACCTATATCTTCTTTTAAAAGTCGTTGTACCAACACTGTGTCGGCCCCATTTGTACGTAGATATGAAGCTGCTTCAAATGTTCTTGCACCTGTTCTCAACGTGAAACTTTTCGTATCAACAATAATCCCCGCTAGCAAAGCTGTCGCCTCTAACATTGTTATTTTATCATTTTTTGGTTGATATTCTAACAATTCCGTTACCAATTCTGCTGTTGAGGAAGCATAAGGTTCCATATAAACGAGCATAGGATTTTTAACAAATTCCTCACCACGACGATGATGGTCAATAACGACTACCTTATCAGACTTGTTTAATAATCTTTCCTCAATGGTCATACTTGGTTTATGCGTATCTACTATTACTAACAGTGACTTTTCTGTTATTTTATCCAACGCTGCTTCTGGTGTAATAAAACGATTATATAAATCCGATTTATCCTTCACTACTTGCATTAAACGATTAATACTATTGTCAATATTATCGAAGTCTAAAACTACATAACCATCAATTCCATTCATATCAGCCATTTTACGAACACCAATAGCAGCCCCTATCGCATCCATATCCGGCATTTTATGCCCCATTACAAAGATTTGATCGCTATCCTGTATTAAATCGCGTAAAGCATGTGAGATAACACGAGCACGTACTCTTGTACGCTTCTCAACAGGATTGGTTTTTCCACCGTAGAACTTTACCTTACCATTTGGTTGTTTAATCGCTACTTGGTCACCGCCACGTCCTAGTACAAGATCTAAACTAGACTGTGCAAGTTCTCCTAATTCTAATAACGATTGTGAACCAGCACCTACACCAATACTCAATGTTAGAGATAAATTTTGCTGTGCTGTTATCTCCCGAATATCATCAAGAATAGCAAATCTTTTCTTTTCTAGTTCTTGCAAAATTGACTCATTCATAATTGCTATAAAACGATCAGAGTCAATTCGTTTTATATAGATTCCATATGTTGTACTCCAATTGTTTACAAGAGATGTTACAAGAGAATTGGTTTGACTTCGAGTTTGATCATCCATACCTTGGGTAATTTCATCATAATTATCAACAAAAAGAATTGATATTACTGTACGATCATCATGGTAAAGTGCTTCTATTTCAACTTGTTCTGTAATATCAAAGAAGTAAAGTAATTTTTCTTCTGGTTTATAGAATGCACGATACTTTCGTTCTTTTAGAGTAATATTGAGTTCATTTGACTCCTCGTGCTTAATCAGATTATATAAGTCTTCAGATAAAGAGAAGACTTCCTCTCCAATCAAAGAATCTGTCCCTAATATGCGAAGCATATAAGGATTTGTCCATTCAATCAGAAACTGGTCATCGATTAATACAATACCAATTGGCATTTCAAGTAATGCCTCTTCGCCCACCTTTTTTAAGCGATATGATAGCATTTCGATATGCCTTTCAGTCTCTTTATACGTTTCAGACTCAGCTTTCCAAGTAAGAATCAAAACTAATACCAAGACTATTCCATACACGGCGCCAGTCAATAAGTTCCACATTACACATATCACAATACCTGCTATTCCAAGCAATGACAGGATTAAAAGAGGATATCGTATTGGTCGTTTTCTAAAAAGAGTACCCATAAAGCTCAACTCCTTATTTTCTTGTCATGCCACTAATAAGTCCACGGATATTAAATCCTAAATCTGCTATACCGATTAAAGTAACAAACGAACTTAGTGGAAAAGCGAGGATAGTACCAACTACAATTGTCCATTTCGGCCATCCTTGCTGATACATGAAAAAGTGAATCAATGAAATACCTTGAAGCAAAAATAGTGTACTTAAGAGAAAAGATAAATTCAATACAACTACATAAATAAATGACCCTGTGTCAGGTTTTATAAATAACGTTGTTAATAATACAATGAGATAATACCACAAAAAGGCACGTGGTAATTGTAAATCTCTAAATGGAGCAAATTTAGGAACTTCTAGTCCAAAACGTCTTAATAACGGTAAATTCAAAGAAATGATAATAAACGTCAAGAAAAATACCATTAACGTTATCATTGTTGGCATACCCATTTGCATTGTATTGACCAATGTGTCTAATTGATCAGTTGAGATTGGGGCTTTACCTGTCATTGCTTTGACCATCTCATTTGATCTCTCATAACTTTCCCGGAAGTTTGTTATGACTTCCTTTAAAATATCGATATTAAAGAATTTTACAGACACAATATATTCAATTGCAATAGAAATCAATACTGTAAAGGCTGTCGACATAAATAAAAAGACTTTGCTTTTCTTTGTACTAATTGCATCGCCGATGACCAATCCAATCAATACAACTATAACAGCTAAAGGTAAAGATAAAATCCCGCCAATTAAAAATGCAATTGCTAAACTAACAATAGCCACTAATAATGAGGAGCCACGACTATACTTTGATCTATACCAAGCAATCGGTAAAGAAATAAACCAAATCGATACGATATTCAACACTGGTATATATGTAGAGATGGCTAATAATATAGCAAACAATGCCACCATCATGGCGCCATGCGTAATTCTCCTTGTCTGATTTTCTGGCATTTAAAACCTTCCTTTTCATAAAGAAAATCTATTATTTCATCTTATTATTGTATCATGTTTCATGGTATCGAACAAAAACCTAGATGTATCAACTAACATTGTCTAAACAAAAATAAAATGTAAAAAATGATCAGCAACTACTCTTTAACTGATCATCTACTCCTTATTCAATTTTACAATATAAAAAAAGACCAGCATATGCCGGTCTTTTAAAAAATCATTATTTATCATCTGCAGTGAATGGTAGTAAAGCCATTACACGAGCCATTTTGATAGCTGATGTAAGTTTACGTTGATATTTAGCGCTTGTACCAGTCACACGGCGTGGAAGAATTTTTCCGCGTTCAGAGATGAATTTTTTTAATAAATCAACATCTTTGTAATCGATGTGTTTGATGTTATTAGAAGTGAAATAGCAAACTTTACGGCGTTTGCGGCCTCCTCTACGTGGTGCCATTGTGTAGTTTCCCTCCTTATATAATTATCGTATATGACGTGCAATAAGTCATTTGCTTAGAATGGTAGATCGTCTTCTGTTACGTCGACTTTTCCTCCACCATTGCTAACTGGTGCAAATGGATCTTCATCTACACGTGTGTAATTTTGCTGACTAGGTGATTGATTCTGTTGATAAGATGGTTGTTGATAGTTTCCTTGTTGCGGAGCACTATATGACTGACCGCCATATTGTTGTCCTTGTTGAGGACGGTCTCCTGCAGCACTGCGTGGTTCTAAGAACTGTACGCTATCTGCAACAACTTCAGTTGTATAAACACGTTTACCATCTTGTCCTTCATAACTACCTGTTTGGATACGGCCTTCAACACCTGCAAGACTTCCTTTACGTAAGAAGTTTGCTGTATTTTCAGCTTGTTTACGCCAAACTACACAGTTGATAAAGTCCGCTTGTCTCTCACCTTGTTGGTTAGAAAACGTTCTATTTACAGCAAGTGTAAAACGAGCAACAGCAACGCCACTTGGTGTGTAGCGAAGTTCTGGATCTTTTGTTAGTCTTCCAACTAGTACGACACGGTTAATCATCAGAATGCAACCTCCTTTATCTGCTTTTGTTCAAGTTCAAATTCAAATTAGTCTTCTTGACGAACTGCAATATGACGAATGATATCTTCGTTAATATTAGCAAGACGAGTGTATTCATCGATTGCTTTAGAATCAGCGTTAACTTTCACGATTTGGTAGAAACCTTCGCGGAAGTCTTCGATTTCGTAAGCTAGGCGGCGTTTGCCCCATTCTTTTGATTCGATGATTTCAGCACCGTTAGAAGTTAAGATTTCGTTGAAACGTTCAACTAAAGCTTTTTTACCTTCTTCTTCGATGTTTGGACGAATAATATACATTAATTCGTATGCTCTCATTATATAAGCACCTCCTTGTGGACTTTGGCCAAGTTCGAAACCCTTGGCAAGGAGTTAGTAATTTTTACTACTCACATCAACGAATTGTATCATATATTAGAATATTAAGCAACTAACTTTGCTAGGCAAGGGGGATTTATTTTCATATACTTTAGAGTGGAGGGATGTAAATGGAGAATTGTTCAGAACCAATTGATATTATTGAATTAGATATAAAAAGAATAGCAAGGCAGAATTTATTTTGGACCATTTTTTTAATGATTAGTTTCCTTTTGGTTAATGGCTTTATACATGGGGAATTTGCTTTTCATATATCCATTTTTAATTTTTTTCTTTTTTTTATTTTATATATTGGATTAATCGTTATACATGAAATTTGTCATCTAATTGGTTTTCTTCTTTTTGGAAGAGTCCCAATTAGTAGTTTAAAATATGGTGTCAATTTAAAAATGGGTGTCGCCTATGCTACAACAACAAGATATTTACACAATAGGGCAATGAAAAAGTCCCTTTTACTTCCTTTTTGGATTACAGGTGTAATTCCAGCTATGATAGGTTTTATACTCAATAATAACCTATGGCTTATCTTAGGTGCGTGGCTTATCGCTGGAGCAGTTGGAGATTTCGCGATGTATAAAAAACTAAGAAAGTTTCCAAAGAATTATTTCATTCGGGATGACCCAAAGTTGCCTAAATTATATATTTATAAAAATTAGCAATTAAATAAATTGTATTTGAAAGCCTCTTTTGAAAACACATAGCGAATATTCATTAATAGAAAAAAGTGGCCCTGTAAGTTTTATACTTACAGGGCTACTTAATAGTTCTTGTTTATACGTTAAAACGGAATAACATAATGTCGCCATCTTGTACAACATAGTCTTTACCTTCAAGACGTACGCGTCCAGCTTCTTTAGCAGCATTCATAGAACCATATTGCATTAAATCTTCATATGAGACAGTTTCTGCTCGAATAAAACCTCGTTCAAAGTCAGAGTGAATGATTCCGGCACATTGTGGCGCCTTCATACCTTTACGGAATGTCCATGCTTTTACTTCTTGTACCCCAGCTGTGAAATATGTAGCTAGACCAAGTAAGCTATATGATGCACGGATTAGTTGATCTAATCCTGATTCCTCAATACCTAATTCTTCTAGGAACATTGATTTTTCATCATCATCTAATTCTGCAATTTCTTCTTCAATTTTAGCACAAACAACAATCACTTCTGCACCTTCAGAAGCCGCATATTCACGAACTGCTTGTACATATTTGTTATTGCTAGCATCTGCTACTTCATCTTCAGAAACATTCGCTACATAGAGCATTGGTTTGATTGTTAACAAATTTAACCCTTTAATAACTTTCTTTTCATCATCAGATAATTCAACAGAGCGAGCTGGTTTTTCTGCTGCGAACGCTTCTTTAATTTTTTCTAAAATAGGCGCTTCAATCATCGCTTCTTTATCTTTTTGGCGAGCTAACTTTTCAACTTTTGCATATCGTTTATCAACAGATTCTAAGTCTGCAAGGATCAACTCTAGGTTGATGACTTCAATATCACTAATAGGATCCACTTTACCGGCAACATGTGTAATATTTTCATCTTCAAAGCATCTTACAACTTGAGTAATAGCATCTACTTCACGGATATGAGCTAAGAATTTGTTACCTAGTCCTTCACCTTTACTTGCACCTTTTACGATACCAGCGATATCTGTAAATTCAAATGCTGTAGGAACAGTTTTCTTTGGTTGTACTAACTCAGTTAATTTATCTAAACGTGCATCTGGAACTTCTACAATCCCTACATTTGGATCAATTGTTGCGAATGGATAGTTCGCTGCAAGAGCCCCTGCCTTTGTAATTGCGTTAAATAATGTGGATTTACCAACGTTTGGTAAACCTACGATACCGGCTGTTAAAGCCATTTTTTCCACAACCTTTCAAAAAAATAAATACTATTAAATTATTTCCTATATCAACTTGTTCATTATAGATTTTCACTAAGTAAAAGTCTATTCTTCAGTTGGATTTGCGACTACCAAGACTTTTTTCATTTTCTTATCAAATTCCCTACGTGGAATCATTACACTATGTTGGCATCCTTCACATTTGATACGAATATCTGCACCCAGGCGAATAATTTTCCACTCATTTGTTCCACAAGGATGTTGCTTTTTCATCTCTACTATATCACCAAGACCATATTTTTTTGCTTCCATTTTTACTCTCCTTCTTCAAATGCTTGATTATTATCTCGTTCATAAACCATCATTTTAGGATAAGGAATTTCAATGCCATTGCGATCAAAAATATCTTTAATATCACGACGAACCATACGTGAAATAGCAAAATGTTGCATTGGTAATGTCTCAACGGAAATACGTAATGTGACTTCGGCTCCTACGACATTTTGGACACCTAGCAAGGTTGGCTCAGAAACCACTTCTTCATGAGTAGCTGGTAAAGTTTTTAAATATTGTTCGATGAGTTTTTCAGCTTTTTCAATATCTGAACTATATGCTACACTAACATCAATAATTGCAATTGAGTTATTAATCGAATAATTTACAACCTCTGTAATAGAGCCATTCGGTATAATGTTAATTTCCCCTGCTGCACCTTTAATCTTCGTTGTACGTAAACCAATTTCTAATACTGTTCCCTCCGTTGAAGTAATTTTAATATAATCTCCAACACCAAATTGATCCTCAAAGATGATGAAAAATCCAGTAATGACATCCTTTACTAAACTCTGTGCACCAAACCCAACTGCTAAACCGACGATTCCAGCACCAGCTAACAAACCTGCCACTCTTATATTCATAGCAGATAATATAGCGATAATTGCTGAAAAGTAAACTACATAAGATATGACACTTTGCAATAATCGTAAAATTGTTCGATACCGTCGTTCAGATGCAGGTTGTAATGCAATTGGCCCATTCATTCGAATATCAAAGAATTTTTTAATGGCCATCTTTGCAACACGTACAACAACCATTGATAAAAGCCAGATAGCAATAATCTTAAGTGTTGCAAATCCTATATTATTCCATAGTTTTTCATCTGTTAAGTAATCCTTCATTGACTCCCAACTATGCATACTTTTTAATTTCACTTTTATAACTCCTCTTGCATAAAAAATTTTTTTCTTACGTATACTGCAGAAAAAGAAGAAGGTGAAAATTCATATGACACTTCCATTATCTAATTCTGCTTTCTCATATGCATTGCACTATCAAGATTCAGGTGCCATTTGGCGATTAAGCTCTTTCTTATTAGAGCATATACCATTTCATCATGAAAATCTTGTATTTTGTTGTATTGGATCTGATCGTTCTACAGGAGATGCTTTAGGGCCCTTAATTGGTAGTTTACTCTCAAACTATATCTCTTTTCCTTATAGAATTATTGGATCTTTAGAACAACCATTACATGCTTTAAACTTAAAAGAAACTGTTGATTCTTTACAGGAACAATCTATTAAACCATTTGTTGTAGCTATTGATGCTTGTTTAGGTGAGCAACAACGGATTGGTGAAATACTTTTTCAGCCTGGTCCACTCTTACCAGGTAAAGCTGTAAAAAAAGAATTGCCACCAATTGGGGACGTCTCTATTAAGGGAATCGTCAATTTTGGTGGCTTTATGGAACATACTATATTACAAACTACTAGATTAAATGTGACATATGAAATGAGTAACCGGATTGCACGTGCACTCTACTTGGCATTTCATCGCCATTCACTAAAAAATATGCATAATCGAAACTATGAACGCAACCACTAGAATGGCTGGCAAAATATTAGCTACACGGATTTTCGTGAGCCCCATCATATTTAGACCAATAGCTATAATCATAGCACCACCTGTTGCCGTCATTTGTTGTATAAAAGTATCCATTAAAGCATCTGGAACAAGTATGCTTATTTGACCAGCAAACAAAGCGATTGCACCTTGGTATACAAACACCGAAATTGCACTTAATAGTACACCTATACCTAAAGTAGAGGCCAAGAAAATAGCTGTAAATCCATCAATGATACCTTTAGTTATTAATACGGAATGGTCATTTCGAAGGCCACTATCAAGCGCACCTATAATAGCCATTGAACCAATAACAAAGATTAAAGTACCTGTGATAAATCCTTGGGCGATATCGCCATTTTCGCCCTTTTTCCCAATTTTACGCTCTATCCATTTACCAAATCGATTTAACTGTAAATCTAGATCAATCCATTCTCCAATAATTGTCCCAACAACAAGGCTTACGATAACTATAATAAAATTATCGCTCTTAATGCCCATTTGAATACCTAGCACAGTTACAGCAAGTCCAATAACCTGCATGACTGTTTCTTTCATTTTATCAGGAATACCTTGTAGAAACCTCCCGATAATACACCCTACTGCTATAAGCAGTGAGTCAATGATTGTTCCTAATAAGACCACTTAAATTCACTCAATCCTCTAATAAATCTAATATGCGTTCTAAATCATCTTCAGAGAAAAACTCAATTTCTATTTTCCCTTTATTTTTTGTTTTTTTGATTAAAACATTTGTACCAAAGTAATCTCTTAATTGAGACTCTTTTTCTTCAATGAAAATATCCTTTTTCATTTTTTTCTTTGTTTCACGTGGAACTTCCTCATTTAAGGAATGGACTAACGCTTCTAGTTGGCGAACATTTAGATGTTGCTTCATCACTTTTTCAGCAATCATAGGTATTTGTTTTTTATTTTTCAAACCTAATAATGTTCTACCATGTCCCATCGTTAGTTTGCCATCATTCACAAGTTTTTGGACGTCTTTTGGTAATGTTAATAAACGAACATGATTTGCAATGTGTGGACGACTTTTACCTAGCCGTTTGGACAACTCTTCTTGAGTTAAACCTAGATGTTCCATCAAGCTATGATAAGCCTCTGCTTCTTCGATTGGTGTTAGATCTTCACGTTGAAGATTCTCCAAAATGGCTAATTCCATCATTTTTATATCATCGAAATCACGAATAACAGATGGTACAACTGTTAAATTTGCTAACTTCGCTGCACGGAATCGTCTTTCCCCTACAACAATTTCAAACTTTGCACCTTTTTTTCGCAATATAATGGGTTGTAAAATCCCATATTCTTTAATAGATTGAGCTAACTCTTGTAAAGATTCTTTATCGAAAACTTTCCGTGGTTGAAATGGATTTTCTTGTATATCACGAATAGCTGTCTGGGTTACTTTATCTGATTCTAATAATTCTTGGTCTTGAAAAAGTGCACCTAATCCTTTTCCTAATGCTTTAGCCATTTTTAATCACCTCTCTTGCCAATTCTAAATACACTTCTGCACCACGAGATTTGCGATCATAGAGAATAATAGGCTCGCCATGACTTGGTGCTTCACTTAAACGGACATTTCGCGGAATAATCGTTTTATACACTTTGTCTTGGAAGTACTTTTTCACTTCATCTATAACTTGTAATCCCAAATTTGTACGAGCATCTAACATTGTTAACAAAACACCATCAATCATTAACTGGTTGTTCAAATGCTTTTGCACAAGACGTATTGTCGATAATAATTGACTTAAACCTTCTAACGCATAGTATTCACATTGTACGGGGATCAAAATAGCATCCGCAGCTGTTAAAGAGTTGATTGTTAATAACCCTAACGATGGAGGACAATCGATAATAATAAAATCATATTCTTTTTTTATATCCTCTATAGCATGCTTTAATCGTACTTCCCTTGAGAGGGTTGATACTAATTCAATTTCTGCTCCTGCGAGTGCAATCGTTGCTGGTACAATATATAAATTATCAGTATTTGTTTTATATATAGCTGTTTCGATTGGCTCATCATCAATGAGTACGTCGTAAATACATTTATCAACTTCCCCTTTATTGATTCCAACACCGCTAGTAGAATTTCCTTGTGGATCCGTATCAATTAATAATACCTTTTTTCCTAATGTAGCAAGGCACGCGCTTAAATTTACAGATGTTGTCGTCTTACCAACGCCGCCCTTTTGGTTTGCAATTGCTATTGTTCTTCCCATGGTGCACCTGCTTTCAGAAACGTATTCATCAAAATGTTTAACATACCTTTTTATACATTCTATCAAAAAAATGATTTCTCGGCTCCATTTACTAGATGAAATCTAAAGAAAAAACTCTTATTCTAATTTTTTCTAGAGTAAGAGTTTTATAGAAAATATGATTATGCTTTCTTCTTAGGAATCTTCACTGTAATTTGGTAAAACTCATCATGTTCTTCCTCTTCGGTTTCTACATGAATACCTGTTTTATTTACCATTGTAAGTGATTGGCGAATAGTATTGAGTGCTATCCGTATATCCCGACTAATCGCTTTACGACGTGGTTTTGCCTTTGTTGTTTTTTCTTTAGGGTTTAATATTTCACTAATTCGTTGTTCTAATTGTCTAACATTATAATCATGCTCAATTGTTTCTTGTAATAACTTCAATTGCAGTTCTTCATCTTTAACAGGAACTAATGCACGCGCATGTCGTTCAGAGATGTCTCTTTTTAAAATTGCCATTTGAATAGTTTCTGGCAATTTTAAAAGGCGAAGTTTATTGGCAATAGTAGATTGCCCTTTGCCTAAACGCTGAGCAAGAGCTTCTTGTGTCAATTCATGTAATTCTAAAAGTTTTTGATAAGCTTGCGCTTCTTCAATCGACGTAAGTTCTTCTCGTTGTAGGTTTTCAATCAGTGCAACAGAAGCCGTTTCTTTATCATTCATTTCACGAATAATTGCTGGCACTTCTGTCCAATTTAATGATTTCATTGCTCGGTAACGACGTTCCCCTGCAATAATTTCATAATGATCCTCATCTAATTTACGTACGACAATTGGTTGAATGACACCATGCGTATGTATTGTTCGTGCTAATTCTTCAATCTTAGAATCATCAAAAATTGTTCGTGGTTGATAGCGGTTTGGACTAATTTTCTCAATAGAAAGCTTTACAACCGATTCCGTATTCTTTACTTCACTTTTTGAGGTGTTTTCTACTTTCTCACCACTTCCAAAAAAACGTGAAAAAGTACTTTTCATCCTTTGGCACCACCTTTAATGATATTTCTCATCTCTTATTTATATCTAGTTTACTTTCTAGTTACTAGAGATGACTATCTATCTATATATATTTACTAACATTATACAAAAAGTAATTATGTTCATTTATCATTATAGTTTCTTTCGATAAAAAACGGTAGATTCCTTTTTTTGTTTCATGTGAAACATATATTAGTGAATCGGTGATTTATTGGGTACTCCAGGCTTACGTGGATATTTTTTTGGAGTATTTTTTATTTTTTCAAAGGCATAAATTGTACGTTCACTGTTTTCAATCGGAAGTAAGAATTCAAACTTATCTACTAGTTTTGTACCAAGAGTCGCTATAGCTCTTTTAGCATCCTTTAATTCTTCATCACCACTAGCTGCTTTCATCGCTACAAAAGTGCCACCCAATTTAACAAGTGGAATACATAGTTCAGATAAAACAGATAATCTAGCAACAGCACGTGCGGTTACCATATCAAATTTTTCTCGATACTCTTTAGCTTGTCCAAAATCTTCTGCACGTGAATGAACAAAATTTACATTTTCTAAATGTAATTCTTCACTTAGATGATTTAAAAATTGGATACGTTTATTTAACGAATCTACAATCGTAATTTTCAAATGTGGGAAACAAATTTTAATAGGGATACTTGGAAACCCAGCACCTGCTCCTACATCACATAGTGACTGAACCTTATCAAAATCAATATAAAATGCAGCACTAATAGAATCATAGAAATGCTTTAAATAAACAGATGGTAAATCAGTTATTGCTGTCAAATTCATCTTTTCATTCCATTCTACCAATGTTTCAAAATAAATATGAAATTGCTGAATTTGTTTATCTGATAACTCAATCCCCTGCGTTTTTAAAGCTTGCACAAACTGTTCTTCGTTCATGTTATTCCCCTTCCATAAGTGCTACTTAAATTTTGTCATTATTTTTAGTATGGCTCTGTTCAACAAAACTGTTTAGTATTACAGTTTTGCGACATATGCCTGTAATTACAGGCATATGAAAACGACAGAGCCCTCCTTCTAACATATACTTGTATTGCTTCTAATTTTAAATTTTCGCGATTCTTCCATGTTCAATATACACCAGTAAAATCGAAATGTCAGCTGGATTAACACCTGAAATACGAGATGCTTGTGCTACTGAAAGTGGACGTACTTCTTTCAACTTTTCTTTTGCTTCTGTTGCAATCCCAGAAATTGCATCATAATCGATATTTTCCGGTATTTTCTTATCTTCCATTTTTTTAAGTTTTTCTACTTGTTGAAGGGCTTTTTCAATATAACCTTCATATTTCACTTGTATTTCAACTTGTTCTTTTACTTCTGTGCTTAACTCTATATCTGATGGTGTCAACGAAGCTACTAATTCATAATTGACCTCAGGGCGTTTTAATAAATCGGTACCACGGATACCATCTTTTAATGGGCTACTACCAACTGATTGAATAGTAGCTTGAGTTTCCTCATTTGGTTTTAGAATGACATCATGTAAACGAGCAATTTCACCTTCTACTTGTGCTTTTTTCACAAGGAAACGATCATAGCGTTCTTTTGAAATTAACCCTGCTTGATAAGCACGTTCTGTTAAACGCATATCTGCATTGTCGTGACGTAATAATAAACGATATTCTGCACGAGATGTTAATAGTCGATAAGGTTCATTTGTTCCTTTTGTCACTAAATCATCGATTAATACACCAATATAAGCATCTGCGCGTCCAAGGATCATTTCTTCTTTTCCAAGGGCTTTTGCAGCTGCATTTATACCTGCCATTAACCCTTGACCTGCTGCCTCTTCATAACCAGAAGTACCATTAATTTGACCTGCTGTATATAAGTTTTGAATACGTTTTGTTTCAAGTGTTGGCCAAAGCTGAGTAGGAACAATTGCATCATATTCGATAGCATATCCAGCACGCATCATTTCAGCCTTTTCTAGTCCAGGAATTGTTTCAAGCATTTTTCGTTGAATATGTTCCGGTAAACTTGTTGATAGTCCTTGAACATAAACTTCTTGTGTATTGCGACCTTCTGGTTCTAAGAACAATTGGTGACGAGGTTTGTCGTTAAAGCGTACAATTTTTGTTTCAATTGATGGGCAATATCGAGGACCTGTACCTGTGATGACACCTGTGAACATTGGTGATTTATCTAAATTATCATTAATAATTTGGTGTGTTTCTAGACTTGTATATGTTAACCAACATGGAATTTGATCTGTGATAAATTCAGTCGTTTCATAACTGAAAGCACGTGGTTCTGGATCACCTGGTTGAATTTCAGTTTTACTATAATCAATGGTTTTACTATTAACACGTGGTGGTGTACCTGTTTTAAAACGGACCATATCAAACCCTAGTTCACGTAAATTATCGGCAAGCTTGATAGAAGGTTGTTGGTTATTTGGACCACTTGAATATTTCAAATCGCCAATAATAATTTCACCACGTAGGAAAGTACCTGTTGTAATTACGACCGTATTCGCACGGTATATTGCACCTGTTTGTGTAATGACACCTTTTACTTGTCCATCCTCTACGATTAACTCTTCCACCATAGCTTGGTGGATACTAAGGTTTTCTTGATCTTCAAGTAATTTTTTCATTGCATGTTGATACATCACTTTATCAGCTTGTGCACGTAACGCACGAACTGCAGGACCTTTACCAGTGTTTAACATACGCATTTGGATATTTGTCTTGTCGATGATTTTCCCCATCGCTCCACCCATTGCATCAATTTCACGTACAACAATCCCTTTTGCGGGTCCACCAACAGATGGATTACATGGCATAAAAGCAATCATATCTAAATTTATTGTTAATACTAAAGTTTTTGCACCCATTCTAGCTGAGGCATATGCAGCTTCTACTCCTGCATGACCAGCTCCAATTACTACAACGTCGAACGTGCCTGCTTCATAATTTGTTAGCACTGCTCGTTACTTCCTTTCTTTTTTAGAGTTTCCTTTGCTTCAATAGACAATAAGTAGTTAGTTGATAATGATCCTTCAGCCTATCAAGTAATTGCCTATAAAAGCTATTCAACTTACACCTAGAGGTCTTCATCTGCTAAGTATAATGTTGAATCCTTCTATTATTTTCCTAAGCAGAATTGCGAGAATAACTGATTAATCAAGCTATCTTGTACTGTATCTCCAACAATTTCACCTAGAATTTCCCATGACCTAGTTACATCAATTTGAATCATATCTACAGGAACACCTGCATTTGCAGCGCCAATTGCATCATTAATGCGATCAAGTGCTTGATGCAGTAATGCAATATGCCTAGCATTTGAAACATATGTTAAATCGCCTGCTTCAACAGATCCTTCAAAGAATAATGCTGCAATAGCCTCTTCAAGCTCTGCAACACCTTCTTCTTGTAATAGAGAAGTGGTGACTAATTTACGATTACCTGCAAGTTCTCTCACACGGTTTAAATCAATTTTTTGTGGTAAATCTGTTTTATTGACAACGACGATAAAATCCATGTTTTGAATTGTTTCAAATAATCGTTCGTCTTCCTCTGTTAGCTCGTCATTATAGTTTACAACAAGTAAGATTAAATCTGCTTCTTTTAAGACTTGGCGAGATCTTTCTACTCCGATTCGTTCAACAATATCTTCTGTCTCACGAATTCCTGCTGTATCTACTAAACGAAGAGGTACGCCACGTACATTGACGTATTCTTCAATAATATCACGTGTTGTACCCGCTACATCAGTGACAATTGCTTTATTTTCTTGAACTAAGCTATTTAGTAATGAGGATTTCCCTACATTTGGTCGCCCCAATATAACCGTTGATAATCCTTCTCGCAATATTTTCCCTTGAGAAGATGTCTGAAGTAATTTTTCAATTTCTTGCTTTACCCAAGTAGATTTTTCTAACATTAACGGAATTGTCATTTCCTCAACATCATCATACTCTGGATAATCTATATTTACTTCTACTTGCGCTAATACTTCTATTAATGCTTGACGTAATTGATTAATTAGGCGAGATAGTTTACCATCCATTTGACCTAGTGCTACATTCATCGCCTTATCTGTTTTAGCTCGAATTAAATCCATGACAGCTTCTGCCTGTGATAAATCAATACGACCATTTAAAAATGCTCTTTTCGTAAATTCACCTGGTTCAGCCAATCTCGCTCCATTTCTAAGTACTAACTGAAGAACACGGTTCACTGAAACAAGACCGCCATGGCAATTGATTTCTACTACATCTTCTCTCGTGAAAGTCTTTGGTCCTTTCATCATCGATAACATTACTTCTTCTACTATTTCGCCTGTTTCAACCTCTTTTAAATGGCCATAGTGAATTGTGTGAGAAGGCTGTACTGATAATTTTTTACCACTTGGCGAATGAAAAATACGATCTGCTATTTCAATTGCTTGGTCACCGCTTAATCGGACAATTGCTATTGCCCCTTCACCCATTGGTGTGGATATCGCTGCAATTGTATCAAATTCCATATTTTTTACCTCCTACGTTGGAAAAAGTTATCCACATGTGGATAACAAAACATCTAATTCTCTAATTTTTTATAATACCATATAGCAAAAAAATGAGTCCTTCTCAACTCTTGAGAAGGACTCTTTCACAATCCTTGAAATTTTATCTAATTGGCTCAATCACTAAATGACGTTTGATATCTTCACCTTTTGAATAGGTCTCAACGTCTACTCGATTTGCTAATACATGGTGGATGATCTTACGTTCATTTGCCGGCATTGGCTCAAGTTCTACTTTTCTTCCCGTATGAACTGCTTTGTCTGCCATACGATTTGCAAATAATTCTAGTGATTTTTGACGTCTTTCGCGATAATTTTCAACATCTAATTTTACCAATATGAAACGTTTGATGTACTGATGTGCTACTAATTGTGCTAATTGTTGAAGAGCATTCAATGTTTGACCACGCTTACCAATTAAAAGAGCAGCTTTTTCGCTAGATAGTCGGTAATTAATCGTTTTACCCTTTTGTTCAACCTGAATTGTAAGGTCTTGAATACCTAATTGTATTGCAATTTCGGTAATATATTCTTTAACCTTTTCGATTGCTTCTGAATAATCTACCATTCCGGTATCTTCTTGTTCTTCCTGCAAATCTTTTGGTTCAACCACATCAATTGTTGTTTTTTCTAAGGTCGAAATTGCACTGATCCTAGTATCAATTTCATCTTGTTCTTTATCTTGCTGAATAGAATTTATTCTGAATACAAATTCGGATTCCTCTATATCTTCTTGTTTGGTACTTGGTTTTTCAATTTGTTTTTCTGTTACACGAATTAGTGCTTTTCGTGAACCAATTCCTAAAAAACCTCTTTTTGCTTCTTGAATAATTTCAACATCTACTTGTTTACGAGTAAGGTTAAGCTCATGTAAGGCAAGCAAAATTGCTTCCTCTACAGTTGCGCCTGTTTGCGTAATCTGTTTCACTTTGGGCCCCTCCTGTTTTCGCAGGTTTTGTTGTTTTTCAAAGCTTACTTTACAAGATTCGATTCTATCTAGATCCAGCATAATCAACGAATTCCCTGCAAGATTATTTGCTTTTTTTTATTCTATCATGGGATTTCTTGTTGTCTCTACTACTTCTTCTTAAAACCTTTGCGATTTTCAATACATGTTCAAGGCTTTTCTTTGTTTCATGAAAATTCATGGTGGCCGCCGGATTTCGGGCGATAATGACGTAGTCCATATTTTGTGGAAGCTCATCGTTTAACTCAAAAAAGCTTTGACGGACATAACGTTTAATTTGATTTCTTGTGACTGCCTTTGCAATTTTTTTACTAACGGATAACCCAATTCTAAATTCATCTTGTCCATCTTTTTCAAGATAATAGATAACAAATTGGCGATTCGCAAAAGACTTCCCTTTTTTGAACACTTTCTGAAAGTCCTCGTTCTTTTTAATTCTGCGGCGTTTTTTCATTTTTTGCACCTGCTTATTCTTTTTTCCTCTTCTACCTCATATTATAAAAGAAAAAAGACCACTGAGTATGTTCAGTGGACTTATGCTTATGCTGATAATACTTTTCTTCCTTTACGACGGCGAGCTGCGATCACTTTACGACCGTTTTTAGTAGCCATACGTGCACGGAAGCCATGTACTTTACTATGCTTACGTTTTTTCGGTTGGTATGTGCGTTTCATTTATATGACACCTCCTGATGAAAGTCTATTATCTAAATACTACAGACAGTCTTGGATATTATAGCTATTATCAGGCTACTTTGTCAACTCCCTTTAAAATAATCACTTTAATCTTAAAGAAGTTCTTTATCCCTTTCACGCTTTCACGCTTTCACGCTATCATGCTAAGTTATCCACACTTAAATGATTTTTACTCTTTTTTCATTGTGAACACTTTTTTATCTTTTTAAAAATATCCACAGCACTTACCTACAGTTTTTACACAAGCTCATATGTTGTGGATAAATCAACGGTGAATAATTATGCATTTTGTGGATAACCTTTTTAAACTCTTGTCATACTTTACTTTTCCTGATACAATTATTGTGTTTTACTCTGTAAATAAATCTTGCTATACAAAGTCTTATCCACAATTGTTAATAACTTGTGGATAATTTTATCCACTGATGTAGAATAAGATTTATCCACAGAATGTGTTTACTGTGATTAACAGTTAGATTATAATCTAATCTTGATATAATTTTTATTTAACCAACTACTGTAATTATTTTATAGAATAGTTTTTTTAGAAAAGGAGAAAGAGCTTGGAACATATTGAAGAGTTATGGGACAAAGTACTCTCAGAAGCGAAGAAGAAGATTTCCAAACCAAGCTTTGAAACTTGGCTGAAGTCAACGAAATTGTTAGCCTACACTGGTGATACTGTAACAATTGCTGCTCCCAATTCTTTCGGCCGTGAGTGGCTTGAAAACCATTATGTACACTTAATCGCAGCAATTTTAGCTGAATTAACAGGTAAGGATTTACACATTCGTTTCGTTGTTCAACAGGATCCAAACATAGAGGATTTTGATATCCCATCTACACCCATTCAAAAAAAGCACGAGGAACAACCTGAAACTTCCTCTGGCATGTTAAATACAAAAAATACATTTGATACATTTGTTATTGGATCAGGTAATCGCTTTGCACATGCAGCTTCATTAGCAGTAGCTGAAGCACCTGCAAAGGCCTATAATCCGCTATTTATCTATGGTGGTGTTGGCTTAGGTAAAACTCACCTAATGCATGCTATTGGTCATTATGTATTGGAACATAATCCAAAAGCAAAAGTAGTTTATCTATCGTCTGAAAAATTTACCAATGAATTTATTAACTCTATTCGTGATAATAGAGCTGAGGAATTTCGTAATAAATACCGTAGTGTAGATGTATTACTAATTGATGATATTCAATTTTTGGCTGGAAAAGAATCAACTCAAGAAGAATTTTTCCATACATTTAATACGCTACATGAGGAATCAAAACAAATCGTGATTTCTAGTGATCGTCCTCCAAAAGAAATTCCAACATTAGAGGATCGCCTACGTTCACGCTTTGAATGGGGTCTAATTACAGATATTGCCCCACCTGATTTAGAGACACGTATTGCTATTTTACGCAAAAAGGCAAAGGCTGATAATTTGGATATTCCAAATGAAGTTATGCTCTATATCGCAAATCAAATTGATTCTAATATCCGTGAATTAGAGGGTGCCCTAATTCGTGTTGTAGCATACTCATCACTTGTAAATGAAGATATTTCGGCAGAATTAGCTGCACAAGCATTAAAAAATATTATTCCTAATGCTACACCTCGGATTTTAACAATTTTAGATATACAAAAGGCGGTAGGCGAGCATTATCATATTAAGCTAGAAGACTTTACAGCTAAAAAACGAACAAAATCTATTGCATTCCCTAGACAAGTAGCTATGTATCTTTCTCGTGAAATGACTGATTGTTCTTTACCTAAAATAGGTGATGAATTTGGAGGCCGTGACCATACCACTGTTATCCATGCTCATGAAAAAATTTCATCACTTCTTAAAGATGATCAAGGTCTTCAACAAGATATTAAGCAGATTAAAAGCATGCTAGGAAAATAATTTTTGCTGTGGATAACAAGAAAGTTAACAACAAATTTATACACAGTCTATCTACATGTGGATAGACTGATTTTATTTGCTTTAAGAGACTTATCCACAAATCCACAGCCCCTATTACTATTTCTATTATTCTTTTAAATAATAAAATAATAAAAAATATAATAAGTGAGGTCATAAACATGAAGTTCGATATCATAAGAGATCGTTTGCTAGATGGATTAAATGATGTCATGAAAGCAGTTAGTTCCAAAACAACTATTCCTATTTTGACAGGTATTAAAATTGACATATCTACTGAAGGTATGACATTAACAGGTAGTGATGCAGACATTACTATTCAAACTTCAATTCCTGTAGAAGAAGATGGAAAACAACTTATCCATGTCCATGAAACAGGTTCAATTGTGTTACAAGCTAAAATGTTCAATGAAATTGTACGTAAATTACCTACAAATGAAGTTGAAATTGAAGTAACTGAAAATTTTCAAACAAGAATTCAATCAGGTAAATCTGATTTCCACTTAATTGGATTAGATGCAACTGAATATCCAATGCTTCCTGAAATATCACCTGATCGACAAATTACTTTACCTGCAGATTTACTTAAATCTGTTATTCGTGAAACTGTTTTTGCTGTTTCTACATCCGAAAGTCGACCAGTGTTGACAGGTGTAAAATGGCAAATCAAAGAAGATGGACTTATTTGTATTGCTACAGATAGTCATCGTTTAGCTCGCCGTAAAGTTACTTTAGACCATACTCCAACTGAAGAAGCAGATGTTGTTATTCCAGGTAAAAGTTTAACTGAATTAAGTAAAATTTTAAGTGATTCAAATACACCTGTAGATATATTTATGACGAACCAACAAGTTTTATTCAAAACTTCAGATGTTTTATTTTTCTCACGTTTGCTAGAAGGCAATTATCCTGAAACTTCTCGCTTAATCCCAGATGAATACAACACAACTGTAACAATCAATGGTAAAACTTTACTTCAAGCTATCGATCGCGCATCATTACTTGCACGCGAAGATAGAAATAATGTTGTCCGTTTTTCAACTGTAGGAGATAACAATATAGAAATTTCATCAAACTCACCTGAAATTGGTAAAGTTGAAGAAGAAATTCATGTAGAGTCACTTGAAGGTGAAGAATTACGCATTTCTTTCAGTGCAAAATATATGATGGATGCATTAAAAGCAATTGATGGACAAGAAATTACGATCCAATTCACAGGAGCAATGCGTCCATTTACGATCCAATCTCTAAATGATGATGCTATATTACAATTGATTTTGCCTGTAAGAACATATTAATTATTTTTCTAATATAACGTGTTAAATTATTTCCCAAAATAAATTAGTATCTGGTACTAATTTATAAAATTTAAGTGATTTTTCTTCAAAAGGGTAGTCGATAAGATGACTATCCTTTTTACTTATGAACAAAAGTTCGGTAAAATAGAGATAAGATAGAATGAGAAGTAGAGGATGAAAAATAGTGAATGAGATTGTATTAGAAAGTGAATTTGTAACACTGGGGCAATTTCTTAAAATGACGGATGCAATAAGCTCTGGTGGTATGGCTAAATGGTTTTTGCAAGAAAATGATGTTTATGTAAATGGCGAGGTTGATCGTAGAAGAGGCCGTAAACTACATGTAGGAGATTTAGTGAATATTCCAGGATGTGGTAGATTTTGTCTAATAGAGCCTCAAGGCGAGGAATAGTATGCATATAGAGAGACTAAAGCTGACAAACTACAGGAATTATGAATCTCTCGATTTATCTTTCTCCCCGAAGATTAATGTTTTAATTGGTGAAAATGCACAAGGTAAGACAAATGTTATGGAGTCTATTTATGTTTTAGCTATGGCGAAATCTCATCGTACATCTAGCGATAAAGAATTGATACGATGGGAGAAAGATTATGGTAAAATAGAAGGTGATGTTCAGAAAAAGTATGGTCACCTACCTTTAGAGCTAACTATTTCTAAAAAAGGGAAAAAGGCAAAGGTAAATCACTTAGAACAAAGTCGTTTGAGTGACTATATTGGACAAATGAACGTTGTAATGTTTGCACCAGAAGACTTAACAGTAGTGAAAGGCAGTCCTCAAATTAGAAGGCGTTTTCTCGATATGGAAATCGGGCAAATTTCTCCAGTATATTTACATGATTTATTAACTTTCCAAAAGTTGCTAAAACAACGAAATCATTTACTTAAACAAAATCAAGGCAAACAGACATTGCAAGATGTGATGTTTGATGTATATACAGAACAATATATTGAAGCAGCTGTTAAGGTGATTCATAAAAGATTTTACTTCATGGAGCTATTACAAGAATGGGCGGGTCCAATCCATCATGGTATTTCAAGAAATCTTGAAGAGATGACAATCCGTTATCGCCCAGTTAGTGGTATGGATGCTGAATGGTCACTTGAACAAATGACTGCTCATTTAACTATGAAATTGAAGGAATCTTTACCTCGTGAATTAGAACGAGGCGTTACACTGGTTGGTCCACATCGGGACGATTTACAATTTATTGTAAACGGCTATGATGTACAAACCTTCGGATCACAAGGTCAACAACGGACAACGGCTTTATCACTTAAATTAGCTGAAATAGAACTTATTAAACAAGAAGTTGGGGAAGCGCCCATTTTACTGTTGGATGATGTTCTTTCAGAATTAGATGATTACCGTCAGTCTCATTTACTAAATACGATTAAAGGTGAAGTACAGACCTTTGTGACTACAACGAGTGTAGAAGGTATAGATCATGAAACAATACGTGAAGCAGCAATGTTTCATGTGAAACAAGGTTCCGTGGATACTAAGGAAATCTAGTATTCCGCGGATTTTATAGGTTTAAGAGAGTTAGAAATAATGCATACTATTGCTAGGAAAGAGTAGGTGGAATAATAATGGCAATCGAAGATAATAACAAGCCTGCTGCATATGATGCCGAGCAGATTCAAGTATTAGAGGGGTTAGAAGCCGTTCGTAAACGTCCCGGTATGTATATCGGTACTACAAGTTCCAAAGGGTTACACCACTTAGTTTGGGAAATTGTAGATAATAGTATTGATGAAGCATTGGCTGGCTATTGTACAGATATTACAGTAGCGATTGAAAAAGATAATTGGATTCGAGTAGAAGATAATGGTCGTGGTATTCCGGTTGACACACAAGAAAAAATCGGGAAGCCAGCTGTAGAAGTAATTATGACTGTACTCCATGCTGGTGGTAAATTTGGCGGTGGAGGATACAAAGTATCTGGTGGCCTACATGGTGTAGGTGCTTCAGTTGTGAACGCACTGTCCGTAGAGACAATTGTACAAGTTCACAGAGATGGTCACATTCATGAGATAAGATTTGAACGTGGTAAAACTGTTCAACCGTTAAAAGTTATAGGTGACACTGACCACAATGGTACTACAACACGCTTTAAGGCAGATGCTGAAATTTTTAAAGAGACAACAGTTTATGAATTTGATATCTTAGCACATCGTATCCGTGAACTAGCTTATTTAAACCGAGGTATTAAAATTTCTATCGTCGATGAACGTGGTGAGGAAATACGTAAAAACACTTACCATTATGAAGGCGGTATTAAATCATATGTTGAACATATAAACGAGAAGAAAGAGCCCCTTCATGAAGCGATTGACTTGAAGGGTGAAAAAGATGGTATCTCCGTTGAAATTGCTATGCAATATAATTCAGGCTTTGCCTCTAATATATTCTCTTTTGCAAATAATATTAATACTTACGAAGGCGGTACACACGAATCAGGATTTAAAACAGCACTTACTCGTGTAATTAATGACTATGCCCGAAAAAATAATTTATTAAAAGATTCAGATGCTAATTTATCTGGAGAAGATGTTCGTGAAGGATTAGTTGCCATCGTATCAGTTAAGCATCCTGATCCTCAATTTGAAGGGCAAACTAAAACAAAATTAGGCAACTCTGAAGTGAGCACAATCACAAATTCTTTATTCTCCGAACGCTTTGAAAGATTTTTGTTGGAAAATCCAACAGTAGCAAGAACAATTGTAGATAAAGGGTTGGTTGCATCACGTGCACGTGTAGCAGCTAAAAAAGCCCGTGAAATGACTAGACGAAAATCAGCTTTAGAAGTATCTAATTTACCTGGGAAGCTTGCAGACTGTTCTTCTCGTCATCCTGAAGAATGCGAAGTTTACATCGTAGAAGGTGACTCCGCTGGTGGTTCTGCTAAGTCAGGTCGTGATCGACATTTCCAAGCCATATTGCCACTAAGAGGTAAAATTTTAAACGTTGAAAAAGCACGTTTAGATCGTATTTTATCTAATGCTGAAATCCGAGCTATGATTACAGCCATTGGTACTGGTATTGGCGAAGAGTTTGATTTGCAAAAAGCACGCTATCACAAAATTGTTATTATGACAGATGCTGATGTCGACGGTGCTCATATTAGAACTCTATTATTAACATTCTTCTTCCGCTTTATGCGACCACTTATTGAAGCTGGATATGTCTATATTGCACAGCCACCATTATTTAAAGTGGCACAAGGTAAACACGTAGAATATTGCTATAGTGATAAAGAGTTACAGGCAATTTTAGAACGCCTACCTAAGCAACCAAAACCGGGTATCCAAAGATATAAAGGGCTTGGTGAAATGGATGCTGAGCAATTATGGGACACTACAATGGATCCAGAGCATCGCGTTCTTTTACAAGTTGAATTGGATGATGCTATTGAAGCAGATCAAACATTTGAACAACTAATGGGTGATGATGTTGAACCAAGACGTCAATTTATTCACGAAAATGCTGTTTTTGTAGAAAACTTAGATATTTAGAAATTTTGAAGGGAGGTCTATACTTTGTCTGAAGAAAACAACTCCGGAGTTAAAGGAGTTAATATAACAAAAACAATAAGAACTTCATTTTTAGATTATGCAATGAGTGTTATCGTCTCTCGTGCACTACCAGACGTGCGTGATGGGCTTAAACCCGTACAACGCCGTATCTTATATGGTATGCAAGAGTTAGGCAGTACTTCTGATAAACCGTATAAAAAATCTGCTCGTATCGTTGGGGATGTAATGGGTAAGTATCACCCTCATGGTGACTCTTCTATTTACGAAGCAATGGTTCGTATGGCACAAGATTTTAGCTACCGCTATATGTTAGTAGATGGTCATGGTAACTTTGGTTCTGTAGATGGTGATGGTGCAGCTGCTATGCGTTATACAGAATCACGTATGTCTAAAATTTCTATGGAAATGTTACGTGATATTAACAAAGATACAATTGATTATCAAGATAACTATGATGGTAATGAAAAAGAACCGATTGTGTTACCCGCACGTTATCCAAATTTACTTGTTAATGGGGCATCAGGGATTGCAGTAGGTATGGCCACTAATATTCCACCGCATCAATTAGGAGAAATTATTGATGGTGTATTGGCACTGTCGAATAATCCTGCTATTACAACAGAAGAATTGATGGACATTATCCCAGGACCAGATTTTCCAACCGGAGCTTTAATATTAGGACGAAGCGGTATCCGTAAAGCATATGAAACTGGCCGTGGCTCTATCATTATACGTGCACGCGTTGAAATCGAACAAAAATCGAGTGGTAAAGAAGTAATTGTAATTCATGAGCTTCCTTACCAAGTGAACAAAGCACGCCTAATAGAAAAAATTGCGGAACTAGTACGAGATAAGAAAATTGACGGTATAACAAATATCCGCGATGAATCTGACCGTACTGGTATGCGTGTTACCATTGATGTACGTAAAGATGCAAATGCAAATGTAGTATTAAATAATTTATATAAACAAACAGCTATGCAAACAAGCTTTGGTATTAATATGCTAGCTCTTGTTGATGGGCAACCAAAGGTATTAAGTTTGAAAGAAGCACTTTACCATTATTTAGAACACCAAAAAATTGTTATTCGTAGAAGAACTGAATTTGAATTACGTAAAGCCGAAAATCGTGCGCATATCTTAGAAGGTTTACGTATCGCACTTGATCATATTGATGAAATTATTAGCCTTATACGTGCATCTCAAACAGCTGAAGAAGCTAAAAATGGCTTAATGGAAACATTCGATTTAAGTGAACGTCAAGCTCAAGCAATTTTAGATATGCGTTTACAACGTTTAACAGGTTTAGAACGCGATAAAATTGAAGCAGAATATCAAGAATTATTAGCTCTTATAAAAGAATTAAAAGAAATACTAGCAGATGAATCAAGAATTCTTCAAATCATACATGATGAATTGCTAGAAATAAAAGAACGATTTAATGATGCACGTCGTACGGAAATTACTGCTGGCGGTTTTGAAATGATTGAAGATGAGGATTTAATTCCACGTGAAAATTCAGTTATTACATTGACACATAATAGCTATATTAAACGACTACCAGCTAATACTTACCGTAGCCAACGTCGTGGCGGTCGTGGTGTACAAGGTATGGGAACACATGAAGATGACTTTGTAGAACACTTATTATACACATCTACACACGATACCATCCTATTCTTTACATCAAAAGGTAAAGTATTTAAAGCAAAAGGTTACGAAATTCCTGAATTTGGTCGGACAGCTAAAGGTCTTCCATTAGTCAATTTACTAAATATTGATAAGGAGGAAAAAGTAACTGCGATGATCCGTGTAGCATCATATGATGAAGATGCATACTTTGTCTTCACTACACGTACGGGTGTTACTAAGCGTACACCATTATCTAACTTTGCTAATATACGAACTAACGGTTTAATTGCAATTTCGTTACGTGATGATGACGAGCTAATCTCGGTACGATTAACAGACGGTAAAAAAGAGATTATCATTGGTACACATAATGGTATGTTAGTGCGGTTCAATGAAGGAGATATTCGTTCAATGGGGCGTACGGCAGCTGGTGTTCGTGGTATTCGATTAAGAGATGAAGACTATGTAGTAGGCATGGAAATCATTGAACCTGAGCAAGAAATTCTTGTTGTTACAGAAAAAGGTTATGGTAAACGAACTCCTGAAGGTGAATATCGTTTGCAAAATCGTGGTGGTGTTGGTATTAAGACTTGCCAAATCACAGATAAAAATGGTCCACTAGTAGCTGTTAAAACAGTTGATGGTCAAGAGGACATAATGCTTATGACTATTAATGGTATGCTTATTCGTATGGATATTAATGATATTTCAGTAACTGGTCGAAGTACTCAAGGTGTCCGTCTAATCCGTTTAAGTGATGAAGAATTAGTTGCCTCTGTTGCAAAAGTGAAAAAAGAAACAGATGAAGAAGATCCTGATCTAACTGAAGATGAATTAGAGGAATTGGAGTCTGTAGAAACAACTGAAGAAGAAACTGAAGTGAAAAGTGATAATAGTGAAACTTCAGAAGAATAATTATTCAATAGATAATCTAATCTTGATAGTTAAGAGAGGGACGCGATAAGCGTCTCTTTTTCTATAACGGGGGTTGGAACGTGTTTGAAATTGCATAGCTTGTCATAATAATTTTTCAATATTTATAGATATGTATTCTACTATTACAATTGGAAAATAATTCAGTTACAATAAACCATATATAAAGGAATTACAAAGGGGTAATTTATTTGAAGACTAAATTAGTAAAAGTTTCTGATTTAAAATTAGGTAGTGTTATCGCAAATGATATAAAGGCTAACACCCAATATCCGATTATTTATAAAAATACAAAAATTACTCGTGAACATTTACCAGTATTAAAGGCTTTTCAAATTTCCCAAGTCACGATAATTTCTTCTCCTCTAGGTTCTAATAAGATTGAAAATGAAGATGATGGACTAATACCTATTGAACAAGAAAATATAATAGATTCAGCTTCAATTATGCCTTTTGAAAGAAAATATATAGATGTTGTTAATAAGATTAAAAAGGAATTTATAAACTGGGAATCCGGTAGCAAAGTAAATATTACAAAAGTTAGAACATATATTTTACCTTTAATAGACCTTGTATTAGAAAATAGAGATAAAATATTTACTTTAAATGAATTTTCAACAAGTGAGGATTACATATACCATCACTCAGTGGCTATCAGTTTAATTTGTGCAGTTATTGCACAAAAGATGGGCTATAGTAAAGGGGATATACTCCAAATTGCTATAGCAGGGGCAGTAGCTGACTGTGGAATGGCGAAAATTAATAAAAAGATTAGAGAAAAGACTGGGCCATTAACAGAATATGAGTTCAAAGAGATTCAAGAGCATCCTTATTACAGTCTCCAAATGATCAACAGTATTACAATTCTTAAACAGGAAATGAAAATCGCTGTGTATCAACATCATGAAAGATTAGATGGTAGTGGCTATCCTAGAGGGGAAAAGGGAAGTAAAATCTCAATATTTTCACATATAATTGCTGTTGCAGATGTGTTCCATGCAATGACTTGTGAAAGAATATATCAATCAAAAGAATCACCGTTTAAAGTGTTAGAAATGATCCAAGAAACAGAATTTGGAAAGTTTAACATACAGGTAGTACAAGCTTTAATGACTTGTGTTACGGACTTACCATTAGGATCTAAAGTAGAGTTATCAAATGGCTTAGAAGCTTCTATTATATTTACTAATAAAACTTCACCTACAAGACCTGTTATTAAAGTAGTTGAATCAAATGAAATTATTGATCTCTCAAAATATAGAAATATATATATAGAACGTTTAATTTTAGAAAGGTAGCAGGCAAATGATTTTATAGAATTAGGAGAATAAAGAACTGTACTCTATTAGTATTTTTTTACATCAGCAGGTAGTAGCCTTTTTTGAATTTAGATTAAAAAATAGAAAGGAAAACTACCTGTGGTATGCTGCAGAAGTTTAGGATATTGAATTAAAAGTAATTGTGAATCTCCTTCTTACATTTAAAATTTCATTTTCTTTTAAAATAGCATTGACAATCTTTATACTATTAGATATACTATTTAAGTCGCTAACAGATGAAATATTAAATGATAAACATCTTATTAAAAAAAGATGTTGACATTGAAAATTTATAGTGATATAATAAATGAGTCGTTAAGATAACGACATGATATGAACCTTGAAAACTGAACAAGCAAGATGTTAATCAATAAACTTTGTTTTTAACAAAGACAAAATAGATATCATCATATGATGATAA
>NZ_QWUA01000056.1 GCF_003576525.1 Rummeliibacillus sp. POC4 | reverse complement strand
ATACATTTAGTAAAGACGTTATGACTGTCTCGCGGGAAATTTAGGTTAAATGCAAAAAAGGACGTATCTAAAAATCCCTTCTGAGACACGTCCTTCGGAACAAGGATGGAATAATTTGATCACATAACTGCAAGAGCAAAACTTCATAGTGAATATTTTTTATAGAAGAAGGGACTGCTACGTAATCTTCATAACTTATAGGCCGTCCCCTTTCTTTCTATAATCCACCTAAATATGCAGCTTTCACTTGTTCAGTCTCTTTTAGTTCGTTCGCAGTGCCTGATAGTACAACTCTACCCGTTTCAATTACATAGGATCGGTCAGCTATAGAAAGAGCCATATGGGCATTCTGTTCTACCAAAAGAATTGTTGTGCCTTCTTTTCGAATTTCTTCTATCGTATTAAAAATCGTTTTTACCATGATTGGCGCTAGTCCCATAGACGGCTCATCTAACAATAACAGCTTTGGTCTAGCCATTATTGCCCGCCCCATTGCAAGCATTTGCTGTTCACCACCTGATAATGTACCAGATAATTGTTTTCGGCGTTCTAAAAGAATAGGAAAAATCCCAAAAATGCGTTCTTTATCTTTTGCTATGCCCGCACGGTCATTTCGTAAATACGCACCCAATTCCAGATTCTCTTCTACTGTCATATTTGCAAAAACACGCCGTCCCTCTGGAACCTGTGAAATCCCAGCCTTTACAATAGATTGTGCAGCCTTTCCTGCTATAGAGTTACCAAGGTATTCAATTGTACCTTGTTTTGGTTTTAATAATCCTGACAATGTCTTTAAAAGTGTACTCTTACCCGCTCCATTTGCGCCTATTAATGTGACAATTTCACCTTCGTTTACCTCTAAGGAGACTCCCTTTAATGCTTGAATATTACCGTAAAACACATTGATGTCATTTACCTTCAGCATCATCCTGTAACCTCCTCACCTAAATAAGCTTCAATAACTTTTGGATTGTTACGAATATCCTCTGGATTCCCATGAGCAATGAGTTGACCATGGTCAAGAACATAAATCCTTTCACAAATCCCCATGACAAGTCCCATATCGTGTTCGATTAAAAGAATGGTTAAATCAAATTTCTCACGAATTAGAGCAATTAACTCCATTAAATCATGAGTTTCTTGAGGATTCATACCAGCTGCAGGCTCATCTAATAATAAGAGCTTAGGCTTTGCAGCTAATGCCCGGGCAATTTCTAGCCGACGCTGCATTCCATAAGGGAGGTTTTTAGCTAGCTCATGCATATATTTGTCTAAACCAAAAATCTTTAGAAATTCAATCGATTGTTGTTCCATTTTCGCTTCACCAGAGAAGTAACTTGGCAAACGTAAAATAGAACTTAATACAGAATGGTGAGCAAGTGAATGGTTTGCTACTTTTACATTATCTAGAACAGAAAGCTCTTTAAACAAACGGATATTTTGAAATGTACGACTTACGCCACTTTTTGTAACTTGGTGAGGTGACATGTTATTCGTCTTTTTTCCATCAAACGTTATAACACCCTCTGTCGGTTTATAAACACCGGTTAACATATTAAAGCTAGTCGTTTTCCCAGCACCATTTGGACCGATCAAGCCAATAAGTTCACCTTGATGCATATCCATATTTAAGCCTGAAACAGCCTTCAAACCACCAAATTGTATCCCAACATTCTCAACTTTTAAAAGAAGGTTACTCATTTACATTACCTCCTCTCGATTTCTTGCCGAATTTGAAAAGATCGGTAACTTCCTTCGTTCCCATTAAGCCAGATGGACGATATAACATCACAATGATTAATACTAAACTATAGATTATCATACGAGTTTCAGGGAAATCTTGTAGATATAACGAAATAATAGTCAAAAGTATCGCAGCAATAATTGATCCTGATAGGCTACCCAGACCACCTAGTACAACATAGATTAAAATATCGAAGGACTTTAAGAAGCCAAATTGTGATGGTTGGATAATAAAGAAGTTATGAGAGAATAACCCCCCTGCAAGTCCAGCAAAAAATGAACCAATAGCAAATGCTAATACTTTGTAGAAAGTGGTGTTGATTCCCATTGCATCTGCAGCAATTTCATCTTCCCGAACCGCAATACATGCACGTCCATGACGTGAGTTTGTAAAATTTGAAATAACAATAATCGTAATAAGCACAGCAAAAAATGCATAAGACCAAGTTGTTAGATAATCTACTTGCATACCTGCTGCCCCACCAACGTAATCAATATTCAAGAATACAATTCGAATAATTTCAGCAAATCCAAGTGTAGCAATTGCTAGGTAATCACCCTTTAAACGGAGTGTAGGAATCCCTACGATTAATCCCGCAATAGCTGCTACAAAGGCCCCTATTAACAATGCTACTGGGAATGGCCATCCTAGATTTGTTGTGAAAATAGCCGAAATATACGCGCCCACTGCTAAGAACCCTGCATGACCAATTGAGAACTGCCCTGTAATCCCAATCACTAAATGTAAACTAACAGCTAAAATCACATTAATCGCAATTGTAATAAATAAATTTGAATAATACATATCTAAATTTCCGTTTGAAATCAAAAATTCCACAATGCCATAGACGACTAGAGCTACTGCAACATATATCCAAAATACTTTAGACTTTTTCATAAGTACCGTCACCTACACTTTCTCACGGGTGTTTTTGCCAAATATCCCCGCAGGTCTAAAGATTAAGATTAAGATCAAAATAACAAAGGCAGCTGCATCTCTCCATAAGGAGAAGCCTAATGCACTAACAACCGTTTCAACAACACCGAGCACCATACCTCCAGCTACTGCCCCTGGAATTATGCCAATGCCTCCAAGCACAGCTGCTACAAATGCTTTCACCCCTGGTATAATCCCCATTAAAGGATCAATTTTCGTATAGTAAACACCAAAAATAACACCTGCTGCACCAGCAAGTGCAGAACCAATTGCAAATGTTACTGAAATGGTATTATCTACATTGATTCCCATCAAGCGTGCTGCTTCAACATCATAAGATACTGCACGCATCGCTTTACCAATCTTTGTCTTATGTACGATGAATTGTAGGATAAGCATTAGTACGATGGATACTGATAAAATCATAATGGATTGCATACTAATTTGTGCACCTAAAAAGTTAAATGTCTTATTTGAAATAACATCTGGATATGCCTCTGGCTGTGCACCCCTGAAGAATATGGTCGTATATTCAATCAAAAGTGATACACCAATTGCTGTAATTAATGCTGCGATACGTGTTGCATTACGTAATCTTTTATAAGCAATACGTTCAATTAATACCCCCAATATTGCACAAACAACCATTGCTAATAGTAATGCTGGAAAGAATCCTAAATCCCATCTTGCAATAGCTAAAAAACCTATAAACGCACCAATCATAAACACATCACCGTGCGCAAAATTGATCAGTTTAATAATGCCGTATACCATCGTATAACCGAGGGCAATTAATGCATATATACTTCCGAGTGAAATACCATTGATTAACTGTTGCAACCACTCCATAAATCCCACTCCTTTAAAAAGAAATAAATACGAAAAGGGAGGACCGTCCCCCCTTTTCTTAACCAAAGCATTAAGGATTAACTTTAGAGTTGAATACTTGCTTACCGTCTTTAAATTCAAGAACTGTTGCTGTTTTTACTGGGTTATGTTTTTCATCCACTGAGAAATTACCTGTAACTAATGACAAGTCCTTTGTATCTGCTAATGCGTCTTTAATTTTTTCACCATCTGTTGATCCTGCACGTTCAATTGCATCTTTTAACCAATAGACCGTATCATAGCCCAACGCATTAAATGCATCCGGTGCTTGATCACTATTAGCTGCTTTAAATGCTTCAACAAATTTTTGAATTTTTTCATCTGGATCTTCAGCTGAATAATGGTTTGTAAAGTATGTTTTATTAAGCGCATCATTACCTGCTAACTCAACCATTTTAGGTGAATCCCATCCATCTCCACCCATCAAAGGTACATCAATACCAGCCGCGCGGGCCTGTTTAATAATCAAACCAACTTCTTCGTAATAGCCTGGGATATAGATAAAGTCAGGTTTTTTAGACTTTAAACGCGTTAAAGTAGATTTGAAATCCGTATCTTTTGCAACATACGATTCCTCCGCTACAACTTTGCCACCATTTTTCTCAACGGTTTCTTTAAATGATTTGGCTAATCCTTTTGCATAATCACTTGCACTATCTGCAAAAATAGCTACATTTTTCGCTTTTATAGTATCTAGTGCAAAGTTCGCAGCGATTTGACCTTGGAATGGATCGATAAAGCATGTACGGAAGGCGAACTCATTTAAATCGCCTTTTTCACTTACTGTTACAGTTTCAGATGTTGCAGAAGGCCCAATAACAGGCATTTTATATTTATTCGCAATTTGCACTGCAGCAACTGTATTTCCAGATGTTGCAGAACCCACTTGTGCTACTACTTTTTCTTGTGTTGCTAACTTAATAGCCGCAGATGTTGCTTCAGCCGCATCTGATTTGTTATCAATTTCAACTGGTACGATCTTTTTGCCGTCAATACCACCTGCTTTGTTGATCTCATCAATGGCAAGTTTAGCTCCTTTTGAAATACCAGAACCATAAGATGCTACAGCCCCAGATAATTCCAAATTTAAGCCGATTTTAATCTCATCACTACTTTTCTTGCCACTTGAAGATTTTTCATCCTTACTTCCACACCCCGCTAAAACGCCAACGACTAAAGATGAAGCTAAAAATACCGATGCATATCTTTTTAATTTCTTTGAACTCATACCATATCCCCCTTGTCAAAACTATATTCATAATATTCAGATAAATTGGTATAATCTGAATATTTATTTGATATAGTTTTATGCTTGTTAATACTTTGTTAGACTTTTTTACAAATCATATTGTAAATGATTCATATCATTTAGTCTATATCAATTTTTTGTAAATTTAAAATATTTATTTTTTGGTATAAAATAGTATTTTTCCATTTTTATTAATTTGAAATAGTATTTTTATGTCTTTTTATTAGGGGATAAATTGAACAAAAGGAGCAACTAATTAGTTTTATATGGTTACATCAAAAAAGCTGAGATAACATCTCTCAGCTTTTTTGATGTATTTATTTATCTGCATTCTTAAATAGTTTCCCTGGCCAAAAAGCATACTTGCCTAAAACTGTAGTTATAGCAGGTACAAGTAATGGACGGACGATAAAAGTATCCAGTAAAACGCCTATTGCTGTTACCACACCGAATTGTACCAATGCTTGAATAGGCAAAGTTGCTAACACTGCGAAAGTACCAGCTAAAATTAGACCTGCTGACGTAATAACGTTACTTGTGTGTACTACTCCATCGGAAACTGCAGAATGGTGATCTTGCTTTTTTCTCTTTTTCCAAATCTCAGATACCATAAATATATTGTAATCTTCGCCGAGTGCCACTAAAAATACAAACGAATAAAGCGGGATTGATCCTTGAATAGCATCTGCATCAAAGAAGTAATGTAATATTAACCAACCTGCACCTAATGCTGCAAAATAAGATAAAACAACTGTACCGATTAAGTATAGAGTTGCTGTAATCGAACGTAAATATCCAAGTAACAACAGCGCAATGATAGCAATCATTGTTGGTATAATAATAGATTCATCTCGTTCAATAGTTTGCTTTGTATCATATTGAGTAGCGGTTTCCCCACCAATCCATACACGTTTACTAGCGTCTTGAATACCCACATCTTGTAGTATTGCTGTTACTTGTTTTTTAAGCTTAGGTATTTGTTCAATTGCTTCCGTTGAATATGGATTTCCATCAAGATAGAGTTCTACTAATTGAAGTTCCTCTCTAGTTTTGCCTGTCAGTGGCTTGTTAACTTGATCAACATTAGATAGTTTTTTTAACTCTTTTTGTAAATCTATATTCTTACCATCAGTATCTACAATAACCTTTACTGGCGCTAATTCACCAGGACTAAAATTATCAGATATTAGTTGAAAACCTTCTCTCGAAGCAATGTCTTTTGGGAACGACGATAACAAATCAAAGGTAAATTGTATTTTAGGCACAAACGTTGCTAGCCCGCCTAATAAGATTATTGTGGTAATAATAACAGTCCAAGGTTTACGAGTTACAACATGGCCAATTTTACGACTGAATCGATGTTTTGGCTTTGGTTCTTTAAAAACTTTCCCTTTCTTTTCAGCTCTTGCCTTCTCCATTTCTACAGTACGAGGGATAAATGGATAGAAAGTTATTCTACCTATTAGCACCAATAATGCTGGTAAAACTGTTAATGATGCAATTCCTACTAAAAGAACCGCAAAGCTAAATGGTATTGAAAATCTTTGGAAAGATCCATAGTGTGCTAGACTAAGTGTCAACAACCCAATGACGACCGTCAAGGCACTCATGGCTATAGCACCACCTGATTCTTTTACCGCTATTTTCATCGCTTTAAAACGATTCTCTTCTTCATATAAAATATCTCTATATTTTGAGATTAAAAATAGACAATAATCTGTTCCTGCACCAAATAATAATACTGTCATAATAGATACAGCTTGTGCATCTTTTGTAATCCATCCTTGTTCAGAAAAGAAACCTAGAGATGGACTTATTAAACCATAAGCAAACCCAACAACTAATAATGGTACGACTGCCAAAATAGGTGAACGGTATAATAGAATTAATAATACTAATACTAATAATACTGTTGCAATCATTAGTTTCACATCGGCTTGAGAGAATAAGCTGACTGCATCAATTTGAATACCTACAGGTCCTGATAATCGTAAATGTAAACCACTTTCAGATAATTTGTTACTAAAAGGATCTTCCCCTAACTCTTTTGTAACTAGTTTCTCAAATTTTTCTACATTCGTTTTTAATACATCAGTAGATGCATCCTTGTCAAAAAAGATAGGTGTAACAATTGTAGTACCATTTTCAGATACTTCTGCTTTTATCGCTTGTGATGGCAGAGTCCCAAGTGGTGGAATTGATTGTTGCTTAGTTAACGGCTGATCCATTAAATTTTTATAGACATTTTGAATAGCTTCAATATCATCATCTTTTAATGCATCATTTCTATGCCAAACCACTAATAACGGATTTCCTGAATCACTTGAAAATTCATCACTTATTAATTGCTCCGCTTTTTGTGACATTAACTCTTTTGGTAAATCATTAGCTGATCCATTTTCTATACTGTTTATTTGCGGCCAAAGGAAAGATAAAACAGTAACTAATAATACCCAAACAACCAATGGAATCCAACTCGTCTTTTTTCCACCAACCAGTGAACCCCAAAGCTCTAACGGTCCTCTTTTCATCCAATATTCACCATCCTCATGTTAATGATTTAATTATATATACTGGTTAGTTAATTATTCAAGCTTTTTATCTTATGCTATACTGTAGTAAAAAATGGCGTATTTAGGAGCGATTGCAGTGCAACAAAAACAACGAAGCCTAGGTAGACCTCGTCATGATCAACAAGATAAACCCACTAAGTCCATTATTTTAGAAGTTGCGACAAAATTATTTCTTCAAAATGGTTATAAAATTGTTTCTATGGATGATATTGCTAAAGCTTGTAATTTAACAAAAGCAACCATTTACTATTACTACTCTACAAAAGCAGAATTATACACGGACTGTATGATTGTGATGATGGATTATATTCGTGAGCAAATTTCTAACATTTTGAATAGGGATGAGCTTCCACTAAAATCACGATTCCATCAACTCATTAAAATCCATTTATCTGCAACGGAAGACATTGACTTAAATAACTTTATGCGTGATGCCAAGATTAGTTTATCTGAAGAACAAAAAAAGAAAATGAAACAATCCGAGGAAAAGATGCATGAGATTATTCAGCACACTTTAATGGAGGCCATGGAAAAGGGAGAAATCCCACAGCATGATTCTAAGTTTGTAACACAGTTATTCACATCGTTATTAAACGTTGGAAATCATCGTGATGAAAATGGTCAAGCTTTTTTCACTTCAATCGATGATATGGCGAAAAATATTGGTGACTTTTTTTGGAAAGGGTTAGGTGTATAAAATTATATGCCTAGTCTTTTTTATATTTTTTTGTAGGAGATTTGGGCAACTCCTTAAATTAAAAAATTGCCGATGTCGTCATGAATTTGACAACGTCGGCAATCTCTGTTTTATCATTTATCGATTATAGACAGAAGTTTTTGTTGGATGGACAAATATTGTTCTATTTCTTCTTTACTTAACATGCTGAATAGTTCTACTTGAATTTCATTTCCTACCTTTTGCGCTTCCTCTAATGCTTTTAATCCTAGTTCGGTAATTGCTAACAATACGTTTCTGCGATCATCTGCATTATATTGACGCTCTGCATATCTCTCTTTTACTAACTTTGAAGCAATATTCGTCATAGCCCCTGGTGAATAGCCTAATTCCTCAGCCAGTACGGTTTGCTTCTGGGGTCCATTTTGTTTAAGCTCACTAAGAACCAAAATAGGTGAAATTCCTATATAATTTTGAATACGTTGCGAAAATTGCAGGATATTCGCATTATTCACTAATTCGTTTGCATGTATCAGTTGAAAAATATTTGTTTCTTTCAAAACGTCCTCCTAACTCCAAAATACTATCGAAGCATAGTTGCTCCACCATCAGTCATAATTGTTTGACCAGTAATATATTTTGAATCCTCAGATGCTAAAAATACAGCGACACGGCCAATATCTTTTTCAACATCACCAAAACGGCCCATTGGAATTTTATTTTTAACTGCTTCATAGTATTCAGGTTGAGCTTTAGACCATGCTTCTACACCTGGTGAAAGAGCAATTGGGCTAATAAGGTTAATATTAATACCATATTGTCCCCATTCACGAGCAGCTACTCGTGTAATACCGCGAATAGCTTCTTTTGCAGCAGCATATGCAGCTTGTGTGGGATCGCCATTTAAGCCAGCGCCTGATGCAAAGTTGATAATATTACCTTTGGTTTCTTTTAAATAAGGGAATGCTGCTTGCATTAAATAGAATGTCGGATAAAAACCTGTACCGAAAGAAAGATCGATATCTTCTTGTGTAGTTTCCATGAATGGCTTTTGTCTTGAAGCATGTGCATTGTTTACTAAGACATCTAGTTTACCATATTTTTTAACAACTGTTTCAACAATATTCCCTAACTTATTGCGGTCCATTAAGTTTACTTGCATGAACATGGATTCTGGAGAATATTGTTGTAATTCTTTCTCCATCGCTTTTCCTGTTTCTTCATTTAAATCAACGATTGTTACGATAGCGCCTTCTTTAACCATTGCTTTTGCCATACCACTACCGATACCGCCTGCACCACCAGTAATAATAGCAACTTTGCCATCTAATTTTCCCATTGTTTACATCTCCTTTATTTCGAATAAATATATTTTAACACTAAAATATTTAATATTAAAATATATTACACCTTACAATAAAAGAATGCTCTAAAATGAAAAAATTACCCTACTTTTTTCTCCAAGATTAGATGATCTTTTCTTCCATGAAGTATGAAATAAATTGCAATGGTGATGAAAATGAAAATGCTTAATGATACATATAATTTTCCATAACCAAGCAATGGAATAATATACCCCAGTAAATATGGTCCTACACCTAAACCACCATCTAATGCGATAAAGTAAGTTGATGTTGCTAATCCCATACGATGTGGAGGTGTCAACTTTACAGCAATGGCCTGTGCTGTTGAGGATAGATTCCCATAACCTGCACCAATCATGGCACCTGATAATAACAATACGACACCGCTATGAGAAGTACTTAGCAAAAGTAAACCTAGTGCAAACAGAACAAAACATGGATACATTACAAAGTTTGCACCTTTCGTATCCATTAATCTTCCGGTAAATGGGCGTGTTACTAAAATAGCAATAGCATATACAAGAAAGAAGAAACTTGATGCTGCTACTAAATCACGTTCTTTAGCAAAAAAGTTAATAAAGGAAAGAATACCTGCATATCCAAAAGCAATAAAAATTGTAATAATAGCAACTGGTATCGCCTTTGGTTCTAAGTATTGTGAGATACTGAATCCCTTTGAAGATGCTTGAGAATCTGGTACTCCTGGTACTGGGGGAACTTTCGCCATTAACGATATAACTAAACAGATAATACCTAATAACATACATAGTAAAAAGATCATACTATAAGATGAATGTTGACTCATCATAATTCCTATAAACGGACCTATTGCAGTCCCTAGTGTAGCACTCATACTATAATAGCCAATTCCTTCACCTTTACGAGATTGCGGAAGAATTTGTGCCACAATAGTACCTGTTGCTGTTGACGCAATCCCAACAGATATACCATGAACTAATCGACATAAAAGCAAAACAGTAATCCCCGCATTAATGAAATAAAGTGACATTGTTAGCACAAACAGAGCTAAACCAATAATAAGCACTTTTTTACGTCCGAATTGGTCGATTACTCTCCCCGTTCCAAGTCTACCTATTAAAGTACCAATAATATAAATCCCTGTCACCAGACCTGCCTGGCTTGTTGAAGCATGATATTCCTTCACTGCAAATGATGCCATCGTTACCATTAACAAATAAAAAATAACTAAAATGATAAAGTTAATGATCGACATAATGACAAAATCTTTTGACCATAATTTTTCTTTCGCATGACTCATTGGAAGACCCCTATCTATTTAATAAATTCCCTCTAATTTTTTTCATCGTTCGCATAAATACTAGTTGTTCTTCTTCTGGGATTCCTTTTAGTATTTGCTGTTCAAATACATCAACAGTCACCCGTATTTCCTTATAAATCTCTAGGCCCTTAGCTGTTACCACCATATGCTTTTCACGTTTGTCTTTCCCGGGCTTAGCCTCTACAAGACCTTGTTCTATTAAACTCTTCATCGTCCTCGTAATATTAGGCTTTTCTACACTCAGAAGTCTTGCCATTTCTACTAATGTCATCGATTCAGAGTTCACTAAATAATACAAAACAGACCATTCAGCTCGGTGTAAATGATGCGTTGCAAGCCTCTCATTTAACTGCGTTTCAAATGGTCTGTATGTTAAAACTAATTGATGAAATAAAGTTCTAAAAGCAGTCATATAAATCTCCTTTTCAAATTAGTTAACAATGATAACTATTAAAAATGAACTTTCTCATCATATCAAACTTAGTTTTCAATTTCAAGTAGTCTACTAGGAATTACCTTCTATAAAATAAAAATAGACAACCCTAAATTAAACATTAGAGTTGCCTTCATATTTACTATTTCTCAATAATAAGTTGGATAACATGGGCCAGTCCTGTATGAAGTGTCCCTTCTTGTCTTGACTGCTCCCCTACAAAAAAGTGAACTATTTTATAGTTTTCACACCAATCTAAAATATCTTGGGGTTTATAGAGCATCTCTAATTTCTTAGGTCCACCAGTCCGATAGTCGAGTTGTTTTTCAGAATACAACTCCATCATTATTTTGCCACCAGGCTTAACCGATTTTAAAATTTTCTCAAATACATTTCTCTGGTCTTCTTTTCGAAAATGTCCAAATACCATGATTGCTGCATCGAATTGTTCATTTGGCACAGAACCCTCTAATAAATCTACCTGTACAGTCTTCACTTTTACATTATTTTTTTCTGCCAATTGTACTGTTTTGTTTAAGCCGCTTTCTGCATAGTCAAAAGTTGTAACATCATGTCCTGATTTAGCTAAAAATATAGCATTTCGCCCTTCACCTTCTGCAAATGCAGCAACTTTCTTAAGATTTTCTAATTGAAAGGTGTATTCTTTAATAAAGGCATTTGGTTCCTCACCATATATATATTCAGTTGTGTTAAATCGTTCATTCCATAAATTTGTCATATCAACAATCCTCCTAATATTCAAAAATCATAATTCGCTCATGCGTATTATAAGCAAATTGATTTGGCACTAGAACATCCTTTATAACTTTAAATTTTGTTTCGCTTTTTAAGTATTGAATATACTCAAAAGAGGGGTAATATAATATCACATAAATCTTTCGAGAATTGCCTTGCTGTGATTTCAAGATATTATAAATTACTTTCCGGAAAATCTGTACTGAAAAAGGATTAAAGAAAAAGAAGATATTATCTGTCGGTTGTATTTTGTATTGTTCAGCTTTAGCATTCAGGAAGTTCACCGATTTCTCTGCTAAATGATGATTCTTTACATATTGCATTTTATTTTGGTAAGCGTCTTGTATATAATTTTTGTTTATTTCAATGCCAAGAGTATCGATATGATAACGATGATTCACATAAAACACTACTCTTCCTTTTCCACATCCAAAGTCTACAAAACAATCATCTTGTGCTAATTCAATATTATCAAAGCATAAGTCTAATACATCATAAGGTGTTGGCTCATACGGATAATAGTTAGAGAAGAGTGGTAAATCCTTTATTTCAGTTGTTTGTATATGTAGAAATTGATCATCCACTGAAAGACACCTCATTTAATTTTTATATTAAACCACTTTGTTTCAACATCACTTTTCTAAAGTTACAATTTAATATTAAAATATTTAAAAAGAAAAGGTGAACAAAATGACTTGTCTTTGAGAAATTAGAAAGGATAGCATTCATATAAAAGAACAAAAGGCTTACTCAATCGTTGTGCTAGACAATCGAGTAAAGCCTTTTGCATGTGTAAGTGTAAAATTGGGTGGGATTTCACTGCCCGCATCGTCAAACAGATACGAGCAGTGGGTAACAACACTCTATTTATTATCTTTTGTTTAATTTACGGCCCCTACGTTTAAATATAAAAACAGCAATAATAGCAAGTAGTAACACACTTGTAGCGATTCCATCCATTATCAGAGTCTCTTTGGATGTTCCTGTTTCTACTTGGTTCTGTCCTACATTTTGTGGACCACCTTGCCCCATATTCCCTCCTGGTTGGCCTTGACCATTACCTCCAAAGGCCATTGCAACATTAGGTTCTTGACCCATTCCATTTCCTTTTGCAGCATTTTTATTGGTAGATGTATCTCTATCCTTTTGTTTTTGTTTTCTTTCATTGTCTTTTGATTTTGTTAGATCATTTGTTGACGCTTTATCATCTTCATTTGATGGAGTATTATCGACATTCAATTCACCTGAAAGTTGCTTTAATATAGATTTAGAACGTTGTTTAGCAAATTCTGGTAAACTATTATCACCTAAAACAGCTTTTTCAAAATCCTCCTTCGTAAAGAATTTTGTAGGATCTTTTTCTACATAAGGTTTAATTAACTTCGCAATCTTCGCTGTTTCTACCGCAATTTGATTTTCCGTTAAATAACTTGTTGCCACTTTCTTTAAGTAACCTTCATATTTTTCTTTATATTGGTCATTTGATAGCAATACATTAAGTAATGGTCTTTCTTCTAAAGTTGTTCCGGATATTGGCGTCGTGATACTAAAGTTGATACTAGATTCTGCTAGTAAATCACTATTGGAAGCTCCAGCAGCTTTTTGGCCTACATTACCCTTTTTGTTTGCATTACTTGTATCATTTTTTGTATTTGTTTTTGATTGTTCACCACTCTGAGCATTACTGCTATCCTGTGGAGCAGCAGGTGCTTCTCCATTTTGTCCTTGCGGAGGTTGCATTCCACCTTGATCGTCATTTTCGCCAGGTGGCATTTGTCCACTTCGCCCTTGTGGTGGTTGACCATTACCATCTGGAGGCGTTGGCATACCATTTTCAGTTGTATTACTATTTTGTTCTGTAGAATTATTTTCCCTTGTCGTACTATTAGTAGAATTAGTATTCTTTCTACTATCAGTTTGTTTACTTGTAGTGTTTGTTTGCGGTTGAGGATCTCTAAAGCCTCCTCCTACACCAAAACCGCCAAAGGACATATTATAATCCCAAGGAATTATATTAAATTTACCATTTTCCTCATACAAATAATAATTGTGCTTTAGATTTCCTTGATAACTATCTAAATTGACAAGTGCTGTGTTTACTGCAAAGTAGCGCAACAGATTGTCCACATTGGCGGTATCTTCAAGGCTCTTTCCTTTATTGTTAATAGCCTTCAAAAAGTCTACCGTAGCATTTTCTGAATCCTCGTCAATCTTTGTTTTAACGTTTAATCCTGTATAGTCGTCTAAATCGTCACTTATCCACTTTAAGTCACTGCCTGTGCCATCAGGTTTATATAGTGCACCCGTATTTGTCTCGAAATTTTTTGCCAAAAATGTTTCATCTACTTGTTCAACACCAAGGAATAATCCGCGATCCTTACCGTTAACAGTGACATACATATATGCATATGAAGGTGTTGGCAACCCCATTTTCTCCATTAGTTGATAGGAGAGGTATTCGCGCATTTGCGTGGCATCACTATAATTATTATTAAGATTTAATTTTTTTAATCCATATAGACTTTGCTCATCGTTATAATAATCAAAGTCTAACTTTAAACTGTAGCGATCCGAATCATCATCATTAGCTACTTCACGTAACGATAGATTCCCTTTCGTACGAACCCCAACATGTTCAAGTTTTTTACCATTAACCGTAACCGTTGCTTCTTTTACTTCTTCCTTTAGCGGATTATTAAGCATATCTTTCCAATCATCATCTGATAATTCAATATCCACTGTCGTTACTTTATTGTGATTAAACACTTGTGAGACATAACTTGTCTCTATATTCTTTTCTTTTATTGATAAGTTTGGTAAAATTCCGATGGCACATATGAACACAATCACGAGCATAGCGAGAATACTATATACAACTCTATTTTTGATCATGCTGTAGCTCCTTTACATCGTTCTTATTACGCTGTGAAATTCCCATCATAGCTAAGCATGACTGCTGATCGAACACCTTGAATAGCTGTTAACTCATTCATAAAATGTGAATCATTTTCCTTTACGCGAATTTCATAAGTGATTTCTAAATCATCGCCAGGCATAATTGATTTTGACTTTAATGCATATTTCTTTGATTTTGCTTTAATCACTTTTTCCAATGGATCTTCCGCTGAAGCATGATCATACTTCACAATAAGCAAGTAAGGATTTTCAATCGTAATTTTGTTCACGAAAAGAACAAGTATCAAACCAATTAATATAGAACCTATAATGACTAATGGAATAAATCCTGCACCACATAGAATACCTGCTACGATGGACCAGAACAAATAGACTAAATCCATTGGGTCTTTAATAGGTGTACGGAATCGAACAATTGATAATGCACCGACCATACCAAGAGATAATAGAACGTTTGATGAAATCCCCATAATAATTAATGCAGTAGCCATTGTCATAATCATCAACGAAATATTAAAACTATGTGAGTAAATTACTCCTGAAAATGTCTTTTTATAGACAGCATAAATAAATAAGCCAACTAAAAATGCTATGAGTAATCCGATTAAGGAATCTGTTAGTGAAAAACTTGTTGTTTTCTCGATAAAACTTGATTTGAAAATATCACTGAAGTTTGTGTTATCCATAAATGTTTTTCCTCCAAATATGATTTATTTAACCGTACATACGGCTAAGTTGGTATTTTGAATAGGCATCTGGTCTACGATCCATCATTTGTAATGTCATCTTGATGATATCTGGTAAATATTCGTCATACTTTACTTCCAAAATAACCTGTGTTGGATCGAATACTGGAACCATCGCTAAGTCCGGATTAAAAATATCGACGTTTCGTAAGCTTGTTTTAATCTGACTATCGAAAGTTACACGGATATTACCGTATGGGTAGATATACGCCTCACGAACATAGTCTACAACTGTCATTGGCTTGAGCTGATATAAGGTCATTTGGATGTATAACTCACGAATCAGTTGCCGTTCGTCATTTTCCATCCATTCGATTTCACCTATTCTTATCCATTCATATTCATGTTTTGAAATATAGCATTTTTCTTTAAAAGTTAAGTTGTTTCGTTTACTTTTCTTTTCTAATTTGATCAAATCGGAGCTTTTTCCGTATATTCGAACACGGTATTTATCTCTTTTGAAATAGCCTTCTTTTTTCTCGTTTAAAATCTTATTATCAAAATTATCGAAATAAACGCTGCGAATAAAGTACTTACCATCTCGTCCGGCATTTGTATCAAGTGTCATCACATGCTTTAGTTTGTTTTTCAGAATGGTATAATCCATTTGTGAAATAGCATGTTTTAGTTCTTTTCGCCCTTTTACTGTAAATTCATCTTGATAACGCATCTATCCTCGGACAACCTCCTTAGCTATTATTAGAACTTGTACTAGATGTTGAACCACTATCCTTATCTAGTTTGTTTTCAATCTTATAGTCTTCATATAGTGAAGATAACCAAGAACTATAATTGTCGTTAATCTTTTGTTCAACAACTGCTTCTCTTACCTGATCTTTTACATCAGCATATTCTGCTTTTTTTGTTGCTTTTTTACCCGTAACTTTAATAATATGATAGCCATATGATGATTTTACGATTTTACTAGTTTCTCCAACTTTCAATGAAAAAGCTGCATCCGCAAAATCCTCATCCATATCACTTTTCGCAAAGTATCCTAGGTTTCCACCATCTGATGCATTGCTTGAATCTTGTGAGTATTTTTTCGCTAACTTATCCCAATCTCCACCATCATTCAATTTAGCTAATACCGTATTAGCTGTTTTCTTATCATTTAATAAGATATGGCTAGCCTTTACTTGTGCGGTTTCATTGTAGGAATCTTTGTTTTCTTTGAAGTAAGATTTTAACTCTGAATCTGTAATATCAAGAGTTGGTTCAATCAGCTTTTTTGTTAGCAAATACGTTTTAATACTCTTCTTAGCATCATTTATTGTCATGTTGTTGGAAGCAAGTGCAGATTCTAGTGCTTCTTCACTTCCATATTGAGTTGCTAATGTGTCGAGTTGTGATTGAATGGCTTTTTTAGAAACCGTAACACTCTTCTTCTCAGCTTCTAATTCAATTACCTTATCTGAGATTAATGTATCAAGAACTGTTGCACCGTATTGCTTGTTTAAAGCTGAATTTAATTCTTCTTGAGAAATTTTTACTCCACCGACTTTAGCAACATAGTTATCTTTACTTATCAAATAATAAGCAACGACAGCAACCATACAAATTAGTGGTATACCTATAGTCAGAATTAGCTTTTTGCCAAGGCCTATCCGCTTGTTTGAGTTCAATTCGTTCATCTATATCTTCCTTCCCTTTGTTGGTAAGTTACTTTATCTTTTCTACAATTCATACTATATAGGGCTAATGTGTCAGTTAAATGTCAAAGTGAAGATTTTAATATACTTAATATAGAAAAAGGCGTCCATAAGTTCTTTTCGGAACTTATGAAACACCTTTAGCATTTTTATAATTTTGGAACCTTCACTTCAAAAATCGTCCCCTTTTTAGAACTCTCAATAAGGCGAAGATCACCACCTATAGATTGTGCCATCATTTTACTTAGTGGTAAGCCTAGACCAAGGCCACGTATTTCGTATTTTTTATTTTCCCCACGATAAAACCGTTCAAAAATAAGGTTTTGCTCTTCATTTGGAATTCCTCCTCCTGTGTCTGCAACACGAATTCGTATATCAGCCTTTGTTTCAGTAAGTGTAACAGTGATTTTGCCCTTTCCCTTCATTGCTTGCTTCGCATTTGTAAAGAGATTTGTAAATACTTGTTGAAATCTGACAAGATCAATTTCTACTTGTCTTGGTTCTGATAAAGTTTCTAATGCCAATTCAATATCTTCTGTATCTTGTGTAAGTTCCCATTGAGATACGGTATCTTTGATGGTTTGATTTATTTCAAAATTTTCGAGTTTTACTGGAATGGCATTAACAGAGAAGGAGTTAAATGCAAGTAAATCTCCTACCATAGTTTTTAGCTTTTTCGTTTCATTGACGGCCATTCTGATAAATTCTTTTAGATCTTCACCTTCAACAACATCATCTTGAATTGCTTGTAACAATCCGCTTATAGAAGTGACTGGTGTTTTTAATTCGTGCGTTACACCCGCTAGTAATTCTGTCCGCATCGCTTCTAATTGTTCCAATCTCAATGCCATGTCTTGGAATGAATGTACTAGTTCATAAACTTCTTCTTCTTTAATATTATCAGGTAGTTGAATATGATAATTTCCATCTTGTACTTGTTTGGCTGCGTAAGCTACGTCTTTAATCGGTTTTGCTAATCGCCGAGACAAGAAGTAAATTGCTCCAAGTCCAAGTAAAGCCAAACCACCTATCATAATAGCTAATTGACTATATTCTTGGTTAAGGTGCGTAAGATTTTCCTTTGTTTCCGTAATAATAACGTATCCAACGGTCTTATCATCTATTTCAATCTTCTTTTTTACTGCATAATTTAGCTGAGGAGAATCCTCGGATTTGTATTTAACTACATCATCTTTTAATGATATTACAGAACTTGGTAGACTTTTCTGTTCAATTGGACCTTTTGGTTGATTTGTAGATATTATATTTCCCTTTGTATCAACAATATAAATATTCGGTTTGATTCCCATATCCATAAAACGTTCTCGATCTCTAAATAATCCAGGATCAACTTTGTTTCCATTAGGAGCTTCAGGTGGTCCTGCTGATGAATTGCTTGTAATACTATCTGCTAAACGATTTGAGATTTCTTCGCCCATAAATTCCAACATATCTAAGCGATTCTGTAGAGTGGTATGGCGTATCCATATAGCAGAGAAAAATGCTACAATCGTAAGTCCAACACAAAGTGTTAATAGATATCTGCTTGTCCAATAACGTGTTAACGAAGTCCTCTTATCTTTACTTTTATTTAACACTTAGTTGATACCCCAATCCCCGTAGTGTTTTAATTTCACCTTCAGTTGCTGGCCAATCCTGTAACGCTTTGCGCAATCGTTTAACAGCTAAATCGACAGCTCGGTCGCTACCATCATATTCCCATCCCCAGACTTGCTCAATAAGTTGTTCTCTTGTAAACGTATGATTAGGATGCTCTGCGAGGAACATCAAAACAGATAAGTCTCTTGGCGTTAGGTCAACTTCATGCCCTCCTACATTTACTTGGTGTGATTGAAGATTAATCTCTAAACTACCAAATTGTCGTATAAGTCCCTTGTCTTCTTGAGTTCTTCTTAACACAGCCTTAACACGTGCAACGACTTCTTCTGCTACAAATGGTTTTGCTATATAGTCGTCTGCCCCTTCATTTAGACCTTCCAATCTATAATTCACATCACCTAATGCGGTAAGCATAATGACTGGGCAACTGCTTTCCTGACGAATTTCTTTTAGAATTTTCCACCCATTTTTTTCAGGTAACATCACATCTAACAAAATAATATCTGGATTCCAAGCATGAAATTTTTTGATCGCCTCAGTGCCTGTATATGCCTGCTCCGTCTGAAAATGCACCTTTTGTAAATATGCCTTCAATACTTGGCTTATGGCAAATTCATCTTCAACAATCAATACTTTATCCATTACTCTACCTCCAATCTAATTTTTTGTTTCTATAGTATCATCTCAATATGTCAGCATGATGTCTAATTTCGACAAAAAAAGCTCTGCTAATATGAGTTGAAACTCATATCGGCAGAGCTAATATCAATTAATTATGCTAATTTTTCTTTTTCTTCGTCACCAAAGTAATTTTCATACTTGTCTTTATCTAGACGGCCTTCCCATTTCGCCATTACAAGGGATGCTAATGAGTTACCTGTTACGTTTACAGCTGTACGAGCCATATCTAGGATACGGTCAATACCTAAGATGAATGCTAAACCTTCAACTGGAATATTGACAGCTGTTAGTGTTGATAATAATACAACAAAGGATACACCTGGCACACCTGCAATACCTTTAGATGTTACCATCAATGTAAGAACTAATGTGATTTGTTGACCTAGTGTTAAGTCTATACCGTACATTTGAGCAATAAATAATGCCGCAATGGATTGGTATAAAGTTGAACCATCTAAGTTAAATGAATAGCCTGTTGGAATAACGAACGATACGATATCCTTCGGCACACCAGCTTTTTCCATTTTCAACATAATACGTGGCAATACAGATTCAGAACTTGAAGTTGAATATGCTAATAACAATTCATCTTTTAAGATACGAATAATGTGGAAAATATTTAAGCCACAAATTTTAGCTACAAATCCGAGAATCACTACTACAAATAAGAACATTGCTACGTATACAAGAATTGCTAACTTACCTAATGGCACTAAAGATTGTATACCGAATGTTGAAACAGTTACAGCGATTAGGGCAAATACACCAAATGGAGCAAATTTCATAATTGTATTTGTTACCCAGAACATTGCATCTGCTACACCTGAGAAGAATTTTAAAACTGGTTTTCCTTTTTCACCAATTGCTGCAACACCTAAACCAAATAATACTGAGAAGAAGATAATCGCAAGCATATTACCTTCTGACATAGCTTGTACAATATTTGTTGGAACAATATTAATAATTGTTTCAGCAAAACCGCCGCCTTCTTTTACGTCTTTACTAGTTTCGACATAAGTTGAAATGTCGCCTTTTGTTAAGTTAGACATATCAACGCCTACACCAGGATGAAGTAAATCTGCTGAGGCAATACCGATAATAATTGCAAATGTCGTAATAACTTCGAAGTAAACAATAGTTTTAATACCTAGTTTACCAAGTTTTTTAAAGTCACCTTGACCGGCTACACCAACAATTAATGTTGAAATAATAATTGGTACTACAATCATTTTGATCATATTCATAAAAATTGTACCAACAGGTTGAAGATATTTGGTTACGTTTTCATTTCCATAAAAGATAGCTCCGACAACTACACCAAGAATTAACCCTATTAAAATTTGCCAAGCTAGTCCAAACTTAAATTTTTTCATTTATTTAGTCACCCCTTCAGTAATGGTTGCTTTTAACTTGAATCGTAAATCTTGATTTCATTATACGGGCGACTTATAAAATCCGACATTATCCGACATTTTTAATGATATAAAAATTCAAAAAAATTAATTTTAATATAACTTTTCTATTAAATAGATAGGTTTTATGCCGATTTGAGATTAGTTTTTACATATAATTACTTATTTTGGCGGATGCTTGAATTTTTCATTTGCCTCAACATATAAAACTTGCAAAAATTTCTTAACATTGATTTTAGGTTTTTTAGAATCCATCTCGTTCTCTTGAATAGTCTTCATCAACGATCGAATTTCAGCAAACTCAAAATAGCGAGGTGCATAATATTCAAATTCAGGATTTGTATAGTCTACAGCTCCGAGAGTTGCTAGGTTGTTCATCGCAATAGAAATAGTTCGACGAATCCTCTGTTCGATTGCTTTACTCTCTTTCATTATTTCTGCACCGCTAAATTTTGTCTGACTAGCTAATTTTTCATAAATATCTTTTAACGGTGGAATTTGCATGGACTTTTCTTCATTTGAAGATAACAAATCGATGATTGTTACTATATCATCGCTTCCAACTTCTCCGAGAATCCCCATATCATTTAATATGGAAGAAACAACATCCTTAATCGTACGATGGGTTTCTTCTTTTGTTTCCTCTTCAAAGTGTAATATCGACTTTCGAATTGTTAAAAGTGACTTTTTTAGTAGTAGTCGTTCTGATGTTTTTTTTAATACACTTTGTACCTCGATACGATTAATTGGTTTGTGTATAAAAAATTCAATATCCTTTTCGTAAGCTTCGCCTATCATTTCCTTATTTTCAACTTGAGAAATCATGATAAAATGTCCTCTAAAACCTTGCTTACGCAATTGGTCAATGGTTTCTATACCATCTAATTTCGGCATTAAAAGGTCAATTAGTACAAAATCGGGGTCAGTTGATAAAATAGGATCTAATGCATTAACCCCACTATCAGCTTCTCCAATTATGACACCCATATCCCCATCTAAAATAATCTGTTTGAGCATGCGACGACTTGCAACATCATCATCTACGATAAAGTACCGCAACTTACTCCACTCCTTTTTGTATATTCTTGCGAGGTATCTTAATGTGGAAAGTGGCCCCTAAGATTGGTCGTTCAATATAAATTTCACCCTGTAGCATTTGGACAATTTCCTTTACATGAGATAATCCAATTCCGGTTGCAGCTACACCTTGTTGGTTAAATTTTGTTGTAAAGCCAGGCTCAAATATAATACCTAAGTCTTCCTCAGCTATACCTTTGCCTGTATCTTGAATAGCAAAATGAATCATCTCTCCCTGTTCAATGATTCTTAATTCAATACGGCCGTCTTCATCTATAGCTTCAATCGCATTTGCAGTAATATTATTAAGAATGGCAAGCAAAGGGATTTGTTGCGTCAATGGAAAATCAATTGTGTTTTCAATTTTAAATTCTATGTTTTTATTTAACATTTCGCTATATTTAATATTAGCCGTTACGACAAATTCTACAATATTCGATAAGTAATATTCGACATCTGTTTTAGGCATTGTAATATTAGATAAACCTGAAAAGATTCTTTGCGCATCCTTTTTTACTTCATGGATTTCCTGGGAAATGTGCAAGGCCTTTACACTTTGTTCCTGTGACTGTTGTTTTTTTAATGTTCTATATAAATCATAGCTGTCTGCCATAATTTGTTCGATATGATTCATTATTTTTTGCAAATACAATGTTTCGACATATAAATCTGATCCTAGAGTGAGCTGTTGATCTAGTCTTTTATGTTGTTCAGACGTAATAATCGAGCTATATATCCCTACTACAAAAAAACTCCTTAATATGGCTACCAAGATGATTAAAAACCAATCGTAAAATCCTAAATAACTATTTGGTAGGATAAAATAACGAACAATATGTTCAGCACTATTAGAAATAATTTCTATAAAGGTTGCCAAGATGCCCAATTTAAGAGGTTGCTCAATAAAACTTCTAACATCTAAAAGTGTGAATAATACAACATACACAAAATAAAACAAAAATGCAGGATAGTGTTCAATTAGACTATCAGGAAACGTACCATTATATATTAAAACACTTGAAAATACTCGAAAAAGAACTACTGTTAAACCTGTTATAACCCCAGTACGTATAACAGATCTCGGTATACGGATTAATATTAATAATAAGAAAGTAATACTCCCCAATCCAAAGCGAAAATCTTCACCATTAAACGGTATGAGCTTAATTTCGCTACTTATTGCTGTAAAACTTGCAATGAGTAATATCCAAATAACTTCAGTTCTCAACCATTTAAATGATATTGAATTCATAAAAATCACCTTATAAAAAAGACTTATAGTCTATTTTAACATTGTCAACATCATAAAGAAAAATTTTTATTGAACGAGAAAGATAGCCCTTACAAAGATAAATACCCTTTGGATTCATATAATCCAGAGGGTATTTTTTAAAGTACTAATATTTTTTGAATAGTTTTGTTTGGAAAGTGTTCGAATCTAACTTCCTGTATGGCTACTTTATTATTAATAATTGGTTATTATTTAATGTTTCTTCACGGGCACATTTATGTGATTCAACATTTTTTCTATTTATCACCATACAATTTTATAAATCATCCAAAATCATTATTGACAGTAATTACTAATTAGAATTATGATAATGATCAGATGCAATTGATTTTCATTCTCATTAATTTGTTTGCTTATTATAAATTGGAGGTTGAATAATGGTCCGTTTACTTACTAATAACCTAAGTGTTGGCTATGGTGAAAAGCTGATTTTACAGAATTTAAACATCGAAATTCCTGATAAGAAAATCACCACCATCATAGGTTCAAATGGCTGTGGGAAATCTACCTTACTAAAAACAATGACTCGACTTATTAGTCAACAAGCTGGCTACACTGTTTTAGACGGTGAGGATATTGCAAAACAAAAAACAAAAGATCTGGCACGCAAAATGGCGATTCTTCCGCAGACTCCTGAAAGCATCAACGGATTAACTGTCGGTGAACTTGTCTCTTATGGTCGTTTTCCTTATCAAAAGGCTCTAGGAAAACTAACGAAAAGAGATTATGAAGTAATTGACTGGGCTTTAGAAGTGACAGGTACTTCTGATTACAAATATCGTTCTGTTGACGCACTTTCAGGTGGACAGCGCCAACGCGTCTGGATCGCAATGGCCCTTGCACAAGAAACAGAAATTATTTTCTTGGATGAGCCAACTACGTATTTAGATATGGCCCATCAATTAGAAGTTCTCACGCTGCTCCAAAAGTTAAATAAAGAACAACAACGCACCATTATTATGGTACTTCATGATTTAAATCAAGCGGCTAGGTTTGCTGATTATTTGATTGCGTTAAAAGATGGGGAAATTATCAAAGCTGGGGAATGTGAAGAAGTTATCCAACCAGAAGTTTTAAAAACTGTTTTTAATATTGATGCTTTTATTGGTTTAGATCCTCGTACAAAAAAACCAATTTGTATTACATACGATCTCATTAAAGAGTAAGAAAAAGATGTCTTATGAGTTGAATTTAACCTTATAAGACATCTTTATATATATTAAGTTGAAAGGTTTGACTAATTATAAAATTGCTTATAAAATTATCTCGAATTAAAGATATTTTCAAGATAATTATTTGAAGGGAAGATTATTATGCTTAGAAAAGTTGACCATCAACAAATGGGGACTAGCCACCTAGGTTGGTTAAACAGTACATTCCATTTTTCATTTGCAGAATACTACAATCCAAAAAACATTCAATTTGGTGCATTACGAGTTATAAATGACGATTTAATCGCACCTCATACAGGATTTGACCTTCATCCTCACCGTGATATGGAGATTATTTCTTATGTTGTCAAAGGCGCACTTACACACCAAGATAGCATGGGAAACAAACATACCATCACACGAGGGCAAGTCCAATATATGAGTGCTGGGACAGGCGTTTTCCATAGCGAACATAATATGGGTGATGAAGAACTAAGAATGCTTCAAATTTGGATTTTACCAGATCGTCATGGGCATACTCCACATTATGGTGAGTTCTTATTCGAAATGGATGAACGCAAAAATAAATGGCTCCATATGGTCTCAAACAAGAATGGAACCGCACCAATTCAAATTAACCAAGATGCTAATTTATATGCAATAGAATTAGAAGCTAGTAAGGAAATTAATTTTGAAGTAGCCAAAGGACGCCAAGCTTATCTTGTAGATATAGAAGGTCAGGCTACGATAAATAATGTTCCACTTGAAGCACGTGATGGCTTAGAAATCGTAGAAGAAAACATTCATATCAAAGCCGAAAATACAGCACACATTTTAGTGATTGAAATGGCAAAAGTAGATTAATAATACTTTGGTTTAAAAAATCGAAAGAACTCACCAAAAGGCGAACAACTGGTGGAAGTTGTTCGCCTTTTAATTAAAAAATATAATAACTATATCGACTCAATAACAATAACAGACCAGCCTTTCCCCTTATAGGCATTGTACCCTTCAGTTAAACAATATGCACAAATTTGATTGTTTTCAATCACATATCCACGGTTATCAGCTCCACTAGTAACCTTTTGAACCGCCTTCATATCACTCAAATTTTTACTCAAAACATTCTCTCTATCTTTTGATGCAATTACAATACCCTCTTTGTTAATAACATATAATTGAGAGGATTCATCAATTTTAACATTGTCAATAATGTCATATATAAAATCCCAGTTAAAGCGAGTAGAAAATACACCCCTAACTTGACCATGTTCATCTCTTATTGGACATGAATACCCCATCGTATATCCCTGAACAACTTCAGAATAATACATATCCGTTACATATACATCATTATTGCTAATAGTTTCTCTAAACCATTCCCGATTAGCCATACTCTTGCCAACTTCACTTTGATTTTTCGCAGTGACTATAATATTACCGTCTAGGTCAACTACTAGCAGTTCAAAATACACTTCGTAAATTTCATATATATTTTTTAATAAGGCCTGTGCTTCTTCTCTAGTTTCAAGTGTTGGATTAGCTATGACATTTTTAACAGCATCAAAAGTAGCCCACGCTTGTACATCACAATTTCGTTCAAACAAATTACGATCAATTTTATCAATCGTATCATATGCAATGTCAACTGTTCGAACAGCAATTATTTCATTTGCCTTTTGTTGAATAGATTTAATAATTTCTTCACTTTCTTTACTTGCATCCATACTGGCAGCAGCAAACTTATTAATCTCTTTTGCAACTACTGAAAATCCACGTCCTGCTTCTCCAGCCCGAGCCGCTTCAATACCAGAGTTCAATGCTAGTATTTTGGATTGCATGGAAATCTTCTGTAACTTTTGCATAACATTTTGCATTTCTCGATTTTCAAATTTCAATTCATTCATCAAAGTGGAAACATTAAGGTTTTCGTTTTCAGTGTTGATCATATCTTCAACCCCCTATGTATAAAGTTCTCTACTAAATAGTATAGCACCTATTTGTCTAATTTTTCTGATTTTTACGTAAGGTTTATTAACATGTTTTCTACAAATAGGCCAATATTTGATATCATATATCTATTTTAATTCCAAAGGATCATACAGAAAAAGCTGTCACCCAAAACGTGAGATGACAGCTCTATTTTTATTTTAAAGCGCGGTTTAAAAATGCCTTCGTCCGTTCGTGTTTCGGATTATTAAACACTTCATCAGGGGTATCGTCTTCAACAATTACACCTTTATCCATAAATACAATCCTATCCGAAACTTCTCTTGCAAACTCCATTTCATGCGTAACAATAATCATGGTTAATCCGGACTTTGCTAATTCCTTCATAACCTTTAAAACTTCTCCAACCATTTCAGGGTCAAGCGCTGATGTTGGTTCATCAAATAATAATGCATCAGGCTGCATGGATAAAGCTCTCGCAATCGCAACCCTTTGCTTTTGTCCACCTGACAATTGGCTAGGTCTCGCATTTAAATAACGATCCATACCAACTACCTTTAAATATCTCATAGCTACTTCCTTAGCTTCATCTTTTGAACGTTTTAAAACTTTTGTTTGCCCAAGAACACAGTTACTTAATACGTCGCAATTATTAAAGAGATTAAATTGTTGGAATACCATTCCTAAATGTGTTCTAAACGTATTGAGATTTTGCTTATTTGTAAGAATATTTTTACCCTTATAAAAAATTTCTCCACCACTTGGTGTTTCAAGCAAGTTTATACAACGTAAAAGTGTTGATTTTCCTGACCCAGATGATCCAATCACACATACTACTTCACCTTTTTTTACAGAAAAGTTAACGTCTTTTAATACTTCATGTGTACCAAAGGATTTACTAAGATGTTGAATATCAATAATTGTTTCCATAGTTTTTCTCTCCTTTGTACCTCTATTTTGCCTGTTCCGGTCTACGGATAAATGTAGCGTCATCTAGTATTTGATAATTTGCATTACCTGAAAGTTTGCGTTCAAAGAATCGCAAAATTTGCGTAACAATAATCGTCATAACTAAGTAAATCAGACATGCAACAAAGAATGATTCGAAATATCGGAAGTTATTTCCTGCAATTGATTTTGTTTGGAAGAACAATTCAGTGACGCCAATTACATTTAATACAGATGTATCTTTGATATTCATCACATATTGGTTTCCTGTTGCAGGTAAGATATTGCGCATTACTTGTGGTAACACAACATGAATCATTGTTTGCCAGTGATTCATCCCTATAGCTCGAGCCGCTTCAAACTGTCCTTGTTCAATACTCATAATCCCACCACGAACAATTTCAGCCATGTAAGCGCCTGTATTAATCGATACGATAAAAATTGCTGCAAAGGTACGATTCATATCAATGCCAAACAACAAATCTGATCCGTAATAAACGACCATTGCTTGCACAATCATAGGTGTGCCACGGAAGAACTCAACATAAATTGTTAAAATAGCATTGATAATTTTCAAGAGCCACTTTTTAGCTCCACCATTGCCCTTTGGAATTGTATTAATGACGCCAATAATCAAGCCGATTAATGCGCCAATAATAGTCCCGATTGTTGAAATAACCAGTGTCATCCAAGCGCCTCTTAAGAACATCGGCCAGTTATTTGTAATGATATTGATAAACCATTCTAAGCTCATTATTACTCCTCCTTAAAAGCATAACAAGAACTACCAATTGCAATAATCACAATCGGTAGCTCTTTAAGTTCAACATAACTATTTAGCTGCTGGTTGATTTTTGATCGCTTCATCCATGATTTGTTCACGGTCTGCTTCTGAAATTCCTTTAAGGATTTCATTGATCTTATCTGTTAAATCACTATCTTTTTGTAAACCAACCGCGATTGCTGTATCTTCTTGTGATGTTTTAAATCCTTCGCCTTCAGTAAACTCTACCATTGCAAATTTATCGTTAGCTGCTGTTGCTGAAACAGCTTCAGGTTTTTCTGAAACGTAACCGTCAATTTTACCTGATTCAAGTGCAACGCGCATTGCTGGGAAATTATCCATTGCAGTTTGTTTTTTAACGCCTTTAATTTGATCGATAACTGTATAGTGGAAAGTGTTCAACTGAGCCGTCACCTTCGCACCTTTGAAATCAGTAATTGATGTTGCACCATCATATTTGCTACCTTTTTTTACAACCATTACTAAATTAGATTTATAGTAGATATCTGAGAAATCTATTGTTTGTTTACGTTCTTTCGTTGGTGACATACCAGCGATAATGGCATCAATTTTCCCAGAAGTTAGTGCTGGTACAAGACCATCCCATTCTGTTTTCACAACAACTAATTTCTTGCCTAAACCATCTGCGATTTTTTGCGCAATTTGTACATCATAGCCGTTTGCGAATTCTGCATTTCCTTTAATAGCAACACCACCATTTGAATCGTCTGATTGTGTCCAGTTAAAAGGTGGATATCCTGCTTCCATACCTACTGTAAATGTATCTTGTTCCTCACCATTTCCTGATGATTCCGACTTTTTAGAATCGCCTGTGCCACATCCTGCTAATACAAGGATGGCCATTAATAAAACACCAGTTAATAATGTCCATGTCTTTTTCATATTTCCCTCTCCTTTAAAAACAGTTCCCTTATGTGTAGAAAAAGAGCTAAATGTCTAATCTTTGCATCTACCCGTTCAGCCAATTCTATTATTCATTGGCCATACAGGTACTTCGATACAAAAATAAAAGGAACCTGAGTTGAACTCAGGTTCCAGAATATATCTAGTCCCAAATCCTCCACTTTTATCCCAAAATGAGATAGCTCAACTCAATAAACCAGGGTAGCTTATTGAGACAGTCTTACAATTATTCATTGCAAGCCCAGCATGTAATATCGAGATCTATTACAAACTTCGGCAACATTTCCTTCTTCCCGGTTTCACCGCTCTCTCTAACTCCGCCAAGAACTAATAAATATCGCGCCTCTACCTCACCAATAAGTGAGGTCGTATTTACTTGTTGTGAACAGTCTACAATACTAGTGTTTTTCTGTCAATTCTTATTTTCTAATTATTTTTAAGATTTATAGTTTTCGGAAATCCATTGTTCATTCAAATAAATTTATTTACTATTATCCTTCTCTTAGAACATCTGAGAATTCGTAATAAACCTCACCTGTAGTTGCATCGATTCTTTCTATTCTTCTGTTTTGAGGGAAATCCATTACATAATCTAATCCATATAAAGTTACATCTTCATCTTCGTCTTCATAATTTATCGTACGTGCTAGTTTCATTTGTAAATGCTCTTTAAAAATTGTTTTAGCTACTTCTATAGACACAACAGGCTCCATATTCATCGCTAATAATTGTGATTCGTCAGGTAAAATAATCGAGCAATCACGAATTACACCTGTATAAACACCGACATTTACATGGATGGAATATTCATCCATACGAATTCCTTCATAATGGCGAATAAACGTGAATGTTGTGAATGGTTCAAAGTTAAACTCATCATCTTCATCTAAACCTTCATCTTCATCTGCTTCCATCTTTTCGAGTTCCTCAAAAAATTGACGTTCTTCTTCTGTTAAATCTTCTTCATTTAAAAATTCAATATCTTCATCTTCTTGAAGTTGATCTTCAAGTATATATTTATCATGAATATTGCCAATAATAGCTTCTAAAAATATTTTTGCCCTTTCTTCTAACAACTCTTCTGGCAATTCTTCTGACTCTTCCCATTCAACACTAGATTCATAATCTAATTGTAAATCATCAGTTCTTTCAATTTTAACTATTGGGTCTGCAGTCTGGACATTTTCTACATCCAATGAGTCATACCAGAATGTCCCGTTTTCTGTTTCTACTTTATACATATCATCCGTTACACCCAATAAGCTTTCCACTGATTGAGTTACTGTCACCGGCTTAAATTCATGTGTATCAGCAGCTTTTTCTTCTAAAAACTCTTCTGTTGTCGCTATTTGTCCATCTACATGGACTGCTAAATATTCACGATTTGGATAGTATACTAACTTCATCTCACCACTATCTTCAAATATGCCTAGTTGCACCAAAGGATATCGACAAATAATTTCTTTAGCATCTTCTGCTGAAATCTGGATATCTGGGTATGTTAATTGATAGTAAGATTGGAATAACACTGCCGAAATAATAAATCCTTGCTTATTAATTTCAATTGTTACCCCGGAATTAGGTATAAATAAATTTAAAGCCATATCCTTTTCTTCAAAAATGACCATGTAAGATTCACCATTCCATTGTGTCATTTCTTTAAAATGCAAACTTTCCCGGCAGAAGTCTTTTGCAAAGTCTTCAGCACAACCGATTAATTCATCGGGTGTTAATTCTTCATATTCGTCCAAAGAAACGTCATTATGTTCCATAATCTCTTCCATATCAATCATGAAAGATGTAAGCTTTTGTTCATCATTAAGCTCTATATGGCCATATATAAGACCTCTATGCGCATCTATAATTTCTCCAATAGTTTGGTCATCCTCATCATATTCAATTGAAATAACTGGTCTTCCAATAATATAATCCCTTAAAATAAATTCTAAATTTTTCATCAGTTGCTTCCTCTCGTTATTCTTTATAAGCCATTTATTTTTATGTAAGTAATCCCTTTTATCCTATATATTATCAATTCAGTTCCTATTGCCCTTAAAACCTGATTTTATCATAAATAATTGAGTTCGTCTTAAGTTGTTACGTTAAACAGATCTACCAACGTGAACCTATTCTACTTTCTTAAATCTTATCTAATTTCCTCTCAAACCTCATTTAAAAAACTACTATTTTAGTAATTTTGCAAAAAAATTTTGACATTAGGCTAAAATTAATGTAAATTACCAAATGGCGAACGTTTTTTAAATAAACAAAAATAATATTCGTTTTTAGGAGTGTTTTTTAATGGATAATGTATTTGACTATGAAGATATTCAATTAATTCCCGCAAAATGTATTGTGAATAGCCGTTCTGAATGTGATACAAGTGTTATGCTCGGTGGTCACAAATTTAGACTTCCTGTTGTCCCTGCAAACATGCAAACAATAATAGATGAAAATATTGCTATTAAATTAGCTGAAAATGGTTACTTCTATATTATGCATCGCTTCAATCCAGCAAATCGTGCGGATTTTGTAAAGGACATGCAAGCACGTGGCTTAATCGCTTCTATTAGTGTCGGAGTAAAACCAGAAGAATACGCTTTTATAGAAGATTTAGCGAAAGAAAATTTAACTCCTGACTATATAACAATTGATATTGCACACGGTCACTCAAATGCAGTGATCAATATGATTCAACATATAAAAAGACTACTTCCTACTTCCTTCGTTATTGCCGGTAATGTCGGTACACCTGAAGCTGTTCGTGAACTTGAAAACGCTGGTGCTGACGCTACTAAAGTTGGAATTGGGCCTGGTAAAGTATGTATTACAAAGGTTAAAACAGGTTTTGGAACTGGTGGCTGGCAATTAGCCGCCCTTCGTTGGTGTTCAAAAGCCGCAACGAAACCTATTATTGCAGACGGAGGTATTCGGACTAACGGCGATATTGCCAAATCCGTTCGCTTTGGTGCAACAATGGTAATGATTGGTTCATTATTTGCTGGTCATGAGGAATCACCAGGTAAAACGATTGAAATTGATGGTAAGTTATATAAAGAATATTTTGGTTCTGCATCTGAATTCCAAAAAGGTGAAAAGAAAAACGTCGAAGGTAAAAAAATGCACGTTGAACATCGTGGCCATTTAAGTGATACGCTTATTGAAATGGAACAAGACCTTCAATCGTCAATCTCTTATGCCGGAGGTACAAAACTGGAATCCATTCGTAATGTTGACTATGTAATTGTTAAAAACTCTATTTTTAATGGTGACAAAGTATACTAAATAATTTTAAATCACCTTACACATAGCCTAAATAAAATCGATTAGAGCATCCTTACGTTCAACAAGAAGGATGCTTTTTTATTTTTCAAATACATTATATTATCGTAAATTCTGTAATTTATTTTTTAAATTTAAAT
>NZ_QWUA01000055.1 GCF_003576525.1 Rummeliibacillus sp. POC4 | reverse complement strand
CTTAATAGGAGCCATAATTTTCGTATTCATTATGAAAGATATGATTTCATCCATTCCATAAAGTTAGCTATTACTGAATCTAAAAATTTAACTGTTCCTTCGTCTATTAAATTGCCTTCAGCGTCAAATTTTGTATGTGCTGCACCTACATAGACTTCGTTTCCTTGTAACACAGGTGACCCAAGACCTTGTGCAAATAGGATGTCACGTAAATGCATTTGTGCTTTTACAGTACCAAGGTTCCCCATTGATGCACCCATGATTATAGACGGTTTGCCAATCATCACTTTATCTACACGTGATAACCAGTCAATTGCATTTCCAAGAACACCTGGAATAGAACCATTATATTCCGGTGTTACCCAAAGTACTGCATCTGCTTCTTTTACTTTTGCTTTAAAATCAAGTACAACTTGAGGCGCTTCATTTTCAATATCTTGATTGTACATTGGAATATCATTTAATTTTAATATTTCCAAATCAAATTGATCTGCATAATGTTTTTGAATAAACTTTGCTAACATCATATTATAAGATTCTTTACGGATACTACCAATAATCGCAACTACTTTCATGTTAATTCCTCCTATTCATATTTCAATTCAAGATTATTATTAATTCAAGATAATTTCAATTTTATTGTCCTTTATTTACTCAAACATAATTAGAGTAAGGATTATTCTTTCGAAATATCCTTACCCTATGTTCATTTACTTATACGAGGGTTTTTTTCTCCCATTAATTCGGAAATTGTAACAAATTTATATCCTTCTTTTTCAAGTTGGGGTAAAATAATTTCTAATGCTTTAACTGTTTGAGTACGATTGCCCCCTCCATCATGGAAAAGCACTACATTACCCGGGGAAGCACCATTTAAAACTTTATTTGCAATTCTTCTAACGCCTGGATTTTTCCAATCCAATGTATCTAGATGCCATGACCAAATAACAACTTTATAACCACTATCATAAGCGGTATTTATAATATCATCTGTATAAATTCCACCTACTGGACGAAACAGAGTTGGGGCATACCCCGTAATACTATAAATAATATCATTTGTTTTCTTTAGTTCTTCTTGTAATCGCCTTCCCGAAGCTTTAAATACATGTGAATAAGTATGATTAGCTATTTCATGCCCTTCATTGAATTGTCGTTTAATCACTTCTGGATATTTTTCAGCACTTTTTCCCAACACAAAAAAAGTCCCTTTCGCATCATATTTCGCTAATAGTTCTAAAATTTGTGATGTATACCTAGGATCCGGTCCATCATCAAATGTTAAAGCAATCACTTTTTCATCTGTTTTAACATCCCACAACACTTGCCCTGTTTTCTCATAATATTGCCTACCCTTATCCGATGCATAACTAAAGCTTGCATAAGAAATGGAGATGAGTAAAACGCAAACAGTTATGAGTATTAAAATGTTTCGTTTCAATATTTCACCCCCAAAGAAAATTTTCAAAATACATTGTGACTTTAATATCTGCCGAACTCAATAATTTATGCTTTTAAAATGTCTTTTGAAATATCTAAAGAAGGCGATAAAAAACCGTTTTGAGGGCATACTACGTGTGCGAATAATCTTCTTGTAATTTACAATATTATCCGTTATACTATTGTAAATTTATAGAAAATAGCTATGATGAGGGAAAGTAGATAAGGGAATGATTATAGAGAGCTTCTGATGGTGGAAATGAAGCATCTTGAACCTAATTGAAAATGGCCTTTGAGCTTCGTATCGAAAGAAACTTCGAGTAGAATACGACGAGAAGACACTCGTTACAACGGAAGCAGTATCTCTTTTCAAGACGTACTGATAAAGACAAATAGTGTGAGCTATTTGTAAACCTAGGTGGTACCACGAGTATACTCGTCCTAATCTTTTATAGATTAGGACGTTTTTTTATTTTAATTTGGAGGGATGAAAAATGACAATTGTTATCGGCGGTGCATGGCCATATGCAAATGGTTCACTCCATTTAGGGCATATTGCTGCACTATTACCAGGAGATATCTTGGCAAGATATTATAGACAGAAAGGCGAAAAAGTATTATACATTTCAGGGAGTGACTGCAACGGTACACCAATTTCTATTAGAGCCAATCAGGAACATACAACAACTGAAGCTATCGCGAATCGATATCATAGGGAGTTTCAAAATAACTTCAAACAACTTGGTTTTACTTATGATTTCTATACGCGAACAGATGAGGGACATCATCATCAGTCTGTGCAAAATATTTTCAAACTATTATTAGATAATGGTTATTTATATAAAAAGGCGATCGAGCAAACTTATTGTGAATACGATAACCAGTTTCTACCGGATCGTTTTGTAGAAGGTATATGTCCAATTTGCGGAGCTAAAGCTAGAGGAGATCAATGTGATCACTGTTCTTCTATACTTGATCCACTTGATTTAATCGACAAACGTTGTAAAATCTGTGGACATGAACCCGTCATTAAAGAAACCGAACATTTTTATTTTGAATTTAGTCATTTTCAACAGGCTTTAGAAAACTTTATCCAACAAGCTGAAAATGACCATCGATGGCGTGACAATGCCATACAACTTACAAAGCGTTATTTAGCTGAAGGTGTTCCTGATCGTGCGGTAACACGTGATTTACCAAATGGTATCTCAGTCCCTATTGAAGGCTTCGAAGACAAGAAAATCTACGTATGGATTGAAGCTGTTTCAGGTTATTTAACAGCCAGCATTGAATGGGCCAAGCAACACAATGAAAATATAGAAGATTGGTGGAATGACCATACAACTTCTTACTATATTCATGGAAAAGATAATATTCCATTTCATACAATTATTTGGCCATCTATATTAATGGCAATTGGCAATCAAGCTTTACCAACTCATATTATTTCCAATGAATATCTAACTTTAGAAAAACGCAAACTATCTACAAGTCAAAACTGGGCAGTTTGGATACCTTATATAACACGAAAATATGATCCAGACTCTATACGTTATTTTCTCACGATTAATGCTCCTGAAAATCGAGATACTGATTTCTCATGGCGAGAATTTATTTTAAGCCATAATGGTGAATTACTCGGAGCTTACGGAAACTTCGTTAATAGAACATTCAAGTTTATCGAAAAATCATTTGAAGGAAAAATACCAGTGGGCATGATCAATAAGGATATTCAAAATGAGACGTTCCAACTCTATAGCAGCGTCGGAAGACTAATCGAGGATGGACATTTTAAACAAGCTCTAGAGGAAATTTTCAAATACATTCGTCATGCTAACAAATACTTTGATATTCAACAACCGTGGATTCAAGTAAAGCAAAACAAGAATGAAGGAGAAAACACATTATATACATGCACCTACATTATTTTAAATCTAGCTCAACTGTTGCACCCTTTCCTGCCTTTCTCAACAGATAAAATTAAAGAAATGTTTCGTATAAAAAAAGTGGAATGGCAAGAGCAAACTGATATTCCACGTCAGGTATACGATGTGAGACCACTATTTGAAAGGATAGATACTAATTTAATCGAGCAAGAATATAATCATTTGATGGATTGTTCTCCAAACTATTCATCTTAAATTATTTCATTTTCCGAATAATAAGATAGGCTAATATTTCGGAATTTACATTTTATTATGATAATATAATCAATGAAAATAATAATTTGGGGGCAAGGATAAATGTTAGCTAACTTTGAAGAAAATTTACTGAAATATGCAAAACTTTTGGTAGCAAAAGGTATCAATGTTCAACCTGGAGATTGGGTAAAGATGACAATTTCAGTCGATCAAGCGCCTTTAGCCCGTCTGGTCACAAAAGAAGCTTATGCCTTAGGTGCTGAAAAAGTCATTGTTAAATGGGCTGACGATGAAATTAGCAAGCTTCATTATCTACATCAACCTGTTGAAGTATTAACGGATATTCCTGAATATGAAATTCAAGAATCTGAAGATCATGTATTAAATCATCATGTCTGTCGCCTATCAATCATTTCAAGTGATCCTGGCTTACTAAATGAAGTAGATCCCGCAAAAGTTGCCGCTTATCAAAACGTTTTTAGCAAAGCATTCATCGCTCAACGTAAAGCAACTCAAAATGATGACTTAAAATGGACTGTTGCAGCAGCAGCTGGAGCTGGTTGGGCTGCACATGTATTCCCTGAATTAGCTACTTCTGAAGAACAAGTAGATGCTTTATGGGATCAAATTTTTAAAACTTGTCGTGTCTATGCAGATGATCCGATCGTTGCTTGGGATGAACATAAAGATACGTTAAACAAAAAGGCAGCAAAACTAAACGAAATCCAATTTGATGCTTTGCATTATACTGCTCCTGGTACAGATTTAACATTAGGCTTACCAAAGAACCACATCTGGGCTAGTGCAGGTAGTTTCAATCCAAAAGGTGAAGAATTTATCGCAAATATGCCAACAGAAGAAGTCTTCACTGCTCCAGATACCCATCGCATGGAAGGTGTCGTACGTAGTACAAAACCATTAAGCTATGCAGGTACATTAATCGAGGGCATCGAAGTACACTTTAAAGGTGGGCAAATTGTTGATATATCTGCTGAAAAAGGCGATGAAACAATTAAAAAACTCGTACATGACAATGAAGGAGCAACAGGTTTAGGAGAGGTTGCACTTGTCCCAGACCCATCACCTATTTCCCAATCAGGTATTACTTTCTATACAACTCTTTACGACGAAAACGCATCTAACCACTTAGCAATTGGTGCTGCATATCCAACTACCATTCAAGGTGGGACAAAAATGAGCCAAGAAGAGTTACTAGAACACGGAATGAACACATCCACAGTTCACGTCGATTTCATGATTGGTTCTAACAAGATGGATATTGATGGCATCAAACAAGATGGCACAGTTGTACCTATTTTCCGTAATGGTGATTGGGCATTTTAATCAAATTGAACAACATGGCATGATCAATTTAATATAATCAAACAAAAACTCGGATAGAAGATAAATTTCTGTCCGAGTTTTTGCGATTTACACTATTCTTCTTTCATTTGATCAAGTAACGTGATTGCATCTACAAGATGATTATTGAAAATTTGTTTAGCAACTTCCAACAATTCAATTATCATAGGATCTCTTAATGAATAAATTACACGATTCCCATCCTTTGTACCATAAACAATATTTTTTGCCCTTAGTACTGTTAACTGTTGAGAAACAGCAGATCCTTCACTGCCTAGCTGGGTTTGAATTTCATTGACACTCCGATCACCTTCAGATAAAACTTCGAGAATTTGGATTCTTAATGGATGGGCAAGTGCTTTAAAAAAATCCGCTTTAAACTCATGTAGTCCTTTATTCAACGTAATTCCCCACTTCCTACATATAAAACGTATAACGTATTTTTACATGCTTTTTCTCCAAAACAAATCAAGTCTTGTTACTTTTAATTATAACGGACTTCCATGCGTAGTCTTAATCTTTTATACCGGATAATGATTTACATTCATTAAAAATAAATCTCTTACACCCAATACATTTATTTTTCTCTAATTGTAGTAGTGCATAATCGATTGCTTCTCCTGTATGATCAAAGAAATGTTCTTCACCTATTAGATTATACAACCCCGTTCTTTTAAGAAACGCTTTAGGCTCTTCTTTTAACCCAGATATCAAGATCATTCCATGTTTTGAGAAATCTTTTACAATACTTGATAAATAATAATTTCCCGTAGTATCAATAAAAGGCACTTTGTTCATTCTTAAAAGTAAGACTTTTGGTTGGTAGTTAATAGTATTCATAATATCTTCCGCAAAAGATTGAGCTGCACCAAAGAACAGTGGTCCTTCAATATTGAACATACTAATTTGTGGGCAACCATGTTGTGAATGTGAATCTTGCTCCTCTACTTTTGCATTTTTTCTAGAATGATTTGGCAAAGCTTTTTTCGTAACCATATGGTAACTCATATTCTTTATGAATAAAATCACTGCCAGTAATAGACCAAACTCTACTGCCACAGTTAAATTAATGAAAACAGTTAATATAAACGTTACGACAATGACTAGTGAATCACTCGTTTTCGTTTTTAACACATGGTAAAACACCTTCTTTTCACTCATATTCCATGCAACTACCATTAAAACAGGTGCCATACTTGCGAGTGGAATATTAGTCGCATATGGAGCAAAAAGGACTAATATTAGAAATACAACCAAACCGTGTATAATACCAGACATAGGTGATACAGCACCTGTTTTAATATTTGTAGCTGTTCTTGCAATAGCACCTGTTGCTGGAATACCGCCAAAAAGTGGCGTTACCATATTGGCAACTCCTTGTCCTATAAGCTCTCGATTACTGTTGTGTTTACTACTTGTCATACCGTCAGCCACAACTGCAGACAATAATGATTCGATACTACCAAGAATTGCAATTACGAATGCTGGTTTTATAAGATGAACAATTCTTTCCCAAGTCAAATCAGGGAATTGAAACTGCGGCAAAGAGTTTGGAATTTCCCCATACTTAGAGCCAATTGTTGCAACTTCTGTTGGGAAGAAGATGGTTGCAATAATCGTAGAAACAACAATCCCTATTAAAGGCCCAGGTACTTTTGGAAACCACTTTGGTATAAATAAAATAAAAAACAAACATATACAGGCAGTTAAAATACTATATATATTCACTGTATATAAGTGAACTGCAATTTCTTTCAAATTCTCTATAAAAAATTCTTTGCTTTTAACATTTTGAAGCCCTAAAAAATTTGCAATTTGCCCAACAAAAATAGTTACAGCTATTCCTGCCGTAAACCCAATAGTCACTGGTCTCGGTATAAATCTTATGAGAGATCCAAGCTTAAAAACGCCCATCAAAATAAGTAAGATTCCGGCTAAAAAACCCGCTATTAATAAATCGTTATAACCATATGTTATGACGATACCAAATAAGATTGGTATAAACGCTCCTGTAGGACCACCAATTTGATATTTCGAACCACCCAAAAGTGATATTAAAATCCCAGCAACAATAGTTGTATATATTCCATACTCTGGTTTTACTCCTGAAGCAATTGCAAACCCCATACCTAATGGAATTGCAATCACTGCAACTATTAGCCCTGATAGTAAATCTTTTTGGAAACTCTTAAAGGAGTAGTCTGTATATCTTCCTGAAAAAATTGGTTTTTTCAGCATTATTATCTCCTTCTTTCTTTACTTTTAAATAACTGAATATCTGATTATTTGAATATACTGTTATACGAATATACATTGAACAAGAGAATTTGTAAAGTGTATTTTTTCTCAATAACGGACAAATACATAATGTTTGTTTATTCTAAACATTCGGCGAAATGCTACTTAAAAATGCTATACTACTAGAAACAACAACGTTCTTAAAAGAATGCTTCAATCATTATTCAGGAGGAGAATATATGGATATTCGTCAACTTAGATATTTTGTAGAAGTAGCCCGACAGAAAAGTTTTACCAAAGCATCTGAAAATTTGTTTGTCTCCCAACCATCTATCAGCAAAATGGTTAAAGGACTCGAGGCAGAATTAAAAGTGACTTTACTAGACCGCTCCGAAAAGGAAATTGAGCTTACGGATGTAGGGAAAATTGTTTTTGAACAGGCCTTAGATGCATTGCGAATAGTAGATGGTATTTCTTCTTCTGTAAATGAGTTAGTCGATATAAAAAAAGGAACTGTAAAATTAGGTTTAATGCCCACTGTAGGCGTATTACTTTTCCCTATGTTAATCGGCGGGTTTAAAAAGCAATACCCACAAATTGATATTCAAATGGTTGAATATAGTGCAAAATTATTGGAGCATCATGTGGAAAATGGCGAGATTGATTTAGGGGTCACAGTACTACCAGTAAGTTCTCATTTTGAAACAGTACCGTTGTTATCTGAAGAACTAGTGCTGATTGTAGATTCTCATCATCGGCTTGCTTGCAAAAAGGATGTTCGCTTAAAAGAATTGAAAAACGAATCTTTCATCCTCTTTACTGAAGATTTTATCCTTCATGATCGTGTTAAACATGCATGTATACAGGCAGGATTTAACCCAAAAGTAGCTTATACAAGTTCTTTATGGGATTTAGTTGGTGAAATGGTGGCATCGAAATTGGGCATTTCCTTGGTACCCAAATCCATGATTCATCGCTTTAATAACTCTCTTATTCATGCTATTCCAATCTCTCGACCACATATCGATTGGGAATTGGCTCTCATTTATAAAAAGGATAAGTATCTATCATATGCAGCTCGAGAATTTATTCAATACATTGAAGCCAATAACCCTTTGCACGGTTAGTGTATAACTTTTTTGCATAGAGATTATAGGATTTATATATTTTACGAATTGAAAAATAGCCCCTAAAATTATGAGTAAATCGAATGCGGGGGTGACTTTATTGAAAAAGTGGTTATTGAATTTACTTCAAATCATCATCATTATTTGCTTTACTGTACTCGGACAATTGATCGTTTCCTCTTTCAATTTGCATATCCCGGGAAGCATAATAGGTCTAGTGTTATTACTCGCATGTCTTCATATGGGATGGATTAAGTTAGATTGGGTTGAGGCAGGCTCTGCACTTCTCTTTTCTGAGATGCTACTATTCTTTATTCCTGCAATGGTAGGAATCATGAATTACCCATGGCTTATTGGAACAAAGGGAATTCTTGTGCTATTAGCAGTCATTGTTGGGACTACACTGGCAATGGCATCAACAGGTATTGTTTCCAAAACCCTTTTAAAACTAAAGGCGGTGAAACATTAATATGTTTTTAAAACTATTCAGTGTTGTTATGACAATTTTTGTTTATCTCATGGCTAAAAAGGTTAATAAGAAATTGCCCGGCCTATTATTCTCACCTATCATTATCACACCTATTGTAATGATTATTTTCCTCTTGATGGCTCGTTTACCATATGAAGAGTACGTGAATGCTACTTCTTTATTCAATATGATGTTAAATGTAGTGACGGTTGCTTTTGCTATCCCTCTTTATCGCAATTGGAATGTACTTGCTTCGAACTGGCGTATCATTCTTTTTAGTTTAATGATTGGCTCATTGGTTGCTATTGTCGCAGGTGTATTAACTTCCTACTTCTTAGGAATGGGACTCCACTCAGAGATTAGTATTATTCCTCGCTCTATTACGATGCCAATCGCAGTGAACTTATCAGAGTCATTTGGCGGGATACCAACACTAACTGCTGTTTTTGTAATGCTAACGAGTTTTGCTGGAGTATATCTTGGTCCAAAACTGATTAAACTCTTTTCTTTTAAGCATCCATTAGTGATTGGAATGATGTACGGAATGGGTGCCAACGTACTTGGAGCTACTAAAGCTTTTGAAAGTGGTGACTTAGCAGGCTCAAGTGCTACTTTATCTACTATTGTAGGTGCTTTGATGACCGTAGTATGGGCATTTATTTTAACACCTGTCATTCTTACCTATTTATCATAGATTTTCCCTATGTATCGATTATCCTATAAAGTTGATCGTCAAAGAGCCCTATCTTTATCGATAAGAATCATGTGTAGGTTTAAATACATTTTCATCCGCATTTCGAACAATCCTATTAATATTTTGAATTACTTTATCTTTCTCAAAAACACCTTGCTGTTCAAAACTACCATCCATTAATTCTTGCTGTGCGTCTATAACGAGTAATGCCTGATTCAAAATATCCTTCTCCCCTTTATCAACTATGAAATTTATGGTTTATTGTACCATACAAAATTTACAAATATAGGTTTTTGATAAATCACATTAGACTTTCATCCTTCATATTTATGCATGCGAGGTAATAGGAAATAGAAAGTGCTTTGCAGAGTCCTTTAATAGAGGTCTTACAAACAGTGTATCATCGCCATCCTTTATAACCTCAGTCTCAACGTTTGAATTATCTTCGGGAGTAAAATAAAGATGAACCGCTTCTGTATCTTTAGAAATAATACCGCTTAACATCGTTTCAATATCTACTCTTTTTTTACTGATCATATCAAAGACATGCAGATGTGCACCCTCTTGCTTACATATAACAATCGTATCTTCCTCTTCGATATAAAAAATAGCATCGCTAAAGACTAAGATAAAATAGAACATTAACAGATGTTCGTTATTTTTCACGCCCAAAACCGAAGATACAGGTATTCTTTCCGCAGCAAAACTTTCTAGCAAATTAAAATCATATTGATTATTAATATCTAATTGACGTAAAGTACTCATTTTTACTTTTTGCTTTCGCAATGCTGACATATTTAATATAAAATGACTTTCTTTCACCCTTTGGAATCCAAATTTAGGGTAGAAATCTAGGACTGTATCATTCGCAAATAAGTAGATAAAATCATACTCTTTTTCATATTGTTCGATAATATAATTCATTAATTTCTTTGAAAGACCTTGGTTTCGATAATCTGGATGTGTCATGACAGTGCCAATTTGTATAGCTTTATATTCTTTACCTTTTAAAACAATCGTCATTTTACTAATCGAGGCATTTGCAATGATTCGATCATTATCAACATATGAATAGCAAATGTAATTGTCATTCCAACATCCTTTTTCATACCACTTAGTAAAATCAATATCAAAAACTGATTTAGCCAACTCAAAAAAACTTTCCCTGTATATTTTATTGTTTCGGTAATCGCTCACCAAATGATAATTGAGCATAGTATCACCTCCTACCCCTTTTGATTTTTGATATTTGAGTAATTAGTTCTTCTAGGTTTTGCATCTTTTCTTGAAGCTCAATCAATTCCTCTTCAAATGATTTTTTTCTTGCTATTAATATTGATAAAACTGTAGATATTAGTTCATCGGAGTTACATTTTGTTTCACGTTTAATCTGAAAAATGATTTGTATATCTTTCAGTGTAAATCCAAGATTTTGTAGTTCCTTAATTACATTAAAATCCTCGATATCCTTTTCTGAATAGTCCCTAGCATTTTTCTCCTTCCTTATAGGGTTTAATATTCCTAATTCCTCATAATGACGTACAGTATCTTTTGTCGTACACACTGCCTCTATAAATTTACTGATTTTCATTTTATTCTCCTTTCAGCTTGACGTGGGGTTAACCCCATACTTTACTCTATTGAAAACTGGAACGAGGAGGATTTCATATGGTTAGTACTGTATTGATCACTATTTATGTTTGTTTAAGTTTAATAGCAATTATTTTATGGGGCTATCAGCAAAAAAAGGAAAATACAAATACTATTAAACTAATAACAGTTATCTATTATGTAGTTGTGCATTTCTTATTTTTTATGATGATTGTCTTTATGACTATTTCCATTCAACTATTTATTCTTTTAAGTATCCTTGTTATTAGTTCAAGAATGTTAAATGGCAAAGTATTGTTTGGTCAGATGCATCTATCACATCATGCATTTATGCTGTTTCTTTTATTTGCCATCGGAATTATTCGCTATTCAGGCTATTAAAACATTCTTCTTTGGAAAGAATTGATCCATTTCAGCAAAGATAAAAAACAATCGTTTATATGAAAAGACGCCACTAATTTCGGTGTCGTCTTCATTTTTTTAATCTATGTATTTTGATACTTAGTTTGAGAAAATCCTTTTTACCAATCCCCAAATCATTTTTGGAATAAATAATAATATATTCATGATTACATTACCTAAAATATCATCTCGAATCCCCTCAAATAAATCTCTTATATTATTCGTTTTCTTATCCTTTTTCTCCTTCTGCTTTTTGATATCATCCATCTATAACCGTCCTACTTTCTATAATCTTGGTCATTTACCACAAGTAATCCACTCGTTTTACCGGAATAGAATGAAAAACATCTTCTAACTGTAACAGATTTGTCTTTTCCTCTAAAATAAGCTCTAGCTCATTTGGACCCTCTAAAGTTAATGTTAATGTTCCATTATTAGATTGTGATGTTAGCATAGATTCTAGCTCATTAATTTTCACCTTTATAATGTCTTCAAATCGAATAATTACATTCCCTCTTTGTTTTAAAAATTGGTCACGCGAAGTTATATTATCCAATTTTGCTTCTTTCTTTTTTCCTCTAGGAACAACCCATATTTTACGTAATAGCCAATATAAGATCCCAAGAATTATGGAATTTCCGTAATAATCTTTTTCTCCATAAAATTGTCTACCTATTTGTCCAAGCCATAGTTCTTCCTCTTTCACATATATCTTATAAAAGCGATTCCTTCGTAGATAATGAATCCTTGTTGCATAGAAAAATTCCATATCTATCCTCCCTATTCCTTAATAACAGCTAATGTCTCGGTGCAAATAGTATGATTGAAGCACCTATTATACAGACAGCCGCTCCCATCCAATCATATAAATCTGGTGTTTCTCTATCAACTCCCCACCCCCATAATATTGAAAGTACGATAAATACACCGCCATACGCTGCGTATACTCTACCGAAATAAGGAAAACTTTGGAATGTTGCAATAACCCCATAGATAACTAATATAATCCCGCCAAATACTCCCCAATATAAGGGCTTACCATCCCTCAAACACAGCCATATTAAATATCCGCCACCGATTTCTGCTAGTCCTGCTAGTATAAATAAAATAATGGCATTAATCATTATTTTCACATCCTTACAACAACTATTTCTATATAAGTCATTATAACTTTTCTCCTCTATAAAAGAGAATTCACTTTTAGATAGGCAATATCCCAAGAAAATCCAAGCAAATGCATATAGTAAACTATGCGATAAACGAGGGGGAATAATTGAATGACCTATCTTCAAAAAGAATGCGGAGAACCTTCGTTACTGAATTCTCTCCAACAAGGCGGATATATTTTATATACCCGACACGGAGAAGCTAACATTGGAACAGACCAACCATATCTAGATTTTAATAACTGCAATACCCAAAGAAATCTTAGCGATAATGGAAGAATGCAAGCCACTTTATATGGCAACATCATTCGAAACTTACACATTCCAATTGAATATCCTATACTCGCAAGTCCGTTTTGTAGAACGATAGAAACAGCTGCTCTAGCCTTTGGCGGTATGAACGTTCAAGTGGATCCTATTGGCTTTGACATTTTTAAATTAGACACGAACTTAAATCCATTGGAACAGCAGAGAATTTTAAATAACCTTCAATCAGAATTAGAATTACTCCCAAGTATGGGTAAAAACAAAGTAATGGTTGCTCATAGTTTTCCAAAAGATGTAGGTTTAGGAACCATTCCATATATGGGCACTGTTGTAGTAAAACCACTTGGTAAAGGTAATGGCTATCAAATCGTCGCAAGATTATCCTTAGAACAACTGCAATATCTATGGAGTATGTGTTCGTGATAAAGTTTAAATGGCACTTGGCTAAGTTAGGTAAACCAATATTTCATGTTTTTTATTCATAATTAGAACTAGTAAATTCAACAAACAATTGTGCAGAAGCGCTTAATGCAGCATCCGCTTTCCATGCTAGCCCTACTTCACGTTGGCAATTAGTATCCGCAATCTCAAAGCGATGGATGGGGAGTGCTTCCAATCCTGAGTAATAAGGTAAAATGCCAACACCCAAGTTAGCAGAAATAAGCCCTGCAAGTGTCGGTACTTCTGTTCCTTGGAACACGACATTTGGCGTGAATCCAGCATCTCTACACCATTTCAACACCTGTTTTTGCATCAATAAATGATCCTTGTAACCTATAAAAGGCTCATCTCGTAATGCTTGAATGGAAATAGACGTTTCATGACTTAATGGATGATTAATCGAACAGTATCCATAAAGCTGTTCTTTTTTTATAGGCAGCCAGTTGGATTCACCAAAGGATTTACTGAAATTGGTGACAAGGCATAAATCGACTTCGTTATTTTCAAGAAGTTCTAACGCTCTTTGTGAATTACATTGTTGGAGATCAAATTGAATATCCGGATAATTTTCTTTAAAACTTCTAAGAATCCCCGGCAAAATTGTTGTACCAATTGTTTGTAAAAAGGCAAGACGGATCGTTCCTTGTAGTGGATCTTTTAAACTTTGTAACTCCTTTACCCCTCGATCAAGTAGCAGTAAGCTTTCCTCAACAAACCTCAAAAATTTCTCACCATAAACACTTATCTCTATTGACCGGCCTATTCGATTAAATAATGGAACGCCCAATTCAGCTTCTAATTTATGAATTGCTTTTGTAAGAGCAGGCTGTGATACATGTAGTAGGTTTGCAGCATGATTGTAATTCTTCGTCTTGGCAATCGCTTGAAAATAGCGCAGCTGATGCATCTCCAAAAGATCCAACCTCCTTTTATAAACATTGGTTATTAAATCAATAATAACTCACTATTAGACGTTATGGTTATATGAGCGTACCATTGAAATCTGTAGGAGGGAAATTTCAGTGGACGTTTCAACAACAAATACAAATCATAAAATTACATTGGGAATGTTAATAGGAAGTCTTGTCACTTTCGCAAATCTTTATGGCCCTCAAACATTCATCCAACATTTTACTCATGACTTTGATATGAGTGCATCTGAATCTAGTTTGGCATTATCCATCTCAACTTTTACACTTGCATTCGGTATGTTAGTTATGGCTGCTATTTCAAATACATGGGGCCGTAAAAACATAATGGTATTCTCACTTATGAGCTCATCTATTTTATATTTACTTGTCGGTTTCGCACCAAACTTTGAAGTATTACTAATGATTCGGGCGATCGAAGGATTTGCATTGGCAGGTTTCCCTGCAATCGCTGTTACTTATTTAGCAGAAGAATTATCAGGAAACCAATTTCCTAAGGCCCTTGCTGTCTATATAACTGGTAGTGGCTTTGGTGGCTTCTTTGGTCGTATCGTTTCTAGCTCTATATTGGATTTATCAAACTGGCATACTGCCGTATTTGTTTTGGGTACATTAACACTCATTCTTTCAATCATTTTTATCTTTCTTGTAGAACCTTCAAAGAATTTTATCGCACAGGAATTTTCGATAAAGAACTGGATTGGTGGTATTTTAGCTGCATGTAAGGATACAAAACTATGGTTTTTCTATGGACTTGGTTTCCTTGCACTTGGCGTTTATGTAGCTATGTTCAACTATATAGGCTTTCCCTTGATAAAAAGCTTTGGGCTAAGCCAAACAATAGTCGGCTTCATCTTTATCTTCCAATTGATGGGTTCTGTTGGTTCTATGACTGTCGGCAAATTAAGCGATCGCTATACTCGCGGACAAATGCTTTTTGCTAGCCTTGTTGTTGCTCTAATTGGTATTAGCTTAACTGCAGTACATCATTTACCAATAGTACTCCTTGGATTATTTGTTTTATCTTGTGGATTTTTTGCATGGCATAACTTAGTCAGTGGCTGGGTTAGTAGCTCTGCTATTCCTACAGCAAAAGCTTATGCATCATCCTTATATCTATTGTTTTATTATGTAGGCTCCAGTGTGGTCGGTACAGTTGGAGGTCATTTCTACGATGCAGACGGTTGGAATGGTGTTGTCGGAATAATGATTGCTTGCTGTATTGTTGGATTTGTCCTACTTGGACTTGTAGAAATGAAGTTTAAAAAAACAACTAAGCATGCTGCTGTATAATGAATAAAAGCAGATAGCCAATGAGTTTCCTCATAAACTATCTGCTTTTTATATGTTTTAAATTCGTAGGATCTTTATAATTCATCAATAGATACATATAATACAAAATTTTACTAAATAAAAATATTTTTGTGACCGTTATTATTAGATTTCCGTCTAAGTGTATAGAAAGGAGCGAAATATATGCCTGACAGTAAAAGTATTGCATCTTTGTTTGACGAATATGGTGAAGCTATCCTAACCTTTATCTTCTTAATGGTACAGGATTATCCTTTAGCGGAGGATTTAACACAGGAAGTTTTTATCAAAGCCTTTGAAAAATATAACTCTTTTCATCATCAATCAACGGAGAAAACATGGCTATTTTCTATAGCTCACCATCATGTAATTGATCATCTAAGAAAAAAACATCCTTTGAAACATTTCTTCAAACTTTCCATGAATGAGATGGATACAAAGCCTCAACCCGAACAATTTGTTGCAATGAGTACACAAAGTGAAGAACTATATACTGCACTACAAAATTTAAGTTGGCATTATCGGCAAGTCATAATTTTACGCAAATTAAAGGAATTTTCCACAAAGGAAACTGCCGAAATATTAAATTGGTCTGAAAGTAAAGTAAAAATGACACTGAAACGAGCTCTTATCGCATTAAAGAATGAATTACTGAAGGAGGGATTTATCTATGAAGAATTCATCTGAACCTTTTAAAGAATTAAATGACGAATTCCGTTTAACTGAAAAAGCAAAATCCTCTTTACGTAATCGTATATTAACTGCACCACCCAAAATACGATCTAAAAAGCCTTATTGGATTACAGCAGTTATTACTATTATAATTGTTCTATTTTCTCCCTTATATTCAACTACAATGGCAGATGTTGCAAACAAAATACTTCCTCTAGAAATAAAGAATACAAACGGAGAACATAAGCTGATAGATCAACTAGATGAATTATTTAAAAAGAACGGTTACAAAAATGTTACTATCGGAGAAACCTTTGGTAATAACTATAAGATCTCAATTGGTCTATATAATGTATCAGACAAAGAATTAAAAAAAAGCCAAAGCAAAATGACCCCATCGATTAAAAAACTACTTACTGAACAAGGGATTGATGACTATCATTTAGACTTTTATAGTAATGAGGTTTCGCATGATAAAAGTCATGAAAAATGGGACACAAACATTGATAAAGTATCAACATTTACAAAGACCATATTTAAAAAATACGGGTATTCAGGTGACGAATATGAAACTCTTGCAGGTCTTCAAAAAAACTGGTTCTCTTATACAATATATTTAGAAATGCCTGATGATATCCCAAAATCAACTCAAAATAAGATCATTAATGACTTAAAAGAAGAAGCTAAAGACCAAGATATTAAACTAAAAGAGATAAAAGTTCACCACTTTAACATTAGAAAGCGTGAAATAGAGGCCATTATGATGGGAATTGCAAATGATTTAGGAGAAGCTGTTAAAGGAAAGTCTTATATGAATATGAAAACAACAACACATATGGCACGAAAAGAGCATGGATATGCATATATAGACACGAAATTTACAGCACCACCTTCCAAGGAAATACAGCAAGAACTAAAGAATGCCATCTCAATTTATCTTAAAAAATCTTCTGTTCAAAAGGAATTAAAAGGAATTGACTATACAGTTGGAGTCCGTTTAGCGAATGGAAAACCCTTTATTAGTTTTACAAAGAAATAATTAAATCTAAATAAATACCACTTAGAAAACTGATATCTAAGTGGTATTTTTAACTTTATTTAAAACAGAAACACTAGAGCATTGGTTAAGCCTTTTTTATAAGTGCATAAACATATCCAACCAACGCACCAATTATCGCAGGGATTACCCAGCCTAAACCAATTTCATAAAAAGGTAACACACTTGCATAAAACGTTTCAATTGAATCTAAAAAGCTAACTTTTGCTTCTGGTAAGCTTGCAACTAAGGATTTATACCCGTCAATCAGACTTACAAAGAATGTTAAAAACATAGACAAAGCATAGACACTACGACGTGCTTTAAATACTGGTGCCACTAATGTCAGTAGAATAAGGACAATTGCTAACGGATATAAGAACATTAAAACTGGTACAGCGAATTGAATAATATTGTTTAAACCAAAGTTTGCGATAACAAATGAAACAAAACATAAGATAAATACAAACCATTTATAACTTACTTTTGGGAATACTTCGTGGAAAAATTCACTACATGATGTGATTAACCCAATACTTGTTTTTAAACACGCTAGAACAATGATAATTGCTAAAAGAATACCACCGAAAGAGCCAAAATAATGCTTCGCAACTGCTGCAAAGATTAATCCACCATTTTCAAATGAACCAACTGCTTCGATACTTGTTGCACCCATGTATGTGATAAAGCCATAAATAAGCATCATAAGTGCCATTGCGAAAATTCCAGATTTCCAAGTTGCTTTAGCAATCTCTTTTGTACTTGTAATGCCTTGACTCTTTATCGCATTAATCACAACAATACCAAAGGCTAACGATGCCAACGCATCCATTGTATTGTATCCTTCTTTAAAACCTTTCATAAACGCTTGATCCACATATTCACCTACAGGATTTTTAAAGCTCCCCATTGGAGAAATAATACTTGTAATGATCAAAATAAATAAGAATACTAAAAATGCAGGTGTTAAGTATTTTCCGATATAATCCATAATTTTGGCTGGATTTAACGATAGATAATAAACAATAGCAAAGAATACCAAGCTAAACAACGCCAACATTAAAGTGATATGGTTGGATGAGACATAAGGTTCAATCCCTACTGCAAATGGTACCGTTGCTGTTCGAGGAATCGCAAAGAATGGGCCAATTGTTAAATAAAGTGCTAATGAAAAAACAATTCCAAACAATGGATGAACACGACTACCTAAATCACGTAAACCATTACTCCCTGATAAACCAATTGCCAGAATCCCCATAAAAGGTAGGCCAATTGCAGTTACTAAAAAACCGATCAGTGCTGGCCAAAAATGTGTACCTGATAGCTGACCAAGCTGGATTGGGAAGATTAGATTACCTGCTCCAAAAAACATTCCAAATAACATGGTCCCAATTACTGCATATGTTGAAAAAGATATTTTTGACTGCATGATCTAAAACTCCTTATTACTTAAATTTTATATTTTATATAGTAATTTCAGTATATTATCAATTTTTTTACTATACAACAACCCCTCCAGACGATAAACAGAAACTTTTCACATAATACAGTTTTAAATGGTCTTTGAAATTTCATTTTTAAAAGAAAAAAACCTCCGTTTCCGGAAGTTTTATTATTTTGCAGACAATCCTTACTGGTAATTTAAGAACGTATCTGTTGTTCTTTTTCTGGATTTGACTTATAAAGCCAATGATTAAGGGGATCCTTCATAAGTTTCATATAAAAGGCAATAATTTTACCAACCATATATGCCGCAATAATCGTCCCAATACCGATTGAACCAAGTCTATGGATTGTAACTAAACATACAATAGTTGCCAAGATAACATTTGCTACATCACTAATTATCTTAGCTTTGCTAAATTTCCATTTAAAATGATCACTAATAACGTATGTCAATGAATCATAAGGCATTAAAGGCAATTTTGAGTTCAAGTAAAATACAAGACCAAAACCTACTATAAATAGACTGATGATCATATATATCCAACTATCAAGTGTTGAATTTGGAGTGGGTAAAAAATGTTCTGTTATCCAAAGTGCTGCATCATTAAAGAAACCAAATAAAAAGGCTACAATCAATTGGATACCAAAATCTTTTAAATCTATGCGACGGTTTAATAAGACTTGAATTATGATAAAAATGATATTTGCAAAGATAGTTGTCATCCCAACAGAAATTCCCGTTGCAAGCGTAATTGCATAAGCAAGCGATGAAACTGGTGAAACCCCTAAATTTGCTACAATTGAAAAACTAATCCCTAGCGCCAAAATAAAAAGACCTGCTATATAAATAAGCAAGCGCTTAGCGGTTATTCCTCCATTTTTCATTAAACTATTCCTTCTTTCTACTATTATTGTATCAGTAAATTTAACTTCATAACAGAAGATCTGAACAGTTTGTTAGAAGGAACAATCATTTCAATAAGTTACTTAACTATTTCATCCAAATTCCATACTCTCTTATAGCACCATTCACCTTCGCTATATTCTAATAAAAAGACATCTGGATTGGTGACTTTTTTCCAATCTTCAAATGATACTTCCTGATTTAACTTTTTTAACAGCAATGTAATAATATTTCCATGACTAACGATGATCGTATTTTCGGTATCAGAATCTTTTACTTCATTGATTACATTAAAAATACGTTCACTCGCTTCCCTACTTGATTCTCCACCTTTAAATTTTAAATCTATATTATCAAACGTCTGCTTTAACTTTTCCATCCAATCAGGGTAATTTTCGATACTTAAAATACGTTCCGATAATCTCTCATCTACTTGTATGTTTAAATTTGTTTTATTCGTAAAAGGTTCAATTGTTTGAATAGCTCTCGTCATAGGGCTAGAAATTACTCTTTGAATATTTTTATCTTTAAAAAGTAATGCTAGGTTTTCCGCTTGTTCTTTTTTCCTTCTTTTGTTAATAATGCTTCAACTTCTTGCCCATCTGCTTTACAGTGTCGAACGACATAAATTCTTTTCATCTCACTTTTCCTCCACTATATAATTATTTTATATATCGAAAATATATTATATCAGAAAATTCTGTTTAATTTACACAGATATGCCCTTTCATATATAAAACAAGCCCCGTTTCTAATGATAGAATACGGAGCCTTTTACTTTTTAGAGAAAAAATTCGAATTCTTATTCCTCTGCTATTTCTTTAATCGAATTCTTATTCATCATCTTCTTCGAGTCTCTCCATACGAATGCAGTAATTGAACCAATTATTAATAAGACCGTTGCAAAATAATACGGGTAATTGATATTCACATCATACAGCAGCCCTCCAATTATCGGTCCAATAACATTAGCTAAAGAAGTAAACATCGAATTCAAGCCACCGACAAAACCTTGGTCATCCCCAGCGATTTTAGATAAATATGTTGTAAGGGCTGGACGGATTAAATCAAAGCCGACAAATGCAAAAAAGGACACTAGCATAATTGACAAGTAACCATTAACCACGGTAACGAGAAATACAAGAATGACTGAAAATATGAGACTATACCGAGTGACGTTAATCTCACCAATCTTTCTTGTTAATCGGTCAAATAGCAACAATTGTACGATTGCTCCCATAATACCTCCACCTGTAATCGCAATTGCAATATCAGATGGTGTAAAGTTAAACTTCTTATCTACAAATAAACTAAAAAAGGATTCAAATGATGCTAAACCAAATGATGAAATAAAAATTAAACTAAATGGTATTAAGAATATCGGCATCAATAGTTTACGTAAACTATTTGTTTTTTCTGTTTCCGTAGATTCATTTACATTTTGTCGTCGTATTGGTTCCTTTAACGCCACTAAAGATAAAAAGCCCGCAACACATCCTAGAATTGCAGCTGCAAAAAATGGGATTCTTGTACCGAATTCAGCTAAGAATCCCCCTATCCCCGGTCCTATAATAAAACCTGTACTGATGGCAGCTGACATATAGCCAAGTGCCTTTGAACGGGTTTCAAATGTTGTAATATCTGCGATAAAAGCTGTCACTGCTGGCATGATGAAAGCTCCGCTAATACCACCCAAAATACGTGATAAAAATAAAACCTCAATACTTTGACCAACAGCAAATAATAATTCTGAAAGTGCAAATATAAATAGTCCAAGTACAATCATAATTTTTCTACCAAAACGATCGGCTGCTTTCCCAGCAAAAGGTGAAACGATTAGTTGCGTCAACGCAAAAGCAGCTGTCAAATACCCAACTACAGATCCACTTATCTTAAATTCATTCATAATCGTTGGCAATATAGGAATGACAAGTCCGATTCCTAAGAAAGCAATAAATAAGTTCCCTAATAATATTGTTAAAACCATATTATTCTTGTTGTTACCCATGAGGATGCTCCAATCATTTTTTATAGCAATGTAAACCGCTCCTTCAAAGATAAACCTTATAGCAACTATAAGGTCAAGAGTTTAATCTTCTATTTTCAACTTTAACTCAACGATGACCTGTTCTTCCTTGTTTGGTGAATAGTGCATTGGCATAACAATTTCAAAGACGTCCATTTCTGTTTGAATCTGCTTTTTCTCGATATATGCATATAACTTTTTATAATGTTCAATATATGCCTTTGGAGAATAAACAAAAGCAATACTAGCATAACGACCAGAAGGCATTAATCTTACTGTGATGTTATCCTCGGCTAATTCAATAGACTTTTCCGTCAATATGGGTATGAAAATAAATTGATAGATAATATCACTTATAGAATGATAGTTTTTCAAAGGATATATACTTCCGTATCGAGTTGTTTGTACGCTGCCCTCATTTTCAATTGCTTTCATTAGTTTTATAGTATCTTCTGCTGAAGTAGATTCAGCTGTAACGTTTGTTACCTCTAAACAGAGTATACGTGAAGCATCTTCTCGCTTTTCGTATACTTCGCCAAAGCTAGGGATTGAAAGTTGTTCAAGCATTTGTTTTCTAGTCTTACGTAATATATATTGAGCCTCTTTTAATTGGGCTAACTGATTTTCTATCCTCTTTTCCTGTTCTTCTAAAAAAGGAATCATATCCTCCACAGCATAATGTTGTACCTCTTTAATCTTATCAAGAGGAGTTCCGACGTATTTCAAACTTTTAATGAGGTCCAACGTATAAAGCTGCGATTCTGTATAATAGCGATAATTTGTCAAAGCATCTGTATAAATTGGTTTAAATAAGTCAATTCGATCATAATAACGTAGGGTTTGACCAGATAAATTAGTCATCTTCGCCATTTGTCCAATTGAATAATAGTTAGATTTCAAAAAATCAGCCCCTTAGTTCATTCTTTCACCCAATATATCGAACAATCATCCGTTCTCTCCATAAAACCATATTCGATTAAATAGCGACGAAGTGATACATAGTCCACATCTAGCCCATTTTTAAAATATGTCTGTAAAACTTTTTTCTTCTTTTCTACTGAAATTGCAACTTTCATCCACTTGCGTTGCCCCATTATGAATTGGTTCATATAAATGTAGTTGCTTTAATAATCGTATTAATACAAGAAAAACTTTTGCCTGCCTCTCTTTCTCTCGAAGCTTAATAAAAACGCCACTGAATTACAGCGACGTTTTTATCTATTTCTTTTTAGGATTATAATTTCATTTTTTACATAGCCATTTCAATTATGCATTGAAGTTTTTAATAGAGTTAGTAAAATATCTTTGTCTTCAGGATAATCAAGAGGGAGTTTTTCCAGTTCAACAACCGATTTCCAAGCAATTTCTACTATAATTTTATCTGGATCGTGATAAGTAATAACTCCAGCGATGATTTCACATAAGAAATAATCTGTTGTGACATGGAACGCATCAATCACTGCTTCCTTTGTATGCAAATCTCGAATTATTTTTACTTTATATCCTGTTTCTTCCCACACCTCACGAATACAAGCTTGCTCGGAAGACTCACTATGCTCAATGCCACCTGAGGGTACACTCCAACTATTTCTGCCCTTGCCACGAACCATCAACAATTTACCCCGTAAAATAATAATTGCAGCTGCACCAATCCATTCTTTATTGCTATTTTGCATTAGATGAGTCCTCCTGATAATCATTTAAATATTTCGAAACTGCATGTATTTTTTTCTAACTATATATTCGGTACTAATAGTGTTACACAAACTGAAAAACAATCGTACATATGAAAATAATAATAAAAAATATAACAACTCCATAGCCAATATACTTTATTCCTTTTGGTTTATTATGCAATTCCCACCTTTTCTCATTAGATTGAAGCCCCATTGCTTCGTTATCCGACTTTATAGGATTAAAGACTTCTACTTCTTGATTTGTTATGCCTTCTGTACCTATTGAAATATGATGTTTATCTTTTTCTTCCAAAGTCATTTCCTCCTATCATTAATTGCTTTATGATTACCTAACTTCAACAACAAAGATATAATTTGAACTGCCATTATCCCAATTTGCAAAAACATTGTATACATGTTTTCCTTTTTCTTTTGGCAATCGTATTACATTTCTTTTTATTGGAATACTCTCTGAATCTTTATTATTAATCCATCTATTAACCCCTAATGTATTTTCTATTGGCTCTTTTTTATATTTTATTTTCAATTCAGATTGTGCTGATACCGTTATAGGTTTAAGATTTTTAACATTGATAATTTCATGTGGTGAAACGGTATCAACACACTTTGCATCAATAAGTCCCTCCCAACAATATGATCCTTGTGCCACTTCTACTTTTTTCCCTTCAACAGTAAGGATCGGTTTGGGTGGGTTTGAATTTAATAACTCAATAACAAAATAACTCCCAACAGTTAACGCCACTATCGCTATTAAAATGAAGACATTCCTTTTCATATTTTTAATACATCCCTCCATCTATAAATCATATGAATAGACTTGATATACATTTCAACTCATTTAAAATTCAAACGTTAATTCACCAAATCAACAGATTAATAACCTAAACTACCTGTTAGATCATAAGATTAAAATAGATAATATTACTCTAGTTCTCGTTCTATTAAAAAAATCCTTTATGTAAATATAAAACGCCAGATTCCTTGTTTATTTCGATAAACAAAAAGCACGATCCAACAAAAATTGAATCGTGCTCATAATTATTAAATTTTGGTCGAATGTGTCAGTTCCCGACTTTGTTGTCTTTCAACAATAACTGTTTCTCCGTTGAACCAACTACTCAACAGTCACTGATTTAGCTAAGTTGCGTGGTTTATCAACATCACAACCACGGTATAGTGCTGCATAGTAACTGATTAGTTGTAGGGCTACTACAGATACAAGTGGTGTTAGCAGTTGGTGCACATCTGGTAGAACAATTGTGTCTCCCGCTTCTTCCATGCCTTCCATTGAGATAATGCATGGGTTAGCTCCACGTGCTACGACTTCTTTTACATTTCCGCGAAGATTTAGACTCACATTTTTTTGAGTGATTAATGCGAATACAGGAGTGCCATCTTCGATTAGAGCGATGGTACCGTGTTTTAGTTCGCCACCTGCAAATCCTTCCGCTTGAATATATGAGATTTCTTTTAGTTTTAATGCGCCTTCAAGACTTACATAGTAATCTACAATACGACCGATGAAGAATGCATTTCGTGTTGTCGCTAAGAATGAATCTGAAATTTCTTTTAGACCATCTTTGTCATCAACAATTGATTGGATTCCGTTAGCTGCAATAGCAAGTTCAGCTTTAAGATCAAAGTCTAATTGTTTACCTTGTGATTGTGCTTCTACATAGGCAACAATCACAAGTACTGCTACTTGTGCGACATATGCCTTCGTTGATGCTACTGCTATTTCGGGACCAGCATGTAATAGCAATGTGTAATCTGCTTCACGAGATAATGTTGATCCTGGTACGTTTGTGATAGTTAAAGAAGGGTGACCAAGTTCTTTAATCTTCACTAATACTTGACGGCTGTCAGCTGTTTCACCTGATTGAGAGATGAAGATAAAGAATGGTTTTTTCGATAGCAATGGCATGTTGTAGCCAAATTCACTTGAAATATGAACTTCTACAGGAATACCTGCAATCTTTTCAAAATATTGTTTTCCTACAAGACCAGCATGGTAACTTGTGCCTGCAGCGACAATATATAAACGATCCGCTTCATGAAGTGCTTCGGCAATTTCAGAAGGAATTGTTAACTCGCCTTCTTCATTTTGATATGCTTGAATAATTTTACGGACAACACCTGGTTGTTCATCGATTTCCTTAAGCATGTAGTGAGGATATGTGCCTTTTTCGATGTCGCTCATATCTAACTCAGCTGTATAAGGAGCACGTTCTACAACAGTTCCATCTAGTTTTTTAATCGTCATAGAATCTTTACCCACGATAACGATTTCTTTATCATGCAATTCAATATATTGGTTTGTGACTTGAAGCATCGCCATTGCATCAGATGCAACAACATTGAAGCCATCACCTACACCAACTAATAATGGACTTTTGTTTTTTGCTACAAAAATTGTTTCAGTATCTTCTGCATCTAGTAAGGCAAGTGCATAAGATCCGTTGACAAGTGTTAATGTATGACGGAAAGCATCTTCAGTTGTCATCCCATCATTGACGAATTTCTCAACAAGTTGAACAATAACTTCTGTATCTGTATCAGATTGCATTTCAACACCTTGTAAAAATTCATCTTGTAATAGATGATAGTTTTCTAATACACCATTGTGCACTAATGTGAAACGACCTGATGCACTTTGATGAGGGTGTGCATTACGACGGTTTGGCACACCGTGAGTTGCCCAACGTGTATGTCCAATTCCAACAGTAGCTTCAACTGTTGGATCCACTTCTTCACGTAAATCTGCAATACGACCTTTTTCTTTAAAAACTGTTACACCTTCATTATTGATAAGAGCGATACCCGCAGAATCATACCCACGGTACTCTAATTTTTCTAAACCTTTTAATAATATTTCTTTGGCATCTAGTAAGCCATTATATCCAACAATACCACACATTTAATTTTCCTCCGAACTTTCGCAAAATTAGCCGTATAAAAGTAGCCTTCCCCTAAATAGGTGAAGTACACAAAAGTACAGCTGCTATTTTGCCTTCTTACTCTCTCTGTCTGCTCAATTACTTGAGCCATTTAAAAGTAAGCATACGATCGGGCACTTGCGACCGGGAGGCATCCGCCGAAAACTTCGATACTCCTCCACCTCGTCTACTGAAGCTTCTACGCTCGATTTCTTCAGTACTGGCGCTATAACTGTTTTCCGATTTTTTGCTTCGATACGACCCTCCTTAGCAATATACTAATCTTTTTTAAGAGGTTAGACCTTTAAAAATTCTTAGCATTCTCATCATACTGAAAACACTTTTCATAGTCAATTACAAACATGCATTGAAAAGGTTTACAATACAAAAATAAAATCAATTACCTTATTATACGCAATTGGCTACCATTTTGTTGCATGTTTTTATTAAAAAAGTTTGTCATTACTATTACAGATTTTACAAACTTAGTATTCACTATATGAATTATGATTTAACAACATCATAAATTTTTTGCACAAAAAAGAAGAAATCCCGTCTAAGAGATTTCTTCTTTGTCAATTTATCAAATTTCTTTTAATGATTAATCTTTTAATCCCATTTCTTCACGAACGACATCTGCAATTCGTTTGCAATAAGATTCGCATAGTTCACTTGATGGTGCTTCTACCATGACACGAACTAATGGTTCTGTCCCTGAAGGTCTAACTAAGACACGTCCATCTCCGTTCATCTCATGTTCAACTTGGTCAATGATTGCTGCTACTTTTTCATTTTCTTTCACAGCGTGTTTATCTGTTACACGAACATTGATAAGTTTTTGAGGGAAGATCGTCATTTCAGAAGCAAGCTCTGATAATTTCTTGCCGGTTACTTTCATTGTATTAACTAATTGTAAGCCAGTAAGTAAACCATCACCTGTTGTATTATGATCTAAGAATACGATATGACCTGATTGTTCGCCACCAACATTATAGTTACCTTCACGCATAGCTTCTACTACGTAACGATCTCCTACTTTAGTTTGGATACTATGCATACCATTTTCTTCTAAAGCTTTGTAGAAGCCCATGTTGCTCATAACAGTTGAAACAACTGTATCTTTTTGTAGTTTTCCTTCTGCATGTAAATGTTTTGCACAAATATACATGATTTGGTCTCCATCGACAATTTGACCATTTTCATCAACAGCGATTAAACGGTCTCCATCACCATCAAATGCTAAACCTACATCAGCACCTTTTTCTTGAACAAATTGCGCAAGTTTTTCAGGATGTGTTGAGCCGACACCATCATTAATATTTAAACCATTTGGAGAAGAACCCATAGTAGATAAATCAGCTTCCAAATCAGCGAATAGATGTGTTGCTAAAGCTGATGTTGCACCATTTGCACAATCTAATGCAATATGAATACCTGTAAAGTCTTCATATACGGTTTGTTTCAAATACTGAATGTATTTTTGTCCACCTTCAAAGTAATCAGTTACAGAACCAAGGTCACCACCTGTTGGACGAGGTAGTTGGTCTTGTTCTTGATCTAGTAGAGCTTCAATTTCTTCCTCTTGTGCATCTGATAATTTAAAACCGTCTGGGCCAAAAAACTTAATACCATTATCTGCAACAGGATTATGTGATGCTGAAATCATAACACCAGCTTGAGCGCTCATTACACGTGTTAAGTAAGCAACTCCTGGAGTACTAATCACGCCTAAACGCATAACTTCTGCTCCTACTGATAGTAATCCAGCAACAAGCGCTCCTTCTAACATTTCGCCTGAAATACGTGTATCTCGTCCAATTAATACTTTTGGACGTTCTGTGGTCTCTTTCGTTAAAACGTATCCACCAAAGCGTCCCAATTTAAATGCTAACTCAGGTGTTAGCTCACTATTGGCGACACCGCGGACGCCGTCTGTTCCGAAATATTTACCCATTTTGTATTCTCTCCTTCAAAACTATATCCATTTTTACAAATCTGTTTAAGACAGTTGTTTTACCTTTAGTTTTATAGTACTTGGTGTAGCTTTCCATGTAGTACCTGATGGGCTGCTTCCTACTATTTTTAAAGTATTAACTCCTTCAGTCACATTATCTGCATCAACATAAAGCTGTATGTCTGATTTTTTGACATTTGATAGTTTTTGTTGATCACCAGTAATTACAACTGATACATAATGATCTGCATTTTCATCAATGGTGTATTGTTTTGTATCTAAATTTCTTATTTGCACCTTAACATTTTCTAATGTTTTTATAGATGTATTTGATGTTTCATCTTGTTCAATTGTATTTTCACCTTTTTGTTGATCGGTAGTAATGGATTCATCTAATGATACATGAACTTTCAATTGGTTTACAGAAAGTTTTGTCACACCTGTTGGTTTTGGCAAATTAACAATTACATCACCAGATTTTTTTAATTTCGTAACATCTACATCAACAGGAAATGTGGTTATTTTTTCTAAATCCTTCTTTGAACCAAACAATGTAATGTAGTTTGTGTCAGTATTTAATGATTTTACTTTCGAACCACTTTTAGGACTGCCTTTCACATTTAAGGAAATTGGCACTTCCTTATTATACTCCCCAATGTCAACTTTCACTGGTACAGTTGCTGGTTCGACTATCACGTCGAGTTTGTTCATATCTCTGTCCAGGACTTTAACCTCTGCTTCTTTTGTAAAGGACTCTGTAGCTGAAAATTGACCCGATAACATCGCTTTAATATAAACAATACGGTCAACAACACTTTTTGCCCCAGTTACTGTTACTTCATTAGGATTTGCATACATCGATTTAACAAAATAATTAGAAGCTAGTTGGCTTTCATTAAAATCGGGTTCAACCTTAAATGTTCGTGTTACCTTTTCTTCTATCGAAACATTAACAGTGGCTGGTTCAACTCGAACTTTTAACTTATCTGAAAAGCCCTTATATTTAAATTTGACTTTATGTTTACCTATAGTTGCTTTGCTTAAATCTAAGTAAACTTGGTAATCTTTAATCGTCTTCTTTTGAAATACCAGTGCATACGGACCTTCAATAGACACATCTACGGTTTGAGGAACACCGGAGACAATCAAGTTTTCATTGTCATATAGTACTTTTACTGGGACATCATGAATAATCTCAGATTGGCGGTCAGATGTTGTCGTTGTATTATTTTCAGTACTTGTTTCAGACTTTACGGTAAAGAAAATTAGTAATGTTAACGCAAGGGCTGTAATACGTACAAACCATGGACTATCAATTAGTTTATCCATCACTTTTTATCACCCCTCCAGTTCCATTTGGAGGTACTAATTGCTGAAGTTGACTCCCCGAACCATGCGCGTTGCAAACGAGATTCAAATTCTTCAATCGATAAATCACGATGTAAATCTCCATTTATCGTTAAACTAATAGCACCTGTTTCCTCTGAGACAACAACTGTTACTGCATCAGTCACTTCACTTATTCCAATTGCTGCACGATGTCGAGTACCTAGTTCTTTCGAGATGAATGGACTTTCTGACAAAGGTAGATAACATGCTGCTGCAGCTATCTTATTCTTTTGTATAACCACTGCTCCATCATGAAGCGGTGTATTTGGTATAAATATATTAATGATTAACTCAGAAGAAATTTCGGAGTACATTGGTATACCAGTTTCAATATAATCATTTAACCCTGTATCACGTTCAATTGAAATAAGCGCGCCAATACGACGTTTAGCCATATAACTTACTGATTTAGACATAGCAGATACCAATCTTGCTTGTTCTTCTTCCTCTTGTAAATTGCTTCTAGCAAACAACTTCCCTCTACCTAATTGCTCTAATGCCCTACGCAATTCAGGTTGGAAAATGATAATGATTGCTAAGAAACCATAATTTATAACCTGCTTTGTCATCCATCCTAGCGTCGTTAGTCCAAAATAAACTGTTATAATCCGAATAATTATAATAACGAAAATACCTTTTAAAAGCTGAACCGCCTTAGTACCGCGAATCAATGTTAATATCTTGTAAATCACTAACCATACTAATAAAATATCAATTACATTTAATACCATTTTCACCCATTGGTTGCTGGTGAATTGTGTAAATTCATTAATAAAAGACATGTGGATCCCCCACTTTTCTAGCGAGTACTATATATCAAGTATAGCACATTTACCTTTCTTTCTACCTGTATGAAGCAGAAAAGCCCACTATTTTAAAAGTAGACTTTCCATACCAGTTTATTCATTTTTCTCAATAAAAGACCATGCGTTTTTTGCACTGCTTTTTATTTTATACCATAGCCATTCAAACACTTCATCGACTTCATCAATTTGACCAGTTACATTTGCCGTAGAGGCCATATATTTACCGTTAATAACTGTTATATCACCTTCAACAGCACCTTTTACAATAATATCACCATTCTTCACAACAATATCACCTTTTACGGTTTCACCTTCAGGGACTATAACTGTTTGCCCCTCCACTTGTAGGTTTGGCTGTTTGGTGAAAGAAAACTCTTGATCGTTTTTATATCCTGAAAATAGAGAGGCACTCATAAAAATACAAAACAATGCAGCGGCGACAAAAAAGGGATGTCGCCGTAGCCAACTTTGGACACCTGTTCGCATTCTTCTTTTAGGAAGTTTTTGCATAACTTGTTCTACAAAATTTGGAGGCACTTCTATAACAGCTGCACTTTTGACGAACGCTATGGTACTTGTTAACTCTTGCATATGCTGTTGACAATCCTTACAATCTCGCATATATGCCTTTAGCTCTTGCTCATGTTCGCGGCTAATGTCCCCATCTAAATATTCATGCATGTATTGCACGATATGTTCAGGGCATGTACTCATAGTGAAACCCCTCCTACAAATTGCCTAATTGCTTTCTTAATGCTTCACGACCACGATGAATACGTGTTTTTACTGTTCCTAGTGGCATATTTAAAATATCGCTAATTTCCTGCAACGGCAATTCTTCCATATACTTTAAGATAATAACTACACGATACTTTTCCGGCAAGCAACTAATCTCATATTGGATTCTTTCTTGCAATTCCATTCTTTCAACTTCTTCATCAGGGAGTCGATTAGTGGAAGCAATTTGAGAATACATATCCAATCCATCAGTACCTGCAATTTCAGCATCTAAATAATAGTCCGGTTTCTTTTTCCTTATCCTATCAATACATAGATTTGTTGCTATACGAAATAGCCATGTTGAAAATTTTCTTTTTAAATCGAAAGTGTGCAAATTTGTATATGCACGAATAAAAGCTTCTTGCGCAATATCTTCTGCTTCGTGTCGATTGTTCAACATACGATAACATACATGATATACCTGTTGCTGATAGAGGCTCACAATATCTGAATACGCTTGTTGATCACCTTTCAGCACTTGCTTTATTCTTTTGTTGACTAACGCATCCATGTGATTTCCCCTCCGCTATGCGGTTACCCGTTATATACGAACAAGTTACTTTTATGGTTTCATTTTTGTTTGAAATTTTTTAAATAATATTCTTTATATTTTATTATACCAATACTTCCAGTAAATTACTTACAACTTTTATTATTTTCTCCACACAAAAATAACTCTAAAAAATATAATAAAAGAGCCGATTGAAAGTCACCGACTCTTTTTAATCTTTGTAAAAAGTTTTAGATTTACTTAAACGTGAAAAATTTTTAACCTTAGACTAATTTTTCGCCAAATAGAGAACCCATTAAGGCAACAGCTACATCAGCTGTTTTATTTTTTTCATCAAGAATCGGATTTACCTCAACAAACTCAGCAGAAGTGATTAATCCTGAATCCTGTAACATTTCCATCGCTAAATGACTTTCACGATATGTAATTCCTCCTGGCACTGGAGTTCCAACCCCTGGAGTATATATAGGATCAATCCCATCTAAGTCTAATGATAGATGCACCCCATCTACATTCTGCCCTCGTAAATAGATAATGGCATCTTGTATTACATCCGTCATTCCTAACCGATCAATTTCATGCATTGTATAAACTCTTATTCCCTTTTGATGTATTAACTTTTTCTCACCTTCGTCAATTGAACGAGCTCCAATAATAACAATATTCTCTGGTTTAACTTTAGGTGAATAATCTCTTATGTTCACTAATCGTTCATGCCCTAATCCCATACTAACTGCTAATGGCATTCCATGAATATTACCTGTTGGTGAGGTATCACTCGTATTCATATCTGCATGAGCATCATACCAAATGACACCTAAATTTTTATAGGCATCTGATATTCCCGCTAATGTACCAATTGCAATACTATGATCTCCCCCTAAAACCAATGGAAATTGGCCAACAGCTACAACTTTATGGACTTTATGTGCTAATTCGATATTCGCATTAGCAACGGCATCTAGATTTCGTAAAGTTGTATGATTAGAATTCCCCTTTTTTGAATGATCTATATAGATATCTCCCTCATCTACTACGCGATGTCCAATTGATTGTAAACGCTCGATTGCACCTGCATATCGAATTGCACTCGGCCCCATATCTACCCCTCTACGTAGCTGTCCCAGATCCATAGGGACTCCAATTATCGAAATATCTAATAGTGCCATAAAATCATTCCCCCCCTTTATATTCTATCCTCATTTTAAGGGTAGGAACACATATGGCTCAACAAGACAATTTCCTGTATTTTTATACAATTCAAAATTAAAAATAAGAC
>NZ_QWUA01000054.1 GCF_003576525.1 Rummeliibacillus sp. POC4 | reverse complement strand
TGATGAGATATAGTGGTGGAAAAAATATATATTAATCTAATTATTTGCTATATTCAAAATATATATAAATGTAAATCATATACTAGATAAAGAGTATAAAGAATATATTGTTTAAATTATTCTTCTCAACTAGTAGTAAGAAATACGCTATAACTATTCAATTAGGGGGTTTTTAGATGGAGGAAAAAGTGCTGAGAGCGATTCAAGATGATTACCCTGATGAGTTTGCTTGGTGTTATGGATGCGGTAGGTTAAATGAGGATGGATACCATCTTCGAACAGGTTGGTTTGGTGAAAAAACGATAACCATTTATACACCACGCCCCGAGCATACAGGTGGAATACCTGGCTTTGTATACGGGGGCTTATTAGCGTCCTTTATTGACTGTCATGGAGCTGGATCAGCCTCTTTGTATCTACACCGAAAGAATGGACATAAAGTCGGAGATGGTGTAAATCCGCCAAGATTTGTGACAAAATCTCTAAAAGTTGATTTCAAACATCCAACACCTATTGGAGAACCACTAAAAGCGATTGGAACAGTAGAAGAAATCCATCAAAAAAAATATAAAGTCTACACAGAAGTATTTGCAGGAGACGACCTTGTTGTGACTGGGGAGGTCGTAGCTGTTTTAATGCCAAAGACGTTTAGGAAGGAGTGATTTTAGTTATGGATATTCGAAAACCAAATAACGTTGAATTACAAGAGATTATTTCACTTTCTCCGCAAGCTATATTTGATGGGACATTGGGAGAAATAACACCTACAATTGAAAAGGCCAAAAATCTTATCCAACCATTATTAGAAAAAGAAAGCTACTATTTAATTGCAACAGAGAATGATAAATTATTAGGCTGGATTCTTATAGGTGCAAGTAAAGATCAATTTACTGATAATAAAGTGTAGCTGCTGTCTGTATTTTGCAGGCGGCAGCTTTTTTAAATTCCATTGGCCCTGATAATGCTTGTAATGAATCATATAACTCTTTACTTCTTTTAGTACTTACTTCAGTTGTTTTTGGATCCTTTTGATCTTCAATATTTTTATCAACTTCGTCACTGTAGTTTTACATCGTTATAGTCCCCTATCACTATTAATTGAATTTGAATTCCCTCCGTACTTTACAAATTATTTTAACTAATCTACATCTTTTATCTAATTTTTAGAGGTATAAAAGGGGATTTTTATTGATTATAAATAACTATAAAAAAGGATATAAAAAGAAAATTTAGCTTAAAAATAAACAACGATAGATAAATTGTAATATAATGTTATTGGGTATTATTTATCATTGAAATAATTCATGCATATTGGATTCGTTGAAATTGATTATAAGTCCAAAAAACTTATGAAATATGGGTTCTTACGAAAAAATAGAGGAAAACTTTTAGAAACCTTCTTCGATGTACATAATATGTCCAATTATTTTTGTATATTAAATTTGTAAAGCTAACAAATAAATGATAAGAAAGGGGGGCAATAATGAACTGCAGCAAACAATCTAGAGAAACGCAAGTTAGTAGGATTCTATCAATGTATGACCGCTTATGCAACGGACATACTCTTTCGAAAAAATCAGAAGCGGATAATTTTGGTGTGGGAGAAAAAACGATTCAACGGGATCTAGAAAGTATAAGGTCTTTTCTTGAATTATCTAAAACTAATCAGTATTTAGAATATGATCATAAGAGAAAAATTTACAAAATAGATTCTGAATCTGAAGCATTCTTACTTAAAGAGGAAATATTAGCGATTACAAAAATTTTAATTGAATCTAGAGCATTTCCAAAAGAAGAGATGGAGAGGTTACTAGACAAAATCACTAATTTAGCTTTACCTACTGATCGAGATCTGATTAAAAAATTAATCCTTAATGAAAAATACTTATATGTTGATTTACAACATAAGAAATCCTTGTTTGCAACACTTTGGGAAATCGCGTTTGCAATACATACAAAACGAACGATTAAAATTCATTACAAAAAAGAATTGGGAAAAAGTGAAAGAGTTAGAAAACTAAAACCTGTTGGTCTAATTTTTTCAGAGTATTATTTTTACTTGATTGCATTTCAAGTAGATTTTGAGCTGGATTATCCAACAGTATATCGAATAGATCGTATTCTCTCTTATCAGACAATGGATGAACATTTTCAATTACCATATAATGAGCGTTTTCAAGAAGGGGAATTTCGGAAACGTATTCAATTTATGCAAACTGGTGCATTAACAAAGATAAAATTTAGATTTAATGGCCCATCCCCTCAAGCTGTTCTCGATAGACTTCCCACAGCTCATGTTTTATCTGAAAATGAGCGAGGCATCACTTTTGAAGCAGAAGTATATGGAAATGGGATTAAGATGTGGTTATTAAGTCAAGGCGAATATGTAGAAGTTTTAGAACCCAAGGATTTAAGAGAAGAAATGAAACATGTTGTGAAGAGAATGTTAAACCAATACAGTTAATTGAATGAAGATAAAAAATGACGACGAGGTGTTTTAAATGTTTAAAAAACAATTTAAAAAAGAATCTATCGCAGAGTACAAAGCTGCTTATCAAAATTATGAAGAAACACAAAAACAAATAGTAACTACTTCTGAGAATTTATTAAATCAACGTCTTTCTTTAAAAAAGACAATTGAGGAAACTTTGGATTTCGTAAATAAGATTAAAAACAAACCATTTGATATGGAAACGGACGTTAAAGAAATTCAAATCCAATATAAAAAATTCGAAAATACAGTGTTAGAAATTGAGAAAGAGGTAGATCTAGCATTAAAGAAAAATGCATTAGGTGCAGGGGCTGGTGTAGCTGTAGGAGCAGGAGTTGCGGCTTTAGGTCCGTCAGCTGCGTTGGCAATTGCAACAACATTTGGGACTGCTTCTACAGGAACTGCAATTTCTGCATTGTCAGGTGCCGCGGCAACTAACGCAGCTTTAGCTTGGTTAGGAGGAGGAGCACTTACTGCTGGAGGTGGTGGAATTGCAGCAGGATCATCATTTTTAGCACTTGCTGGTCCACTTGGTTGGGCAATAGGAGGTGGTGCTATTGCAACAGCTGGTATACTTGCAAATAGTAAAAATAAAAAAGCTGGTAATGAAGCACTAGAAAAAGCAAAAGAAATTCGAAAAGCTATTAAAGTTTTAGAAGGTACAAAAGCGGAAATAGTTAAAACTAAAGAGGAAACTGTGTATACACGAGAAAGATTAGGTATCTTATTGGAAGTAATAAGCGAAAGTGTAAAACAATATGATTATGATTTTAAAGTTATAGCTCAAACTAATTCACAAATAATCACTAATTTAGGTACATTAGTTAACAATATGAAATCTGCTTCACGATTATTAAATCGTTCAATTGGTGCAGAAGGTTAGGAGCTGGATGATTTGGTAACGTTTACGGACTATCTAGAATCGCAATATATGGAGGCGTTAAACGCATTACCAGAAGAGTCTCCTAAGATGACTGCGGAATTATTAGAACAATATAAGGAAATTGTAATAACAACAATGTTACAACAATTTGGATTACGCAATCTTGTAGATTTAAAAGATGGAGGTAATGTCACTACTTTACATAATGCGAGGAATAATGTATTTGCCAATCAGGAAGATGAAAGACGTTTTAAGAATCCTTATAATAAAGAAACTCGAAAAAATATATATGAAAAAGATTTTAGTAAAAATAGAAAGAAAGAGTTTCAAGAAAATAAGCACATCTACGACGGATATACTGGTAAAGAACTAAAAAAAGATGGTCGTGCTCATAAAGATCATATTATCTCCGCAGCAACAATCCATAAAAATGACGAAGCTAGACTTTATATGTCAGATGAGCAAAGAGGATCTATGGCGGTTGATCAAAAGAATCTTACTTGGGCAGAAGGAAGTATGAACCAATCTAAAGGCGAACATGATTTAATGGAATGGATGGAGTCTACTAGTTCTAAACATAGCGATGTAAAGAACAAAGATCGCTTTAATATTGACGAACAAATGGCTAAAGATAAATATAATACTGCAAAACAACACGTGGAGAAAAGTATAAAGGATGCTAAGAAAGCATATTACAAGAAAAATATTAAAGAAACAGGTATTCGACAAGGAAAGCAAATGGCAATGCGTCAAGCAATCGGTATTTTTCTTTATGAATTTCAAAATGCATTTTTCTCAGAGATGAGCACATACTTTAAACAATTCAATACATTTGAGTCAAATACAGAAAGAATGAATGCTTTTAAACAAGCATGTCAAAATGTTAAAAAAAGAGCATTATCTCTTCAATCGTTAAAAAAAGTCTTTGTAGGATATACAGAAGGATTTATAAGTGGATTTGTCAGTAATTTAATGACTGTAATCATTAATACATTCTTCACAACATCAAAAAATATTGTAAAGATTTTAACTGAAGGGACTAATAGTTTAATTCAAGCAATAAGAATGATTATAGCTCCTCCTAATAATATGACACGTAAACAAGCTATTTACGAGGGCTCAAAAGTTATTGTAGCAGCTGTTATTACATCAGTTGGTGTAATAATTACCGAAGCATTTATAAACTATTTGATGACGGTAATTCCACTTGCTCCATTCGCATCATTAATCGGTGGGATATTAGGTGGGGGTTTAACTGGAATTGTTTCTGTAACAGTTATTTATGCAATGGATAATTTTAGGTCAATTATCCAAAAGGTCAAACTAAAGATGAAAGAAACAGCATATTATACCGTTGTACCTGTTGAAGTCTTAAAAGAAAAATATACCGAAGCTATTTCAGAGATTGACGATGCCTATAAAGACGTTCTTCAAAAAATTTATAATGAGTACGAAGAATTGCATATATTAACCAACAAGGCATACGATTTGAACTTAGATTCAAATAATCGTTTTAAAAATTCACAAAAGTTAGCAGCTGCTTTAAATGTAAATGAAGATGAAATTCTTAAAACGGATAAGGATATTTTGGATTTCTTTAATTCATAACTTTATTACCATAAATTGGAATGATACTATTAAAAGAATCCCTCAGTAGAATGAAGCTACTGGGGGATTTTGTATTAAAACAACAGTAAGACCTATTTGAATGTTAGCTAAGTAATTGCATCAAATCTTTTGGTTCTAGACTATATGAAGATGTTTCTTCTTTTGACTCAATATAATATTTTGAAAGGAAATTTACATGTTTTTTTAGTAATAATGACATAGATATAGTAATAATACATATTCATAAATCTGATAATTTGATAAATTCAAAATGCAATAGTGACTTCTCAAAATGACGCATTTATGGGGGGATAGTAAAGAAAAATAGTTACGTACATTATCTATGTATACAGACAAATTCATATGTAGAAACAATTGAATTTTATACGAAAGGTTTGGGGTTTGAAGTTGTTCAAGAATCTCCTAATTTTCATGGGCGTGAATTTAATACTTGGTTAAAGCTAGGTGCTTTTTATATTGAACTTCAGACAGGCAAACAACATGAAATATTAACACCGGTCAATTCAAACAGTGAAGGTCTTGTTCATTTTTGTATTTGGGTAGAAGATCTAGAATTCGAAGTCGAACGTTTGCAAAGAATGAAATGTAATTTTATAAGAAAAAATGAAGAAATTATTTACCATGTCGAAAATGGCGACCTATGTAAATTAATAGCACCAGAAGGAACCATTATTGAACTTCGTAATAATCAAGGGATTTAGAACTTACTTATTAGAGGAGAATATCATATTTAAAAAATAAACTGAAATAGAATTATAGCTTAAAATAGGGGGACCGGAATGAAGGAATTCTTGATATATGTTGTGGCTGTTTTGGGTAATATCCTATTGTATCAATTGTCAGGGCAATGGGAGGGAATCGAATGGTTATTTGCCTTATTGATCCTAGGTTTATTTGCTTTGGCTATTCAAGGATGGAAGCGGTATAGTTCAAGAGGATTCGGACTTTTTTTCTTAACAACTGCCGGTTTATTTACGATTAACTCTATATTATATTTGCTAATGCCAACCATCTTTATCATTTTGTTTAGTTTGCTGTTTGGATTGGTTTTGATGCCATTGTATATGAAATATCGATATCCGGTATTAGCTTCATGGTGGATCGTACTATTTAATATACTGATGTATTTAGAAATATCGAATGATACTGTCCTTTTTTGGTTCACGATAATAACAACAGGCGTAGGGGCCTTAATCGGGTTTCGCCAGCAATCCAAATTGTTTAAGTATTTTTTTACAGGTTGTTTTTTACTTTCGGCTGGTGGCTCAGTGTTAATAAACCTGGTGTCAAATGATTATTTAATGGTTTTCTTTATCATGCTAATTGTGGTATTTTTTGCTGTTGGTGCGTATTTATTTGAACGGAAATCAAATGATAAATAAAATGTTGATACATACTATGTTTGAAAGTAATGATTGAATTTAAATTCGAAATAGGATAAAATTACAAAAATCTATAAAAAAGCGATGAAAAGAAGAGTAAACATACGGATGATCTACAGAGACCTCTGGATGGTGAAAAAGAGGGATAGGAAGTGTGTTGAAACAAGGCTTGGAGCTGTGCATAGGATTTGTTCGTTGGAACAATGATGATGCAACGTGTTCTCACGTTAAAGAGATAGAGTATCGCATGCAATTTAAATGCATAGCCGTACTCGATAAGGTTTCTGTAGCAATGTAGAAACGAACTGGGGTGGCACCGCGACATGACTCGCCCTCAAGATTACGATCTTGGGGGTGAGTTTTTTATTTTGTTTTAAAAAATAAAAAGGGAGTGGTGTTATGTTCAGATGGAAGTATCCTTTAATCTTATTAGGGGGAATAGGCATTTCAAATGTGGGTGCATGGGTTTAGCATATCGCACTCAATTTAATCATATTAAATGAAACAGCTTCTCCACTTGCAATTGCTTTGTTATATATTCTAGGTCCAATTGCAACTGTATGTACGAATACCTGGGCAGGTAGTTTCATCGATCGGCTAAATACACGGCGACTGATGATGGGAATAGACGTATTTCGAGCAATATGTATTGCGATTATTCCATTTTTGCCTTCGCTTATTTATGTTTATATACTAGCGTTTGTCATTAATATAGCAAGTGCGATTTTTCAACCTACATCTATGGTGTATATGACGAAACTAATACCTGAAGCAGATCGGCAACGGTTTAATGCACTACGTAGTTTTATCAATTCTTGTGGTTCACTACTAGGTCCGGCAATTGCTGGGATGTTATTTTGGATGGGGACTCCTTATACTGCCATCTATGTGAATGCAGTGGCTTTGTTTTTTTCGGCACTGATTATAAGGCTGCTGCCTAATGTTGATGAGAGTGTTAAAGAGATAGAGGGGGAAAGGTTTACATGGGATTTGATAAAAAGCGATTTTCGGGTTGTTGTTAATTTTAGTAAGGGCAATGCCTTTGTGACAAAGATCTATTTATTGTTTAGTGGAATTACGATATTCATGACTGCAATAGATTCTGTCGAGGCAGCATTTGCGAAAGGTGTTCTATCAATATCAGATACTAATTATGGGTTTTTACTAAGTGTTTTTGGAGCTGGCATAATTATTGGGTCAATGATTAATTCCATATTTTCAAAGCAACTTGCGGTTCATTTTTTAATAGGCGTTGGGACCATTTTCACCTCCATCGATTATCTAGTATTTTATAGTTCGAGCGGCTTTTATAGTGCAGCGCCTGGCATATTTTTAATAGGGTTTGCTGTAACGTTTGCGAATACAGGGTATTTGACTTTCTACCAAAATCATGTTCCTGTAAGGATGATGGGAAGATTCGAAAGTCTCTTTAGTGTCATGGAAGCAGGTTTTATCGTGGCTGTAACAGTTTTAATCGGTTTAGCAGCTGAACTAACTTCAATCCGTCCAGTGGGGTTAGTCGGATCATTTGCTTTCTTTTTATTAGGGTTATTGGCATTGAAAGTTGTATCCGGTGTAAAACGGAGGGAATTCTTTAAAAAAGCTGCTTCTTCTTTAAACAGTTAATCAGAAAAGGCTTGACCGATTAAGTGATTGGCGAGCCTTTTTTGGGTAGCATCTAACCATTTAGCCTTAATCGCATTATTTAAAGGTATTCATATACGATTGTCGAATTTTTAAATAAGAATGCGGATATAGCAACACTATATTTACAATAAAAAGGATGTGTCTTCTATGTGGAAACAAAAGATAATAGAAACACCAAGAGGGGCTTTCGAATATTTTGTGAAGGGAAACGGAGAGCCACTTGCTATTACACATTTTTATATGGCTTTTAATGAGAAAGGCAATTGGTTTGCTAATCCATTTACAGAGCATTACCAAGTATTTTTAATCAATGTCAGAGGAGCAGGCAATTCTCCAACTATTGAAGTAGATGATCAAATGAAATTAGAAGAAATTATTTTAGATTTGGAAGCGATTCGTGAAGCTTTACATATTCCTAAATGGGCTTTTGCTGGACATTCAACAGGTGGCATGCTTGCTTTACAATACGCTGCTTCAAAAAAACAGTCTTTAACGAAATTGATATGTGGTTGCAGTGCAGCAAGTAAAGCATACGCGAGTCATGCTAAGAGTATTTACTGTAAGGAAAACAAAAACTTCAATCGAATAATTGAAATTATGGAGGCACTAAATAATTCAAATACAGTACAAGAAGAACGAAGGAAATTGTCATTTGAGTGGGGGATGATGTCGTTTAAAAATGAAGAAAAATTAAAATATGCCCAAACACTTCCAAATAGCGGTCGTACAATAGGTCGCGCTTTAGACTATTTTAGAAAAGTCGCAGTAAAATCATTTGATATTCGAAATCAGCTCCCATCTATAAATATTGATACATATGTATTTGGCGGAAAATATGACGCGCAATGTCCGATTGAATTTAGTTACGAAATTGCAAATCGAATTCCCACATCTAAGTTAACTGTCTTTGAACAATCCAATCACCATCCATTTGTTGAAGAAGAAGAAAAATTTAAGGACTTTGTAAAAGGGACTACTAGAAAGCATAGTATATAAGAGGTCTCCAAGTAGGCTGTTCCAGATTTTTTACGCCAATAAACGATAGTTGAGTATATACAATTATGCTCTGAGAATTATTGAAATCTCAAATAAAAGGATGGAAAAAGTAGTGCTTTCTATAGCTGTTCAACTATTTAATAGGCTTGTAACTTTTGAAAGTGCTTCTTATAACATTTTAGTTACAAGGGGGAACTCCATTGCCAGTATATAAATTGTCATTTTTATGTGTAGTCTTCAATGTAACATTTAGTATAATTAGCTTTTTAGCTGCCTATTTTGATGGTATTATTTTTCAAACTTTAAGTATTGGTATCTTCTTTTTACCGCCAATGGTTACATTTTGTGGAGCTCTTTTAGGAATAGGCGCAATTGTGTTAAAAGAATCTTTCATCAAATCAATCACTGCCATAGGGTTAAATATTGCTTATATATTTGCAAATTACTATGTTTTACTTAATTTTTAAATTGAATATGAAAGAGGTAACCATTTTAATGCGCTAAAAAGATTTTTGTGATAAGAAATGGCTCAAAGTTTCTTTAGCCTTTGAAAATTTTTTATTCAAATGAATACTATGCGTGATCTTAACCATATTTACGCGTTCTTATTGTTTCACAATAATCAATTATTGTTTTACAATAACGCCCTGTTGTTTTATAATAATAAAGTAAATTATTTTAATTAAGTGAAGGAGGCGATAACTGGTGAATCTTTTTACTAAGATTGTTTTAAAATGTTTGTCAATTGTAACTGTGTTTCTTCAAGTTGTCTTTGCGTTTGCTGGATTAGTGCTGCTATTTGCAACTGTAGCTTTGTTGTTTGTACCGAACGACGTCAAAAATCAATTATTACAGTATCTAGATTTAAACACAAATGTAAACATAACAATGGTTTTAGTACTTTCTAGCTTAGTTGCATTTTTAATCATTGCTTGTTTGTTTATCATTATGCACGCGCTACGCAAAATGATTGGTAATATTTATAAACAAAACTTCTTTGTACCCCAAAACCTTACGTACCTCAAACTAATTCTAATCTCAATTACTAGCATTACCATTTTACAGTTTATAAGCCAGGTGTTCTTTGCGAAACTACATGCGTACAATGTCAGTAATGTTTTTTCTAATTCTGCTTCAGACCTAGTTGGGAACATTCTTTTATTAGCCATTGTGTATACGCTTTATGTCGTATTTAAATACGGTATATCTTTGCAAGACGATTCGAACAACGTGATATAAGTGGGAGTTACTATGATAAAAGTTAATCTAGATCGAGTCATGTTAGAAAGAAAAGTTTCCTCAAAAGTATTAGCAGAAAAAATCGGAATTACCCAAGCAAATTTATCGATACTCAAAACAGGTAAAGCACGTGGTATACGCTTTGACACATTAGAAAAAATCTGTCGGACATTACATTGCCAACCTGGTGACATACTTGAATATGATGAGAAAACGGAGTATAGCGAAGAAGTGTAATGAGTTCAAAGAGAATGGGTAGGTTTATAGATTAAACATTCTAAGTTAAAGGTTTCTAAACCATGGTTTGGGAACCTTTTCAACTGTTTAGCTTTATTTTCACTTACAATTAAAGTAAATATTGTTATATAATAAAAGAATCTATCGTATACCAAGAAAGGTGAATAAGATGAATTTTCGATTGGCGACATTAGATGATTTAGAATGGATCATCGATTTACGTAAGCAATTATTGATTGAGGAAGGACAAATAGTTTCTTCTAACATTGATGAAGAATTAAATACCTTTTTTGAAAACCAGCTTACATCACATCAATATGTACAATGGCTAGTAGAAGAGGATAATAAAGTTATTGCAACAGGAGCTATTCAATTTATTTCATTTCCACCAAGCTATTTTAACCCAACAGGTATTAGAGACTATATTTTGAATATGTATACACATCCGGATTATAGAGGTAAAGGAATCGCTAAGCAATTAGTCAATCAATTATTAAAAGAAGCTCAACGAAGAAAGGTTCAACACATATTTTTAATTTCTTCGGAAATGGGTAAGCCCTTATATAAAAAAATTGGGTTTAAAGAAAATGATATTTATATGGAATATTTTATTCCGAAATGAAACAGTTAATACGAACGAATAAAGACAAATGTAATACATAAAAGCTAAAACAATCAGGTATGCTCTCACACTGAAGCTACGTCCTGTACGGTGGAACCTCCACTGATGGAAGTGTCACTTTAATAAAAAAATGCTTTTGTGTAATATCCTTTGAATAATCCCATCACCATCCATTTGAAGAAGAAGATAAGTCGAGGAATTTATAAAAGGCTACTAAAATGCTAACTAAAAATAGAAAGAGGCAATTATTATGGTGATAAAGGGAATATCCGTTTACTTAAGAGCTATTAAAGATGAAGATATGGAAAGCATTTATATGTCTTGTCAGGAAGAAGAGTTTTTGTATATGACTGGTACTCGTAAGTCATTTACACTTGATGAAATCATTAAAAGTTATAAACAGTTTAGTAAAGACCCCACACGTTATGATTTTGCCATTTGTTTAGTGGATACTAATGAAATAATAGGTGATTTGTCCATATTAGATATTGACCAGGACAATAAAAAGGCAGGTTTTAGAATATCACTGCATAGCAGAAAGACTTTGAATAAAGGTTATGGTACTGAAGCAACTCAACTTGCTCAAAAGTTTACTTTTGAGGAGCTTAAACTAAATCGTTTGGAATTAGAAGTATTTTCTCATAACATTCGGGGCATAAAAGCATACGAAAAAGCAGGGTTTAAAAAAGAAGGAACATTAAGACAATCCCTTTATATGAACAATAAATACTCTGATGAAATTATTATGGGAATACTTCTAGAAGACTATCAGGAGGTATAAATGAAAAAATTGTACCGATTGGTTGTGGAGGCTCTGGAAAATCTACGATAGGAAAAAAGTCTAAGATCATCTTGATGTTAGTGTACTTCATGGTAATATTTCCTGAAAAGGGGATGGCGAATTGTTTAATGAGATGAAAGATGCGATTGATCAATTGGATGAAAAAGAATTGAAATCTTTATTATTTCAATTCTTTTTCCGTATGCAAGCTGTTGAAAATAGAAAAGATTATTCAGAACAGCAGTTCTTCTTAGATATAAAAAATACATATAACGACCTGTTAGAAGAACGGGAAAATCATGCAATGGGCGAACAACACACACAATTTGATACTACTCATATCTTATTTGGCGATGCACCTACTGGTAGCTTGAAATTGGTTTTAAAAGAGTTAGGGATCAATCAAAAAGAAAAAATTGTCTCTTTTTCAGATCTATTTTCAATAGGTCCAATTTGGAAATTACATGAATCAAAAGGTATTTTTAATAGGCATGAATGGTTAAGAGCACATATAAATAATGAAGATGATATGTTAACCAACTATCAAGCTAAGTTTAAGCAGACTATTTTAGAAATTGAACAAATTCCAAGTCAACAACCTATTATTATTTGGGCTGGAGAAAATGCACATGAGCAAACAGGTTTAAGATTAGTTCTATATTTATTAAAAGAAAAAACTAGCGACATCTTGATCATTAATCCAAATGAAGCATATCAAACTAAACTTGATACAACTGAAATAGACTTTACGCTACGACATATGGGGGAACTCTCATTTGAACAACTAAAACAAATCTATGAAAATGAGAAAAATGCTCATGCACTAACGCAAACAGAACGAAAAACATTTGTACAGCAATGGGAACAACTATGTCAGGATAAAGAAGTTTTAAGAATCTGGGAAAATAATAAAATAATTAGTGTTCCTGAAACGTTTTACGACGAGTACATCATCAATACATTAAAGAAGTTTCATAAGAAGGATAAACAAAACGAATTCATAAAATCAGCACGAATAATCGGTGAAGTAGTCGGTCATTTAGATCAATATGTTGGCGATCATTTTATAGAATATCGCATCAAACGCTTAGTCGCCGATGGCATATTTGATATAGAAGATGTTACAAAGGCAATGCGATATTACAGTATTAAAGTTCGATAATCATATGCTAGGGATTCTTATTTACGAATCAATACAAAACCTCCATTTCAAGGATGGAGGTTTCATCATAATGACTGTCTTATGAAGCAGAACTCTTTCTTTCATTTCTGAACATAACATAAAATAGCACTATTAGAAAAAGAACACTAATTATAACGGTTAGCGTAATATAAAACGGATCTTTGTTTATATCTTCGGGAATGAACAGGGTTTTAATGAAATAAGGATTGTTATGTAGTAAATTTAAATATCGATTTTATAAAAAAGTTCCTAGAATGCTTCATAATCATATGGTGGATTATTGAAAAATACATGGGTAGCTTCTCAGTTATATGTTAAAACTCCTGTTAATGAACTAAAGGGGCAAAGATTAACATTAAAACTGAACTAGAAATAAGAAAAGCACTAAGTGTTTTTGAAAGTTTTACTCTGTGTTCGCCTTTATAAAACCCTGAAAATTGGAGCCTATTTCTATACAATACAAAAATTATTATAAGAATAGATATACCCACCATCCAACCTCCATTGGTATTATCAACATTTATTCCAAAATTCCCATAAACTAATTTTATTAAAGCACCCATTATGCTTCCAAGAATTAAAAAAATTGCTGTAATTCGAATGACTTCCAAAAATACTCGAAACATCATAACCCCCCTCTCTAGAAGCTAAACTTTCTATTTATCCATCTTTCACAAATTATTTTAGCAACTAATTATTTGTACAACAATTTGATATTAGTATCATAATTGAGAAAAGTTTTTCTTAAACCTCCCAATCTTTAAAGTACTAGTTATACAAATATAAATCAAACAGACATATTCGCTTCTTATATACAAATGATTTTTAATTTTGGACAAATATGTTAAATTGATTAACGAGATGAATTATAACATATATTGGAGGGATTTATGGAAAATGATTTATTTAATCAGACCATCTAAACTATTCGTTTTTATTTGTTTAGTTTTGCAATTGAACTTATATTTTTCTGCATTTTCCAAAATGAATGATTCGGTGATATTAGAGTATATCTTTTTATTCATTATTTTTATAACAGCAATTATTTTGTTTATAAATTTTGAGTTTGATATTTGTGATGCCGAATTAGTGTGCACGACAAAGTTTTTAGGTTTCTCAATATATAAAAAGGAAATTTACAAAAAGAATATTGTTAACATTAAACTTTCTAAGTCGAAAAATTGGACTTATATTAAATTTAAAAAAGGATTTAATGTGAAAATAAATGATTATAAATATAAAAAAATGCATGCAGATTTAATCGCTTTTGCTGAAAAAAATGATATTTGTATTGATGAAAAATAAATGAACTTATCTTGCTTAACATTTAAATTCAAAGTTTTTTGGAAACGTATTTGAATAACTTATATTTTATGTGAATTTATATGATTAACATTCTGAATAGTATAATTAAATAGAATGTTGATTTCCTCATAAATTTTATAGAGAGGATTTCACTTTCCTTCTTTTAGAGGACGATGACAAACCTTGAGGGTATGCTTAGAATCAAATACATTTCTGCAAGCCCTCAACACATTTAATTCGCAATTTAATGTAATTTTTGATTCATTATATTTTCAAAGTGGGAAATAAAATTCCGATACTATACGTTCCCAAATTAGAACCTTGGTAACGAAATCATTCTCGAAAAAGGAGATTTATCTATGTCTAACAATGAATTTAGCAATAATTTATCCAAATATGCGAATCCGAAAGAATATGATGAGTCCTATAAAAGTTATACGGCAGATTTAGAATTTATAGAAGATCATTTAGAGGGACGTAAACAAACAATTATTGAGCTTGCTTGTGGAACAGGGCGCTTAGCAATTCCTTTAGCTAGAAAAGGACATTTTGTATATGGTGTTGATATTCATGCAGGAATGTTGAAGTATGCACAAGAAAAAGCTGATGATGAAGGTCTTAACATTCACTTAAGCGTTCAGGATTGTACGCAATTAAACTTGCCTATCAAATCAAACTTTATATATATGACGGGTAACTCTTTCCAACATTTCTTAACTAATGAGAGTCAAGATGCTCTATTTATGTCGGTCAAAAAGCATTTAAACGCAAACGGCGAATTAATCTTTGATACGAGAAATCCTATTTTATATGAACTGTCAAATGTTGATATTACAGAAGAAACGATTGAGCAAAACGGAGAAATAACAAAAGTTATTCATAAGGAAGTATATGATTCTTTGACTCAAATTTTAGAATGTACTTCAATATACATTTCTTCAAAAAATGAATATAAAGATAGTATCAAACTGCGATATACATATCCATTAGAATTAAAAAGGGCTTTTACAACAACATGACTTTGAGTTAATAAATTTATATGGATCATGGAAAAAAGAAACGTTTGATGCAAATAGTATTTCAATGGTTGTTCATGCACGATTAAAGTAACCATCTTTGCATATTATTATTAGCAAGCATTCTCAAATAGAAATTTAATTTAACCAATGGGGTGGATAAACAGTGGTTCTAATCAGAAATCTTGAAAAAGGTGAATTTGATTTTTTAACGGATATGCTTTATGAATCTATTCATATTCCTCAAAATAAACCAAGCAAAGAAGATTTGATAAACTCAGCACATATAAAGAAATATCATGAAAATTGGGGGAGAAAAGGCGATAAAGCATTAATAGCAATAAATACGAATAGCCAACCAGTAGGTGCAGTCTGGTATCGATTGTTTAACGAATCTAATAAGGGGTATGGTTATATAGATAATAACACTCCCGAATTAGGAATAGCAGTGATTGAAGAAGCAAGGGGAATGGGAGTAGGAACTTTGCTAATGAAAAAGATAATACATCAAGCAATTTGCGAAGGATATAAATCAATTTCCTTAAGTGTAGACCCTGAAAATAGAGATGCAGTTCATATTTATAAGAAACTGGGTTTTGAAGATTATGCAGTATCAGGAACATCTATTACAATGGTGTATAAAATTAATGAACAGTAAATTTTTGAACAACTAACAGAGGCTTTAGCAGTACAAGGTTTTTAAAAGTTCAAAAAGGCGAGGAAATTAAACCCACTACATTAACTACTTATGAACGTATGTCCATTCTTCTGTTAGCATATTAAAAAGTGTAAAATAAATGGAGGAACCAGTTTCCTAAAAGGAAATGGCAGAATCTCGTATTTTGCACTGATTGCTAGACATATAGAAACATATAGTAGGTGAAAGCATGTTAACAAAGCGTTTTTTAGAAAGAATTCATTTAGAAAATACAACGATAGATTTGAAACATATGCCCATAATATTACGCCATATTGCGAAGTACATTCCTTTTGAGAATTTAGATGTGATGGACAAAACGACGAAGCCACTTTCGCTAGAGACAATTACGGAGAAACTTTTAACGAATCGTCGTGGTGGACTTTGCTATGAAATAAATACGTTATTATTTGAGGTGCTCCGTGAGAATCATCTAAATGTGAAGTTGATTTCTGCAGTTATATATGAAGAAACACGCCAAGCATTTTCAAAAACAGGCTACACACATACGGTCATATTACTAGAGGATCAAGGACATGCCTATTTAATAGATGCAGGTTTTGGGAATAATATACCATTAATACCTGTACCATTAGATGGTCAAGTCGTATCTTCAACGAATGGTGAATATAAAATAATCGATGATGAACTGTATATGAAACGTAGTTATCGTGACGAACAATTTAAGTTAGCATATCGTTTTAAACGAGAAAGTATCACTTGGAATCAGCTACGGATTTCGCAGCAAATTATTGAGCAAAGTGAAGATTCTATGTTTAACAAACGCGCATTATTAACAAAATGTACGGAAGATGGTACGGTGACACTTTCAGAAAATAATTTAGTTATTATGAAAAATGGTGAAAAGAACAACCGAGTTTTAACAGATGTTGAAAAGCAACAAGCTAAAAAGGATTATTTTTATCAGTAATGCAGATATGCAAAAGCATTTTGATTTAATTAAAAAATGTATGTTGCTAATTATTAAACATAAGACAACAAAATAATAAATTTAAGCCTATTCAAAATTTAGATGAATGGGCTTGTTATTTATATTTTGGCTGTTTTCGTAAATTTTGTTGCTTTAGGTAAAGAGTTTTATTCCACAAAACCAGCTAATAGAAGCTTTTAGTTATTCAATTAAAGGGCGCGTTTCCAAAGTAAAGGATCTACGTTTTTTTACATAAAAGGGCCATATTGTTGAACAACAACTTTTAAAAAATGGTATAGATAAAATTACAAAAAGAGGTGATTTCCGTACTTTCACTGTCTTAGAGGCCGAAGAAATGAATAAAAGGGTAAACGAATCCCGAAAAACGTTGAGATGGTTGGTGAACCGTGATTTATAGTTTTAACTAATAACTATGAACTGATTTTTATTTCACGCTCTTTTTCTTTACATAATCTAGAAATAAATGTCCATCAATTAGAAGTATTAACTAATGTCAATTTATGCTATGAATATAACCTGAAACTTTTTAAGCTGAACTGATTCAAAATTTAGTTTGGCTTTTTATTTTTTAAAACATTCGTCTTAGTAACTTATATGTTAAAAATAGTAATATGGTTATTAATCATCTTTCAATCCTTTAATTATTGATAATTGATTAAAAATAGCGTTTTTTTTCTTAAAGAGGAAATAAGTGACCATTAAAGACTCATTTATATCATTTTTTTGCTCATATATAATTAATTTGTAACATTTTTGTTATATAAGTAATTATTGGAGGCGCAAAATGAAACAATATTTAAAAAAATGGCTATCGTTATTTTTAGTCACCATTTTAATTGTTAGTATGATTCCTGAATATGTTGGTTTAGCATACTCAGATTCAAAAGAATCGGAAGAACAACAGACTGATTCGGAAAAAGAAACTATTTCTACTGACAATTTAAAAGAACTAAAAGATAAACGAACAGCTACAACGAAGACATTTACAGATGAAAAAGGAAACTATTACAAAGAAATTTATGCTGAAAAGGTCCACGTTAAACAGAATAATCAGTATGAAGACATTTCTGAGAACCTAACTTCTACTGGGACAGGCTATGTTACGACTGATACCACTCAACTAGAATCAAAGTTTCCACAATCGATTAAAAATGATCAGAGCATAACGTACAGCAAAGGGAATCACAAGCTCGTTTTTGAGTTAAGCTCTGCGACAAAAAATGATGAGAAGATACTCCCATCAACTTCAAGTAAAACCTCTACCAAAGAAAATGAGATCCAATATAAAAATATTTATCCGCAAATCGATTTACGTCATATTACTTTTAATGAGGAAGTAAAAGAAGACTGGATCGTCAATGAATATACAGGTATTCATCAATTTACGTATACGCTAAAAACCGATTTAGATGCAAAGCTTTTATCAGACGGTTCAGTTGGATTTTTCACGAATGATGAGAAAAAAGACAAGACCTTCGTCTTACCTAAGCCAATGATGATGGACTCAAATATGAATGAGACTAAAGGAGAAGGCGTCTATTCTGATAAGGTTCAGTATCAATTAACTAAAACAAAAGAAAATACGTATTCTCTAACATTAGATGCCAATGATGATTGGTTAAAATCCAAAAATCGTATTTACCCTGTTTACATTGATCCCTCTGTAACGATTGAAGCATTAGGAGATACATATGTTTCTAGTAAATACCCAACAGCAAACTTCAACAAACAATGGGACGCAGCACAAGGAGAGTATGTTTTACAAACAGGTTACTATGATAGTACATCTGGAACGAACTATCCATTTATCAAATTTAGTATTGTAGGAGAATTAAAAGGTGCTACGATTGATAGCGCAGACTTACAAGCATATGTAACGCATGCGTATTATGCTTCTCAAAAAAATGGCTTGTGGGTTGATGAGGTCAAAGGAAAATGGTTGGCGGGCGAATTAACCTGGAATAATAAGCCATCTTCTACAAAAATCACTTCAACATCGGTTGGGCGTGATGAATGGGCTCATTTTGATGTAACTGATACAATACAAGCTTGGGTTTCCGGGGAACGTTCTAATTACGGTTTTAAATTCCACACAAATGGGAATGGAAAGACCTATTGGAAAAAAATCACGGCGGCAGAAAGTACCAAAAAAGCAAAAATTGTTATTGCCTATAAATACGATAAAATGCCTACACCGACAATGACAGCAACTGCCGATGATGCAGCTTCTAAAACTGGTTCAGTAAATGTGAAGTGGAAGTCTGTGTATGGTGCAACTAGTTATGATTTACAAATGTTTGATGGAAAAGGTTATCAAAGTATTTACAAAGGAACTGCAACTAGTTGGAATTCTAAAGGACAAAAAGTTTTTCCAAAAGCACCTTATAGTTCATCAAGTACTTATAGCACAAGTAAATCAGGTGTTGAATTACCATTAGATCCAACCGAATTTTATTCTATAAAAGCGGGAACAACAGTTACATCTAAAGCCTATAAATTCCGTGTAATTCCACAATATCCTACTGGTAATGGCCCAACATCTTCAACAGTATCAAAAGCTATTCCTGTACCAGCTGGTGAACCTGATTTACCAACTGTAAAAGCTGAAAGCTATCCAGAAACAGATACAGTCAATAAAGGCCGTGGCTGGTTAGATATTAGTTGGAAAAAAGTTACGAACGCTACAGGCTATAAAGTCCGTATTTGGAATGGTGCAAAATATGAAAATTATACAGTAGGTAAAGACACATTATCTGTTAGTACAAAAGGTAAGAAAATTTGGCCAACTGACGAAGAAATCAAAGCAGGGAATACGGATCTTCATCAAGTAGAATTGGATAATTCATCAAGTGTCGGAACGGGTAGCGAACTCCCAATCGATCCAAGTACCACATATGGAAATACATCTAAACGTTATAGTGTTCGTGTTATTGCCATGTCAGCTGCAGGTGATTCACCTTCATCAGATGTTAACTATGGTTATATGCCCTTATACGCACCAAAAGAAGTAAAATTAACTTCAAATGATGATAACTTAGTCCAAAATAAAACAAGTTTTGATGTTGAGTGGAAAGAATCTACTGGTGCAAAATATTACGATGTGGTATTAAATGATGGAAGTAATGATAAAGTCATTAAGGTTAAAGGAAAGACCAGTATAACAACTGATGCGGAATACGATAACAATAAAAATTACACCGCAAAAGTACAAGCGTATTTTGATGATGACACCACGGCTCCTGAAACAGAAGAAGATAAGATTTTTGGGAAACGAGGTTTGAGTCCTGAAGCATCTTCAAATAGTGTAAAACCAAACCAACATTTAGAACTAATTGGTTTAGAGGATTACTTCACGTATGATGAAAACGAATTTGGTAATGCTTCTTCAAGTGTCAATGTCACAACAGGAAATATGGCGTTACAATTTACGGATGAGTCTCTTTATACAAGAGGTATTTTAGGGTATGATTTCAAGCGTACGTATAATTCGCGTTCAACAGATGACTCTGCTTTAGGGAAAGGTTGGACATTTGTCGGGAATGAAACATTATCTGTATTAGAAAATGAAGATGTTTTATATACAGATGAAGATGGCACTGTTCATACATTTAAAAAAGACGGTACACAATATACTTCACCAAAAGGATTGTATGAACAATTATTGCGAGTCAATGACACTACTTTTACATTGACAGATAAAAGTCAATTTTCACAAACATTTAAAATAGGCCAAAAATCAAATAACTTCTATCTTGCTTCTTACAAAGACCAATATGAAAATCAAATTGATTTTATTCGAAATGCTGAAGATCAATTAATCACTGTCTCAGAAAAAAATGGAATCGAAAAACAAAAAGAAATTAATATCTCGTATACTGATAACAAAATCAGTAAAGTACAATTTGCAGACCATTGGACAATGTATAAATACAATAGTGATTTATTAGACCATACGATAACCGGTAGTGATCAAACACCAAGTACGATTACTGAAAATTTCACTTATGAAAACGGACAACTGACAAAATACGAAGATGGTAAAAATAATCAAACTGTATTTTCATATTCGAAAAATGAGTTAACAATTTTTGACCAACAAGCTAAAGCTGTTCCTTAAGACATCTCAGTAACAAATACGTATCAATTTAATGAAAAAGAAAATGAATTTAAATCAATTGATACGGAAGGTTCAGAAACGCTTTATAGACGTGATCTGAAAAATAATTCGTACGCAGTCTCAGAAATAGAGAATAGTGATGCTACCACTACAACACAAGATTATGACGACCAATATAATATTACAGACTCAGTGGATGAAGAAGGAGTTACCACTCAATATAAATATGATAAATATGGTAATCTCGAAGAACAAACAAGTACTGATGGAACCATCACAAATAAATATAATGATTTTAACCAATTGATTAATAGTGTGGATGTAACAGGTGAGGTAACCAATAATCAATATCAAGGGCCCTATTTAAAATCTTCAACAGTTGGCGTTGAAACAACATCTTATGATTACGATGTATATGGTCGATCTACAAAAACATCCTATGCTAATGGAACATATGAAGAAACGAAATATAATGATGATGAACATACAGAAACTATAACAGATACAAATAATAACACTGTCACAACAAAATATGATGTATTTGGACGGAAAATAGCCTATACAGATGGTGAAGGTCGTAAAACATCCTACCAATACGATCCACTACATTTAGATGTTATTACCGTTGTAATAGATGGAAATCAAAGAACGGAATATAGTTATGATAATAATGAAAATTTGAAATCGGTTAACGATGCATTAGGACACGAAAAAAAATACGATTACAATTTGAATGACCAAGTCATAAAAACGATAATGCCAAAGACGGAAAACACCAATATGGAATTCAATTACGACTATAATTCAAATGGTGATTTAAAATTAGAAACATTACCTTCTGGCATTAAAAAAGACTATGAATATAATACGGTGGGAGATTTAGAAAATGTAAAAATTTCAAAAGATAATGCAGAAGTTTATTCTTGGAAACAGGAATATGATGATTCTGGTCGATTACAATCGATTAAGATAAATGGTAATGAAAATCCAGAAAAAGAATTTCAATATTATGAGGAGAATGGCGCATCAAAAAGCTATAATCATAATAATTTCACATCTGAATATCAATATGATAAAAATGAACGATTAGAGAAAAATCAAGTAAAGTATCAAAATGGTACAGATTCAGATAGTTTATCAAAAGAAATTTCATATAAACAAGATGCGGATAAATTAGATGTTGTAAAGGTAAATAGAGGAGATATAATCCTTCTCCATTACAAATATGATGAAGACATCCCAAATAACACAACAACCTTAACCGTTAATAACGGCTTATATAAACAAATACAGCAATTTAATAAAGCGAATTTATTACAATCTATTCAGTACCAACAAAACGACCAAGCAGCTGAAAGGATATACTACACTTATGATCAATCAGGTAACATTACAGAAGAGCAAACATCTGCCGGTACATTTCATTATGTATATGATAGCAATAACCAATTGACCAAAGAAACTTTGCCAGATGGAACCATAATCGAATATCAATATGATGCAGTAGGGAATCGTTTAGAAACCAAACAAGGATCAAAAGTAGATTCATTTGAATACAACCATGCCAACCAAATCACAACAAAAAATGGTGTAAACTATACTTATGATGCAGATGGAAATTTAACACAAGATGAGCACTACAAATACGAATACAACGCATTAGGTCAACAAACGCGTGTAACGGACTTAAACGGTAAAGAAATTGCCCGTTATGAATATGATGAAACAAGCTTACGTACCAAGAAAATCATGGGAGACGAAACGCACGAATACTTCTATGACAATGAAGTTCTAGTGATGGAAGTCATCAAGAAAAATAACCAAGTAAAGTACGTCTATTACCAATGGGATGACCACACACCACTTGGAATGATTGTAAAAGAAAAAGATACATTAGGAGAATGGAAAAATCAAGTATTTCATTACTGGACAAACCATCGTGGTGATGTCGTATCAATCAGAGATTACGAAGGAAAAGAAGTAGGTTCATATCAATACGATGCCTATGGAAATGTCTTATCCGGAGAGGGAGACATCGCAAAAGATAATCCAATTAGATATGCAGGCTATTATTATGATGAAGAAACCAAGAATTATTATTTACAAGCTCGATACTATAATCCAGTGAATGGTGCATTCTTAGCTTTAGATCCCGATTCAGGTGATGGTGATGAACCATTGTCACAGAATGGGTATGATTATGCTCGTAATAATCCCGTCATAATGTTAGATACAGATGGTAAGCGATTTAGAGGAGCATATAGAGTATATAAATCACTAAACGTAAAGGCAACAGTAAGTAAAATAAAAAAATCATGGAAGAATCGTAAATATGCAATTAAAGGTCCAAGTAAAAGAGATGGTAGAATATTAGCAATTGTAAACCGTAAAAAAAAGCAAACTAAAAGTGTGGATAGTAGATTTTTTGGATTAGATTATCATCAAATTAGAGAAAAGAAAAAGAGAACCACTAAAAAAGTCCTGCATCTTCATTGGAAATATAAAAAGAACAAACATTATTTTATATATCCTTCAAGGAAAAAAGTAAAATGGGAGTAGAACCTATTATCTTAGAGGAAAGAAGGACAAATATTGGAATTTGAATTTATAAAAAAAAATTATATCGAGGATAAGAATATTTACCGCATCTATAAGTATAAACAAATATATGAAATAGATTTATTTGAGGATGGAAATCGTAATTTAGAAAACCTTAAATTATTGTTTGAAAATAAGGTCCATCAACTTATTCTACAAGTTGATAAGAGTGAAAAATTAAACTTTGAAAAAGAATTGAAACTTCAAAATATTAGATATAAAATATATAATTTTAATAGAAGAAATATTTACTTTGTCATGGAATGTATTAATAAATCTCAAGAATCATATATTATTGATCTTTTTTATTGTGAAAGCATAATGAATGAATTAGCTATACTTTGTTTAGGAGAAAAGCTAAACATTGAGTTTGAAAAAATAAATGTTCATAAAATTAGTAGGCTTTTTCTAGGTGAAAGTTGGGTGCCGAGTATTCACTTAGATTCATTGTCAGCATGTGCTTTTATTCAATATGATGGAGCAGTGTTAACTATTGCGGAAAACGACTTAGATATTATTAATTGAAATAGTGTAAAGTGATATATTTAACTTTTTAAATACAAGGTACAAGATTTATGCAATGCCGTTTTAGGTGTGGGGTAAATGAGTTTTCTTCAAGTAAAGGGTGACGACTTTATTTCTCCAAGTGAATGAAGAACATTTAAAATAGGTATATAAGGTATTGTAACAACAGTTTTTAAAGAAATTAGATAGATATCCACTATGCGCATGCGTTTAAAAAGATGTAATTAAGACATAGGGTATTTATTTTGAATTTCTCAAAATAATGTTGGTTTGAAATAAAGTCGAGTTTGTAAAAGAGTTGCGATTCTTTGAATAAAGTCACGATGTTTCACCCCTTTGGATGTTTATCTAAAGGGTGTTCTTATAGTAATAGGAAAGAGATCTGAATTAAATTGCACATTAATGAACTGTTTCTTGGGTTAAATATATGGCAAGGTAAAGGTATAATATAATGTCTCAAGATAGATACTATAACAAGATTTTAAAGACTTTTTAAAAGGAGGTTCATCTGTATGGATAACAATGTTACATTGCAAGAATTTTTGAAAGAAGTATCAATAGAAAATGAATACTTACAAGAAAGTACGACTTATCGCAAAGAAACCGTACAACAAGTAATACAAGTGTTGAAAACAGTGCGGGATGTGACCCCTTTTTTAAAACGTTATGGGGCATTAGCTTATGTTTCTAAAGTGCTTTTTTCAACAACTTTAGAACGTCAAAAGGATGTAGCGAAAATGCTGAATGTTATTTTAAATGACTTACATTTAAAAAAGAATTTGTCTAGAGAGTTCCAAGAATGTTTAGCACAGCGCCACAAAAATAGAGGGCCAGTTAAATTAGTATTAACTAACTAGTGCAATTTATTCTAAATATCAATGCTGTTAGCTATTGTCAGTTGCTTTTTTTGTATAAAATCACAAAAATTGTTGGCAACAACTTACTTCAACATGTTACACTCCTTTCAGTCACAGATGGAAATGGTCATAAAACAACGTATCAATACGATAACAACAACAATTTAACGAATTTAACGGATGCATTAAATCGTCAAAAATCATACACATACAATGACAATGATCAAGTGACAACGGTTCAAATGCCGAATATGACGTTTACCTATGCGTATGATGAAAATGGTAATACAACATCGGTTGTACGCGATACGAAACCATTAAAAACATATGGTTATACAACGGAAAGTAATTTATTAGCGAACTACACGTTAGGCTTATTTACACAAAATTATGGATATGATGACAAAGAACGAATCAATCAAGTCACTACAAGCTATGACAAAGAATTTAAAGTCATAGAAGCTACCACATATAAAGAGAATAGTGACGATATTGATCATATTCAATATGCAGTAGACAACAATGTATTACATGATTACCAAAGTGATATCGATGGCACAAACAACAAAACAACGCTAACGCTTAATACAGACCTGTGGAAGCAAGTCTCACAAATGAATGATGCGAACTTATTGGGTTCAATAACGTACACAACAAAGGCGCTACAACCATTTGAAATTACGTATGACTACACGAAGAATGGGAATATCTCAACATCAACAGTCGATGGTCAAGTAAGTAACTTTGCATATGATGCCTACGGAAATATTCTAACTGTAGAAGGTGCAGTAGCTAAAGAAAATCCAATTCGTTATGCAGGTTACTACTATGACGATGAAACGAAGAACTATTATTTACAAGCACGTTACTATAACCCAGCGAATGGTGCATTCCTAGCATTAGATACACACCCTGGTGATGAGGATGAACCACTATCGCAAAATGGATATAGTTATGCGAATGGGAATCCCGTTATTAACATAGATCACAATGGAGAAAAAAGTTGGAAATGGGTCAGAAAAGAAGCGTTAGCTAGAGCAATTACTACTATTGTAGGACTAGCAATAGGAGCACATGGTATATACACAGCTGCTAGAATATTAAAAACTTATACGAAAAAAAAGGTAGTTAAATTAAAAATCGTTAAATATATAACTAAATTTGGTGTTTATAAAAATCTAGCCGTGCAAATTGCAGCGTATATAGTTAATGGAATAATAAATGTTTTGGGTTCTTCTATAGGAGGAGTTGCTGTTTGGATTCTTACACGCTACTTTTTTACTACAGTTACTAAATATGCAAAAAAATATGTATATTGGGGCCCGAAGGTCAAAATAACATATATCAACTTTGGAAAAAGGAAGTAATTATTAATGGTTGTTTATACGTTGTGGGTTATACTACTTTTATTATATCTAGCGACTTTTATTATTTTTTTGTTAAGTTTTTCTAATAAAATAAAATTCAAAAATTATATTATGATTTCCAATCTAATATTTATTTTAAATTATATCAATTATAATTATTATTTTAGATAAATCAATGTTCTATATAAAAGGAACTATGGGAGGGTTCTTTGCTTCATTTATAATTATTGCTTTCGCATATACTGATGCAAACAAACAACAAGAAAGAAGGATTAAGTTTCATACCATAAGTAGTATTACAATTTATATGATTTTAACTATTTTCATAGTGATATCATACTTTTGGAATTAATAGTAGAAAATTCCTTTTTAAGAATTAATATTTTGGAATAAAAATCTTAATAGATGAATATTATAATGTTTTGAGTCATAACCCTTCAAAGAATTTTAGATTTACAATACGATGAAGTTGGAAATCGAAAAGCGGCACATGTGAATGGAAAAGACTTCACGTTCAGTTATAATGATGCCAATCAAATTGAAAAGAAAAATGATACAGCTTACCAATATGATGCAGACGGTAACCTCCTACAAGATGAACACTTTAAATACACATATAACGAAGCACAACACTTAACAAGTGTTCAAACACTAAAAGGCGATGTAGTAGCCTCATACACATATGACGAAAATGGTTTGCGTTTAACCAAAACAGTTGGCGATACAACCCATGAATACTTCTATAATAACGAAGTACTAGACATGGAAGTCGTAAAGAAAAATGGTGAAGTCACACAATATCGTTATTACGAATGGAATGGCTACACACCACTTGGTATGATTGTGAAAGCGAAGAATGACGCAGGCAACTTTGAAACAAAGGCTTATCAATTCATTACGAACCATCGTGGTGATGTATTAAGTATTCGTGACGGCGAAGATAAAGAAGTTGGTTCATATCGTTATGATGCTTACGGAAATGTTTTATCTGTAGAAGGCGATGTCGCAAAAGACAACCCTATTCGCTATGCAGGTTACTATTATGATGAGGAAACAAGTAATTACTATTTACAAGCTCGATACTATAATCCAGAAAATGGAGCGTTTTTAGCTTTAGATCCACATCCAGGTGATGATGATGAACCTTTATCTCAGAATGGGTATACGTATGGGAGTAATAATCCAGTGATGCATGTGGATCCAGAAGGACAGTTTTCTGTACAAACTAGAATATTAGTAGGAGCAATTAATGTTATAATTACTCTTGCTTTAGGCGGGTATTCAATTATTAATTTGTTGAGACTAAATAAAGCGTATAAGAAAAAAGCTATTAAAATCATTAAAGGTAAAAAACATAAGATGAAAATGAGAGTAACAAGTTATTTAACTAATTTTAGAATAAAATTAGGCCTAGCAATTGCAATTTCAGGAATTATCGTTAATTCCATTATAGGTGCATTTAACTCATCGTATGGTTCAATAGCAGTTTGGGTACTTAAAAGATACTTCAAAACTTTCAAAAAAAGGAAAGTAGAATATATTAAATGATAATAGTTCAAAAAATTATCCTTCTTAGTATTGGTTTGTACTCATTAGCCATGATTTTACTAATAGTTTTTAAAAGAGATAAGATAAAATTATTAACTAATAAAAATGCGGATAAAATAGGGAGAATTATGGTATTTATTTGCGTTATTAATCTTATATGTACCGTTATTAACCCATCACTTTGGATTTTTAATTTATCAATTCAAATTTTATTCATTGAAATAATTTGCATTATATTATTTAGGATTGTGGTTGAAAAACCCAATAAGTTGTATTTTATAATTCTATGTTTCACTTTTTCTTTAATGCTAATTTTGCAATTTTTCATACCAATTATACTTAATGCTAGTTGATTAATTGATTTTAAAAATAAGTGCCAGTCACCAAAATAATTCTGATAATACGCTCTAATTTAAGTCGTAGGATCCCCAATATTTTTTACATGTTGGGGATCTTCTTCTATTTATATAATTTGCAGACAATAAAATGCCATAACACTCAATAATGATTTATTAAAACAAGTTGCAAAGTTTAATGATGCCAACTTACTATCTTCCTTCACATATACAACCAAGGTACAACAATCATTTGAAATTGGTTATGAATATACGAATGGCGTTAATATTTTAAAAGAAACCGTGCAAGGAAAATCAACAGCTTATGAATACGATGGTAATAACCAACAAACATTCGCAAATGGCGATGTCAATACGTATCAATACGATGAAGTCGGAAATCGAAAATCAGCACATGTAAATGGAAAAGACTTCACGTTCAGTTATAATGATGCCAATCAAATTGAAAAGAAAAATGATACAGCTTACCAATATGATGCAGACGGTAACCTCCTACAAGATGAACACTTTAAATACACATATAACGAAGCACAGCGACTAACAAGTGTTCAAACACTAAAAGGCGATGTAGTAGCCTCATACACATATGACGAAAATGGTTTGCGTTTAACCAAAACAGTTGGCGATACAACCCATGAATACTTCTATAATAACGAAGTACTAGACATGGAAGTCGTAAAGAAAAATGGTGAAGTTACACAATACCGTTATTATGAATGGAATGGTTACACACCACTTGGTATGATTGTGAAAGAAAAAGATACAACAGGAAATTTCCGAACAAAAATGTACCAATACATCACCAATCAACGAGGAGATGTGTTAAGCATTCGCGATCAAGACGACCAAGAAGTTGGCTCATATAGTTATGATGCTTATGGAAATGTATTATCCGTAGAAGGTGATGTCGCAAAAGCCAACTCTATCCGCTATGCAGGTTACTATTATGATGAAGAAACAAAGAATTATTATTTACAAGCTCGATACTATAATCCTGAAAACGGAGCATTCCTAGCCCTTGATCCACATCCTGGTGATGATAATGATCCATTGTCACAAAATGGTTATACGTATGGGAATAATAATCCAGTGATTCATGTAGATCCAGATGGAAATGCTCCTGCATTAGTTATGGCAATTGGTCGAGGTTTATGGGCTTTAGGTAAATGGATTTGGAAAGGAGCAAAGTGGGTTTGGAATAGTACAAAAAAACTTAAAAAGAAGCCTAAAAATAGTATTGTTATAAATTCTAACTAAAAAAACTAAATGACCAAAAACAAGCGCATATCCTACAAGGTAAACATTTGTGGGGAAAAGTAGTAAGAAATCCGAAAGATTGGAATGATGTATCTAAGGTTATTTCAACTGTTTTAAAAAAAGGATAGAAAAAAGATTTATAAGATAAAAAAGAAAACAGTGGTTGTAACTTTTAAGAGGAGTGGTGAAAAAAAATATATATCAGATGCATGGGTTAGAAAGTAAGAAAAAATAAAGATATTCAGATATTGATGATTGGCTATTATAATAAAATAGATTTATGATAATAAGAATCTAATTATTTTTGTAAAAAAATGGATGTAAACTATAGAAGAAAAAATTTTAAAGTTTTAATGAGTGAAACTATATATTTACCTACTATCTTTATAGGTGGTCGTTTAATATTCGAAATGATAGCAATCGGGTTAAAGAAGGTATGTCAAATCACCACTATATCCCAAAGCATGAAGTAATATTTGTTATGCTATCAACGAAAATTTAATTAAAAATTTTTAGAAGGAGACATAATATAATGATTAATTGGCGCTGGAGTGAAGTTGATATATTAGAAAGCCAAGAAAGATGGAATGAAGCAAAATTACTCCTTGAAAAAAAGTGGAATGAGGATCCTGTAGATGTAAAAATTGTTATTAAACTTGGCTTCTTTTGCTGGTATATCTTAGTCGAAGAGGACTGTATAGGAGGAGAAAAATTAGATTCTAATGAATTAGAGGCTAGGTTAAATGAGTTAACTCATTTTGGTTTGGCCAATTTTATGGAAAATGAAGATTTTCGTTGGTGTTTTGGTTATATGATTTCACAGTTCCCATATTACTTCGGTGATTACGAACATTGGGAAGAAAAAGGGATTTCGATGTTAAAACGTGCTTATGAACTATGTCCCGATGACCCAGTGTATAAATATTCTTATTTAGGTTCTCTCCCTGAAAGTGGCGGAAAACTTAAAGCTGAATTACAACAAGTACAAACTATTCTTGGTGATAGATTTCAAGGAGAAGGCATATTATCCGATTATTTTAAAGATGTATGGAGGATTAAGTAGGAAAACCTGAAAATAGATTTTTGACCAATTTTTAGAGTGGAATATAAGTAATTGATGGAGTCTCCTTATTAAGAATAAAGTGCCAGTCACCAAAACAATAAGAAACAAGACAAGCATTTTCAAAAACAGGCTACACACACACTGTCATATTATTAGAGGAGCAAGGACATGCATATTTAATTGATGCAGGTTTTGGAAACAATATACCGTTAATACCTGTACCATTAGATGGTCAAGTCGTATCTTCAACGAATGGTGCCTATAAAATAATTGATGATGAACTGTATATGAAACGTAGTTATCGTGACGAACAATTTAAATTAGCATATCGTTTTAAACGAGAAAGTATCACCTGGGATCAATTACGGATTTCGCAGCAAATTATTGAGCAAAGTGAAGACTCTATGTTTAATAAGCGTGCATTATTAACAAAATGTACGGAAGATGGTACGGTGACACTATCAGAAAATAATTTAGTTATTATGAAAAATGGCGAAAAGAAGAATCGAGTTTTAACGGATATTGAAAAGCAACAAGCTAAAAAAGAGTACTTTTATCAGTAATGCAAGATTTGTAAAATTATTTAGATATTCTTGGTAATTTATGTTTTGAAACAGAAGAAAAAAGAATAATAAAATTTTTGAGTTAGGAAAGTTGAATATATACAAAAAGTCAGTTCTATTTTAATTGGAACTGACTTTTTTGAGAAGATTAGAATGGAGTAATAATCTTACATTCTACATAATATTAAGGATTGATTGGTATAGATTTTTCTGGCACTTTACCTGGTTTAGTTGCATGGTGGTTTGGTGAGTACTCATAAGGTACTAAATAATATTTCTCTGCTGTTAAATCAATTGATGGGTATCTGTTATAAGAGCCTTCACCAGTAATCGCGCTATTTTCAGGTAATATTTCAGTTCCAGATTCACTTACTATTTTAAAAGCAATATGATTTGCTTGCTCTGGCCAGTCATAATAGAGCACCGTTGATATTGGTGTTATAATCATTTTCTTTATTTTAATAGATTGCTCATTCCCAAGATTTATTACTTTATTGAATGTAATGGTTTTGCTTGCTTTTGCTAACTTTTCAGTTGGAACTTCAATGTCAAAGACCCAAGGGTGGTCTAAAGGCATTTCATAGTCTAGGTCATTGAACTCAATATGAAAGCGAATAGTTTCACCAATTGAAATTTCTGTAAGTTCAACATCATTGTAAATAGTATACATGGAGTCATTTAACTCTATAGATTGGCCGCCTTTAGTTGAGGTTAGATTTTGACCATTGATCATTACTTTTGGTAATGGGTTCATTTTATAATTAAATTCAACCCCCTTTGCTGGTTCGAAAGTGGAACTGATTAATAATCGCCCACCATCAATCATGACTTCGTTCAATGTAAATTTACCATACTCGTTTTCAGCCGTTTCTCCTATTTCAGTTTTATATGAGGAATAGTCAATTTCTTCATTTGAATTTAGATACTTTTCAATGGTTTCACCAACAAAAGGCATATCCGCTATAGATACCGTACCTGTACTAATTGAAATCCCTGTTGCTAGAATAGCAGCTGATGCTGTAACTCCTAAATATTTCTTTACGTGAGATGGCTTTTCTTTTCTTATTTTTTTTAATATACGTTTTTCCCATTTCTTTTTTTCGAAGTTTGTAAGATTTTGTTCTTCATATTCTTCCAAATCAATATTCATCTCATTTAAATCCTTATAAATAGACATATTCTCACTCCTCACACTTCATTTTTTTGAACTAAAATACTTTTAAGCTTTTTACGTCCTCTGGAAAGCTTGTTGTAAACCCAAGACTCTTTTACATCAAATTCTTTTGCTATTTCACTTGAAGGGGTACCTTCTAAATAGTATTTTTCAAAGATTTTACGTTCACTAGCTGACAGTTGCTCAAGGAGTTCCTCAACATAGATTTCTTCTGATGATTGTTTTCCTTTTATCATAGATTCATCAATATCTGAAACTGAAAATTGCTTATTTTGTATGGTGATTTGTCTTCTTTGATAATCAATTGCTTTATACTTTGCAATCGCTGCAATCCATTGTTTAAATGAATTTTTCGTAGGATCAAAGGAATGGATATTATTCCATATTGATAACAAAACATCATCAAGGCATTCTTCATAATCTTGCTGCTGGTAATTTAAATGGCGTTTAATAATCGCTGTAAGTAAACCACCATACTGATTAATAATAAAAGGAATAGCTTTTTCATTTTTCTTCTGTATGTGTTGTACAACATTGTTCTCTGTGATTTTCAAATGTTCACCCCTCACTATAAATATTGGTACCTACTATGTATTACGAAATAAATACAATAAATCTATCACAAAAGAAAAAAAGATTGACTGAATTTCTAGTACTTAGGTTATTTTCCTTATAATTTAAAATACGAAGTAAATATATATTAACAAATTGGAATTATTTTACGTTTAATTTTTGAAATGTTTTATGCAAAAATGATATTTTATAA
>NZ_QWUA01000053.1 GCF_003576525.1 Rummeliibacillus sp. POC4 | reverse complement strand
ACTTCCTCTCCTCCATAGTATTATATTAATTCAATTACCATTTTACTATAAATAAGGATAAATTCGATAATATCTTTTAGGCATAACTCTGTTAAATTCAATAATATATATTAAAAGTAATAACTAAGCCCCTTACCTAAAAAGGTTTGGGGCATTTGTATTCTTCAACTATTTACAATTATAGACATTAATAATACATAGCAATATGAAATTTATCAGAAGGTTTACCAAAGAATATGCAATTTACACTTTCTTGTGCGTATCCAGGTATTTTAATCGTTAATTCTTTATATGAATCTGAATATTGATAAAAAATATCTTTAGTTTTATTACTCTCTGTTTTATTTATAAAAGGGAAATACTGAAATCTATCTCTATTGATATACGGATCACAACCAGATTTAAGTCCAATTTGTACTATATTTGAGAATGTATTTCCAGCATTAAATCATCGTTTTATGTAACATTATTCTTCACCATATTCAATCTGATCAACTGGCATATCAATAACATCTAATTGCTTCTTACTACTATCGCCTAACTCTATGACAAAGTTTGTTTCAGATGTTGTTTCTAATCTATCTACAAATAACCCCATAGACTTCCCAAGATATTCTCCTGCTTTCATTCGTTGATCCAATTTATTATCAGGATTAATCATAACTTGAGTATAGAATTGGAGTATCTCTGTTGCACTCGCTATATGAGTAAGATTATGTTCTTTTATTTCGGCTTGTCGTCTCTCAATTTCATTACGTATTTTAGTCATTTTCAACAGCTCACTAGCACGTACAGCACTACTTTTTTCATTGTCATTTTCATAGGCTAACATGTACGCTTTAGTCCCGTTATTCCCGTTAAATAGGAAGTTTTCAACGAATTGTTTCTGACGTTTATTCAAGCTAATTTTATCTTTTCTCACCTTTTTGGGAGTATTACTATTATTACTATCTAAATTACTCACTTTATATCACCTCACACTTAAGCAAATTCACCTCATTTACATTGAGAATACTGACTTTTCATGCTCTAAATTTATATTCAAACTTAATATTATTTTAAACGTTAATCATTTTCTAAATTTAATCTTACTAATTTAGGCATAACAAAAAGCCACACCAATTAGATGTGACTCCAGTTATATTAATCGTTAAGCTTATACATTGCTTCAATACTACGTAATTGTTCCTGACTAATCTCATATTCCGCTTTCAAGAACGCAACAATTAATTCAAGTTGATTGATTGTGATTGATTCTTTATTTTGCAAGAAAACTTTAATTAAATCAGTTACTTCCATTAATTTTGATTTTCCTGCTACTGATTCTAAATTTCTAATTGCTTCAGCTAACCAAGTTTTAAATTCTAGAGAATCTACTTCATCAATTTTATTATCTTTAAATTGGTTATAAAAAACTAACCCTTTGTCTATTAATCTTTTATCCATTTCATTACACCTCCTCCCTCCATACACTTAATCATAGTGCAGAAAGGAAGCAAATGTCATTAATACAAATTTTAGAATGTTGGTGTTTTTACCTACGAATCAACATTTATTTGACAAATTAATGTCTAATTAAATCGTTTGTAATTTTGAATGATGTAATTACCATATTTTTCACCAAATAGTGAATGAACTAACTCAACTGTATTTTTGTATTGGTATAGCTCATTTTCATATTGGTCTGCAATTTCTCCAAATTGTTCAATTAAAACATCTAACACATCATGTTCAAAAGTTTTCTTACTGTCCTCGTCAGTCTCTTCAACAATTTTACCAATTTCCACTGCTGCATCTAAAATTCTCACCATATTTTCAAACAGTTCACTATACTTTTTATTCATTATTTATTCCCCTTTAAGTTTTCTAATTTTAGATTCAATTTATCTAAATGCATATGTATTTGTCTCATGTCCTCGTCATATTGATAGAAGAATCTTTTTGACAGCCCTTCGTATAAATTGTCAACTATCCCTTTAACACAGCCATAAATAATCATTTCTAACTTTTCTTCGCTTATGATTATTACTTTTTCGTCATATCTACTCATTTCAATCCTCTCCCTTTTATAATTTAATTTATCCTCGGCTTTGCGTAGCAAAACGACAAAGTTAGAAACGCTTTATCTCTAACTTTGCAATCTTTTATTATTAAACTTACACTCTCAACTATTCAAAAGACTGTTGCCATGCGAATACAGTAGTTTCGCCTGTCAATGTTCAGCGTAGAACGCTTCACAGAATTTAACTTTTTTATTGACTTAACTCTATAATTTAACTATACTTAGAATATACATAGTGCAAGAGTCTTTTTTGTTGCAGTTTAACAGTGAAATCATATATTACGATATTTATGTAAAAGTGCAACATTTTATCATTTCAATTTAGTGATTTTTATATATCTTTTTCCTCTAAGTTCACCTTTAGATTCTACTTTAGGTTTACTCACCGCATATGGTAAATCTAAATCTTCTCGCAAAATAGTTTCTAAAGTGGAAGGTTTCAACTTTTTAGTTCTACAATCTACATTCTTACTTATTGTTAATAACTCTTTAACAATTAAATCGCTCAACTTTTGTTGTTCATCTGAAAACAATTTCTTATCAACAATACCATCTAAATACTCACTCAGTTTCATCACTTCTTCTTGGTTATGTACATCTTCAATTAATTTATATGTTTCAAAACCTTTCCATAAATCAATCCATTTTAACTGTTCTAATATGTATGAATACTTATCTTCATATAAATCATTAACCATATCAATTGCATTAGCTCTATCTTTATATAATCTAGCATGACCTGTACTATTAATTTTCCACTTTCCATCATCTAAATAGAATATATCTTTATATACTTTATCGTAATTCCTATTAAATCTAGTTTCAAATTCTTCATAGCTGTTATTATATAAATCAATTTGCTCAATCTTTTTTTCATATGATTTCAAGTGACAGTCCCAAGTATTAATATATGTCATTGGTATGTACAACTGAATTTCTCTAGCATTAGTTATATCTACTCTTAGCCTACCTATTTCCTGTATAAAAGTTGTTTCATCAAAAGAATTAATAACTAAATATTTTACTTGATCATCCCAAATATTAATACCATTATCAAAAACTTTTGTGCAAATAAGTACCTTTTCTTTAAACTTTTCATCTTCAATTGGATCTTTTCTTGACTCAGAATGAACAAATACTGTATCTATTCCAGATTTCAATAATTCCTTTTCCATTTCCTCGCCACGTATTTTAGAAGCTACGAATATTAACCATTTGTCATCTGATTCTTTATCATTCTTAACCATCTGCAAAATATCTTTATGTTTTTTAAAGTATTTTACATTCAAATATGAATAATCTCGATCAGTATCATATGTATAAGATTTCCCACTGTATACACCTTTTTTAATTGGCTTCTCCATTTCTTGCATAGTTGCACTGACAAATAATCTAATTGAATTGGGATAATCTTCTCTTATTAATTTTTCAAAAACTAAATCAGTGCGAGAATTAAACCCGCTATCGGAAATCATCATGTGACACTCATCTGAAACTATGTATTTAAATCCTGATAAATCAACATTTTTCTTTAATGAAAGTAACTCACCAATGGACTGATATGACACAACTTTTACATTGTTAATCCATTTTATTTTTGCTAGTTCTTGATAGTTGATTTTGCCATTTTTAAGCTTAGGAATTTTTTCCTTATCATACTTATTAAATAGATTAATTTTGGTATCTCTACTTAGTTTCTTGCGGTTACATAGATATAACATTTTCTCATCTTTTTGCATACTGTCTAACACATCATTGAGTACGAATGTTGTTTTACCAGTTCCCACTTGTGACTTAATGATAACCACATCACCATTTTCCCATTTAGTGAGATGTTCATTTCCAATTATTTCAGAAATGTATTTTATATTCAATTTTTTCATTAGCATATTCCTTTCATATAATTGTTTGATATAAATTTAAATACAAACTGTCTGCACTCATTGTGCTATTTCAGCGGCAATACGTGCTTCTTTTATTGGTTTATATTCAATCAAAGCTTGTGACAATTCATCTGTTACTTTAAATAAGGTAAACATCTGATTGGTATTAGGCGTAATTGCCTTAGTAATGTAACGGATACCCTTAGATTGTAAAAACTTGCTTAAATGTCCTGAGTAACAAAAATAAAATTCTTTATTCATATATAATTCTCCATTCTATGTATACTTTTATATATCCGAACATGGTTATTCACCATAATTTTCTATGTATGATTTATACTTAGCCCATGTCACTCCATTTGCTGGAAATGGTGCTTTTCCAGTTTCTAAAAAACTGAGATAAGTTTGTGAAATTTCAATTGCTTCACTTATTTGTTTTTGGCTAATGTTTTTACGTTTCCGTTTGATAATCAAATATTCGAGTTCAGTTATATCATTATTCAATTTAATCTTTCCTTTCATCATAGTTTTATATTTATATTCAAAAAAATTAATTGTAAAATATTATTAAAAAAAGTTTGGCAGAATAGTCGAGGAATAACTATCCTGCCTTTTTGTTTTACGGTATACAGCTGTTCCACGAGCCACATTTAGTAAATACAAAAAAATAAATTTAAAAATTAGGAGGATCAACAATATTGATGGCACAACACTGCTGATGTTTTGCTAACAAATAAAAATATGTCAACAAAGAATTGAAGGATGATTTGTATCATTATCAACAAATAATAATAACAAAAACATTCAAAAAGGTGGTGTATGTAACTGTATTTGATAAAGAGTGATATCTACTTCGACTTTGACAAGCATTGCCGTTCGAAAGCGCACTCCTTACCATATAGCTACCAATTTGATAACCCTCTAAAGTACCGATTTTTCTACATTTTAAGGTCATAAATTTAACATTTTTGGGGAAAATAAATTAATTTTCGCTATTTTTTATTAAATCAAGAAACTTTTCAGGATCTTTTTGATAAAGTACATTTAATATCTGTGTAGCTATTCCTCTCATCTTGTTATATCTGTAAATCATATCTAAGTTTTTATCTATTTCATCATTATTATTTACCTTAGATGTTTTTTTCTTCTTATTGACTATTTTAGTTGCATCTAATATTTTTTGTACCTCAACAAAAAGTTGTCTCATTGTAGATGTTTTAATAGTTTTTTTATTAATCTTATTGTTTATTTTCTCATTAGCTATAATTAAAGCTTGATTCTTTTCTTCATCAACTTTGTCTTTATCCTCAATTGCATTAGCATGAATTTCTTTAATTTGATTACTGTATTCTTCAACTGCATTGATAATATCCACAACTTGTTTATGATCATATGTTTGTTTCTTTTCTTCTTCTGTTAATTCACGAACACAATCTAATAAGCTAACTGAATGTGTATACTTTGCATCCTCTACTTTGCTAATATGCGAACTAAGCAAATCCATAGGGCAATTGTAAAAGTCTGGTTTTTTAGGCTTACTATTTGTTACACATCCCCAAAACTTCGGCTTATTACGTGCATACAGCTTCAATTTACCTTTTGCATTGTATTCAAGCTTTTTAACGCATGGATTCTTTCTGATTTGACTTAAAGCTGAATCAACATCTACATCAATTTTCTTTTTAGAGTAGTCGATGGAAACGTTTGACAAAACTACTAAAATTGATAAATTACCTAAAATTTCCTTGATGTCATCTGCTTTGTTCTTATTGTCATTTTGTATATAGTTATGATCCTGTTTTAAATCCCAGAGTACAGAAACATAATATTGTGCCAAATTTGTTATAGAGCCTGTCCATTTCTGAGATAAAGCTATGTCCCCATCTATTTTAGCTATATTAGCGTTATTTAATTGAACTGGTTTAGGTTTACTAGTAATCTTATTCAAAATTACAGGATAGTTTCCTTTTTCAAGTGTTTTATCAATAGTCTTATTAAAGTAAATATCTTCGATTAAGAGTAGTGAATCTCCGTCCTGATCCATGCCATTTAATCTGCATAGAATCTCACTATCAATCGCATTGATTACAATAATATTGTCTGTTGTATTTATGTATTTTTTTATTAAACTATTATCTATGTTCTCTACTTTATAAAAGTTGTGCATTGCATTATGCGGGTTTCTTAATACTGTATATTCTTTATCAAAGCTGTATTTTGTTGAATATACTTGATTAGGCTTCTCAAAAGTACGAGATTCAACCGTTTTAAAATCATCTACAGCACTAAACAACATTTCAACTGGATTGGCTACCACTGTACAGTATCCTGCTTTGATTCTGATTTTCCCACCTTTTACATATTTCTTATATTTACTTATCTCACTTTTTCTATAATTTTTAAAAAGTGTAGTTTCAGCAATTTCAGGATTCTTTTTGCACATATCAGCAAACATTTGATAAGAATTAGCAACCTGTGCATTTTTCTCTAAGTATTCAATATATGTATTATTGTTTTCAACATCTTTTAATGATTTTATGTATTCTACTTCAAATTTAGATAATTCTTCGATATCTCTTTGATTACAAAATAACGTGTTAATCATCTGATACGATGTAAATTGTCTATCCCCGTACTTTCCACCTTTATCAAATTTCACAATTCCCATTAGACAATCATCTTCTCTTACTTTGTCGCACCAATTTTTATATGCTAACGCTCGTTCATCTTTACTCTTTCCTGCATACTTTAAAAACTTTAATGATGATGGGGTGCTAATCAGTAACACGTCTTTGGCTAGTATTTCGTTCCCAAAGCAATCCTTCAACTTCCAAGTTTCGATATCTTTACCATGTTGTTTTGCGTAATCACATATAAAATCTTGGATGTTACTCGAAAAGCTAGCACATTTGAAAAAATGCGATCTTAACTGGGCGAAACCTTTATCTCCTTTACCAATAGATTCTAACAATGACTTATCGATTAATGCTTGGCCATCCCAGATATTATTCTCAATCGTTGCTTTTTCGTTATGTACTGGCTTTAAATCGTTTCCTACTTCAATTGCATTTGTCTCGAATACACTATATTGATCATCTACTATAAGTATGTTTTTCGGATCAATATTAATTGTTTCAACTATCGAGCTGGAGACCAAGCTTGTATATGCTAAAAGTGATGCGATATCGTATTCTTTATCATCTTCAAATTTTAATCCCATTAATGACCAATTCATCATTTCATCATACAATTTTTCTTGTATCCATAATGCTTGTAAATTTTTAGACTTGGAGCTAGTCCTTTTATAGAATTTGTATTTTTCACCTTTAAAATAAAATCCTTTGGTGTATAAATGTAACCTTAATTCATCTGATTTCATTTCACTATAGATCGTGTTATCTTTATCAGATTTAATTTGTTGTATTTTCTTTTTTAAATTATCAATTTTAAACTCTAGCTGCTTAACTGATTTCTCCATTTTATCAATGGCTCGTTTGTTACACGATACTTTTATATTTTTATCCAATGATGACTTTTCTTTAATTAAACCTTCCAATTGTTTATCGAGTCGAGGAATTAATTTATCATAACTCCTTACATATGAAGGAATTACTTTATTTTTACTGATTTTATTTTTAAACTTTATATTGATAATGGCATCAGATTCATATCGACTTGACACTTTTCGTTCTTTAAACTTCTTATTTAATCTAAGTCTGATCAATTCAAGTGAATATGGAATCATGCCCACATAGTCCACTTTTATATCTAATCCTCTAACAGACATGTCATACAATTGCTCCGCTTCAATACTTGGGATATAAACTTGTTTTTTATTGTTTTTTGTCATTCAATTTCCTCCAATTTTTTATAATATTAATTTAAGATATTTACGATTTATTGACGCTGTAAGTGTATCTAATGAGCAATAATAACAGGAATACTCACAGATACACTTAGAACGCCTTATATGTACTACTGATAATTCATAAAGCTATGATATGTGTTATTTGATAAGCATTTCTAATGGCATAAAATCAAATTCTATATTTCTAAAGGAAAGTAATTCATTGTATAGTTGCTCTGATTGCTTGTACTGTTCCTTATATAGTTTCGTATGCCCTTTTGCATAACTATTCATCAATTCAATCACAGATTGTAAAAAGTTATCTAACCATTCATTAAATGAATTTAATCTAACTAATACCTGATTTTTATTGTGCTTATATTCAAAAAGTAATTCCGATTTATTTTCAATAGATGTTAAAATTTCTGATTCTTGATTCTCAATTTTTTCTTGTTCTAAAACATAAAATCTTTTGAATTCTTCCGATTCACATTCCCAGATTGATTCGTAATAATCTAATCTATTTAGATATTTAGTAAACTCACAATCTATAAATGTTGAATCTTCAACTTCTAATTCATTAGGATCGCAAAACAGTATTTCTAACTCCTCTTCAAATGTCATTTCTTTCTTAAATTCCGATTTTTTTAACTTTGTCATATTTATGTATTCTCCATTTCGTATAATTTTTTATATGCAGTGAGCGTTGTATTCTCGCCCCCTTGTTTTGTTCAAAATATCTTATATGTACTACTGTGATTAAATAAAACTATGATATGTGTATAATTAACAAGCTGAGTATTGAGCATCTAATCGTACCTTTTCACCATTTGTTAATTTCAAAACAATTGGTACATTTAAGTATTTTGCAAATTTATTTTTTGCTACCATGTGTGCCCATTTCATTCCTTTGATATCTTTAATGTGAATAACCGTTCCAGACTCAGTAACAAGGTTTAATATGTAAAGTTCCCCACCATCATGAACAATTTGAATATGATTGATTTGAGTGTTTTTGCTATTATTTTGGGCGATAGTTTTAATTTCTGCTTGTTGCTTCATTCTTTCTAATTCCAATGCTAATTTATAACTCGCTCTCAAATTATCAGCCATCATGACAGGTCTACCATTTTCCAAATTTGAAATTCTTGAAGTAGAAGTATTGAGTATTCGTCCCATTTTATTTAATGAGATTCCTAATTCAAGTCGTTCATTTTTTAAAGCTTGTCCAATTTCTAACCATTCTTTCTTATTGACAAGTTTAAATCGATCTTTACGTTGTTTGTTTTCATCATCTGCTGTAGAAATGTCCCCAAGTTCTGCACGTTCAGATTCTGTTAGTAAATCAATAGTTCCAGAACCAAAATCAATATCCTCGTCAATGTTTTGATCTGTAATTTCTTCAAAATCTTCATTGTAATATTGAAGCATCCAGTTAATAAAACTATCTAAATTGATTGGATCAAACCCAAAATTGATTAATGCTTCCTTTTTAATCTCGCTGTAGTCTTGATTTAATTTAATCTCATCTACTAGTTTTAAACCTTTTTCGTTGATTGTGTTGTTCATTTAAATCTCTCCAATTCTATAATTTAGTTTTGGGATAATGAGTCCCTTTTAGCAATTGATACTGATATATCAATTGCTATTGTGATCCATTAATAAAAATTAAATTTCATCAACCTATTTACACTTCAATTAAAGTAATGTATAATCTAGGTTATACACTACTTAATTAAATTGCACAGTTTAAAAAAGGTATAGTTCAATAAATAATGTTACCAGATTTTTAATAGTTTGTAAACTATTATTTTTGATGTTTTCATTTAATTTAAAATGTCAGAATATTCGATATACATAAGTACTATATTTGATTTCTTACTCAACTTATTTACTACACTATTTATTATATCCAAAGTCGCTCTCGAAAAGAAAATAAGAATTCAAATTTTTTACGAAAAACTTTCTTCATCCCACTCAATTTCTGTTGATAACACGTTAACTCTATAAACAACCCCCATTAGTGATTTAATATCAACTTTACCAATTTGCATGTTTTCATCATTCATTGCTATATTAGCTCCCCAGCTACCTTCAAATGAATTATTTTCACTCATTCTATAACTAACTACTAAAACTAATTCAAACCTATCTGATAAGCTGTAGAAATCATAATCAAGCACGTTTACAAGATGCGATTCATAACTTGTTGGGATAACTAATTCATCAAATTCAAGTAAATCTTGTTCCATTTCTAACCCTTTACTCATGCTATCTTTAGAGATTGATAGTGTTAGAGTTCCTAAAATTGAATGTTCAACTAATGCACCAACTGCATGTAATTCATTAATATTTACCATGTTTAATGCTTCGATTGTTTCCATTTAATAATTTCCTCATTTCTAATTTTTATAGTTGTTTAATAGTTAAATCTAATGCTTCAAGTGCATTACTGCTTACATATCGAATAGAATAATAGCCATTGTCATAATAGCATTCTAAGATGATACATGTTGTGATATTATCCGTATAATCATGATGACTGGCATAGATATAGATGAATTTAGAATCATCTACTTTAAGTTGTTTGATAGAAATTCTTTCAATTTTATCAAGTAACAATTTACTACGTAAGTCTGCAACAAATTTGATGGACGTTATCAGATGTAACGTTGTAAAGTTGAACTCACCATTGTCGAAATACTCGTTATTTGTTGCTGTAGTGTATTTAACTACTGTATCCATATATTTTCCACCTCCCACTAGATAAAAACGATTGTAGCTATCGCTAACATTGTTAAAATGAACCCATAAAATCCATAAAACCATGCAAAATCTGAAATGCTAATTTGATCTGACAGAAAGAAATATTGATTAATAGATTTGTAAAGTTTGATCATTTATTCAGCTCCTTTGTATTACTGATTTCGGTAATAAGTATTTATCTTTAATTACACTTTACAGTAATCTGAATTAGATGTCAACAAATAATTTCACTTATGTGTAATTTTTTATGCTACAATGAGAATATTAATGATAATAGGAGGTGAAGTGGATGCAAAGAATAAAATTAAAATTAGATGAGCATATAAAAAAATTGAATATACAACAAAAAGAGTTTGCTGAAATGTCTAAATTAAGACCTGCAACAATAAGTCAAATGGTCAATAACAAATATGATCGAATACAATTAGAACATTTGCTAAAAGTTATGCAAACTTTGGATTTAACTGATTTTAACGAAATATTGGAAATTGTAGATGAACGAGAAAAAGAGTAAGGATTTATTCCCTACTCTCTCTTTGTATTGAATATTTAACTATTCCTTATAATAATTTACGCAAGTTCTCTGCTACTTCATCCGCACTTAAATCCAAATATAAAGTCGTAACAGCTAAATTTGAATGTCCAAGCGCTTTTGATATTAATGCTACGGATGCGCCCTTTTTTAATAAATTCTTACTATACAATCGTCTAATAGCATGTGCATTAATATTTTTTAGCCCATATGTCTTTGAGTACTTGCTCAGTTGCTTTGAAATAGCATTCGTATGCGATTTTGAATGGTTAATCGATTCGCCATTTTGTGTAATAAAAATATTTGTGTTTTTTACATTAAAATGTTCTCTTATGATTTTATTTTGACGAATCAATATTTTAAGTAGATTACACAGTTCAGAATCTAATGGTAACTTGAGTAACTTATGATTTTTTATCACATTACCTTCTAAAATTAAAGTTGATGATTCGAAATCAATATTCTTTTCTTTTAATTCACCTAACGTTCGAATTCTGATTCCTGTTTTATACAAAACTAATATAGCAACTGTATCTCGGAATCCCACGAATGTATTTTTATTTAAAGCTTCAATTAACTTTTCAATATTTTCTTGCGATGCAGATTCTTTAATATGTTTATCTGTTTTAATTTTAATATTGCCCCAAAAATTTTCTTCAATCCAACCATTTTTAAGACACTTCGATAACATTGCTTTTATAGCCCTTAGCCTTGCCAATTTAGATGTATTTTTCATATTCATTGAATCAAGATAGTCATATATAGTATTAGCATTTATATCTTCTACATATATTATATTTTGACTGTTTACAAATTGATTGAATGTAAATCTGTAGTTATTAATGGTTGCCTCTCTATTCCCACTTGTCCTCATCTGTTTAAATATCATTTCCTGAGCTTTTGAAACCTTTAGCTTCGAATCATTACTACCTGTTGTAAATAAAGATGAATCTGCTTCAACTGAAAAGATGCCATGTTTCCGTGAATTCTTATACATAATTAAAGCCTCCGATACAAAAATTTTACGAAAGTTAATTGCATCAGAGTAAAATGGGGATATTACGATTTGTACAACTCCCTATCCTCAAAATAACATCACTAAACTTTGACGAAACACACATAGAAAGGATAAACTTTATATATATTTCCTTAAGTTGGTGGTATTTTTCCACATACTTAAGGACAAATTATATCCCCGATGAATAAGAAAAACGAAGGGAGTGTTACGAATGGTACAACCCCATTTGATTGTTTTAGATTTAGATGGTACTCTATTAACCGATGAAAAAGTGATTTCTGAGAAAACGAAGCGCACGTTATTAAAGGCAAAAGATGCAGGTCATGAAGTGATGATTGCAACTGGACGACCTTATCGTGCGAGTAAAATATATTATCATGAACTAGGTTTACATACACCAATTGTCAATTTCAATGGTGCTTTCGTCCATCATCCATTAGATCAAAATTGGCAAACTGTACACAGCCCAATCGAACTTAAAGTGGTTCAAGAGGTAGTAGAATCCTTAAATCGTGATCAGTTTGAAAACCTGGTTGCTGAAGTAATGGATGACGTATATGTCCAATACCATGATGAAAAATTACTCAATATTTTTAGTATGGGCGATCCTAGAGTTACAACAGGTGCCTTAAGAGATTATTTAAAAGACAATCCAACAAGTCTTCTAATCCAATCTAACGAAAAAAGTGTTCCTACTATTCGCAAATACTTAGCGGATACAAAAGCGGAACTCATTGATCATAGACGTTGGGGAGATCCTTTCCCAGTGATTGAAATTGTAAGACATGGTATGAACAAGGCTGTTGGTTTATCTCATGTTGCAAAAGATTTAGGCATTCCTCGTAATCGAATAATAGCATTTGGCGATGAGGATAATGATTTAGAAATGATCGATTACGCAGGTGTAGGTGTTGCCATGGGTAACGGAATCGGCCAACTGAAAAATATCGCAAATGAAATTACCAAAACAAATAATGAAGATGGAATTGCCGAAATATTAATCGATCGTCTTCATTTATAAGAAATATAGGGGGTTGAAAAATGAAGATCTATGCAGATAGCGCTTCTGATTTACCGAAATCGTTTTACGAACAAAACAATGTCATCATATTACCACTACGAGTTCAAATGAAAGGACAAGAATATGATGACGTAATTGGTGTTGACATGCAAGATGTGTACGATACGATCCGTGCAGGGGAAATGTTAAAAACATCACAAGTCTCACCAGAACTATTCTTAAAAGAGTTCACTGCACTTGCACAATCCGGTGAAGAAGGACTTTATATTGCTTTCTCATCTCAACTTTCAGGAACATATAATACAGCAGTTATGATGGCGGAACAAGTAAAAGAAAAATATCCTGACCTTAAATTAGTCATCATAGATTCTAAATGTGCTTCAATGGGATGTGGCTTACTTGTTAAAGAAGCAGTACGCCTTCGCGAAGAAGGAGTATCCTTCGAACAAATCGTTGATAAAATCCGTTTCAATGCTGAACATATGGAACACTTATTCACAGTAGGAGATCTAAACCACCTAGCAAAAGGCGGCCGTTTATCAAAAGCTAGTGCCTTTATCGGTAGCATATTAAGCATTAAACCCGTTCTTGATGTTGAAGACGGTAAATTAGTTCCTATCGAGAAATATCGTGGACGTAAGAAAGTTATAAACAGACTTATCGAGTTAATGGCTGAACGCGGTGATTCCCTTTCAGAACAAGTTATTGCTATTTCACATAGTGATGATTTAGAAGATGCCGAAGAGGTCAAATCACTAATCATTGAAAACTTCCATCCAAAAGCAGTTGAAATTCATCTAATAGGTTCAGTTATTGCTGCACATACTGGAACTGGAACGTTTGGTATCTATTTCTTAAATAAACTACCAAAAGAATAATAGTTGTCTCAATTTAAAACCCCCGATTTCAATTTTAATCGGGGTTTTTAGATTATATACTGTAATTTGTGGACAAACTAGGATAAATCTACCTTCTAAATATGACTTAAATTGCTGAGAGGGCGAATACAATTCCTTATGGAGCGAATAAAATCCATGTGGGAGCGAATATTCTCGGGTAAAGAGCGAATTATTCCTCACAGAGAGCGAATAAACCGTCCAAAATTTTATACCGCACAGCAAATTCTGATTCCAAAATATACACATCTCAAGTATTGCTATTTAAAAAAGGATATAAAAATCCCTTGATCTCACCGATGAAATCAAGGGATTTTTCGTTATGCATTTTTACGGTTACGGCCTCTTCTTAATATAGCTACTATAAAAGCGATGAATAGGACGTAAACTAATCCTAACGCAATCATATATGGAATATTGATACCTTTTTTATCTGTTACTTGATAAAGTTCTACGAGTTCACGTTCTAATACTAAATTATATTTACCATTGTCACTTTGATGTACAATATCACTTTCGAAAAGACCACGGAGCTCTTTGTTTTGCCCAACAACAGATGAATCTAATTGATATCTTTTCGTTTTATCTGTATTGTTGACCATCACTATCCATTTTTCATCATTAGAATAACGTTCATAAACCATGAGGCCATTTTTATTTTCTAATAATTTAAATTTACCAGTACGAAGCGTTTGTGATTTATTTCGAACTGATTGGAGATCCTCAAGGTAATCCATGATGTCTTCTTTCGTTCTGAAATCCATTGCTGCATGAGTTTCTGTAGGTTTAACACCATTTTGAGCAATTTCCGTACCGTAAGTGACGATTGGTACACCAGGCATTGTCATTAAAGCCCCTAATGCTACTTTGATGCGTGTTGGTGGAAACATATTTTCTTCAGCAGCTGCATGTGTAAAACGCGCACTATTTAAATCATCTATCATTAATGCTGTCGGTTTGTTTGTTTCACCGTTTACAAATGACTTGTACGGTTCTTCTACTTTAGATGAGTCTTCATCGACATTTTTAAAAATTGATTGATACGTGCCAATCGTTTGTGGATTGTAATCTATATCAAAATCTGCATCACTTGGTTCGTTTGAAATTACATAAAGTTCTTTATCTTGTTGTTTTAAAGCTTTAATCATTTTATTGATAAATGCTGTATCTACATTTTCTAACTGTGTTAATCTGATCCCATCTACTTTATATTTTGCTATAAAGTTAGTCGCAGCATCTATTAATGCTTGTTGCACATCTGGGTTATTTGTATTCCAATTAATGCGATGATTATTAGCCACCGTATACCAATCATTATGATTTTCTTCTAGTGCCCAGGCATGGTCTTTACTTACATTATTAATCGGGAAATCGACCATTGATTTAATATCATTTTTGTGTAAATTTTTAATTAGTGATTTTAATTCTTTGCTTGTACCAAAATGTCTTTCTACTTTGCTATAATCTACTACTGCACTTCCATCATATGTAGTGGATGAAAAAACAGATCCTAAAGAAATCATGGTAAAGCCCATACTTTTAATATGTTCTATTTTTGTATCAATACCAGCAAAATCACCGCCATGAAAGGCTTTTGAATCTTTTGCATTAATATTATAATCGTTTTCCACGCTTTTATTGAAAAAACGATCGACTAGTACATCATAGATACTTTCGTTCTCAATTTGATGTGTGCTTTCTTCGGCATGTGCAATTGTCGTTGTTCCAATTGTAGACGCTAACAATGCTGATGCCACAGCCGTACTTATCCATTTTGCTACGTTCACTCTGAAGTCCTCCTCTGCAGAACTGTCCAAAGTAATTTTAACAAACCAATTCGAAACTCTCCATGCTTTCACTCAAAAAACACATAAAACAAAAACAAATTCGACAAAACTGTGAAAATCATCACCTTTTACCAAAAGTATAACCAGCCACCACTTTGTTTCAATCATATTTTGCGAGTGGAAATTTCTTTAAAAGAGAAAGCTCTAAAGGAAATAAAACATCCTAAAATAGAAATAAACTCATCAAAATTGGAAATAAAGAATCTTAAAAAAGTAATAAAACCTCCCAAAATAGAAATAAAGCCAGCCATTCCCCGCAAATCTTTCTTTGACTATAAAAAAACATCCCAACATAGTTAGGATGCGAAGTCTTTCTGCTATTTAATTCTTAAAAACCTGCGTGTAGAAATCCTAGTGGTAGGCGATAGCCCATGTAAACAGTGAATGCAAGAACAAGAATAAATATAATCCAAAGAACACCAGTAGATTTTTCTTTTTCTTTACGCATTAAAACAATTTCCATCATACTAATTACTAGAAGTCCACCCACTAGTTTTAAGCCATATTCCATAGCTAGATTACCAGCCATTTGTAAACTAAATACATATCCACCTGAAATAAGGATCAAAATGTAGAATACGCGTAAAATCATATGAGTAACTTTTTGACCTTTAGATCCTGCATGCATCATGGCAGATACAAGGAAAAGGATGATTGCGATTACAATCGCAGTTAAATGCAAGTGTATCATTTTCTAAATCCTCCATATACTTTTTAATTGTCACATTTATCCTATCAAATCAGTAGTAACTATACAAATATAAGAGACCGATGGAAAGATACTTTCCATCGGTCTGTGTCAAAGTGATGGCTATATTCTAGCAAATTACTTACTCAAAGCGATTTACTAAAGTACCAATTCCTTCGATAGATACTTTGACAACGTCGCCAGATTTAAGGTATTGAGGTGGATTCATACCTAGACCTACACCAGCTGGAGTTCCAGTAAGAATCACATCGCCTGGTTCTAACGTAACTAGTCTAGAAATATCAACGATTAAATCCTCTACGGAATGCATCATATCTCTCGTTGTTCCATTTTGACGAACTTCATCATTTACTTTTGTCACAACTGTTAAATTTTGAGGATTTGGAATTTCATCTTTTGTTACTAAGTATGGTCCCATTGGGCATGAACCATCTAAACTTTTACCTAAGAAGAATTGTTTATGTTTTGATTGTAAATCACGTGCAGTAATATCATTAGCAATTGTGTAACCAAATACATAGTCAAATGCTAAATTTTTAGGAATGTTCTTGCCTTTTTTCGCAATGACAACAGCAAGTTCCCCTTCATAATCTAATTGTGAAGTCACATCAGCATGAACAGATAATGTTTGTTCATCCGCAGCGATGGCTGTTGGAGCTTTAGTGAAGACCATAATATCTTCAGGTGCGTGCTCTGAACCCATTTCTTTTGCATGCTCATCATAGTTTTTACCGATACAAATAATATTTTTAGTTGTACGTGGTATTGGTGCTAACCATTCAATTTCTTTGAAGTCGCGTTTGAATTGTGATGTATCCTCTAACTCTTGTGCTGCTCTTACTAGTTTTCGAGTTTGCTCAACAAACTCATAGCCATTTGTCATACCTTCTACAATGGTTTTTGCATAAGAAGGGAGCACTTGAAGCGATTCTTGAATTGCTAATACATCCCAAACAGCTTCTTCTTTTTTGACCTTTGGACCAAAACTTAAAATGTCGTTATAACGAAATGATAAAATTTTCATGAATATTCTGCACTCCTTCTTTTTTTACCATAATACAACATTTACACACTTTTTTCCTCTTTTTTCGGCATATATTTTCCATAAGTTATTCTTTTCCATACTGCTTCAATCGGTCCTTGCTTAAAAAATAGAAACCAAAGTGATGCAAAGACAAGTTGTATCGCATATATACCAACAGCCAAAAATGTTGCTGTATCTACTCCTACTTTACCGTAAAGGCCAAAACCAAAATGATAAAAAATTAATGTGCAAATAATAGATTGCGTTAGATACACCGTCATCGACATTCGCCCGGCTTTTGCTATAGGAGTTAATATCTTCGTTGCATAAGGAATACAACAGATTAAGACAATCAAACTTGCATAACCAATAGCTAATATTGGGCCGCCAAAATAAGTTTGTACATAATCTAAAAAATAATTACGATTCAGTGTAAATGGTAGAGACTTCAAATAGATGCCAAGTGGTATCATTATGACTGCTAATATGCCCCATAAAATATATTTGTCTTTTGCTTTTTCAATCAATTGCCATTTGGAAGCGGCTGCTCCAATAAGCATATAAGGTAAAATAGTAAAGAGTGCCATCAACCACATAAATGGAGAAAATTGAACAGATAAATCCGATAAACGTTGGATAAATGCATCTGTCCAAGAACCTGCACCATATGCTTTTAAAGAACTTTCCATCGATTGAATATCGATAAATTGAGACGATTCCGTACTTGAAGGATCCGCGATTGACGCTAATCCTGTTAATAATGCTAAAACCCCATTAATCCCCATATAAAAGATTAACCCAATAGCCAATAAGAATCCCGGCTTTAAGCGAATGAGCGTAAGTAGTACTAATCCACAAAAAGCATAAGTCATCAGAATATCTCCCCACCAGATTAAAAAGGCATGCAATATCCCTATAACAAATAAAACAACGAGTCTCTTTATACCAAATTTATAAAACGAATCGCCTAATCGAGTAGCTTTTTCGTATTGCATCGCAAGCCCATAGCCAAAAAGCATGGAAAACAAAGGATAAAAACTCCCTTGTACAAAAATATCCAGACCCTTTTGAAATTCCTTATCGATTGGAACTGAAAAAAATGTTTTCAAATCGATATAAGGAGCTGGTGTACTAAATGCAAACATATTCACTAGTAAAATCCCTAGTAAGCTAACACCTCTTAAAATATCTAACGTATCAATTCTTTGCTTACTAGTTGTTGGTGTACTATTCAATCCTATTTCCCCCTACAAAACAACCGACCTTTTTGCATCGAAAGCATAAATTACTTTTTCATGTATATCGATTTGTAATATTTCTTCTAACGCTTCTTTATATAATGAAAGTTGAACGTCATATCGTTTCATCATTTCTTTCCGTAAGCCGTCAATTGTTTTCATATTTGGCTGAATTCTATCTGTTTTATAATCAAGCAATATCCAATTTCCATTGTGTTCTTGAAGTAAACAGTCAACAACACCTTGCACAATTTGCGTATCACCATCACGGTCATCTAAGCTAATCGTAAATGGCATTTCTCGATATATTTTTTGAGCATCCATAAAACGACGACCAATCTCCGTTTCAAAAAAGGCAATGATTTTCGTTGCTTGTACAGCAGTTGCTTCTTCTTTCGTCAATAGTTGGCGTTCTACTAATGTAGATACAAATTGTTGAACTGCTTCTATGTTATGCAAACCAACCTGTGGTATATGTTGCATCACAGTATGCATCGCTGTTCCAATTTCTGCTGCTGTTAATGATCGCTGTTGTAAAAAAGCAGGTCTTGTCGCAACTCTTTGCTGATTCGATGCAGCTTTAGTGAACAGTTCAGGTTCTTCTTGTGCTTCTAAATGTTGAATCCTTTTTAACTCACTGACAGATGTTTTTGAACGCTTAGTAATTGCATTTTCAAAAGTATACGGAGTATCAAATCGTTTACGAATTTCAGTTAGAATTGCATCATCTACAGATTGTTCCTCTTGTAATTCCTCTTCTTCCGTTACTTCTTCAACACTTCCAGATTGAAGTTCATCGGTATCCATGACGGTTAATTTCCAATGAGATAATTCTGAATGATTTTCATCATGCCCTTCAAAATCAGGATGTCTTGCAAAAGCTGGTCCAATCCAGTCTAAATAATTCTTTGCTTTTGCTCGAAGATAGTCAGGTAGTTTCTCACCAGAGATTCGTTGTGATTCCATCCAATTCTTTTTCGTCTTTTCCCAATCTTTTACCGAACCTACTAAAAATAATTTTTCTTTCGCTCTTGTCATTGCAACATACAAGATACGCATTTCTTCTGACTTCATCTCTAATGTTTTCTTTTCAACCATTGCTAAAAACGGTAAAGATTTATATTGAAGACGTTTTTCAGGATCAATCATTTTTACTGCTAAACCAAATTCTTGGTCAAATAAATATGGTAAATGGAAATCCATTTTGTTAAATTCTCTACCAAGCCCTGCAACAAAAACATATGGGAATTCCAAACCTTTTGATGAGTGAATTGTCATAAGTCGAACGACATTTTCCTTTTCACTAATCGCACGTGCTGCTCCTAAATCATCACCACGTAATCGCATTCTCTCTACAAATCGTAAGAAACGGAACAATCCACGGAAGGATGTCTTTTCATAGGCAATTGCTCGGTCATATAATGCTCGTAGGTTAGCTTGACGTTGTTTCCCATTAGGCATTGCACCGACCATTTCATAATAATTCGTATCCATGTAAACACGCCATATTAAATCCGCTAACGAACCACGTCTAGCTAAATCACGCCAATCCTCCAATTGTAGTAAGAATCGTTGTAGCTTCTCCGCAGTGGCTGATTTTAGCCCTGCTCCCTCGTTACGAACAAATTGCTTTAACGCATCATAGAAAGCTGCTTTTGGCTCTGCTAATCGAATGCTAGCTAACTCATTTTCAGTTAACCCAACAAATGGTGCTCGTAAAACAGATGCAAAAGGAATATCTTGATATGGATTATCGATAATTTTTAATGTGTTTAACATGATCATTACTTCAAGCGCTTCAAAATACCCTGTTGAAATTTCCGCATAGAGTGGAATTCCCGCAATTTTAAACTCTTCTACCATATCAACAGACCATGTCATAGACCGCATTAAGATGACAAAATCTCTATATTCAACGGGTCTTTCTTTTTTCTCCCACGGATCATAGACAACCATATTAGAATCCATAATACGTTTTATTTCTTTTATGATAAAACGTGCTTCTTGCTGAGATTTTTTTAATTCTTCTTCCACTTGCTCTAAATCTTTTTCATCGTCTTCTTTTGATGTGTGTAAAATCACCAATTCAAGAGGCATTTTCTTTTCATCATAAGGAGCTTTTGGTTTTAAAGAAGCTGCATCATCATATTCTACTTCGCCAACTTCTTTTCCCATCACTTGTGAGAATACATAGTTTGTTCCATGAAGTACCTCTGGTCGACTGCGGAAGTTCGCGTTTAGATCAATACGTAATCCTGTATTCGTAGGATTCTCATTATAAGTTAAATATTTTTGCAAAAATAGCGTTGGTTCAGCTAAACGGAAACGATAAATAGATTGCTTTACATCTCCAACCATAAACATATTCCCATTCGATGCATCGCCACTTTTGACTAATTGCAAAATGGTTTCTTGTATACGGTTTGTATCTTGATATTCATCAACTAAAACTTCTTTAAAACGCTCACGATAGTCTATCGCTACGGAGGATGGTACTAGTTTTCCATCTACTTCATCAGCTAAAATTGATAGCGCATAATGTTCTAAATCAGAAAAATCAACTAATCCTTTTTCATTTTTTGCCTTACCATATTGCTCACTAAATTGACTCGCAAGTTCTACCAATGTTTCGATTATTGGTTTCATCAATCGAATTTCTTCTAATAGTTTTTCTGGTGAACGTTTGAAAAAGGTATTGATGGGTTCTTCAAACATTTCTTTAGCTTGTTTTCGTTTTGACTTAGCAAGTTCTAATAATTCCTCATCGCAACTTCCCTTTTTTTGAGCTTTTGCACGATCTAGTTTAACAGATTGGAAAAATTGATAAGCTTCGTTCCAACTACGCTCTACTATAAAACCTCTTGCTTCTTGAAACAGGATTAAATCCTTTTGTGCAGTTTCTCCATAAGCAAATGGGCCATCTGGTTGTAGAGAAAGTTGATGGACTTCTTCTATTAAGCCAATTGCGCCTTCAATATTGTGGAGAATTGCTTTTTTTATATGAGGTGTAATATCTAAATCATCAATCGTCGCATCATCAGCAATTGCGTATTTTTGAGGTAGTGATTGCAACCATTTAATCGGTTCTGGATTAACTCTAGACATCTCATAAAGCTTTTGAAGCAATACTTCAATGGCTTGGTCATCCCGATCAGATGTAAAACTATCTACTAGACGATAAATAGCTTCTGCATTTTCTCCGTCATACGCAGCCTCCAACACCTCTGCTAGAGTATCATCTCTTAACAAAGCTGCTTCTGTATCATCAGCAATTCTAAAGCCAGGGTCAATATCTAACATATAGGCATACTGACGAACAATATTTAAGCAAAATGAGTGCAAGGTTGAAATCTGTGCTTTATTAATCAGACTCAATTGTCTACGTAAGTGCTTGGATTGTGGGTTTTTACTTATTTCCTTTTCCAAAGCATTTGCCATTCTATGACGCATTTCAGCAGCTGATGCATTTGTAAATGTTACGACTAATAATTGGTCTACATCTATTGGATTTGTAGTTGATATTACTTTTTCAATCATACGATTGATCAAAACAGCTGTTTTACCTGATCCCGCTGCTGCTGAAACGAGTATATCTTGTCCAGATGCCCAAATGGCTTTCCATTGGGCATCTGTCCAAGTTGCATCATCTGGTTTCTTAGGAATTTGATTCATCTTGTCCACCTTCCTTACGTATTTTTTGAATAATTTCATCTGGTTTCTCTACGGAAAGTTGACGATAATGTTGTTCTGGGTCCGTTGTATCAAATTGACAGACACTCTTATATGAACAAAACTCACATGCTGTGCGCTGTTTCATTCTAAATGGGCTAATATCTGTATGTCCCTCTAAAATTTCTTCTCCAGCTTTTCGGTGTTTGTTTCGAACAAAGTGTTGCAATGTTTTCATATCATTGGGAGCAATAATAGATGATTGACTTGGTGAAGTGCTACCATCCTTTTTCATGTAAACAGGCACTACTTGAGAATGACCACTCTTCGTTGTTAATTGATCATCCATCGCTATAATAGAATCATAGTCATCCAATAATAATCCTCGCATTTTAAAATCTTTTAGTCGTTCACTTTCTGCCTCGTCTGCTGTCAAGCTTATATTTGGGCTTAACATAGGGTTATGAACATGAATATACAAAACCCCTCCAGCTTCTGCATGAATCGGGAGCCATTCGTCCGAATTCGTAATCGCAACATCTAAATACGTCAACATTTGTAGTGATAAACCATAATAGACATCATTTAAATCTAACTTATGCGGAGAAGATTTATAGTCAACTACACGGATATAAGGCTTACCATTGACTGTTGTCGCATCCACTCTATCTATTCGCCCACGCATTTGCATTTTCTTATGATTATTCAATTCAATAATAAGTGGTGGAAGCGGCTCATTTGGTCCGAATGCAGCTTCAAGTGCAATCGGCTTAAACCCTGAAACTCTTGCGTGTTGGCTAAGTGATTGTAATGTTCTTTGTACAATAAATGTTAATTTACGAGCAATATAACGATAACGGGCGGTACTTAGTAAAATTTGATGGTAAAGCAGTGGCGATATTTCCTCAACTGCTTTTTTAGCCAATATTGCACATTGTTCGGTCGATAGTTGTGCCCATGTTAATTTCATACGATCTGTTTCTTCTGCAATCCATTTCAATGCAGCATGAAATAAATCCCCAATCGTTGGCGTTTCTAAGCGATATACCGCTCTTTCTTCTAAATGTAAACCATATGTAGAAAAATGGGCGAACGGACATCGATAGAATTTTTCTATTCGTGATACACTGGAATTTAGTGTGGATCCATACAATGCTTCTGTATTTTCTGGTGTTAACTTTTCTGCCGTATTTGGTGTTGTTAAAGGTCGCATTAATCGTTCTAAAACAGTCTTCCAATATGGATCTTCTTCATAATAGCGTTTCAACGCAAGCCATTCAGGGGCTATTTCCCCGTCTTCTTGATGTAAACGAAGTTGCTTCATCAAATAAGCTAAAGAAGTACTTGGATGCATTATATAAGTAAGTGCACTTTGCTCTTCTGTAGATTCACTTGGATCGACTAATGCGATTGTCTTCTTAATATCGACTAACTGTTCTTCTAAACGATTAATATAAAGAGACGGTAATAGTGCTTTACTTTCCTCATCTGCTATTGCATAGGAGACAATAAGTCGATCTGATTGCATTGTAAAAACATGATAAGCAATAAATTCTTCTTCTAACAATCTTGCTTTTGAAGTCGGTGCAATTTCGTAACCCGTTTGTAAGAACCATTCACGTTCGTTATCTGCTAGCAGACCTTCGTAGTCTATTCGTTTCGGATAAACGCCTTCATTGACGCCTATAACAAATACCGCCTTCATCTTTGATAAACGAGCAATATCCGCATTAGCGACAGTGACTTGATCTAGAGATGGTGGAATACGAGAAAACTCTAACGTATCAAATCCTTCATCTAATATTTCATATACTTCTTCCAGCGTCATTGGTTGATCTCCGAATAACATCACAAACTGATCTAAAATCTCGACCCAATGATTCCAAGCTTGTTCATGTTCACTCGCTTCTAGTAAAAGACCTTTCTCTATTTCATGGTCTTTTAGTGCTTGTAGCTTATCATAGACTTCAAGACCTTCGATAAAGTTATATAAAGCTGCAATAATTTCTCGACCTGTTGTTGCTTCTTTTAGTTGTTCTTCAAATGCTTTTAAAGGTTCACGGATTTTCCCACGAACGGCTTCGATTTCTTGTTGATAAGCACGTTCTTCATCTGTTTGGTTTTTCGTGAATAATTCTAAACCGCGGTACTTTTTATATAACCATCGTTTCTCTTCGAACCAACGATCACCATAAATCCCTTGTGCAAGTACAAAGTTTTCCAATATATCTGCTCTTTCTCTCCACACTTGAATATCGGATGTGCGAGGGAAAAACAAATCTGTTTTAATTGCCCGGAAAATAGGTTCATACTTCCAATCAGACTGAATTACTTCTAATGCAGAGCGACTTAACTCTATTAGTGGATGATGAAGCATCGGTTTTTTCTGACTGACAAAGACAGGAATATCGTATTGTGGGAAAGTTGTAGCGATTAAAGGATCGTAGACATCAGCTTGACGATAGATGATTGCGATATCGCGATACCGCATATGCTCATTTTGTGTTAGTTCTTTAATCTTTCGAGCAACAGCATGGATCTCTGCTCGTCGATTAGCAGCCTCAATGATTTCTACACTACCGTCACTTTCTTTTGGAACTGGCGGGAACACTTCAAATTGACTCTCAATATGTCGTAAATCAGCTGTATGAAATCTTCGTTGTTCTTTACAGTAGTAGATAGGTTCAACTTCTATCCCATTTTCAAAAGCTAAATCTTTTAGTCTCAAACATGTACGAGCCGATTGGTAAAACAAAGCTTGTTCGTCATCAGCATCAGCTTCTGATTCCATTGGTAAAACGACTGTTACGCGATGAGCTATTTTCAATAATTCTTGAACCAATTCAAATTCTCTTGTTGTAAAAGCTGTAAAACCATCGATATATATATCCGCTTCGCGAATCATTTTTGAATCGACTAATTGAGACGTTAAAAGTGGGTAATACCCTTCACTATCAATATATGTAGTCCCTAAAGCATCTTCAATCGCCTGAACGAGTAAATGTAAATCATGGATTTTATCTCTTAATGTTTTTGGTGCATCTACTTGTTCGAAACTTTTCTCTAATTGATCTAGCGCGGCACTATCTAAACTATATCGACTAAATTCCTTTAATAAGGATTCCATTTCAGCGGTAAATCCACGCTTATCGGCAGCCTTGCGAAACAAAGCGAATTCTTCTTTATGATTTTCTAATAATTTTCGAATAAGCATTCGGTATCCAAAACCATTGACTTCTTTTCGGCTTATACCACCGGTTTCTTGCAAAACACGCCAAGCTAAACGTTTAAAAGTGGTAACCTGTGCTCTTATTAACCCCTTCACATCATAATCATGTGTCATATCATACTCAGCTGAAAATGACATTTGGTCTGGGACTATCAAAAAAATTGGTGAACCAAGTGGATTTTTTTTCACCTCATTCACTATCTCTTGTTGAATATATGTCGTTTTACCAGTGCCTGAACGCCCTGTTACAACACGCAGCGACATTTAAAAACCCCCTTTAACTTACCTCTAATATACCACAAAATAGGAACATTTGTTCTATTTTGTGTTGTGTTTTTTCGAATATTCACGCATATTTTTTTCTACTTTTTCATTCATCTTTGCTTCTACCTGTTTTCCTCCCCACCATAATAAGAGGATAATAACAACAATTAGGCATGTCCGAATTGGATTTGTTATTAATGCGCTCAAGTCTGAACCAATCCAGCTAATGATGAAAATCATTACTAATTTTGCAAGCATAACCGTAACTAAATAAGTCTTCTTCTTTAAATTCGATAAACCTGCCACAATATTTACTAGAGCAGATGGAGTAAACGGAAAACAAAGTAATATAAATAACGGCGTAAAACCTTGATATTCTACCCAGTGTATTAACTTTTGTACTCCTTGTCTTTCTGTAAAAAAACGAAAAGCTTTCATTTTACCAAATTTACGGATGACTAAAAACACACAATATGCACCTAAAACTGCACCACCCCACGAAAACAAGAAACCCCACCACAAGCCATATGCGCTAGCATTTGCAACTACAAAGGCTGCCAATGGCAAAAATGGTAAAAACGCTTCTAAAAAGGGTAAAGCAATAGCTAATAGAGTACCCATTATGCGATATTGTTGTGCTAATGCCTGAAAATTTTCAATGGATAACCAATCTGGCACTCCCATTGCCTCCTTCAAATCTTACATTTAAGATTTTCTACCTATTTTATTCTTCTATTAGGAGCGCTTTGCACTCTTATAAGTTGCGATTAGCAGACCTTTTTTGAAGAACTTACATGGAAAAATATTAAGGATAGTTCTTTTAATTCATTATACAATAGATGCATAATTTCTAGATGTTTTAAACTTTTAATTTCCGTCAATTTTTCATTCTAACCTTTGGTGAGTAAATAATTAGCGAAACCAGCATTAGTGTTTGAACAGTAATATTACGACATGGATTTAATTTGGACATGAGAAAAAGAAAGAAAGGGTCGTCCCATAAGTTTTCTACTTATGGGACAACCCCTTCTTTCTTATTTAGTTTTTATGCTGATTCATCATTCTGTTTGAATACCAAAAACCAATTGTTAAGGAAATCGCATCGATTACATATAAAACAGGTGGATGCGTATATCCTGCATAGATTGAAGCAGCGATTAGTGCAACTGAAAGAGCTAGACCAACATATTGTTTGAACGTTATTCGCGTGAATAATACAACTAATAGTCCTGGTAATATCAATGCCATTAAAAACTTTGTTACCGACATTTCTTCACTCCCTATCGTACAACGAGCAAGCCAATTCTAAAATGATCATGACGATAAATGACGTGCTGTCTTAAGCGAACCTCTCCATCTTGATCAAGTACTTCTAATCGACAATGCGCGGCATTCACTTGCAACGCTTCATAAAGTTCTTCTTCCGTTTTTACAGGAATACCATTTACTTTGCGAATACATTCACCGACTTGAATGCCCATCGCCTCTGCAGGAGAATCCGGTAACACACCAGCTACCATGACACCAGAATCTTGTGGCATCACAGCATAACCACCATGACGTTCACTTAGTGAATAGATAATAGATACTAATGCTCTTCCGACTACAGCAACACTTACAGCTGCAATCCCCATAATAGGGAAGAAATTAGCAATAATAGCTTCGATTAAAACAATCACGCCTAAAATTTGAACTGTTTTTCCTAATTGCGGATAAAAATGTACCGGAAGTAATTTACGAGAACGTTGTTGGAACCCAACTACTAATGGTACAAGAATGAATGAAAATGATTCACTGCCTAATGTAACTTGAGGCCAATATGGAATATATTCTTGAATTGTCCCACCTGGTAACACAAAAAATACCGGAAGAATCCATAAACGCTTAGCCAAATAAATAGCTGAGGGTAATCCTCTCTCCGTTTTTAATATTTTCGGAGATGCAATTTTGGACGCATTTTTTGCGATTAAATATCCTTCTGCAATAAGTAAAAGACCAATGATACTTGGAATCGACACTAGCATACCAACATGCATTGATGTACTCATAATATCCCAATTGAAAAAATGCCATGAGTGATCCGAAATATATGTATACCACATTATGATAAATGCAATCCCTAAAGGATATGCTGCAGATGCTAAGTGGTAATAAAACGTAATTAAACACAACACACCTACAGCAGCACTTAAAACGATAAATTGAATCGGTACTACTAATCCAATAGCAACACTAATGACCGAGATAATCAGCCCTAGTAGCCAGCCTTCTTTGAACATTAAAATTGTTTCAGACCAGCCCCAAAAGATCCGTATATTAAATGATTTTCTTTCCTCTTTTACACGACGATATCCTATTAATATCGAAAATATAATAGCAACATACAATAATGGGTTTAAAAAGAAACGGCCGATGCCTTTTACTAATTCTATGACAATATCTAAAAACATAACTTCGCATCACCTTTCTAACTTTTGCTACATATGATTGTCTTTTCATTGTACCAAACGACCGTTTGAAAACGAAACATTTTCGGAACTAACTTTCAAATAGTTTCATTAATTACTAATTTTGTGGCTCAAATAGCTAATAGCCATCTGTAATTGTAAATCATTTTCTAATTTCTCCCTATATTTTACCACTTCTTGACGTAAAGCAAATAGGAATTCCTCATCCATTATTTTATTATTATTTAAATTATGTTTCTTACTATATTCTTTAACTGCCTCAGCAGTGGTTCTATCAAAATAACCATCTACTCTATTGATTGAATATCCTTGTGCTTTTAGTACTTGTTGTACGTATTGGATACTTTCAGCGAAATCTCCTTCTTTAAAGTTACCTGTAATTGGTGGTAGATTTATATGATATAGGGCATCTTGTTCTACTTCTATTGTCGGCTTAATCCCTTTACCGTGAATCCATTCACGCTTCGGCGTTAACCATTTATGTGTAGAAAGCTTTAGTTCTCCACCATTTGATAAAGGCCACGTTCCTTGAACTGTACCTTTACCAAAGCTTTTATCACCAATTATCGTTGCACGGCTTAACTCTTTTAACGCTCCACTTAAGACTTCACTTGCAGATGCACTTCCTTCATCCTGAAGTAACACAGTCGGTAATTTCTGCAACTGCTCATCATACTCAAATGCTAAATCCTTTTTTCCCAATTGTAGTGGTTCCTGATTTCCAACAGCATCTTCCATATAAGCAAATGTCGTTTTTGGTTTTGTTAAACTACCAATAATTTGTGCTACACTCTTCAAATATCCTCCAGGATTACTTCTAACGTCAATGATTAATGCGGTAATATTTTGTTTGACAAGTTCATCTGTATTCTTATACCATTCTTCTGCTGTTTTTTCTCCAAACATTGCAATAGAAATATAACCAATATTCTTACCTTCAGAAACTAAGACTTTACTTGAAACAGATTTTTGAGTTATTGCTGCCCTTGTAATATTTAGTTCTACATGGCGCTCCTCAGATGGTCTGTATACCGTTATTTTCACAACGGTGCCTTCTTTACCTCGTATGAGTGCTAGTAATTCGGTTAATGACTTTCCGTCTGTACGTTCTTTATCAACTTGAACTATTTCATCGTACGATTTTAATCCAGCCTTTTCAGCTGGAGAATCCTTCATAGGAGATATGATGATAAAGCGTCCTTGGCTTTCTGTAATTTCTGCGCCAATTCCTACTCGTTCATCTGACAACTGCTCCCTATGTAGTTTCGCCTCTTCTTTCGTATAGTAAGTACTATACGGATCTTTCAGCGATCCCGCCATTCCATTAATAGCACCTTCAATCAGTTGCTTTTCTGATGTTTCATGAACAGACTGTTTACGGATTAAATCATACGCTTCCTCTACAGATTGAAAAACATCTTGGTCCGCTTGTACAGCCTTGTCCGTTTTCTGATACTTCCAATACCCTAAAACACCAATACCGACTAAAATAATCATGCATAAAAATAGCCACCGTTTTCTCATTAATCTCGTCCCTCCCATATCTATTCAATGTATGAGGAGAAGACAAAATTTAAAACTTGAAAATGGTGGCCTGCTTTTTATTATTTTATGTTAGCTATTATGTCCGACATCTTTTTTTGATCCATCGGTCCGGTAATCGTTGTTTGTATTTTTCCTTTTGTATCGATGAAGTAAGTTGTTGGAATTGTTACAATTTGATACTGTTCTTGTTGTTCACCATCTGTATCCAATAATACTGGATATGTCATATCATATGATTTAACAAAATCTTTAATATAATCCTCATCTTTATCTGACTTTTTTAAATTCACTGCAAGGATTTCTACATTATCATCTTTTGCTGATTTTTTATAATACTTTTCCATATGGGGTATTTCCGCTTTACATGGTGGACACCAAGTTGCCCAGAAATTTAAAATCACTTTTTTCCCCCGATAATCAGAAAGCTTCGCTTCTTTCCCATCAAGTGTCTTTAGCGTAAAGTCGGGTGCAGTTTGACCAACTTTTAACCCACTTTCATTTTCTACAGTAGATGAAACTTGTGTAGATGAAGTATCTATTTTTTCATCATCAGCTATTTTAGATTTCATAAAATTCGTTAACGCAATCGCGATTAATACAACGACTACTAACAACGCAAAGATTTTCTTTTTCAACTTTTGTTCCTCCTAGGCTGCACTAATATCCTAAATATGATGAATAGTAATGTCACCAATACTGATAATTGCCAAATACCTAATGGCTGTAATGACGCGATCAACATATGTGAAAAGAAGAATAAAATCAGCAATTGTCTATGCCAAATAATGCCTTCATTTCTTTTCCAAAATGCTATCACAATCCAACATGAAAAGCTAATGATTGTTAACCCTTTCTGCCACAAAAATGCATCATTTAAAATAGCCATCATTATTTGATAAAAGCTTTGGCAAAGTATACTACTCAAAAACAAAGCTTGTAAATCTTCCTCCAATATGCCCCTACTTCTTAATTTTTTCCAAAGTGTGGCTAACATAAACAACATACCTATTACAAACCCAATCATACCACCATTAAAGTAAAGTATTGTGAGTGGATGCTTAATAACTATCGAAAAATCTGTGACAATGACACTGAATTTCCAAACGAGGATTAGCGTAAGAACAGCATCTGCATAAATGGATGCAACTTCTTTTCTATATACTTTCCATAATAGAAGCCCTACAATCAGCATACTACTCAAAAATGCAATCCATGAAGATGGTAGTGAAAGTGCTTTGATGGTATACCACTCGGTAATTTCCACTTTTAATCCCTCCCAGTAAAAAGTGTGTGTCTATAAAGTCATTTGAGACACACGTAGTATGTTGATTTATTGTCATTCGACTAACTAAGTAGCAATACTTCATATATAAGCTAATTTTTGTTCTAGAAAGAAGGGCTGCCCCGTAAGTTTTCTACTTATGGAACAGCCCCTTTTAATTTGTTTTATCGCTCAGCGTTTTATAAAGAGATATAACGTAACGGATTTACAGCACCAACACTTTGCCCTTGCCATGCTGTAGTGTGAATTTCAAAGTGTAAATGGCTTCCAAATGATCGTCCTGTATTGCCCATATAGCCGATGACTTGTCCTTTTTTAACGGATTGTCCTACTGTTGAATTGTAACCACTTAAATGTGCATACACAGTTGTAAATGTATGACCGTTAATCGAATGTGTGATCATAATAACATTTCCATATGTAGACAAAGGACTAGCTTTAAAGACGACACCATCTGCAGCAGCAACAACCGGTGTTCCTATTTTATTGGCTAAATCCACGCCATAGTGAAACTCGGGACCCGCACCGATATTACGCCATCCAAAACCAGATGTTAGTGTACCATTTGTCGGCTTCGTCCATGTGCCACTTGCTACTTCAGGAATATTGCCCGTTTCACCTGAATTCGAAACAGCTGTAGTACTTGAACTTTTGCTCGCAGCTTCCGCTTGTTTACGAGCAACTTCTGCTAATCTCGCTTGTTCTTTTTCTATCTCTTTTTGAACTTTTTTACTTATATTTAGCGCCTCCGAATATTCTTTTTCTAATAACTTTTTCTCAGATTTTAAATGATCTTGCTCAGCCTCTAGTTGATCAATTAGATGGTCTTTATCCTTTTTCTTCTCATCTAAACTTTGACGTAATGAATTCAGTTCATCTCGATACATTTCTTGTTTTTGTAATTTTTCTTCTAGAGTTGCTTTTTGCTCTTCAAGTTTGTTTTTATCATCATGTTGCTCTTGTAAAATCATTCGGTCTGCTTCTAACAAAGTGTTAACCGCAGATACACGATCGATAAAATCGCCAATACTTTTAGCCTTCAACACTACATCGAGATAACTTACTTCCCCACCATGTTCCTGAATTGCCCTTGCACGTTGTAGAAGAAGCTGATCACGTTCCTCTATTTTTTGCTCTAAGTCATTAATAGAATCTTTTAAAATATCAATCTCAGAATTGGTCTTATCAATTTTCTCTAATGCTTTTTTAATCTTATGATCTGTTTTGAGGATTTTTTTATCGAGTTTTGAGATTTGCTCCATAATATGATCCATTTTTGATTCATTCTTAGTAATCTTTTTTGATTTCTCTTGAATAGTAGATTGTAATTTCGATTCTTTTTTATTTAATTCCTGTTGTTGGCTTTTTAAATCCTCGATAGATTCTGCATTTGCTGTAACCGATGGAATTATCAATGTTATTGCTAATGCTGTGGCAATTGCGCTCGTTAAACTTCTCGACTTTTTGTTCAACTGGTGAACCCCCTATCACTATCAAATTTTTATCTCACATCTACGATTGATTACTAAATGTGAAAAGCTTTCATTAACTGTTTCTGTAAATCTCACTTTAAATTTTTAAGAATTTTCGTACGGACATGAAACTACCCCATATACCAATCAAAACGCCCATTAATAAGATCAATAAATCTACTTCAAAGATGAATGGTTTCGAATTAAGTAATTGGAAAATTTCACCTTGTAATTTTGGTGCAAGTGCATTGTAAATTTGAGTGTATAAAATGGATACAATTAAAATAGGAATAATTGATCCTAATAGACCTAACCACATACCTTCTAAAATAAATGGAATACGTACAAACCAGTTTGTTGCACCTACTAATTTCATAATCTCAATTTCTTTTCTTCTCGCTGTAATAGTAATCTTAATCGTGTTAGAGATTAAGAACATTGCAGTTAAAAGTAAAGCAATTATTAATACGATTCCTACGTTTCTACTAATATTTAAGAAGTTAAATAGTTTTTCAATTTTGCCTTTCCCATAAAGCACTTCATACGTGTTATCTAATGTATCAATTTGTTTTGCAACTTTTGCCGTTTGTTGAGGATTTTTGGCTTTTACATACAGTACATTTCGCAATGGATTACTTTGTTTGAAGAGACTTAAATCTTCACCAAAATCTTTGACCAATCCATTTAATTCATGTTCTTTAGATGAATATTTCATCGATTCGACACCAGGCATGTCTTTTATTTGCTGTTGTAAAGTTGCTTCAGCTTTTTCATCTGCTTTAAGGTCGATAAGGACTTTAATTTCGACATCATTTTCTAAATCATTGGCTACCTTATTTAAATTCATCATAATCACCATAAATACGCCAACCAATAATAATGTGACTGTTACTGCACTTACTGAAGCAAACGTCATCCATCCGTTTCTTCCAACCGACTTTATACTTTCTCTGAAGTGACGACCTAAAGTTCTAGCCTTCATAGCCGTAGTCACCTCCACGTTCATCGCGAACAATGAGTCCGCCTTCAATAGCAATTACTCGACGACGCATATTATTAACAATTTCTCTATTATGCGTTGCCATAATAATCGTAGTTCCGCGTGCATTAATTTCTTCAAACAGGTTCATAATATCCCAAGAAGTTTCTGGATCTAAGTTACCTGTCGGTTCATCCGCAATAACTACTTTTGGTACATTCACAATTGAACGAGCAATCGATACACGTTGCTGCTCCCCACCTGACAACTCATCAGGGAACATTCTAACTTTTTTCTTTAAACCAACTAAATCTAGTACATCCATTACGCGTTTACGAATTTTTGAAGGGTCTTCTTCAATTACTTCTAACGCAAATGCAACGTTTTCATATACATTCAATCTCGGTAATAGTTTAAAATCTTGAAAGACAACACCTATCTGCCTTCTTAAATGAGGAACTTCTTTGTTTTTTAATTTCGAAAGATTCATTCCATTGACAATAATCTCCCCAGAAGTGGCTTTTTCTTCACGATACATCATTTTAATAAATGTCGATTTACCTGCGCCACTAGGTCCAACGATATAGACAAACTCACCTTGTTTAATTTTTATATTAATACCATTGACCGCAACTACGCCATTGGGGTACTTCTTATAGACATTCTTCATTTCTATCATTTTTTGACCACCCATTTTATAGTAAAACTTAACCAATTCTATGTAAGCTTATTATAACATTGAATAATTTGTCTACCATTACAGTAATATTTCAAATCATTAAATATATTATTTTGTCATTACTTAGATAATATTACGGTAATTGAGCGAAAAAAGTCTGCAAAAAAGAGCGATTTAAAAGTGAAAAACCACTTTTAAGTCGCTCTTTTATACGTATTATGATTTATAGATTGTATCGAACAATCACTGAACCTGTTTTCGTTTCTCCTTCAATGGCTAATGATGATTGACTATCAATATTTTTGGAGAATTGAACGGTTTTTTGTAAAAATTGACTTTGTTCATTTATTCGTTGAACATCCGGTAAGCGAACATCCATTTTACCCAAATTAGATGAAACTTCACCATGTAAAGAAATTGTACTTGGAATATATATTTCTACAGTACCTGCAACAGTTTGAGCTTTAATACTTCTAGCATCGTCAGAACGTGTTGTCACAACAACGTGTCCATTCACAGAGTTTGCTTCAATTTCAGTTATTTCTCCATCAATGTAAATTCGTCCGTTTACAGTTTCTGCCTCTACTTCGTCGCCTTTAACCTCTCTTAACTCTATAGCTCCATTAGCAGTTTCTAGATCGAGTCTTCTAAAGTTTAGAGACTTACAGCTAATGCCACCATTCATCGTTTTGACTTTTAGTTTATCAAGATTAATGTTGTGAATACTAAAGCCACCATTAAATTGGTGAATTGATATCAGGCTATATTTAGTTTCTGGAATATATAATGTTACGTCAACGCGAATTTTCTTTGTCGTACTTATCACACGCAGTGTTCCATTATCATTTTTACATACAAATTGGCCTTCGAATTCTTTTTCAATATTGTCATTTAACTTTACAAAGGAGGGTTTTACTTGATATACAGCTTTTGCTTTTCCATCAAATGATGGTTTAATCTCTATATTACCATTTGGAATATCGATACTAATATTTTTGAAATCCGAAACTTCAATAATTTCTTCTTTTTCAAATGTAGTAGGATCCATAAACGTCTTCTCAAAATCAAATTCTTTTACCTTTGAAAGAGTTGTATTCATCAGATCAACAAATTTTGTGCTGAATTGCGTAAAATCCTTTTTCAAATCTTCAAAGAATGTATCATCTACTCTAGAAGATTGATTTTGTTTAAATTTTTCGTCTTGTTGCTTTGTAAAGTCTTCTTCGTTTGTATATGAGTCTGATTGAGATTGACTATTTGCGAATTGAGATTGTTCAGTTGTTGTATTTTGCTTTTGAGTATTCACAGATTGTGCTGCTGGTTGTTCCAGTTTCTCTAATAATACTAATGCTTCTTGAGCAGTGATGGTGCCTTTTTCAACTAAATTTAAAATGCGTTTACGTTCGTCTTGCATTTTACTGGCCTCCTTATTCGTATTACTTATAGTTACGAATCACTTGGAAAAAAGTTTCATATTATCCTGCGAAACCTGTTTTACTAACTCTGCTAGAGCGCCTTCCGTTAATGGTTTTGAGTTATCAAAAGTAATG
>NZ_QWUA01000052.1 GCF_003576525.1 Rummeliibacillus sp. POC4 | reverse complement strand
GAATTCATATTTATAAGGGGTAAAAAGTTTGAAAGAATTAGATAAAAAAATTATATCCTTACGTAATGCTTTGTTTAATTCTTGGTCGATTGAAACAAGTTCAAAATGGACAGAGCAAAATCCTGCAAAAGGCCAATGTAGTGTAACTGCTTTAATTGTAAACGATTTATTATATGGCCAAATTATAAAAACAAAGGTAGAGGAAAGTTGGCATTATTATAATTATATTCATGGTAAAAGATATGATTTTACTGAATCTCAATTTGGAACTTCAATTCAGTATGACGATCTATTATCTAGTCGAAGCGAACCATTTCTCGATACAAATGAAACACAATATAGAACTTTAAAGGATTCAGTTTTGAAAAAAATAAATTTTGAGAATCAGTGAGTTTTTAGAACACGAAGTGATTTGGAAAGGAGTTAGATGGAATGCCGACATGTAAGCATTGTGGTCATCAATGGGGGTGGAAGGAAACAATTGTTCAATTGTTTTCATTTAAGCGAAAGTTAAAATGTAATGGCTGTCAAACCAATCAATATATTTCTGTAAAATCAAGAAACCGATTAAGTATTGTGGGGATATTAATTTCTCTCATTTTTGTCCCCTTTATGTCATTTGGAGTTCCTTTGCGATATATCATAACTTCAGAGATATTGATTTATATTTTTTATATTGGCTGTATCCCATTCTTGATAAAGCTGAGCAATCAAGAGGAAGTACTTTGGTAAAAAATTTTTTAGCAAAATACATTTAAACAATCAAAAACGCATCCATGAGATGCGTTTTTGATTGTTTGATATACTTTAAAAATGATGGTTTACAATTTTTTAGCGTAAGTGTTTAGTTGAATAGACATTTTTTGAATATCTTTTATAAAGTCTGAAATTCTTTCTATAGAGGTTGATTGATCACGTTCCACAGTGGATATTTGTTCAATAGATTTTCCCATTTGTTCTGTAACATCTTTAATCCTAGTTAGGGTTTCTTTAATATGTTGGGTGGATTTAACTGTTTCTTTTGAGAACTTTCGGATTTCATTTGCTACAACTTCAAATCCTTTTCCTTTCTCTCCAGCACGTGCTGCTTCGATAGCTGCATTTAGACCCAGTAAATTTGTTTGGTCTGCCACACTTTTAATCACTTTTAGGACGTCATCGGTTTGTTTTATTTCTTTCCCTGCATGCTCAGATTGTGACAATAATTGTTGCGAGACTTCAGCAAGTGAATTAGATCCTTCAGTGATTGTGTTAATTTGTGTATTTGCTTCTATTAAAGATTTTGAAATTTGATCGGTAATCGCTTTAAGTTCTGTTTGTTTTCGGACTTGGATAGCTATTCCGCCAATTACTTTTCCTGTTTGATCATGTAATGGTAGTGCAGTACCAGTAAACTCGTAACCGTAAAACGCAGCTGGGACATCATCTTGAAGTCGTATGTTTTTCTCTAGAGCGACTAATAAAGGTTCTTCAGGGTTTAATGGTTGTCCAGGTTTAATATGTAAATTAATAGTATCGCCAGGGAAATAGGCAATAAATTTTTCTAAATCACAGATAGCAATTGATAGGTCTGCTGGTATCGCAGATTTGTATATACTCACAGTTGAGATGAATTTTTCTAATGAATCAATTTTGTTAATCATCATTCTGTTCCTCAATTCTATTATGTTGTAAATTGATTACTATTATATCACTAAATAGAAAAAATATGCAGAATGATGGTGTTATTTGGTTATATTATTTAAATTGTTTTCTTTTAAAGTTTAAAAAGAGTAAAATGCATATGTTATGAGAGATATAGAAAAGAAGGTTATAAACGCGTGTCTACATTCTTACAGTTAAATACTATTTTTATCAGTATTATTATTGAGGCATTGCCTTTTGTACTGATTGGAGTTTTCATATCAGGACTAATTCAAATGTTCGTAACCGAGCAAATGATTGCAAAAATAGTTCCTAAAAATAGGGTGCTTGCTGTTTTATATGGAACAGTTATTGGTGCTTTATTTCCGGCATGTGAATGCGGGATTATTCCCATTGTTCACCGTCTATTAAAAAAAGGGGTTCCTTTGCATGCTGCAATTCCATTTATGTTAACAGGGCCAATTATCAATCCTATAGTTTTATTTTCTACCTTTATCGCATTCGGTAATAGTTGGCAAATGGTTTGGTATCGTGGAGGATTAGCGTTCATCATTGCTTTTGTTATTGGTTTAATCTTGTCTTTCCAATACAAAGATACACAACTTTTAGATGGAGATGAACATGATCATATCCATGAACATGCGAAAACACTTTGGCAAAAATTTGTAGGTACATTAAATCATGCTGTTGAAGAATTCTTTTCAGTTGGAAAGTATTTAATTATCGGTGCATTTATCGCCGCATCAATGCAAATTTTTGTTAAAACATCGTTACTAATCGAACTAGGTCAAACAAAAGCTACTTCATCATTAGTGATGATGGCTTTAGCGTTTATATTATCACTTTGCTCCGAAGCTGATGCATTTATCGCTGCTTCCTTTAGAGGTACGTTTTCAACCTCTTCACTAGTAGCATTTTTATTAATAGGTCCGATGGTAGATATCAAAAACCTATTAATGATGCTACAAACATTTAAGAAAAAATTTATTGTAGTGCTGATTTTGTATATTATAATCTTCGTATTTATCAGCTCTATGCTTGTTTAGGAGGGCGATAAAGATGATTCGATCATTGATCTTAATGGGATTTACGTATTTCTTTTATTACCTCTATGCCTCAGGGGATAATGCGAAATATATTAATATGAAATATCAATACATTAATATATTAGGTATCATTTTATTTGCTATATTAACGATAGTACAAATTATCAATATGGCTAAAGATGAAAAAGAGGTTGAATGTGATTGTGGACATAATCATGAGCATGAAAAGAACAAACCATGGTATAGAAGAATCTTGTTTTATGCAATTTTCATCTTTCCTTTGATAACGGGTCTTTGTTTGCCTATCGCAACACTTGACTCCACAGTTGTGAAATCAAAAGGCTTTTCATTTCAATCATTAAATACACTTCAAAAAGGTGATCAATTTATTAAGCCACAATATTTAAAGCCAGACACTAGTATTTTCTTTGGAAAAGATGGTTATTTAGATTTAATGCAGCAAGAATTAGATGAGTTTTCAAAAATGAAAGAAGTAGCTCTAAATGATGATAATTTCTTAATGGGTATGGAAACCCTATATAATTTCCCTGGCGAATTTATGGGGAAAACTGTTTCGTATAAAGGCTTTATATATCATGGTGAAAAGAATGAATTAGGAAAAAATCAAGTATTCGTATTACGTTTTGGCGTTATTCACTGTGTAGCAGATGCAGGGGTCTATGGGATGCTCGTTGAATTACCTGATGGTCAACATTTAAAAAATGATCAATGGGTGAATGTAGAAGGTAAACTCTCCACAATTTACTATCAACCTTTTAAATCAAACATTCCCTATTTAAAAGTAACAAAGGTCAATCAAACTGAAAAACCAGACGAGCCATATACATTTAGAGGATATGATAATCCAAATATAAAAAAACAAAAATAAATATAAATATAAATCTTCAATTTTTGAAACGGTTGTTCTAATGAGCAACCGTTTTCTTTTTTTGAAAATTTTTGTAAAGCGTAATGTTATCTAAGAGAAGTTCTTTTGATGTTGTTTGCAAAAATTCTTTTGCAGCATTTTCTAAAGTATCTTTGTCAGTGGGGGATAGTTGAATTCTTTGCTTTTCAAGCGGATGCATTTGAAAATCACCTCAATTTCATTATAAGAACATTCGTTCTATTTTGCAAGGTTTTTATTCAGAAAATTTGGCCTTAATTAATGTAAACGGTCTCATACAGAAAAAGAATTATTATGACAAATATCTGACACAATTAAAAATAAAAATAGAACAAAAGCCTAGATGTAAGATGTCTGACGTTGTAATATATAGGTATATAAAATTGGATGAAATAAATTTAATATAAATATTATTAATAGAAAAGGAATAGAGGAAAATGGATAATAAAATAGAATTTTACGTAAATAAGATAGAAGGAGAAATTCTTATGAATCTAGCCGATCACGATGATGCGGACCTTTATCTTATTGCAAAAAAACTACTAAAACATGAATCTGATGAAATGATGGAATCTATTTGTCAAGCTTATGAAGTAGTTAAACATGAATTGGTTGGATAAAAAGAGCACTTATGTGCTCTTTTTTATTTAGAATGGATTAGTGGTTTAAAACTTTAGAAAGAAATGTTTTTGCTCGTTCAGATTTAGGGGAAGAAAAGAACTCTTCTGGTAGAGCAACTTCAACAATTTGACCTTCAGCCATAAAAACAATTTGATCGCAAATTTCTTTGGCAAATCCCATTTCGTGAGTTACTACGACCATGGTCATACCGTCAGCAGCTAATTTACGAATAGCGTCTAAAACTTCTTGGACCATCTCTGGGTCAAGTGCTGAAGTAGGTTCATCAAAGAGCATTACATGGGGTTCCATTGCAAGTGCTCTAGCAATGGCAACCCTTTGTTGTTGTCCACCAGATAATCTGGAAGGGTAAACATCAAACTTATCTTCTAGTCCAAGAGAGGTTAGAAGTTCTTTTCCTTTTGCAATTGCTTTTTCTTTAGAGTGTATATCATCTATAAAATCCCCTTTGCAAATAAGATGGATACAATCTATTAAACCAAAGTAGTAAATATATATTAACTATATTCAGAATTATATGAATATTTTGTAATGAGTGTCAATCTCAATATGAGATAAATTTAATCTAACTTTTTATGAGAGTACAAAGGTAAATATATCAATATAGCTTTTTAGGTTTTTATGAATATAAATTAGTATGATCACTATGTTTTATTCTTAATATTCTGATAAAATGTAGCTATTCAAAGAAAGAGGTGAATAAGATGCATCAATATTGGTTGTTTGTTACAATGTGCATTTTACTTATTCTATTACCAGGTCCTGATACAGCTATTGCAACTAAAAATACTTTAATAAAGGGAAAAATAGGTGGACTAAAAACGATATTTGGAACCTGTTGTGCGTTACTCATTCATACATTTGCAGCAGTTGTGGGATTGTCAGCTATTATTGCTAAATCGGCTTTTCTTTTTTCTATTTTTAAATATGTGGGGGGAGCCTATTTAATTTATCTGGGGATTAAATCGTTTATTTCAATCCAAAAGAAAAAAGAAGAGAGTTTGATAGAACATAAAAATGGTATAGAACTTAATGATCATGCGTGTTTTAAGCAAGGCTTTTTAACGAATCTACTAAATCCAAAAGTTGCTGTGTTCTTTCTAACCTTTTTACCTCAATTCGTTGACTCGAATAATCATTCATTTTTACCATTCATCTGGATGGGGCTAACATATGTTGTTCTTACAGCAATATGGTTTGTATTTTATATTCTTTTGCTTAATACTATTCGTAGCTTTATGATGAAGCCTCAAACCCAAATGGCAATTGAGGGTGTTACTGGAACGGGGTTAGTAGGGTTCGGTATAAAACTAGCTTTAGATAAATATTAATATATCAATATATTAAAAAGTATATTAGAGAGAAAGAAGTTGTTTAAGATGGTACTACATTTACAAGATGTCTCACTTAAAAAAGATGATGCATGGATATTACATCATATAGATTGGAAGATTAATAAGGGCGAACATTGGGTGTTATATGGTTTAAATGGAGCAGGAAAGACTGCATTATTAAATATGCTATGTGCCTATTATTTTCCAACTAGTGGTCAAGTTGAAGTTGTTGGAAAAATTTTTGGTAAATCAGTTCTAGGGGAACACCTAAGACGTAAAATAGGTATTGTATCAGCAGGATTCCAAGCAAAATTAAATCCCTTAGATAGTGCGTTTGAAATTATTTTAAGCGGTGCTTATGCTTCAATCGGATTGTACGAAAAGCCTACACCTGAAATTAGGGAGAAAGCGATTAAATTGTTACGACAACTAGGTGCAATCGAGTACGCAGATCGAGATTATAAAACATTATCACAAGGTGAGAAACAAAGGGTTTTGTTAGGGCGTGCACTTATGGGCGAACCAGAGTTATTAATTTTAGATGAACCTGCTACGGGTTTTGACTTTATAGCTAGAGAATCCTTACTTAAAACAATTGGAGAGATTGCCAAGTTAAAAGACGGTCCTACAATTATTTACGTGACACATCATGTTGAAGAAATATTACCGGAATTTCAGCATACATTGTTGTTGAAAAAAGGAGAAGTATTTGCTAAAGGAAAAACAAATGAGATGCTTACGAGTGAAAATTTAAGCGAGTTTTTTGAAATGCCTGTCGAATGTATTTGGAGAAATGAAAGACCGTTATTAGTTCTGAAATCATAAAATTTTCTAAAAATTCTGTTGACAGCATCTAGCATTCTGCGTTACAATCCAATCAATCAAATAAATTAAAGCCAAGATTGGAAATAGTAAAAAGTGTTATAAGCGCAAAGAGAGCCGATGGGTGGTGTGAATCGGTCGTTATATACTTTTGAACTCGTCCATGAGCTACTCCGTGAACCTATAATAGTAATGGAGTTCGGATTCCTACCGTTATTAGGATAGATAGTGATCGCTATCGAATGAGTGGGGCAATTTTAAATTGTTCAATTAGAGTGGTACCGCGAGTTAATCTCGTCTCTATAGTTAGTTTCTATAGAGATGAGATTTTTTGTTTTTTGGCTTTGTTAAAATTGTTTAATCGAAACAATTCACTAATGACAACGCCATACTACTAAAAGAGGAGTGGTAAATATGACAAGAAAAATTTGGGTTTTTGATACGACTTTACGTGATGGTGAACAAGTACCGGGTGCAAAATTGAATATTTATGAAAAACTTGAAGTAGCAAAGCAACTAAAGAAACTACAAGTAGATATTATTGAAGCGGGTTTCCCAGCATCATCTACGGGAGATTTCAATGCTGTGAAAGAAGTAGCACAAAAAGTAGGTAACACGGACGACATAATGATTACAGCTCTTGCACGTGCCGTTAAAGCTGACATCGATGCGGTATATCATAGCGTTAAACATGCTGAAAATCCAATGATTCATATGGTACTCGGAACATCTGATATTCATGTTGAAAAGAAATTTGGTAAATCAAAAGATCAAATCTTAGATATTGGTGTTGAAGCAGTAAAATATGCAAAAAGCTTACTACCTCAAGTTCAATATTCTACAGAAGATGCATCTCGTTCAGATTTTGAATATCTATGGAAAACAATTGAAGCCGTCATTAAGGCAGGAGCTACAATGATAAATGTACCTGATACGGTTGGTTATGCAGTTCCAGAAGAATTTGGAGAAATGGTCTATAAACTTAATGATCGTATTAAAAACTTAAATGATAAAGTATTACTAAGTGTTCACTGTCATAACGACCTTGGCATGGCAACAGCAAATACACTTGCAGCTATTAAAAACGGGGCAGATAAAGTGGAATGTACGATTAACGGTATTGGTGAACGTGCTGGAAATGCTTCCCTTGAAGAAGTGGTCATGGCATTACATACACGTGGTAATTATTTTGGCGATGTTGCAACAAGAGTAAATACAAAAGAAATAATCACAACATCAAAACTCGTCAGTAGCTTAATGGGATTAGATGTTCAAGTTAACAAAGCAATCACAGGTGAAAATGCATTTGCCCACTCTTCAGGTATTCACCAAGATGGTCTTCTAAAATCACGAGATGCTTACGAAATTATTCACCCAACTGAAGTAGGTTTAGATGATATGGAGCTTGTTTTAACAGCTCGTTCTGGTCGACATGCAGTAAAAAATGCACTAGAAAAACTTTCAGTTGGAACTTTAACAGATGAACAATTTGAAGAAATTTTCGCTGACTTTTTAAATCTTGCAGATGCTAAAAAAGAGGTATATAACCATGATTTATATATCCTTGTAGAAAAATATTTTGTACGTCACCAAATGGCTGAAAAAATTGAAAGTCATAGTGGGGATTTCTACGAACTAGTTGATTTGCAAGTTATTAGTAACACTACTTTCCCATCTGCAAGCATTAAAGTTAAAAAGGGTAACGAAGTATTTAGTGCAAGTACTGTAGGAACAGGACCAATCGATGCATTGTATTCAGCGATGAAAGAAATCATTGATATGGATATTAAACTTCTTGAATACAAAATTTCTAGTGTATCAAGAGGTAAAGAAGCACTAGGAAAAGTAAAACTACAAGTTGAATATAATGGAGAAAAATATATAGCAAAAGCTACTGATACAGATGTCATCAAAGCAAGTGCACTTGCTTATATGAATGCAGTTAATAGTATTATTATCGAAAAACTCCTTCCAGTATTATAAAATACCATAGTAGAATAATTGATTTGTACTTAAGAAGCTATCGAAATGGATAGCTTCTTTTATATCATTCAATTAGGAAATGAAAATAGTGATATAAAACACACTAATCAAGTTCATGAACTTGCCCTGAATATGGGGCGAAAGAAAAATATTTGTTTATGCCTTTGGTTGTCCTAATATTTTATAAATTTGATAATAATCATTATCTCTTTTTGTATATAATTCTGGCTGTAATATAAGAGTAAGATTAAGCTTTTCTTTCTCTTTTACTATATCAAGTGCATCTTCGTAAGTATATTTTGGTTTTTCATAATTATAGATAAGTAAACATCCAATTGTTAAGAATATTAAACTCCAATATTGTATTTTTCTTATTAAATAGTTCGTGTTGATCAATAAAATTATTACATATATCGTGAATATTATTAATGGATAAAAAGCATAGTGCCTTAAACCATTAATATAAAAATATAACTTGCCGTTAATATATGTATAGATGCTAACTGAGCATGTAATCAGTAAAATTAAGATAAATTCGAAATATCGATTATTTAAGATTTCTCTCATTAGGGTCTCCTTTTAACTGGAATATATATATGAAAATTTTAAAATAAAACGAGGAGTGAAGAAATGGATCGTGCAACAGTTACCCTTGTAGAATATAACCCAAATTGGTTAAAACAATTTGACTGTGAAAAAACAAATATCATAAATGCAATAGGCGATCAAATATTGTGTATAGAGCATATAGGAAGCACATCTATTGTAGGTTTAAAAGCAAAGCCAATTATAGACATAATGGTAGGTGTACATCATTTAGAACAAGTTTCTTCGCTAGTTCATCCGCTTCAAGAAATCGGTTATGAATATGTCCCAAAGATAGAATTCAAAGATAGAAAATTTTTTAGAAAAGGTCAATGGGGACAAGGTACATGTCATTTGCATATTTGTGAATATGACAGTTCGGAATGGAGAGAAAAGATATTATTTAGAGACTATTTAAGAAATCATCCCGAATTTGCGGAAGAATATGCGTTATTAAAGACAAATTTGGCATCTGAATATGCGTTTGACAGACATACATATACAAAAAACAAAGAGCCCTTTATTCGTACAGTATTGCAGAAAGCGAAACTAGAAAAAGATATATAAAGTAACAAAAAATCTCTGAGAATACAACAGCCGTTGAATATCCAATGGCTTGTTGCTGATTAGGTTGGTTTGTTTAAAGATTTACTTAAATAATCTATAATCCCCATTGCACTTACTGCCAAATCTAATGGGATTATTTTAAAAACAGGATGATCTTTAGAAAGACCTTTTGCCTGTAATTCTGCAAAAATAGAGTTTGTTAATATTTCTTCTGTACGATGAACTTGTTTTTTAAAATCAGTTTCTTCTTTCATCGCTTGACGTCCAGCATCCATAAAAATAGGTAAATAACGTCGAACTTCTGCATAAGCAAATTCGGGATGAGGATAAGGACCGTAATGGCCAAAATAAAGTACATTAGGTTTAATCTTTTCAAAAAGTTGAATCGAGTCTTCCATTAAATTAGGATCAAATTGGTTAGGTGATGTAGAAGGTAGAATAACATCGAATTCTTCTTCGGTCATATCAGGGTAGTAAACGCCTGTTGTATCTCCAACAAACATTCCATTTGTTAATGATTCATGTATTGAAATATGGTGATTTGCGTGTCCCTTTGTGTAGTAGAAAGTGAGAGTAGAGGATCCTAATCTTATAATTTCTCTATCTCCTATGGCATAAAGTTGTTTTTCTTGAATTGGTAAAATTTCACCGAAAATTGCATCGAAATTTTCTCCGTAAACGGACCTTGCGCTGGCAATTAGACGAATAGGATCAACTAAATGACGGACTCCTTTTGGATGAACTAACACGGTTGCGTTTGGACAGTATTTCATCATTACACCAGCACCGCCTGCGTGATCTAAATGGATATGCGTCAAGATTAAATAATCGATATCACTTGGCTTGATATGTAATTCTTCTAAAGCGTTCAAAATATAAGGGATTGATGGGCTTGCTGATGTTTCGATTAATGCAATTTTGTCATCAACTATTATATAAGAAGTTGTGCGGTTTTTTAATCCTAGATCATTTGTATCAATACTATATAAATGATCGGCTATTTTCTCATACTTCAATATAAAACCCCCTCCAAATTTAATGATTGAGTATATTTTAACATAAAGAAGAAAATATTGTTATTGGAAAGAAAATTTATAAATTTTAATAAACTGATATGAAAACTATCTCTATCTCAGAAAATAAAACTAGTCTCAGTCATGATAGAAATTATGAAATTTTTATACAATAATCAAATTATTCAAGGTAGTTATGGCTATAATTATTACGAACCCAATTCTTAAAATAGATAATTTATTGTTGTTTCAATATCAATTGAAAGGTGTATTGAAGATGGAAATTAGAGAATTAAAATATTTTGTTACTGTTGCCAAAAATAAGAGCTTTTCAAAGGCAGCCGATATTTTACATATCACTCAACCAACATTGAGTAAAGTGGTTAAATCTTTAGAACAACAAATGGATGTTACACTATTTCACCGTTCACCACGAAAAAGTGAATTAACAGATGTAGGTGAAGTGGTCTATGAACATGCGATGAAAATATTAAATTTAGTAGATGAATTAGATGTTGTATTAGAAGATGTAACACAATTAAAAAAGGGGAAAATAAAAATAGGTATGCCTCCTTTAATAGGTATTCTCTTTTTTCCGCAAATGATTAAAGGATTCCAAGAAAAGTATCCTGGAATAACTATTGAAATAGATGAGAGAGGAGCAAATGTGATTAAAGATTTAGTAGGGGCAGGCGATTTAGATATGGGGTTTGTTATGTTACCGGCTGATACAGAAGAATTCCATGTCATTCCGTATACATCACAGCAATTAATGCTAATTGTCAATCAATCCAACCCCTTAGCAAAACAAGAGACAGTTACGATGCAAGATCTTAAAAATGAGTCTATGTTATTGTTCAGCCAAGATTTCACATTACATGATCGCATATTACAAGAGTGTGAAAATGCTGGATTTACACCTCACATTGCATATGAAAGTTCGCAATGGGACTTTATCAGTCAAATGGTTGAGCATAACCTCGGGATTGCCATGTTCCCTAAAGCAATAGCTGAAAAAGTTAATCCTAATGCTGTTAAGGCAATACCAATTGTCAATCCGTCTATACCGTGGGAGATTGTTCTTATCGTTAAAAAGGATCGATATTTATCCCATGCAACGAAAAGTTTTATCCAATATATCGCACCAAACTATTCCATTTAGGAATACAAAATATAAAAAATATGTATTTTACGAATGTTAAACAATAGAGTAAAGTAATTGTATTGAATAGATCGATAAGCAAGACGAACCATTATAAGGTAGTTTCTGTTTATAACCGTCTAGATTGTTTAAGACGGTTTTTTCAATACAATTTAAAAAGGTGTGATTTATATGTATATGAAAATAATCAAAATAATTCTTCAAATTATTTTTCTATACGGTATTTTGCTTTTAGGTGATGGGATTGCAAGATTGGTTCATTTGCCTATCCCTGGAAGTATTATTGGTTTGGTCTTATTGTTCACTGCATTACAGTTACATATTGTGAAGCTTGAATGGGTGGATCTTGGCGCGGGATTATTGACTGGCGAATTACTACTATTCTTTGTACCTTCAGCAGTAGGTGTTGTGCAGTACGACCAGATTCTGGGTGTTATTGGCGTTAAGCTTGTAGCTGTAATTGTGTTAAGCACAATCGTCGTGATGGCTTGTACAGGATTAGTTGCAGATTCTGTCCAAAAGAGGGGTGCGAAAAAAGCATGAGTTTAATTGGTCTTATAAGCTTTATAGGTACTATTATTATCTTTTTATTAAGCAAGAAAGTTTATAAAAAGATGAATTGGATTATCTTATCACCATTATTAATTTGTCCGCTAATTATTATTGCAATATTGTTAATCACTCATACCTCATATAGTGATTATAATTCAGGAGCGACTTGGTTATCTAAACTTCTAGGACCAGCTACAGTTGCATTCGCTGTTCCTATTTATAAGAACTTTCCACTATTAAAGAAGCATGCAAAAGCAATTGGATTGAGCTTAGTTACAGGTAGTGCCGTTGCCATCATTTCATCTTTTTTGTTTGCAATGTGGATTGGTTTATCAAATGATATGGTCAATAGTTTAGTTCCGCGTTCAATTACAACACCTATTGCAATGGATATTTCAGAAATCATAGGGGGTGAGCCTACTATGACAGCTGTATTTGTTATTGTTACTGGGTTAACTGGGAGTATTATTGGACCGCTTGTCATAAAATATATTCGAATACGAACATCCGCAGCAAAAGGTTTGTTATTGGGAATGGGTGCTCATGGCTGTGGTACATCTAAGGCCTTCGAAATAGGGGAATTAGAAGGAACTTATTCAAGTCTTGCAATGATTGTAGCAGCTCTTATTAGTATTGTTTTATCAGATACTTTTTTCCCTGTTCTTCAGCATTATTTAGTCGGCTAACTAAACAAAACGACGTGCCTGAACAGTAATTTTAGAGGCACACTTTTCGCGACGAGGGTAGTGGTATTCGACCACCACAGCCCCAATACCTTTAAAGTGGATATTTTTATAGAAAAAAGAGGCTTTCCATAATCTCTTTAATTATGGAAAGCCTCTCTTTTTATTATTGATAGATTAAAAGCTTTTGACCATTTTCAACTGCATTGTTATCTAATCGATTCCATTGTTTGATGGATGTAACAGAAACACCGTATTTATGAGAAAGAGAATTTAATGTTTCCCCACTTTTTACGACTACTTGTTTCTTTTCCTTTTTTGGTTGGTCATATTCTGTTAAATGGTATTGTTTTATGATTGAATTTAGTTTTTGGTGATAATTTGTATCAGTCGCGTATGTGCCAGTTAAATATTTTGTAGCCTCTTTATATGATCTGGTTTTGCTTTTAAATGTCTTTTTATAATAATTTTTGTTCCAAGACACTCCATTATGAAGTAATTCAGCGTAATCTTCCAAAGATGCCTTGTAACTAGGGTACTTTCTAAATTTTGCATATATTTGATGCATTTGCCCACTACCGTTGTCCTCAGATGTCTGGAAAGTAACAGATTGTTTTTTATATGAACCTTTGATGCCAAAAAGGTTATTATTTGGTGGGGTGCTTAGATCACTTGTACCACCATTGCTTTCTAATACAGCTTGAGCAATCATTACAGAAGCATACAAATCGTGTTTATCTGCAATCTCACGCGCATTTTCACCAATGGAGCCGATAAAGCTTTCCACACTTTGATCTTCTATGTATTTTTTTGATGGCTCTGAAACCGATTGAGATAATTGTTGAATGATGATAAAAACAGATGTAGCAAATAATATTGTAGTAAATAGTGTAAGTAACAAAGCTTTTTTCATCGGTAAACGGTTTAAAATGAAATCTTTGAAACCTTCCTCCCTTTCTAATATTTTTTCCCAAACAGGCACTATGATTCTATCGCAAGAACGAGAGAAGCGAAGAATATAGCTGAATAATGCTGCCTATAAAAGGATAAATTATGTTCAAATCCTTTTAGTATATATGAAAAAACCCATATCTATGGTTATTTCAATTCTATAATAGTTTACCATGTTTTTTAAGACGAATGTTAAGATAAAAAGTTTCTTTACCAAATAAAAGAAAAAACCCTTCTATTAGAAGACAAAGAAGGGATTACTATTTTACTCTGGCAATGTTAGGGTTATTTTTTTGCTATCTGCAATTTTATTTTCTTTTTCGTCAAAGACATCACTCGTTTGTAGGACATATTTTGTCGGTGAAGTATGAGCTTCATCAAGGATATAACCAATATTTCCTCTTTTTGTTTGACTCGGTTCTATTGTACCGGATAAGTCATCTAGATAAATATCTTGTTCCCATGTCCATTTTTGCCCTGTATTTGAAGTTAGTAAAGCAACAGGGGAGAAATGAACGGTCTTATCACTGTTGTTAGTAATCTCAACAAATGATTTGACGACATCAAACGTAGGCTCATGAGTTAAAACGTGAAAATAATCAATCATTGAATAAGTAGGTTCAAGATAAACTTGTTTCACATCCCGAATTGTTAAGATGATATCACCAATTTCAAAACTCTTTTGCTTTAAATTTGCTTTTTTTAGTTTTGCATAACCGAGTTTGTCAGTAATTTCATCTCCTACATTTAATAATGTTCGATCATCTGTTACTTGAGGATTTGCTTGATAATTTTTATGATAATCTGTATTACTGGCAGCTTCTGCATGAGAGCTATTTGAAGTAGAAGATTGTATTGAGCAACCTGATAGTAAAGTTAGTATACAACCACTAAGTAGTAGGGTAGTAATAGACTTATTCAATATTGTTCCTCCTTGCTTGAAAAAATCTGGACGCCACTGAAAGGGACGACCAGATCATGTTGTTTGAGTAATTTTAAGACAATGAAATTTGCCTCATAATTATGATTGATCTTTTATTTTAGTCTTTTTCTTTTTGTTTTTTTCAATGATATTGAAGATAATTTTAGCTTGATCGGTATTGTCGATTTGTCCTGCAAATTTAGAAGCATCAGGTCCAAAAGCATAAACATTTACATCTTCGCCTGTATGACCACCTGTTGTCCAACCGGTATTAGAACGTTTATCGTATATTTTTTCAATGGCATTATCAATATCAGTCGCTTTACCTGAAGTTACATCTTTCACCGATTTGATCTCGTCAGCAGTTAAAGTAAGTCCGCTGTATTTTTTTAATGTTTCTTCTACATCAGCACCTGCAGCTATTTGTTGAGCCATATAATCTGGTGTTTTTTTAGCAGCTTTAATCGCTTCTGGGAACCAGTTATAATCATCTTTTGCAGCTAATGAGAAACCACCTGTTGAATGGTCAGCTGTAGCAACTACGAGAGTATTTTTGTCTTTTTTAGCATAGGCAATAGCAGCTTCAAATGCTTTTTCAAAATCTTTCATTTCACTCATAGCAGCAACAATGTCGTTGTCATGACCAGCCCAATCGATTTGGCTTCCTTCGATCATTAAGAAGAAACCGTCTTTATCCTTACTTAGTTGTTTAAGAGCTGCATTTGTCATGTCAGCAAGTGATGGGGTAGCAGCATTGCGGTCAATCAATTTGTCTAACCCACCATCAGCAAATAATCCAAGTAATTTTGAATTGTTATTTTTTTGTAATTCTGATTTTGAAGTTACATAGTTATAACCTGCTGATTTAAATTCTTTTGTAAGATCACGGTCTTGACGGACGAAATTAGATTTACCACCACCAAGAAGCACATCAATTTTATGTTTTCCATTTACCAATTCATCAAAATAATCATCTGCAATACCATTCATATTTTTTCGAGTCTCATCATGAGCACCGAAAGCAGCAGGTGTTGCATGTGTAATTTCAGATGTTGCAACTAAACCAGTTGCTTTTCCCATTTCTTTAGCAGATTCTAAGACAGTTTTTACATTCTCTTTATTATTATCAACTGCAATGGCATTATTGTATGTTTTAACACCTGCTGACATAGCAGTTGCTGCGGAAGCTGAATCTGTCACATTTTCTTCTGGGTCTTCAGGGTATGTCATTTGTTGTCCAACTAAATATTTGTCGAATGATGTCTGGTTTACATACTGATTACTTGAACTATTTTTTAAATAACGGTAAGCAGAAGTGTATGAATTCCCCATACCATCCCCGATTAAGAAAATGACGTTTTTCACTTCATTTTTCTTTGTAGTAGTCTTTGCATCAACATCCGAAGCTGAAATAGTAAGGCTGCTTAAAGCAAGTGTGGAAATTGCAGCAATAGAAATAAGTTTCTTTGATAAATAAGATTTCAATGGTATTGCCTCCTTTAATTGGTATAGTTTAACTATAAATAATCATTATTAAGCTAATATTGATAGAATGTAAGGATATGTTAAGTTATTTTAAAAGTAGTATTTGTCAAAAGACAGATATAAAACATCTTAAAGTTAAAATAATATTATTGAGCTAATATGAGAAATACTATTAGAGGTGTTTACCTTAAATAGAAAAGATAACATAACATAATAATTATCCTGCGTCTTAATTATTTCCCGAGAAATGAGATGCCGAATTTAGCTAAATACTAGTAAGCTAGCACCTAACACATAAAAAAGAGACGTCGATAAATTCGCCATCTCTTTTTATTACCTATATATAGAATATGAGGTTTTAATAAGTTTCCTTTTTAACCATAGTAATAAATTCTATAAGATCGGTGCTGAATTCATCTTCCAAAACAAAACCAAGCTTTTCATATAGATGGATAGCTCTTAAATTGAATTTGGCCACAGTTAATCTTATTGGCGTACTTTTATAAGTTTCTTTAATAAAATTAATTATGAATGAGCAAAATTCAAAACCATTACCTTTGCCCACAAGATTAGGATTCATACCAGGACCCATATCAACAAAATCATCTATATAAGCACCAAATTGAATACCAATTGGTACTTGTGCATTCTTCCCGATGCAGAAAAAACCAATTAGTTCTTTAAATTCATTTACAATTGCGTAGTATGAATGGTCAAGTAATTCTTGCTTCGATTCATATGTTATTTCATTATTGTAAAAATCATAGGGCTCTTCGTATTTCCATTTGAGAATGTTGATAGCCATTTCTTCATTCATATTCTCCATAAATAAATTCATCTTATATACTTACCTCACCAATTTTTGACCTCTATAATAAAAAACTAACAGAATCAACTAATTAAAAACATCTCTTCTCTAGAAATATATGAGGAGAAGAGATGTTTTTATGTTTTTAATCATACTTTGATATAAATTACTGAATGCTATTTTAATTAGTCAATCTCATTTATAAAGCTACACTGTCAAAATAGTTTTTAATTATTCGAATGAACACTTGAAATAGATTTATAAAGATTTTCTAATAATTCAGGACTAATTTCTACAGGGTTATTTTGCATATTAGGAGCGAAACTATTTGCAATTAGAAGGTTTAAATCATCTTCTGTTTTTACACCTGCATCTTCGATTGTTAAGCACATTTTCATTTCTTTCTTTAATTCATCAATTTGATCTGCTAAGTCCTTAGCATCTTCAAATCCGAGGCGACGGCTAAAAGCATCTAGTCTTTTTGCTTCTTTACCGATACTGTTGAGTCTCCAGAAAGTAGGTAAAGTTAAAGCACATGCTTCTCCATGTGGGACACCGAAATTTTGAGTCAATGGGTATGAACAAGCATGAGCGGCAGCAGTTTGTGTTAAGTTAAATGCCATACCTGCTGTTACGGAAGCTAGGCACATATTGGTACGGGCTTCGATATTATCAGGAGCGTGATAGGCAACCAAGATATTTTCGAAAACTAGTTTTGCTGCATATTCGGCAACTAGGTCTGTATACGGTTGGTGTTTTTTTCCATAAAAAGCTTCTAATGAATGAGCTAAAACATCTAAGCCACTGGATGCTGTTACTTGTTGAGGACAGCTTAATGTTAGTTTTGGATCAACTAACGCATAAATAGGATATAAAAACTCACTTGCTAGCGGCCCCTTTATACCGCGTTTTGTATCAGTTAACACAGATACATTTGTAATTTCGCTTGCAGTACCCGCTGTTGTAGGAATAGCAATCATTGGTAATCCTTTGTGTGAAATTGGTTGTTGCCTCGTAAAATAGACTTCAGTTGTATAAGAAGTTGTTGCAACAAAGCAGGCAACTTTAGCACAATCTAATATACTTCCACCACCAAGCGCAATTGCAAAGTCACAATTATTTTCTATAAGGGCTTTAACGCAATCATCTGTATTTTGAACGGTTGGATTTGATTGTATATCAGAAAAAATAGCTGCAATTTTACCGTTTGAAGCATCCTTTATCTCATCTGCAATTCCGTTTCTTATCATTGAAGGTGCACTAATCAATAATCCTTTTTTAAAATTAAATTTTTCTAAGATTTGTGGTAGCTCTTTAATTTTATCTACACCAAAATCAATCGGTACAGGTTGTTCATAGTAAAAAATTTCCATATAATTCCTCCTTTAAACTGAAGCAAATTTAGGTTGATTGATTAACTTTTCAAATTCTTGTATGACATTTTCGAAAATATCCATAGCTTCATTTAATTCATCCACTGTAATGACAAGAGGTGGAGCTATTATAATACTAGATTCGTGAGAATAGGTGTAAAATCCTTTTTTAAGTAACATTGATATGAATTTATTCATCAATCGAACAGGATCCTGTCCGTAATCTAATCCATATTGAATGAGGGGCTCACGGGTTGTTTTATCCTTTACTAACTCAACCGCAGCGAACAAACCAAGATGACGAACTTCTCCAACGATAGAGTAGGATAATAATTGTTCAAGACGCTCAGCTAAAACTTTACCTACTTTATAAGCGTTATCAATGAGTTTTTCTTCCTCATAAATTTTTAAAGTTTCTAATCCGATTTGAGTACACATTGTATGACCGCTGTAAGTTAGACCAGTCATTAGAGGATGATCATCAAAATAAGAGGCAATTTGATTGCTCACAATAACTCCTCCAAGGGGTGCATAACCAGAAGTAATACCTTTAGCAAAAGTGATCATATCTGGTTCAAAGTCATAATGGTCAACGGCGAACATTTTACCTGTGCGTCCAAACCCAGACATCACTTCATCACAAACCATTAAAATACCGAACTCATCACATAATGTTCTAACACCTTCTAAGTAACCCTTAGGCGGGATTATAACACCGTTACTGCCAGGTATTGGTTCGATGAATATAGCCGCAATCATATTTGGGCCTTCATATAAAATTTGCTGTTGCAAACGTTTTAGATAAAATTCTGTTGCTTGTTCTTCACTACTAAAATCAATTGCTTCTCTATATAAATAGGGAATATCAAATTTAACGAAACCGGGAATACCGGGCTCGGCACTTAGCCGGCGATTTTCGCCTGTCAAATTACCAGCACCAAATGTTGCTCCGTGATAAGAGCGGTAACGAGAGAAAATTTTATATCGACCAGTCACCATTTTTGCAATTTTAATAGCATGATCGTTAGATTCTGCACCACCACAAGTGAAAAAGACTTTCTGCATATTATTCGGTGCGAGTTCAATAATTTTTTTTGCTAAGGCAGATTTAGATGCACTGGCAAAACCAGGAGATGATAGTGGAATCTCTCCAATATGTTTAAAAGCTTCAAGTAGTTTAGGGTGTTGATGGCCCACGTTTGTGTAGACAAGTTGAGAACTCATATCGAAATATTTTCGACCTTGTTCATCCCAGAAAAAAACACCTTCTGCTTTGGTCATTACTTTAGGAAGTATACCTAGTTGTTTGGACCAAGAAGTTAAAACGTACTCTTGATGATCCTTTTGAATATCATTAGACAATATTTTATCCATTATTACAGCTCCTTTTAAATAGATGTTATTTTATCTCACATAAAAAGGATACTAACAATTTATTTTGAAAACAATGAATATTCAGACATAAAAGTTTGTGCAAATGCATAAAGTTATTATTTTGATAAAATATCTTCAATCATGAAAGCAATTGATAAATTTGTTTTAGTAAACGGAGTACTTAAATCAGCATCCAGAAGCGTTTCAATTTTTTTGACTTTATATAGAACTGTATTTCGATGTATGAATTCTCTCTTGCTAATTTTAGAAGTACTTCCATCTTCCTCTATAAAAATTCGCAAAAAGCTTTTCATGTTGGTATTGTGCATTTGATCGTATTGAACTAATGATCCTAACATATCTTGATAAAATCGTTGTATAAGATCCCTATTTTCAACTGCCATAATAATTTTGTAGGCACCAATTTCCGTATATTTATAAAGATTGGGATTTTTATGCTGCTGTGATAGTTTTATAACGGTTTTAGCTTGTTCTAAACTTTTTTGAAGATCTTTTGTATCTGTATAAAAGTTTCCCATTCCTATGAATAGTGGAGTGGGGGTCGGGTAATTCTCATGAAGTTGATTGAATATAGAGTTGACAGTCCTTGAAAATGGTATATCTGGAGTTTGAACATGGGAACGACTTATTAAGAAGATTAACTGATTATTGTCGATGAGCCGAAGAAATGACTTGTAACGGACAGAAAATGCTTGCCGAATAATTCTCTCGTAAGTTGTGATTTCTTGGGTCTCGCTAGAAGGGGTACATATAATGATGCCTTTTTCATCTTCTTTAGAAAAACCAAAATGTTCTAAAGCTTTCTCTAACGAATGATCTTGAACATCAGTAAATAATAATTTTCTCATTAAATCTTCTTCAGTTAGCTCTCTTTCATGATGAGTATTAAGAAAGTGAAAGGTCAGTTTCAATAAATCGGCAATACGGTACCGCCATTCCATCTCAAAAATAGGAAACTGTAAATCATTTGCAAGAGTTATTGCTTCGGTTGGTATTTTAGAAATATAAGGACCTATATTAATGATTAATCCTGCAGTTCGCTTTTGAGCAAGCGCTGTAATAAGTTCTAAAAGAGCCTCTGTATTTTCACTTAGATGAATACCTGTAGAAATAATAATTTCGTTTGCTTGACAAAATTTTGATAAATCTACACTTTCAATCACGTTTATACCACTGACTTCATTGTTTAATCCATCGGCCCCTCCCCTTAAAACGAGCATATGAAATATTCGTGAATCCAAAAAATGTTGAAATGTTATCATCTATTTCACCCCTAACTTCTATAGTAGAAAAGCTAAAGTACTTTGTGCGAATGCACATGTTTTTTTAGTGAAATGACTATATACCATAAATTTATAATACACTAAAATTGGAAATGTTAGTAGATGTAATAAAAAATAACATGTATTTGGGAGGTAATATATTGTTTATATGTAATGAAAGTCGTTTAAAGGAATCAATTCAAATGTTTAGTAAGTTTGGTCAAACTACAAATGGCGGAGTAACAAGGTTATCTTTATCTCCTGAAGATGTTGCTGCAAGAAATTACTTTTGTAAATGTTGTGAAGAACTTGGGATGGATGTCACCTTTGATGATATGGCAAATATTTATGCGACATTGCCAGGCAAAAAAGAGTTACCTCCAATTGTAATGGGTTCACATTTAGATTCAGTTGAGAAAGGCGGACGTTTTGACGGAGTTTTAGGTGTTTTAACTGCGCTTGAAGTTGTCAGAACATTGTGTGAATTTGAAATAGAGATTGAAGCACCGATAGTCATTGTCAATTTTACGAATGAAGAAGGTGCGCGTTTTGATCCAGCAATGATGAGTTCTGGCGTATTAGCTGGAAAGTTTGATAAAGAAAAAATGCTACATTCAAAGGATAAAAATGGAGTTGCTTTTTTAGAAGCATTAGAAGGAAGCGACTATCAAGGAGATAAAGAAAATCGTTTAAAAGAAGCTTTAGCGTATTTAGAAGTTCATATTGAACAGGGACCTGTGCTTGAGAGTAAAGCGATAGATATAGGAGTAGTTGAAGGGGTTCTTGGAATGGTATGTTATGAGATTACGATTATAGGTGAATCCGATCATGCAGGAACAACACCTATGACAATGCGAAAAGATCCATTATTTGCAGCTACTGATATTATTACGTCTTTAAGAAAAAAACTAGCTTCGTTAGATCAAGATTTAGTTTATACAATGGGAAGAATGAACGTTTCACCTAATATTCATACGGTCATTCCGAATAAGGTGGTATTTACGTTAGAAGCTCGTCACCAACATCCAGCAATTATATCAAAAGTGGAGGATTTTATTCATAATTTGCCATCTGATATTGATGGTTGTGAACTCTCATTTGAAAAACTATGGAGCAGGGACACAGTTGTATTTGAAAGTGACATCTGTCAATCGATTGAAGATTCATGTGAGAAATACGGATATACTTCTCATCGAATGTACAGTGGAGCAGGGCATGATGCGCAATTTATGGCAAGCTATATACCTTCGGCGATGATATTTGTACCGAGTGTAAATGGAAAAAGCCATTGCGAAGAAGAACTAACGAGTTTTAAAGATTGTGCAAACGGGGCAAATGTCTTACTTCAAACAGTACTCTCTCTTCAAGAGAAATTAGTAAAAGAAAAACAAACTATATAGAAAGAAGGAACACTATGAAAAAACTAATTACTGGCGGAACAATCGTAACAGCAGCTGATAAGTATGAAGCGGATATTCTAATTGAAGATGGCAAGATTGCTTATATTGGAAAAGGAATCGTAGATGATGAGGCGGAAGTGATTGATGCTTCTGGACAATATGTTTTTCCAGGTGGAATTGATCCCCATACCCATCTAGATATGCCTTTTAATAATACGGTGACAGATGATGATTGGGAATCGGGTACGATTGCAGCAGCATTTGGTGGTACAACAACCATCTTAGATTTTTGTTTAACAGCAGGCGAAACAAAACTAATGGATGCAGTAGATAAGTGGCATGAGAAGGCAAAAGACAAAGCTGTCATCGATTATGGATTCCATTTAATGATTGGTGATTTAAACGAAGATACTTTGGTTGAATTACCGAAAGTGTTAGAGCAGGAAGGAATTACTTCTATAAAAGTATTCCTTGCCTACGCGAAGGAATTTCAAGCTACTGATCGTACCCTTTATCAAGCTTTTAAAGTTGGAAAAGAGATGGGTGCAGTTGTAATGGTCCATTGTGAGAATGGTTCAGTTATAGACGAATTAGTGGAGGAAGCAAAAGCGCTTGGTCATACAGAACCAATTTATCATGCTTTAACTCGTCCTCCTCAATTAGAAGGTGAGGCAACAAAACGAGCAATTGAGTTGGCTCATTTAGCAGATGCTGAACTTTATGTAGTGCATGTTACATGTAAGGAAGCCGTTGATGAAATCATTGCTGCACGACAAAAAGGGTATAAAGTGTATGGTGAAACTTGCCCACCTTACTTAACACTCGATCAGTCAGCTTTAGAAAAGCCTAACTTTGAAGGAGCTAAATACGTTTGGTCCCCACCACTTCGACCTAAAGAACATCAAGAAGTTTTATGGAATGCCTTAAAAGCTAAACAACTTCAAACAATTGGATCAGATCAATGTTCCTTTAATTTTAATGGTAAAAAACGTTTAGGAATTGATGATTTCTCAAAAATTCCGAACGGAGGACCATTTATCGAAGATAGATTTAGTGTCTTATATTCTGAAGGCGTCGTGAAGGGGAAAATAACAATCAATGAATTCGTTGATATGATTTCAACAAATGCAGCGAAAATTTTTGGCTTATATCCTCAAAAAGGAACAATAGCAGTTGGATCAGATGCGGATATCGTCTTATTTGATCCAAGAAAAGAACGTATTATTTCAGCTGAAACGCATCATATGAATGTCGATTATAGTGCGTTTGAAGGATTAAAAGTAACAGGGGAACCTATTAGTGTGTTAAGTCGGGGGAATTTTGTTGTAAAAGATAAAGAGTTTGTTGGTGCTTTAGGAAGTGGTCAGTATATTAAACGACAAGTGAAGAAGGAGGAAACAAAAGAGGTAGTTACTCAATAATATAGGGGTGATTAAATGATTAATAGTTTATTAGATAAGAATTTTGAAGAAGTTACACTGGGTTTTTCTAAAGCTAGTGCAATGGAAGAAGCGAATCGTTGTTTATATTGTTATGATGCACCTTGTATGCGAGCATGTCCAACAAGTATTAATGTGCCAAGCTTTATCAAAAAAATTGCTTCCGGAAACTTAAAAGGTTCTGCAAAAGTAATTTTAGAAGCAAATCCAATGGGAGCAAGTTGTGCAAGAGTTTGTCCAACTGAAGAACTTTGTGAAGGTGCCTGTGTCATGCAAAAAGATGACAAGCCAATTAAGATTGGAGCCCTTCAACGTTATGCAACAGATTGGGTAAAAAATCAAGATATTCCATTATTCAATGCTGGTGTTCCAAATGGTAAAAGGATTGCTATTATAGGAAGTGGACCAGCAGGGTTATCTGCTGCACGTGAACTATGCCGAATGGGTTATGAAGTTACAATCTTCGAAGCTGAAAAAAAGGCTGGAGGACTTAATCAGCATGGGATTGTATCATTCCGATTACCACAAGAAGTTGTTGACTGGGAAGTAGAACAAGTTCGTCGATTAGGAGCAACTATATTAACAGGGAAGAGAGTTGGAAAAGATGTTACTTGCGATGAGTTATTGGAGAACTTTGATCGAATTATAGTGGCAGTAGGAATGAGCAAAGTCCCTAATTTAAATATTGAAGGAGAAATGCTAGAAGGTGTACTTGATGCAATTGAGTTTGTCAAAACAACGAAGCAAGAAACAGTTCCGCAAAATATGATAGGCAAGAAAGTAGTCGTTATCGGTGCAGGAAATACGGCGATCGATGCGGCAACCTGTGCAATTCGTTTAGGTGCAGCAAGTGTAAAGATTTTATATCGTCGTACTGCCAATGAAATGACAGCATATCCATTTGAATATGAATTTGCTAAGCAAGAGGGGGTAGAATTTCAATGGCTAACTTCACCTAAAAAAGTAGTAGGGAATGAAGATGGCCAAGTTATGGCATTAGAATGCGTTCAAATGAAATTAGTCGATTGCTATGACAGAAAAGATGCATTATTAGAAGTCGAAAATTCAAACTTCACGATAGCAACAGATTTTGTCATTCGTGCAATTGGACAAAAGCGTCAAGTAGATTTGATACAGGAATTCAACATTCAACAAAGTAACGGCATTCCTTCAGTTGATCCTGTAACACTTCAAACATCTAATTCAAAGGTATATGCCTGTGGTGATGTGATATATGGAAATGGCTATGGTGATGCAACAGTCGTTTCAGCTGTCCAACAAGGGAAAGATTGCGCATATGCAATTCATCATTCATTAAAACAATCATCAGAGATTGCCTAACACAAAGAGGGGGGATTATATGGCTGATTTACGAATAAATCTTGCAGGAATACAGTCACCAAATCCGTTTTGGTTAGCTTCTGCTCCACCAACCAATTCTGGATATCAAGTACAAAGAGCATTTGAAGCTGGTTGGGGAGGTGCAGTTTGGAAAACACTTGGCGATCCTATTTTAAATGTATCGTCTAGATTTGCAGCAGTTAGTTTCAATGGACAGAAAGTTGCAGGCTTCAACAATATTGAGCTCATTACTGACCGTCCACTTGAAATAAATTTAAAAGAAATTTATGAGACAAAGAAACGCTTTCCCAATCATGCGATTATCGCATCTTTAATGGTAGAACCGAAACAAGAAAAGTGGCATGAAATTGTAAAACGAGTAGAAGACGTCGGAGTAGATGGTTTGGAATTAAATTTTGGGTGTCCCCATGGAATGGCTGAACGTGGTATGGGAGCTGCATCTGGTCAGGTACCTGAACTTGTTGAAAAGCAAACCTACTGGGCAAAAGAAATGGCTAAAACGCCTGTTATTGTGAAGCTAACGCCAAATATTACGGATATTACCGTAACTGCCGAAGCAGCAGTAAGAGGTGGGGCGGATGCGATTAGTATGATAAATACGATTAATAGTTTAGCTGGAGTTGATTTAAACACTTGGAATACAATTCCTCATGTTGGTGGTAAAGGGGCACATGGTGGTTATTGCGGACCAGCGGTAAAACCAATTGCGTTGAATATGGTTGGGGAATGTGCTCGAAGTCCACATATTAATCTACCAATTTCAGGGATAGGTGGAATATCAAATTGGCAAGATGCTGCTGAGTTTTTATTGATGGGTGCAACCGGTGTCCAGGTTTGTACCGCTGCGATGCATCATGGTTTTCGTATCGTAGAAGATATGATCGATGGATTGAATAATTATTTGGATGAAAAAGGTATTACATCAGTGATGGACATTGTCGGGCAATCCGTACCAAAATATTCTGATTGGGGTAATTTAGATCTAAATTATAAGGTAGTAGCAGAAATCAATAATGATAAATGTATTCATTGTAATAAATGCTATATTGCATGTGAAGATACATCCCATCAAGCTATTGACCTTTATCATGATGCAAGCGGACTTTCTCAACTGAAAATACGTGAGGAAGATTGTGTTGGCTGTAATTTATGCTCTATTGTTTGCCCAGAAGAAGGAGCCATTACGATGAAAGAAGTGAAAAATACTTTGCCGTCTATGACATGGAACGAACGTCAGGAAATGCTAAAAGTATTGAATACAACCGCTGAGCCAATTGGAAAGTAGATGTTAGTAATTTGGCAAAGTAACTGTTCTTAATAAATTCCCAAGTTGTTATTTTAGATATAGTGAGATGAAATATTAGGGTAGGAAATGCCCTCGTTAAAATTGAAAAATGTGGAGGTTATGCCTATGGAGCAAAAAAATGATTATTTGAAATCCCCTGATTTATTGCCTATCTCTTATGAGAAACGAAATGTTGGTGCTTTTGGTTTTTCAGTTATTTGGGTAGGGATGGCGATTGTATTAGCCGCATTCGCTATTGGTGCTGCAGGAATTATCCATTTACCTATGCCGATGCTAATTTTCGCTACATTGGTCGGCTCCTTAACAATTGGAATTTTCATGGTACTTATAGGTGATATTGGTGTGGAACATGGGCTAGCATTTCCTGTTTATATGCGTGCTCCATTTGGCACATTCGGAACGCATCTCCCTTCATTGGTAAGGGGGATAACCGCATCGTGTTGGTTTGGTATTAATACGTATTTTGGTTCTTTAGCGATCAATGGAATTTTAAATATTTTATTTGATTTTGATAACTGGTTTGTCTGTTTCGTATTCTTTGCCGTATTCCAATTATTAAATACTTCTTTAGGTATTAAATCGATTGAACGTTTTGCAGATTTAGCCGCGCCAATCATTATTTTCATCTCTTGTTGGATGTATGTAGCACTTGCTGATAAGGCAACTTCTTCAGGGAAAGAAGTATGGTCATGGGTTGAATCTCCAACAACAGGAATGGCTACATTTACAGCATTTATGGTTGTTGTAATGGCAAATATGGGCTTCTGGGCAACATTAGCAGCTGACATGCCTTCTCTATCTCGTTTTTTCAAAGCACCAAAAAATGAAAAAAATTGGATTAAACGCAATAAGACACAACTGGTAGGTTCGCTTATTGTGATGCCAGTTGTCAACACATTTATGATTGTCATCGGTGCAGTTTGTTATATGGCCGTTTCATCCGGTGATCCTGTTGCCGCATTACAAGAGTCTGCAAGCGGATTTGTATTAGCAATATTATTGTTAATGATTGTATTAGCGCAATGGTCTACAAATACTTCAGCAAATGTCATTCCGGCTGCAACAATCTTTTCTAATATTGGTGGTCCAAAAGTCCCTTTCTGGATAGGTGTCGTAATTGCTGGAATTATTGGTACTCTAGCACAACCTTGGAGTCTTTTCGATGTATTGAATTCAGTTCTTCTAATTATAGGTGGTATTTTAACTGCAATAGTTGGCATTATGTTTGCAGATTATTATTTACTACGCAAACGTCGATTAAATGTGGAGGAACTTTATGAGATTTCAGGGCAGTATAAATATATGAATGGTTTTAATCTAGCTGGACTGATTTCTTGGATTATTGGCGGTATTATAGCAAATTTATTACCAACTTATTCTTCATTGGTAGGATTTGCAGTTGGAGCTGTTCTTTACTATGTTCTGGCAAAATATTGGTGGTTTAAAAAATACCCACAAAAGGAAATTACAGATCCAAGTGATAGAAAATATTTGGGTATAACAGTAGGACGTGATTGGGAAATATCACCTCAAGAAAAGCAAGAACAAATACCGGAGCTCACACCCAATTTAAGCCCTAAATAGTTTTAAAACAAGTTGTAGTTTTGCATTCTAAAAGGAGTGATTCTGATGTCGGCATACTTACAAACAATCGATGAAATTGATCAAATCGATCGTTTACTGCTTCAAAAATATTGTATGAAAACTTTTACAGAAAATCTTGATGGTGCAAAAATTGAATTTTATCATCAAGAAAGTAATGATTCAAAAGAGCTTCATATAGGTTCTGCAGATGCGCGTAAATATGCATCGGTTAAAGTATTCGAGCAAGTGTATAAAACCTTAATATGAGTTATTTCAATTTAAAATTTTCCTCTCTTCAGTACACGTAGTAAAGGATTTAATCCTCTACTATATGTACTTTTTTTAATGTTTCATTCGAAAGTCTATATTGTAATTTAGCAAATAGTAAGATAAAGTTATTGCATTATATAAAAGGAGTTCGAATGATGCAATTTATGTCCTTTTTTCATCCGATTGTATGGATTATATTAAATGGTACGATTTTTACTCGTATTGCTAGTTTTATGACTATTCCTTTTTTAGCTATTTATCTTCAAAGTGAACTACATGCTTCTCCGCTAATGATTGGAATTACATTAGGAATTGCTCAACTATGTGCAACATTTGGTGGTTTTATAGGTGGTTATTTGACAGATAAGTTTGGAAGAAAATTTATCATGCTGACAACCATTTTTATATGGAGTGCAGTATTTATAGGTTTTGCAACTGTTAGAGTTGTTTCTTTTTTTATTTTGTTGAATGCAATCAATGGTTTATGTCGTTCCTTTTTTGAACCTGCCTCACAAGCATTAATGATTGATTTTACAGAGGAAAAAAAGAGAAGACGGTTATTTTCATTTCGCTATACAGCGATTAACATTGCAGCCGTGATCGGACCATTATGTGGTGTATGGATTTCTAGCCTATCCAGTGCAAAAGTTCCTTTTTTAATCACAGGTTCAATGTATACAATTTACGGGTTATTTTTAATTTTTGTCTTTAAAAAGTATGAAGTGACACCTAAGAGTACTACAGAAAAACAAACAATTATTCAAATGCTTAAAGTTGTATTAGGTGATCGAAAACTATTATATTTACTTGCAGGTGGAATTTTAGTTAGTCTTGGATACTCACAATTCGACTCGACTTTACCACAGTACATAAATTTAAATATTGAGAATGGTGTTAAACTCTATTCTTTACTAATCACACTTAATGCGATTGTCGTATTAGCATTACAATTACCAATTGGCATATATACAGAACGGATTTCTATTATGAAAAGTTTGGTTATTGGTATCTTATTTTTCGCAGCTGGTTTCCTTATCTTTAATGTTGCGACTACAACTTGGGTATTTGTCGTTGGAATGATAATATTTACAATTGGTGAAATCTTCGCTTTTCCAATGATGAATGCTTTAATAGAAGAAATTGCTCCTGCTACACAAAAAGCAACCTATTTAGGAGCTTCACAGTTTAAAAACTTAGGTGGTTTTATGGGACCAGTATTTGGAGGATGGCTACTAGTTCATTTTGAATCTCAGCTATACATTGTGATGGCAATAGTTTTCTTACTAAGCCTTGTATTCTATCGATTAGCGTTTTTGAAAAGAGATGCTATTAAAGTTTAAATAGTAAAAGGAGTTATCCAATTGGATAGCTCCTTTTATAGTTGGTTGTGAGTGTATAAAAAGTACAGATTTGGTTAGACGATTGCTAATCCCACACTTTTTTTAATCTAAGTATTCCTTCCTCGATTTGTTCAAATGATAGCCCTCCGTATCCTAATATAATCATTTGCTGAGCTGAAGGTTTATAGTATGAAGTTGAACTAGGATAAACGCATACTCCTATGCCCAAAGCCTTTTGAATTGCTTCTTTTTCACTTAAAGTGTTGGGCAGTTTTAAAACGATGTGCAGTCCTGATTTTTCACCAATAATTTGAAATGTGCTTGGTAAATGAGTCTTGATAGCTGTTATTAATGCAATTTGCTTTTTTCGATATAGTGTTCTCATTTTTGCTAAATGTTTGTCAAAAAGCCCTTGGGTAATGAAGTCTGCTAAAATGAGTTGGTCTATTTTAGAAACAACTGATTTTTGATCTTTATAAAAATTAGTAAATGCTTCGACTAATGATGATGGCAATATTAAATAGCTAATGCGAATGGATGGTATAAGTGTTTTTGAGAATGTACCGGAATAAATGACTTGTTGCAGTTGATCCATTTTTGCTAAAGATGGGAATGGTTGTCCTTTAAAGCGATATTCCGAATCATAATCGTCTTCGATAATATAAGTATTATTCTTTTGTGCCCAATGTAATAATGCAGCTCTACGATCAGCTGACATTACCATTCCTAATGGAAATTGATGAGCAGGGGTTGTATACAAAAAGTCTATTTTTTGTGTAGGCACAGTTACCCCATTTTTATCAACAGCAATATGATATGTATGATAACAATATTGTTGGAAAATAGCGCGAGCTCTTTTAAAACCAGGTTCTTCGATGCCAGCAATACTAGTAGGTCCAAAAAAAAGACATAACGCTTGAAGTTGATGTTGTGTACCTCCAAAGATAAACACTTGCGAAGAATCACACTGTACTCCTCTTGAACGTTGGACATACTGAGCAATCTCAAAACGAAGAGTGGGTTCGCCTTGCCATGGAGAATTCACTAAATTTTCTGGTTGCAAATACTTTTTAAATAATTTCCGCCATGATGTGAAAGGGAAAGAAGAGGCATCGACATGACCATTATGAAAATCAATATCCGTTTTAACAGGTGATGTTTCTGTAACTGGTTGAGTGGCTTTCGTTTCTTTAATTTGTTGCCATTCAAATTCAAATGGTGATACAAAATAACCAGATCTTTCTTTACTATAGATAAAACCTTCTGCATCTAATTGTTCATACGCTTCCTTAACAGTATGAACGCTAACGCTTAAATTTTCAGCTAAATGCCGCTTTGAAGGTAATTTACTATGAGCAGGAAGTTTCTTTGTCACAATGGTGTTTTTCAGTTGCTCGTAAATTTGAACGTATTTAGGGGAGTCATTGTTTAGATTAATATTAACTTCCATAAGTATTCACCTCTATTATGAATAAAAGAATCTAACATAATCATACCAAAGATTACTATAGAAAGAGTTGATGTCTGTTAGAAAGGGATTTTCATAAAAAAGAAGAATAGTGACACTAAGTTGCGACCAATTTTCAAAATATTCGTCTAATATATAGATACATAAAAGGAGTTGGGATAATGAATACTAATCAACTCGTGTCCAGTTGGTATGATGAATTTGGCACAATGATTTTTACATATATTTTGATGATTTTGATAGGTTGTATTATTGTTAGCACATTACCTTTGTATTCATCAACTGCTACTGATTTTATGCAAAAATTGCTTCCTATGAATATAAGTAATGAACAAAATTCTTATATTGATAGAAAAATTAGCAAACTGCTTGAAGTGGAGAAGATTGACTTTCAAAACGTTGGAATAAGCACGAATCCTTTTACTATTAACATTGGACTTATGTCAAATGGCAAAAGATTTGATGAACAGAAATCTATACTAATACCTAAAATAAAAAAACTTTTGAAAAAAGAGAATATCGATGATTATAAGTTGGAAATTACACCTTATCATAAACCAAACCCCACTAAAGAGACTAAAATGACAGGTGAAGTAAAAGTGGAAGGAAAGGTTTTGCAAACAAACTGGCCAATTATTGTTTCAAATATTTATAATTCAATGGCAGGAAAGTCTACTTACAAGATGAAAGGAATAAGTTTCAAAGAGGGAAAAGATCTTGTGAATATAACCATCCGTACAGGATTAGAAAAAGATAAAGATACAAAAATTATTGTGAAAAAAATTGAAAATGAATTACAGGATTATTTTGCTGAAGAAAAAACGCAAAAGCAAATTGGTAACTTTAATTACGAGATTATAATCCTAGATAAAGAAAAGAATATGATTGGAAAAGTTGAAAAATATTAATGTCATTGGATTGTTCTATAAATGCTCAACTAAAAAGAAATTTGCAAACTATATTATATGGAGGCAAATTCGAAATAAAGAAAACAAATGATTATAGGGATTTTTTTCTATATAGAAAGGGCTATCTTTTAAAAAGTAGTCCTTTTTTTCTTATTCTAAATTAACTTTTAGAAGGGCTAACTCTACAGGAATATTCATACTTTATTTCATATTTCTTATATTCCGCAATATCAATCGAATTTTCCCATAAAAATTCTTTCTTTTTCTTTAAAATTTCGTAAAAACAAGTGACAAGATAACGAGTTAGCCCGATTAAGAAGAATTTCTCATTTTATACACCACTTGATCATTGTAAAATAGAATAATGCGAATTTTGTAAATAATTATATTAAATTTGAATATTTTAGAAACCTTTTTAAGGTTTTTTCGTATTAATAATAGATTATTTGAGTTAAAATTACATAAAACAGAATTTTTCATCAATTATCGAGAAGGAGAGATTTTATGGGGCCGAGGCTAAGCGTATTAATTGATTTTACAAGAGAGAAATTTGGATTGGAGCAATATAATTTGCATCATTATAGTTTTTCCAGAACGATTGATCTTTTCAAAAATACGTATTATACACTTTGCATGGAATGGTTTCCAGATTTCATTGATGACGAGTTACTTGAGGAAGGACTAAATCCAGAGGGAGCAGCAGTAATAGAAATAGATATAAATAGTTATCAGACAAAAAGTGCCATTTTCGTTGGAGGGAAATCCTATTCAAATCAGTATACTTTTTCAGGTTTAGATACTAGAGAAATTATTCATTGGGTAGAAGAGCAAACAAATCTTACTTTTAACAAACAGTTCCATCTAGTAGAGGTGGAAAAGGGACGTTTATATTTTAAATCTTGCCTTAATGGACAGGAAGTATCACCATTTGGAGATATTGAACTAAAGTATGATTATGATGGAAGAATTATATTTTTCTCTGTTAATGGACATTTTCCTAACTTAGATTTACAAGTGAAGGAAGATTATACGCTTTCGTTGGAGAAAATAGATGAACTAAAAAGAGCTCAATTGAAATTAATCGATTATCCATCCGCTATTTATAAAAAGTTAATTGAGATATACGCTGTCGAGGAAATTTATATAAAAAATGATCTTTCAACAATTCCTTATGAAGTATCTTTAATAGGAAAGGAACATTTGAAGATAGATAAAATAATTACTTGGGAATCGAGACTTTCAGATCAATTTGAGAGAAAAGAAATTGCAATAATTGAAGAAATACCGGAGGAGTTAGCTTTTTCTGGTGAGTCACATCCAGATTTAATCCCAATTAGTGAGCAAGAAAGAGAAAAATGTGAAATCGCTGTAACAAATTTTTTACGTCAACAATATCCATTCGATTCTGGAAACTGGAAATTATCAGAACTTTGTCGGGATAAAGGATATATTCATGCAATTCTTGCGGGAAGTGAGAAGAAAAGCTGCGTCTTGCAAAGAAAGCTATTGCTAATTATTGATAGAGTAACATTAGAAGTACTTAATTATCTTGACAATAAATTCATGTTGGAAACCTTTGACTTATATCGATTGCCTGAGAGAATTGTCATATCAGAAGAAGATGCTTACGAAAAGTTAAAGGATTATTTTGAACTAAAGCCTACTTTTGTCTATGATCACGAGCAAAAACAATATATTCTATGTGGCAAATTAGATTGTGCCTATGGTATCAATGCCTCTATTGGTGAAATAATTGAGTTAAATAATTTGTGATAAAGTGAATGGAGCTTCTGGTATGGTCTATTTTGTTAGATTTGGTTATGTTATTTATACCAAAAACAGAATAGATTAGAAGGAAGGAGTTGAGAAATATGAAATTTACTGAATTACATAATGAACAAGTGATTTTAAAACCGATGGAGAAAAGTGATATTAATGGAATTTTAAAAGTAGCCACTTTCCCGGAAATCTGGTCATACTTATCAGTAACGTTAGAAACGCTTGAAGATGTGAAAAAATATGTATCGACTGCATTAAAGAATAAAGAAAAGGGAATTGAATTTTCGTTTGTTATTATTGATCCTGTCAGTAACGAAATTATTGGATCAACAAGATTTATGGATATTAATGAAAGACATAATCGACTAGAAATTGGTTCAACTTGGTTGACACCCGCATATTGGCGAACAGCCATAAATACAAATTGTAAATATCTGCTATTGCAATATTGCTTTGAAATCTTACATTTAAATCGGGTCCAAATTAAAACAGATCATGAAAATACTCGGTCCCAAAAAGCAATTGAACGAATTGGTGCAAAAAGAGAAGGAATATTAAGAAATCATATGATAAGAAAAGATGGGACAGTTAGAGATACTGTGATGTATAGTGTAACGAATGAAGAATGGTTAGAAGTAAAAAAACGCTTGAAACACATGTTATAGTAAGCATTGACTATTCTTATAAAAAGGTGCCGCTACCAAAGTATAGCGGCACCTTATTTTATATTTTATCCAATTTAGAACTTAGTTCGTAGATGAACTTATCGAGTTCATCAACTCGAATGGATACGGCAGAATATTTCTTTTGAATACCCAAATAGAATATTGCGTTTATTGGTTCTTTTAAAGTAATACGTATATTCGGATATACTTTTTCAAAATCCTGCAGGACGAATTCTAATGTATCTCTTGATGATTTTTTCATCAAAGAATCTTTATCTATTATAATGTCACTTATTAAATCGTATGGGATTTCAATACGTTTCATAAGACCTGAAGAGATGAATAATGTTTTTTCGCTAAAAGTAATAGGATTTAACCGCATTGCTTGCAAATCACCTATAAAGAAAAGAACGGAGTAGACATTGAAAATAAGCAACAGTATCGATAAGATGATAGATTTATCATGTAGCCACCAATGTATACCTATAGTTTCAATAAAAATAGCGTGAATAATCATTATTTGAAAGGCGATATAACTAGAGTTTTTGTAAATTGTTAATCCATCGCTAGGCTTTTTTCTCCAACTAAAAAGGGAATAATAGATCATTAATCCTTCAGAACAAATAATATGCACTAATTTATATGATTTTACATGATGGTCAACGGCTTTTGGAAATGCAAATATTGTTGGGATTTTACTTTGCTTTGTTGTACGAATTATTTTTGGCATGAAAATGACTAAAGAAACTAATATAGAAATTTCAAGAATCAGGAGAGCTGCTTCTACTGCAAACCCAATCCAAGTAATCGCAACGAAAGGTTGTAAATGTTCTATCGGTATAACAAAACGAGCCAAAATACATCCAGCGGATAAAAATAAAATGCTATTCTTTAATGTAAACCTTTTTTGATAAAGTAAAATAGTAAGCGGAGCAATAATACATAAATCAAGTAGTGAACCGAGAACAACACTATTTGTATCTTCTGGCAAGATAGAAGTACCATAAGATGTACGATATAATGCAAGATTTGAAGTAATAACAAGTAAACCTAATAGTAACCAAAATACACTTTTTGATTTAATAACCACAAAAGCCCTCCTATTATCTTGAAATTTAAATACGGAATTATTGGAACGTTTACTAATGTGTAAATGAATAGCTACCGATATAAACGAAAAATTACGTAAGTTCATAAAAATAACGATAATATAAAATATTTTAAATTAATGTATTAATACCATTAGTCTATCATTATTTGGAAACTTATGAAATAATAGAGGCGACCCCAAATTTTGGTGGAAGGAAGTACTATTTTGTTATCAACATTTCTCATTAATTTTTTATTTTTATTGATCCCGTTTGTGGTCTATTTTGTCTTTTGTGATTATCGAAATCTAAAAAACTATAGTTTGACTTTTACTCTTCTAGCATCTGTTACAATGGTATTGTGTCTGTTATTCCCAATCCATTTGCATAGCGGTTTTATAGTCGATTTGCGATATATTCCATTTATATTAGTTGGATTATATCTTGGTTTTAAAAATATATTGTTCTTATACATAGTTCTTAATATATGTCGAACGTTAATCGGTGGGGAAGGGATTATACAATCATTTTTATATTCGACATTGGTTTTAATAGTCGTATCTTTGTGTCATCGGAAGTTTAAACAATTAAACGTAAAGCCTCGTATTATTTTTGGGTCAGTGTTGGCTTTATTGAATGTATTATTCTACCTATTTACTCTTCAGTTTCAGGTTCCAGATAATAAAGAGTTCTGGATGTTGGCCATTAACTTAACAAGTACATACTTTATCATGTCATTTATAATTTTCAGCTTAATAGAGCGCATCTTACAGAATTTAAGAACACGTGAAAAGATTGCTCAATCTGAGAAATTCCATGTAATTAGTGAATTATCAGCAAGTGTAGCTCATGAAATTCGAAATCCTTTAACGACTACTTCTGGATTTTTACAATTATTAAGTAATTCGAATTCAATTTCAGAAAATGACAAGGGCTATATTGACTACTCATTACAAGAATTGCAACGAGCTGAGAAAATTGTAAGTGATTTTCTTACTTTTTCAAAACCTCAAGATGACCTGTTAGAAGAAACAAATCTAATCGAAGATATAAAATATGCCAAGAATATATTGATTCCTTATGCGAATATGCATCATGTTCAAATGAAAATAAGTTTTCACAACTCATTACATAGAAAATTAAACACAACACTAATGCGTCAATGCTTTATAAACCTCTTTAAAAACGGGATTGAGGCGATGAAAGATAGCGGCGGAATATTATGCATAAAAGTATTAGAACATAAAAACAATATAATCATTAAAATCACTGATTCAGGTATAGGAATGGATGAACAAGAAATTTTGTCGATTGCAAAGCCATATTATTCAACTAAAAATGATGGAACGGGCCTTGGGATGGTCATCGTTTATAATGCCATTCACAATGTTGGCGGGCAAGTAAATGTTGAAAGTTCAAAAGGAAAAGGTACTACATTTACCATCACGATTCCTGTTTAGAACTATAGAAATGAAAGGATATACTCTTTAAATAGG
>NZ_QWUA01000051.1 GCF_003576525.1 Rummeliibacillus sp. POC4 | reverse complement strand
GTTATTCATCAAATGAAGACCATTGTGATGCAAACAGTGTAAAAAAGAATAGAAAAAAGGCAACTTTCCGTTCAAAAGCGAACAGAAAGTTGCCTTTTATATAAAACAAATATTTTTCAGTACACCGTAAAATGCAGGTTTAAATCATATGAAACGTATTTAGTTAACGCCAGAAATACGTCCATATCCTACTAAGTATTTGTTCCACCAATCAAGACTTTCATTGACTACACCATTATTTTGAGCATCTAGCATTCTTCCGCCACCAAGATAGATTCCTACGTGTGCTATACCTGAACCATAACTAAAGAATACTAAATCTCCAGCTTTAGCTTCACTTGCACTAACCTTCTTCGTAGCTAAATATTGTTGTGCTGCTGTACGAGGAAGTGATATACCAGCTTGTTTAAAGGACCATTGCGTTAAACCTGAACAGTCAAAACCAGTAGATGGGTTACTTCCACCCCATACATAAGAACGACCAAGATATTTACTAGCTTCTGCAATAGCTGCCTTTGCAGAGCCTGAGCCAGAAACGGTTGGAGCTTGTTGATCACTATCAGTAACTTTTGCTCCATTTGTTCCATTTCCTGCATCGCCTACACTATTTGTATGTACAGGATTGCTTGTAGCACTTACAGATGCTTTTTTTGCTTTATTAGCTTCCTTAACTTTTTTAGCATCTAAGAATTGTTTTTCTTGTAATTTTTTCAATCGCTTAGCTTCTGCTTCACGTTTTTTACGTTCTCTTTCTAGCTTTTCTTGTTGTTTTTTTGTTGCAATTTGTTCTTTCAGTTTTAATGATTTCGCTTTATTCTCAGCTTTTTTCGTTTCTAATTTATTTTCTTGATCTTGCATTTCTTGGAATTGCTTTTGCAATTTCAATTGTTTTTCTTGTAATTCTTGTCTTTCTTTAGCTAATTTTGCTTTATCTTCTTTTTGATCGTCTAATAAGTTTTGATCTGCATCTAATATTGTCTTAACTGAAACAGTTCGACTAACTGCATCACCAATACTATCAGCACCAAGAATAGCTTCAATATATGGACTCATCGCACTATCTTGGTTTTGATATGCTTTTAAACGGTCGTCAATAATTGTCGAACGTTCTTTTATATTTTTTTCTGTTAGTTTAATATCTTTGTTTGTTTCGTCAATTTCTTTTACTGTTTTTTCATATTCTTCTTGTTTTTTATCAAGTTGTTTTTTTAAATGTTTTATTTCTCCATTTAATTTCTTAATCTTTTTATCTATTAAAGCTTTTTTCTGTATCATTTGCGCTGAAGTTTTTGCATTAACTTGCGCTGGTTCAGCGGTATACATAAAGCCGCAAGTTAGGGCAAGGGTAACAACTGCTGTGCGCCCCCATTTTGAACGCATATTCAATTAAATCAACTCTTTTCTTCCTTTTGTCAGTATGTATAATTTTTACTTTCTATTTAATAATAGCATGATTCATATTTTTGTATAGTCTTTTTCTCCTGTTTTAATCGAAGCGTAATCGCTGTTACATATTTGTCATATATTTTTATATTATTTCTCCTTTCGACATATTATCACTTTTTCTCAAACAAAATATTTTCAGAAAGTCAAATCTTATGATAAACTTTTTCATATATTTTTGGAAAGGACTGTTAATAGATGCAATATGCTATACTTGGTGATCTTCATAGTAGCGTTGAGGATACAAAAGCTGTACTTGATGACATTCGTTTAAATGCAAAAAATGCTGAAATCATTGGGTTAGGTGATTTATACGAATGTCGAATAGGAAAGAAAAAGGCAAAAGCTCTTAATAGCATTCCTTTTGAAGAGGCAGCTGAATATTCGGATGAGTTTAAACAACTTTTACAATTCCCATCTGTAAGAGGCAATCAAGAAGAACGGATTATGAAAGTAACTGGTTTAGATTTATTTTTGACATTACCAGAATATATCAAAATAGAAGGAGCTGAAATCATTCACGGGCATCAATTTAAATGGTCATCTGATTGGAAGCCCTTTTTGGAACAAATAGATGCATCAATTGTATTCTTCGGTCATAGTCATGATGCTGCACTATATAGAAAAGGAACAAAAAAAGCTTTTCAATATGGACAACCTATTTATTTAAAGAATAAAAAGTACGGAGTCAACGTTGGTGCAGTCATTGAAAATAGAGAATGGTGTTTATATGATTCAGATGATCGAACTGTTACATTTATGAAAGCACAATAAAAAGACACTGTTGACTATTTCACAGTGTCTTTTTATTGACTTCATTGATATTGTTTTTTATGATTATTAGCAATATGATGAAAAAATGCATGATTGAAGGAGCGAAAATAAATGGAATGGCAACAGCTAGAATACTTCGAAGTACTAGCGAAGATTCAACATATGACGAAAGCTGCAGAGCAACTATCCATTTCTCAACCAGCACTTAGTCGCTCAATAGCCAGATTAGAAGATGAACTAGGCGTTCCTTTATTTGAACGACAAGGACGTTCAATTTCTTTAAACCGCTACGGAGAAATATTCTTAAAACGTGTGCATAATATAATGAGAGAGTACCGGGATGGACTACATGAAATTCAAGAACTTGTCGATCCAAATCGCGGTGAAGTTTCACTTGGTTTTTTACATACATTAGGTACAAATATCGTACCAGATTTAATCATGCATTTTAGAAAACTACATCAAGATATACATTTTAATTTAAAACAAAACCACACGCATTTGCAGCTTAAACAATTACAATCAGGTGAGCTTGATCTTTGTTTAATAGCAGATATGGAAGTTGAAAAACCAATTCAATGGAAAGAGCTTTGGCGTGAAGAGTTGTTTGCAATTGTGCCTATTGGACATCCTTTTGCTAGTCGTAGTTCAATAACTTTAAAAGAATTAACAAACGAAACATTTGTATTATTAAAAAAAGGATATGCATTAAGAATTCAATTAGATAGTATTTTTAAAAAAGCCCACTTTACACCAACGATTACATTTGAAGGTGATGAAGTAGCAACAGTAGCTGGCTTTGTAGCTGCTGGACTAGGTGTTTCCATTCTCCCGGATGGTGAAGAGATTAATACAAAAAGAATAGCTAAAATACACATAAGCGATTTAAAACTTGAACGTGTTATTGGTATGGCTTGGTCAGAAGGCCGATACTTATCTCCTGCCACAAAACAATTCCAACAATTCATATTAGATTATTATAAAAAGGATTAAAGAAAAACTCTTTCAAATTTATGAAAGAGTTTTTCTTTAATTTTACTAATTATTCAATGGTGATTGTAATCTGTTCTCGATCAAAATTAGACAACCATTCAATACAATCAAATTCATCAACATCAAAATCATTGGTAAACTTATCGCCACCGTATCCATCTTTTCCTTCAAAGAAAAAAATCTCTGCTAAGCCAGAAACTTCTTTTTCTACTTTAGGTAATTTCATATGGACCTTCACTTGTTTACCATCAAATTGCAATAACTTCTTGGCTAGCGGCTCATCATCTATATAAAGTAAATTGGGTCCTTTCATAATTTGAAGCTGTAAAATACCTTGTAAAATCATTTTATTGTATCCTCTCTTGAAACTTACTTTACGATATCTATGTTGTAACACAAAATAGTATAAAAATTATATATTTAAGAATTAGTATTTGCAAACTAAATCTAATAGTTTCTAAAACTTATAATTTGATTAATAGATTAAGAGCAATATCTATTGTTTTCCCGGGAAATAAAAAGATTACCTAAATAATTATTTAATCATCTAGGTAATCTTTAAAATTTATATTAATTATGAGTTAATAAAATGTTTTCGTTGTTTGGCAATCCAATTCTTGGAGCTTGAAAATAACAATAACATAATTGCCGTAACTATAGCTCCCTTAATAATATTAAAAGGTAAAACAAACGTAACGATTGATTTTGTTAGAGCTGCTCCTGTTTCAGTAGGTACGTTTAAGAAATAATTGTACATTGGCATAAACAAGAAATAGTTAAGAACACTCATTCCAACTGCCATCGTAATAGTTCCTAAAACTAAACCAGTCGTTAAACCTTTTGCAGATGTTAAACGTTTAAAAATAAAATACACTGGCATGATAAATAATATACCTGTAGTAAAGTTCGCTATTTGTCCTACCGGAACACCTGTTGGACTTCCAACATAAAACCAATTCAATACATTTTTAATAAATTCAACAACAATTCCCGCAACTGGCCCCATTGTAATAGCTGCCATAAGAGCTGGAACATCACTAAAATCTACTTCTAAATAACTTGGAAAAGCTGGAAGTGGGAAATTAAAAATCATTAATACAAATGAGATTGCACTTAACATCCCGATTGAGACCATCTTTTGTAACTTTGTGTTTTTCATCTTATTCTCTCCTTTTGTCGATTCACTTCAAAAAGAGGAGAGGTCCGGCTCATGATATGCAATAAAAAACCCTTAAGCGTATAAGCTTAAGGGAGAACTAGGCATAGTCAAATAAACGTCACTACTATACTATAAAATAGTATAGTTAATAGACGACCGTACCTTCACCTTCTCCCATCCAGACTATACTGTCGGCCTTGGATTCTCACCATGTCCTGCCTTTACGGCTCGCGGGCTCAAGAGTCATTGTTAGTCTCTAATACCGCCGATCGGGAATTTCACCCTGCCCCGAAGATGAATCATATTATTTTGATTACAATGTAACTATATAAAAAAAAGAAGATTTTGTAAAGCTTTTATTCTCTAATTTTCAAAAATAAATAATTCCCACAGGAATAATATGATTTTTGTTTTTCATATTCGAAAAAGGCGAATAATTGCAACCCGAATTACTCGCCTTTTCATCTAAACACTATATTCTAATACGTATTAATTTATTTCAAGGGGTAAGAAGAAAATAAAGCTCGTTCCAACATCAACTTCACTTTCGACTGTAATACGTCCTTTATGGGCTTCAACTATATTTTTGGCAATTGCTAGCCCTAATCCCGTACCACCTTTGCCCCTAGTTCTTGCTTTATCCGCTTTATAAAAGCGTTCAAATACATAATCTAAATCTTCTTTAGGTATACCAGCACCATTATCCTTCACTTGGATACGAGCATAGGAAACTTGTTGGTCAACAATTACTTCTACGGTACCATTTTCTTGCGTATGACGTATTGCATTATCGATTAAGTTTGTTAAGACTTGTTCAATTCGATCTTCGTCTAAAGAAATTTGAATGTTGTCATCAAAAGTAGAAGAATATTTCAACTCTATTTTCTTTTCTTTAGCTGCCTGTACAAATTTTTGTGTTATTCTTTCAAATACAGGCGTAATAGGTACTATATCTTTGTATAAAGTTATATTACCCGATTCCATTCGAGCTAAATCTAATAAATCAGTAACCAATCTTCCCATTCGTTGTGATTCATCATAAATGATTTTAATCATTTCATTACGTTCTTCTTCACTTGAAACGACATCATCTATGATTGCTTCACTATATCCTTGTAACATAGCGATTGGTGTCCTCAATTCATGTGATACATTTGCGATAAAGTCTGAACGCAACTTATCTAAGCGATGTTCTTCCGTTTTATCACGTAATACCGCAACTGCTCCTCGGACCGAATCTCCACTATACAGTGGACTGATTGAAATCATAAAATACGTTCCATCTAATTCTAACTCTTCCTGAAGTTCTTCTTCCATATCTATAACATGGTCTAACATATGATATATCTCTTCTGGTATTGGACGTTCACTGTCAGATCCTTTATTGAAGAACCATTTTTGCAATAACAATTCTGCAGGGGGGTTGCTCAAAATCACAGAGCGATCACTATTAAAAGTTATAACTGCATCAGTCATTGATGTTAAAATACTAGATAATTGTTCTTTTTCTTGACTAATGACTTCCATATGATGTTTTAACTGACGTCCCATTTGGTTAAAGGCAGTTCCTAATTGGCCTATTTCATCGTTTTGTAATACAGGAACTTTTTTATCAAAATTACCTTTAGCTAGTTCAAAAGCAGCTTCACGCATTTTACGAAGAGGGGATGTTATACGTGTAGATAGGAAAAATGCAAAGAAAGTAGTTAAAACAAATGCAATCGTCGCAGATAGAAAGACGATTTTAGTTGTTTCCTTTGAAGTCCTATGAATTGCGTCAGGACTTTGATAGATATACACTACTCCATGATTCATCTTTTCCACGTTTAAAGGAAAAGCCATTACGATATAGGATTCAACATGATCCTTCTCAGTTGAAGATGGTAACATCATTTCTTTGACTACAGGATCATCTGAGACAAAAACTTTCTCAAAGGCCTTTTCACTTATGATATTGTTTTTAATCTTTTCTTGGTTTAACCCTTCTTGCAATGAATATGCAACTTTTCCAGGTGCATCCGCAATGACTGCGTTTGTTTCATCACTTAGAATATCATTAATAATAGACTTTGTTGCTGCGGTCGTTTCATGATCATCAACTACTCTAGCTATAGTTGTAGCTTCTTGACGAAGTAACGCTTCTGATTGTTGTGTATGGTATTTAGATAAGAACTCTAACATTAATACTGTAAAAACAAATAGCACAAATGAAACGAGAAGCAAAATGGTTACCCATAGCTTCCCGACAACACTGTTCGATATTCTAATCATTGACTACCTCAAATTTATAGCCAACGCCCCATACAGTTACAATCATTTTTGCTGCGTTTTCGGATACACGATTTAGTTTCTCACGTAAACGCTTAACATGAGTATCTACCGTACGTAAATCTCCAAAGAAATCATAATGCCATACTTCTTTCAAAAGTTGCTCACGATCAAATACTTTATCTGGTGCTTTCGCTAAGAAATACAATAATTCATATTCTTTAGGTGTTAAATTAACTTCTACCCCATCTGCTGAAACACGATGTGCATCATGATCAATTGTTAAATGAGGGAAAACTACTAAATCTTTTGAAGATGAAGTGACATTTATTGGGGAGAACGCAGCAGAACGGCGTAAAATCGCTTTAACACGTAATACTACTTCTCTTGGGCTAAATGGTTTTACAATATAGTCATCTGCTCCAATTTCAAAGCCTTGTACTCTATTAGATTCTTCTCCTTTTGCAGTAAGTAAGATAATAGGTGTAGTCTTTTTATCACGTACTTCTTGGCAAACTTCTAGACCGTCTTTTTCAGGCATCATAATATCTAATAGGATACAATGATAGTCATTTGTTAAAGCTTTTTCGACAGCTTGCTCGCCGTTTTCCGCTTCATCTACTTCATAACCTTCACGTTCTAAATACATTTTCAATAAACGACGAATACGATCCTCATCGTCTACTACTAAAATTGAAATTTGTTCAGTCACAGTAATGCCTCCCAATTCTCTTTAATCCTATTGTACAATCATACTTATTGAAAAGAAAAGCCTTTTCCTCATAGTTGGAAAAGGCTTTTAATAATTCAAAATAAGTTAACCCGCATATGAGTGTAAACCAGCAATGATTAAGTTAACAGCAACAAGGTTAAACATAATAATGACAAATCCTATTACTGCAAGCCAAGCAGATTTTTCACCTTGCCATCCTTTTGATAATCGTAAGTGAAGAAAAGCTGCATAGAACAACCAAGTAATTAATGCCCATACTTCTTTTGGATCCCAACCCCAGAATCTTGACCAAGCTTCTTGTGCCCAAATCATAGCAAAAATCAGTGCACCTAATGTAAATACTGGGAAACCAATTAGTACGGAACGATAACCAATTTCATCTAATAATTGTAAATTAGCGCGATTAGCGAGAGGTTGTATAAACCTTGAAATAGATTTTCGTAATATTAGTCGAATTAAACCATATAAAATTGTACCTACTAGAACAGACCATACAACAGTAGTAAGTTTCTTCGCATTAACAATAGCTGGCATTTCAGCTAAAGGTTCCATCTTACCAGATGATTTTAGTTCATATTGGTGCATACCGAATAGTGCTGGTGTATTATAAGTGATTTCTTGTTGTGCACCATTTTTATCAACATAAGTGAAATCAGCCTCATATCCCATAATTCTAAATGTGGATGTTACAATTACGAAACCAATTACTAATACAGCTGCGTACATTACAACTTCTAACCAAATACTACTTTTAGTACGTTTTGATGTATCAATATTTTTTAGTAAATAGATTATTCCAGCAACAGCACTGATGGCTAAAATAGATTCACCAATTGCTGCTGTTATTACATGGATATATAACCAATAACTTTTTAATGCAGGGATTAATGGTGTTACTTCACGTGGGAACATACTTGCATAAGCAATGATTAATATTGCGATTGGCAATGCAAATAGCCCTAATGATGGTAATCTATAAATAAAGTAAATTAAAATAAATGCACCTACTACAAACATACCAAAAGCAGTAGTAAATTCAAACATATTACTAACTGGTGCATGTCCAGCATAAATCCAACGAGTTATAAAATATCCAAGATTAGCGATAAAACCTATAATAGTAATTGTAATCGCAATTTTGCCCCATTTTTTGTTGGATTTTGAAGCATCCTGTTTTGTACCTTTAATCGCGCCACCAAAGAATAATGTAGCGACTAAATATGCGATAAATGCGATAAATAATAAAGTACCACTTAAACCAATTAAACTCATAAGGTGTTGTCACCTTCCTTTTCCTTTTCTTGCTTTTTCTTAAGATCATCATCATCTTGCTGATCTACCCAGTTAGGTAGGTGTGCAAATTCAGTTACTGTATCTAAATCTTTTTTCATACTAAACCAGTTTTTGTTTGTATGCGCAGCCATCATTAAACGACCATCCACAGTTTTTTGTAACCATAAACGACGATGACTCCAATAAGAGCCCATAACGACACCTATCATAAAGATTATACCACCAAGTGCCAGAATAGGAAGAGTCTTGTCTTTTCTGATAGTTAGTCCTGATACATTTCTTGTTTCAATGTTAGCAAACTGCATCTTATACTTTGTTTCACCTAGAGGTTCTAATGTTTGTTTAATGGCAACAAAACTTGTTTCACCTTTTGGTGTTTCAGGTGTGTACATTTTAAATATAAATGCAGGATTATTTGGAACTGGAGATTCTGATTGAGGTTCTCCATCTTCAAATCCAGAGAATGTTGGATAGTATCCTTTTAATTCAACTTTTGTTTGTTTATCAAGATTATAAACTTTTTTAGGATCTGCTAAATTGATATTGACTTCACCTAATGATTTACCTGTTTTTTTATTTACCAAGTTAAAATTCATCGCTTTTAGTTCGTTCAAGCGGAAATCCATTTGATAAAGAGCAAACCCATCATACTTTAACGGTTCGTTTACTTTAATCGCATGGTGTAATACCTGTTTTAAATCAGTTGTGTCCCCTGCGACAGCATTATCTTTTGCTTTATACAAAACTACATCAGTTTGGTAGTTTTTAGCGACAGAGTTTACGGCAGCTTTGGATTGGTTAAACTCTTCTTTTTGTTCATCTTTTTTGTATGTTTCGAAAGTGAACTTATTACTATGTAGGTAATAACCTTCCATACCAGGAATAGACGCTGTTTCACCTTCTCGAATCCATAAATCTTCATCTACATAAAAACCTGGCATTAATCGTAACATAACACCAAATAAAAATATGATTAAGCCTAAATGATTGACATATGGACCTGAACGAGCAAAGCGACCTTTTTCAGCTAAAAGTACACCATCTTCTCTACGAACATTGTATTTTAGCTCTTTCATTTTCTTTTCAGTTAAATCTAATGTTTTATCAGCTTCAGCTGACGTCATTTCTCTTTCACCAAAAATACGTTGGCGTTTCATAAAGCTTTCATGTCGTCTTACACGTTGGTTTTTCAACGATTTATAAAGTGGAATCCCACGGTCTAAACTAGCCACGATAATTGATATCGCTAACATTCCTATTAAAGTTTGGAACCACCATGAGCTATAAATATCTGTTAGTCCTAAATTATAATAGATTTTCCCAAACGTACCATAGTTGTCGACATAAGCTTGTTTTATATCTTCACCCTCAGTTACATTAACGTAAATTACTTGGGGTAAAAACGTACCAATTGCTGCAGCAATCAATGTAATAACAATGATTGACACTCCAACTTTAACACTTGAAAAGAAGTTCCAAATCTTATCGATAATTGACTTATTATACGTTTTAGAACGAATGGCCCTTCCTTCGTATTTCATGTCGACTATTTTTTGCTTTTTATCTTCGTCAGTTAGAGGTCGTCCACATTTTTCACATAGATGCGTTCCTTCGGGATTAACATGGCCACATTCACAAGTTATACTTTTCATCCTTAAGAACTCCTTATCTAGGGTTTAATACTCTTTAGGTATTTTTCAATATCTGTTTCCGTCATTTCCCCTGTAATAATTTTCACAATCTTACCATCTTTATCGATCAATACAGTTGTTGGTAATGGATCTACATTATATGCACGCATTACACTTTTGGTTTTATCAATTGCAATTGGAAACTCTACACCTAATTTATCAGCATAGCTTGAAACTTCTAAATTAGATTGTGCGATATTAATACCTAAGATTTGAACACCTTGATTTTTAAATTGCTTGTACTGATTGTTGATAGCAGGCATTTCTTTTTTACATGGCTTACACCAAGTTCCCCAAAAGTTTAATAGAACGCCTTGTCCTTTATAATCAGACAGTTTATGTGTTTCTCCATTTAAATCTACTAATGAGAAATCTGGGGCATTATCACCAATTTTCAACAATTGTACATCATCTTTATGGGCGGTATTATACACTGTATAAGCAATAGCAGCTACGAGAACAGCTAAAATGACAATACGTGTATATAATCTTTTTTGTTTTTTCTCCATTGTCGTAGTAAGCCTCCTTAAAAACGACAGAAACAATCCATTCTATTATAACAAAATATCACTTCAATGCTTTATAAGATATGGATGGTTTGTGAACCTTTTGTAACATATAGTAAAAGTTTTCACCTTCAACTTATTTGTTACTAAATGTAAAATCCACTAAAATTCTTTTAGCCAATCTTACCTGTTTCAGAGAGAACGCGAAGTTGTTTTACTTCATGAGCAGTTAGTTCACGAGATTCTCCAGCATTTAACCCATGTAAGCCTAAAAAGGCAAATTGTTCGCGTTTCAACTTTAAGACAGGACAGCCAATTGCCTCGAACATACGACGAACTTGTCTATTACGTCCTTCGTGAATAGTGATGGCAATAATAGATTTTCCTTGTTCTCGATCAGACGAAAGTACTTTTACTTTAGCCGGTGCTGTTTTACCATCTTCTAACATGATACCGCGCTCTAATTTTTTCAAATCTTCTCTTCTTGGTAATCCTTTTATTTTTGCAACATACGTTTTATCTATGTTGTAGCGTGGATGTGTTAATAAGTTTGAAAAATCTCCATCGTTTGTTAATAACAAAACACCTGAAGTTTCGTAATCTAATCGTCCAACAGGGAAAATTCTTTCTTCGACATGTGGAAATAGGTCAACAACTGTCTTCCGACCTCTATCATCTGAAACTGCTGAAATTACTCCTCTAGGTTTATATAGTAAAAAATAAACCTTCTTTTCTTTCTCAATTTTTATACCATTGACTTCAATTGAATCTGAAGCAGTAACTTTTGTACCAAGTTCTCGAATAACTTGACCATTAACTTTTACTTTACCTTCTATGATTAACTCTTCTGCTTTTCTTCTCGATGCAATACCAGCATGAGCAATTACTTTCTGTAGTCTTTCCATTTGGTCACCTCATTAAACTTAAGCTTATAGCCTTCAAAAATTATTGCATACTTTTTCTAATAATAAAAGTATAAGTAACTACAGCTTACTTTTTAAATTAAATTTTAAATTCTTCTTTAGATTGTATTTAATTCTATAGCGAGAATTGCTTTCGTTAATTTTTTAATCAAGCTCGCGAAATTCACCCTAACATTTTATGAGCAAAAAAAGACTGCATTTTGCAGTCTTTTATTTCCATATCATTTGTACCGGTTCCTCAATGATTGGCTTTCCGTCAAGATAAAATGTCCATATACCAATATCTCCATGTGCGATTCTTGGCATTTTAAGAATGGATTTCACTTTCTTTTGTTCATCTTTTGAAATCAGCGCATATACTGGGTGATTCAACTCGACTTGCAAATCGTCTCTCACTTGATATAACCCTTTTTTAGCTAATAACGTTTTATCATATTTTTGGAAAATATTTTCGGCGAAACCTGCATGTACTTGCCAATCATTTGACTCGTTTAGAGTAACAACAATAATACGCTTACCATCTTTTTCAAAGTAGGTAGCTAGTGTACGTCCAGCTACTTTTGTATAGCCCGTTTTACCAGCCTTTGCATATTCGTTATAATGAAGCAGTTTATGCTTGTTTTTCCAAACTGTCGGATTTTTCAAGTCGTTTTTATAATATTTTGTAGTAGCTATTTTTCGAAAATCTTTATTCTGCATCCCGATTCTTAGCATTTGAGCAGTATCATATGCAGAAGACAAATGATTGTCATTATGAAGGCCTGATGGATTTTCAAATCGAGTATTTGATAAACCATATATAACAGCGTAGTCATTCATTAATTTGACAAATCCCTCTTCAGACCCTCCTACTTCTTCCGCAATAGCGGTAGCTGCATCGTTACCTGAACGCAAAAGTAAACCATTTAATAAAGTCTTTAATGTTGTAGTTTCACCTTCAACTAGATAAATGGATGATCCTTCACTTAATGTAGCTTTTTTTGATATTGTCGTTTCTTTATCTAGCTTAGATTCTTTAACCGCTACAAATGCAGTCCACATTTTGGTAAGACTAGCAATCGGTAATTTTTCGTGTTCGTTCATACCAACCAATAATCTTCCGGTATCTGCATCGATTACTGCAAAAGAACTTGAAGCAGCTTCTGCTGTTTTTCCAAATGGCATTAAAGCAATTACACAACATAATATAACAACAATCCAACGACGCAAAATGTCACTCCTTTAGCGATCAGTCTGTTTGTGGTTCTTGAAAAGCTTCTTGGAATTTAGACATAAACAAATCTGGTTGCTCATCTATTTCGCTTGCACTTTCATCAGGAAGCTCTGGTAATTCGTTAATATTCTTCATCCCAAAATAATTCAAGAATTCTTTTGTTGTACCATATAATATGGCACGTCCAGTACCTTCAGCTCGCCCAACTTCATGTACTAAACCTCGTGCACTTAAAGTATGTAACGCTCTTTCACTTTTTACACCTCTTAAATCATCAATTTCAACTCTAGTAATTGGTTGTTTATAAGCAACAATCGCCAAAACTTCAAGTGCCGCCTGCGATAATGATTGACTCGGAGGATTTTCTACCAATTTTTGGATTGTGTCTGCATGTTCTGGTTTTGATATCAGCCGAAAAGTTCCTGCCAATTCTTTAATGGCAATACCTCGTTCTGATTGTTCTTCATAATTTTGTATCATTTGATGAATTGCTTCTGCAATTAGCTCTTCTTTTGCATCAGTCAACATTGAAAGCTGTTGAATGGTTAACCCATCTTCTCCTATTACGAAAAGAAGGCTCTCAATTTTGCTCATCAATCGATTCAAGTTGTTCATCTGTTATTTCTTCCTTCCGTAAAATCACCGTTAAGTTCGCGAAATTATTTTCTTGTTCAACAGCTACCACCTGTCGTTTCATCAATTCTAATAACGATATAAATGTAATAACAAGAGTTCCCTTATCTTCGTATGGAAATAAATCAAAGAAATCTGCACGTCCATGTGCAGCCTTGAGAACTCCAACTACAGCTCGCATTTGATTTTTGATTGAAATATCTTGCTTTGTTACCTTTGTCGTTAGCGGTGCTTTTAACCTTTTACGATTTAACATTTTTTGAAATGCCGCTACCATATCATAGACATTTACAGAAGTATCGAACAAAACTAATTGTTCATCCGGTAAATAAGCAGATAAATCTGCAGGAGGTCTTGTAAAATATTTAGTACGGGTTGCTTCCATCTCTTTTAAATTTACTGCTGCTTCTTTAAATTTTCTATATTCTATTAATCTTGCTACAAGTTCTTCACGAGGGTCAGGTTCGTCTATTTCAAATTCTTCATCTTCGAGTTCCCCTTCATGAATAGGCAGTAACATTTTACTTTTTATCGCTAGTAATGTAGCCGCCATTACTAAATATTCACTCGCTTCATTCAGCTCCAAAACTTGCATCGCTTGAATATGTTCCATATACTGAGCAGTAAGTTCTGCCATAGGAATATCATATATATCAATTTCCAAACGATGGATTAAATGTAATAATAAATCGAGAGGACCTTCAAAAGCCTCTAGTTTAACTTCATATGACATAATTTACCACCTGACAATTTATCTTCAAAATTTAGTATAGAGGAAAGGTGAGCAAAATGCATCCAATGCATCACCCTTTATTTGTCCAATTTCTTACGTATTTCAATGGCAATCAAGATTATTTTGAATGTCATGAAGTATTAGAGGAATATTGGAAAGTAGTCGCACCAAGAGACAAAAAGCATCCACTTACAGGATGGATTCAACTAGCTACAGGTCTTTATCACTGGCGAAGAGATAATTTTAAAGGAGCACATACCATTTTAAAAAAAGCTGAACGAACATTAAGTGCTTCTGTTTATAATCCGTTTTTAGAAGAGATTAATACACAAGATTTGTTACAAAAAATCCATCTCACTCAAGAACATGTATCGAATCATGAATTATTTAGTTGCTGGTACATTGAGATAACCTCTCAATCTTTAAAAGAAAAAGTTGAGCACTCTATATCTCTATTACCACCGAGTGATAACTATTTCATTCAAAATAAACATATGCTTAGAGATCGTTCTAATATTCTTTTAACTAGGGATGAAAAAAGAAGAAGCAGACATTAATACTTATTGTCTGCTCCTTCTAACATCGTTAGACATTTTTGGATAAATGGTTCTGTTAAAGAATCTGGTGCTATCGAACAGCATAAATCCATCTCTGAAAGTTGTCGAATCATTTCTACTCCAAGTCCTTCTCCTCGATGAGAAGGGTCCACTGATATATGTCTAACAATCCATTCACTATCTTTTATCTCCACACCAACAAGACCAATATAATCTTCTGCTTGTTTCCATAAAAACAGTTGCCAGTTCGGATCAGAATTATATATACAAATTGTCTCTTGTAACTTCTTTACATCTTTATGTTCTGGCATAAAAGACAAGAGTCCCATTGCAATTTTTTCGTATGCTTTCTTATAACGACATAACATATATTAGATCCCTCTTTTTTTGCCTTTAAGTATCCTTGAATATCCTACACGAAAAGCAAAAAATGCGCAAATATTTTTCCACTATTTAGAAACTGAATCTGGTGCTATAAAAATCCAATAAATAACACCCCATATAATAGCCATAATAAGCAAGGATATTAAAAGAATAATATTACTTTTTTTCACGTTTAGCTTACCTCCTTCCTATTGCTAACGGAAGGTCTAACTTCACAAGATCCTCATAACTTTCGCGTTCTACTACTAACTGATGTTCTCCATTTTCAACAAAAACAACAGCTGGTCTAGGTAATCTATTATAATTACTTGCCATGGAATAGCCATAAGCTCCTGTACAAAATGTTGCAAGAATATCGTTTGGTTCGGCCTTTGGTAGATTAATGTTCTCAATTAGTTTATCACCGGATTCGCACAGTTTACCAGCAATCGTATATGTAGCAGTTGCAGATTGTGACATTTTGTTGGCAATTACTGCATCATACTTCGCATCATATAGAGCAGGTCTGATATTATCAGACATTCCTCCATCAACAGCTAAGTAATTACGCGTATTTGGTACTACTTTTTGAGAGCCGATAGTATATAGGGTTGTGCCTGCATCACCGACTAGTGATCTTCCAGGTTCTATCCAAATCTCCGGCATTAAAATATTTAATCTATCTGCTTCTTGTTTCACTGTTTGAATCATATCATCAACATAAATAGCTGGTTCTAACGGAGCGTCTTCGTTTGTATATCGAATTCCAAAACCACCGCCTAAATTTAATACATTTGCATGGAATTGATATTCTTCCTGCCATTCGCCCATTTTATCTGTCAATTTTTTTGCAGCAAGACGAAATGCAGCTGTATCAAAGATTTGCGAACCAATATGACAATGCATTCCTTGTAATTCTAGGAAGGGATCATTATATAATGCTTTAAAAGCTTCATCAGCTTGACCATTATTTAAATCAAAGCCAAATTTTGAATCAGATTGACCTGTTGTAATAAAGTCATGGGTATGAGCTTCTACACCCGGTGTTACCCGAATTAAGACATGCATCTTCTGCTTTCTTTCACTAGATAATTGTTTTAATAATTCAATTTCATAAAAATTATCAATAACAATACATCCAATATTAGATTTAAATGCAAACTCTAATTCTTGAGGACTTTTATTATTCCCATGGAAATGAATCTTTTCGCTTGGGAATCCTGCTTTTAAAGCAGTATATAACTCACCGCCAGAGACAACATCAACCGATAATCCTTCTTGTGCTGCTACTTGATAGATTGCCATACTCGAGAATGCTTTACTTGCATAAGCAACTTGAGCTTTTACAGAAGCATTTTTGAAAGTATCTATAAAACCTCGTGCTCTTTTTCTAAATAGAGCAATATCATAAACATATAGAGGTGTTCCATATGCTTTTACTAATTCTATTGTATCGACTCCACCGATAGATAAATGGTCATTTTCTGTAATAGATTGAGTACCGTATAAATACATCTAATCGCTCCTATCGTGTTTCCTTACAATTTCAAGAATACACCGAATTTTCTATATCTTGAACTTTAACACGATAGAAGAATAGATGCAATGCCTCTTAGTTTCGTTTTCGATCCTTAGCTCCAAGGATAAATGGCCTTGGTGAATCATTAGTCATTGGATAACGAATCACCACATGGGCAAACGCAGCTGGGAAGAAAGGAATTAACGGCCATAGATATGGTACCTTCATCGGTTTTAAGGAAGCCATATAAAACACCGTTAACAAAATCCCAATAAAGAAGCCGTTTACTCCAAATGCTGCCGTTAATAGCAGTAATAATATCCTAAAAATCTTAATCGTTACACTTAATTCATACGAAGGAATTGCAAAAGTAAAAATTGCTGATACAGCTGTGTAAAGTACAACCTCTGCAGAAAACAAACCTACGTCAATCGCAATCTGACCTATAATGATACCTGCTATTAATCCCATAGCTGTTGATAATGGGGTTGGTGTATGAATAGCTGCAAGCCTTAAAAATTCTATACCAATATCTGCCGCCAATATTTGAACGAGGAGTGGTACTGAGGATTTCTTATTTATACCAATAAAATCCATAAAAGATGGTATATATTCAGGATGTTTAACAATCAAGAACCATAGTGGTAATAAAAAGAAGCTTAAGAATGCGCCAAAAAATCGCAAAAAACGAATGATTGTTCCAATAGCAGGTGTCTGTCTATACTCTTCTGCATGCTGTAAATGGTGGAACACTGTAACCGGGACTAATATGACTGATGGAGATGTATCAACTACTATTGCGATATGTCCTTCTAGTATATGCGCTGCTACAATATCTGGTCTTTCACTATACCGCACAAATGGTAATGGATGAAAACCTTGCTTAATCAACCATTCTTCTAGTGATTTATCTGCCATTGTTAATCCATCATGTTTTATATCCTTTAAACGCTCTCTGATAAATTCCAAATGTTCATTATTGACAAGATTTTTCAAATAAACAAGTGATACATCCATTTGACTTCTTGTTGATACTTGATGTAGCTCAAAGCGTAAAGATGTATCACGAATTCTTCTACGAATTAAGCCCGTATTTTGAACAATATTTTCAGTAAAACCATCTCTTGAACCACGAATTACTTTTTCATTATCAGGTTCTTCTGGATTTCTTCCAGGATAGCTTCTTAAATCTGCTGTAAAAGCAATACCAGATGGTGTAATAAAAGCAACTTGTCCACTCATAATAGCAGTTAGTAATTTATCTTTAGATGTTTGTACTTCCCATGCAAAGAATGGAAATGAAACAAAAAAATACTCAGCTTCTGCTTGGATTTGTTCTTCATTTGGCGAGCTATTCTCTTTTTCACTATCTTCCTCTTCTTTATGATCCTCATCTTGCTCTTTTTCACCAGAATTTGTTTTGGCTTTACCTGATTGAAATTTATTTCTTTTATATTCTTCAGTCGGCTGTATATTTGTCAATAATTGAGTGTAATTTTGACTATCGATTAAACCGTTTATATTAATCGTAAATACATCCATATTATGAATATGAATATGCTTCATATTGACATCGAAGCTTTCACTTTTCCCAAATTGGGAAATCATGAAAGCTTCTGCTTCTTGACTATTTTTGAAAATTGTTTGTATTTCTTTGTTGTTATTACTACTCATGTTCTGCCGCCTTTACCAATTGTTCGTACTGCTGATCGGTTAACCAAATTTTAAGTTGTGCTAATATTCTCTTTTCTAAACGTGAAACTTGAACTTGTGAGATACCAAGCCTTTCAGCAATGTCACTTTGAGTACAATCAAGATAATAGCGTAAATAAATGACAGATTGCTCACGCTTCCCTAGTCTTTCCAACATATCTTTTAACGGAATATGCTCAAATGGTTTTTCGGATCTTTCGTCTTTCATTTGATCCATTAAACTGATTGGATCGCCATCACTTTCAAAAATTTGCTCATGAAGTGATGCAGGATCACGCAGAGCATCACTAGCCATCGTAATATCATCAATTGACACTTCCAAGATTGTCGCCAATTCCTGTAAAGTAGGTGGTCTTTCATGTTCTTTTAGAAAATCATCTGAAGCATGACGAATTTTATAGTTTAGTTCACGAATAGAACGACTAACTTTGACCATACCATCATCACGAAGAAATCGTTGAATCTCTCCAATAATCATCGGTACAGCATAGGTTGAAAATTTTACAGGATAAGATAAATCGAATTTATCTACAGATTTCATCAGCCCAATACATCCAATTTGAAAAAGATCTTCTAAATCGGCACCCCTTGAAGTAAAACGTTGAACAATAGACCAAACAAGTCTGGTATTTCCCTCTACCATTTCTTTTCTGGCTGCTTCATCCCCTGCCTGCGCTAATTTTATAAGTTCTCTCATTCTTTCCTGTGTTAGAAGTTCTTTTGACGCTTGCGGGTTTGATGTCATTGTTCTCACCTTACATATAGCGGCTCTTCTACTGGTTGAAATTGCTTCTTAAAGGTGACAGCCGTTCCTTTCCCAAGTTCTGATTGCACAGTCAATTGATCTGTGAAGCTTTCCATTATTGTAAAGCCCATACCTGACCTTTCTAACATTGGTTTTGTCGTATATAGTGGTTCCATTGCTTTTGTCACATTTTCAATTCCGATGCCTTGATCTAAGATTGAAATTGTTATTTCTCTCCCATTGCGAGATGCCTGAACAGTTACAATTCCATTTGGATCTTCATCATATCCATGAATAATTGCATTCGTAACTGCCTCAGAAACAACAGTTTTAATCTCTGATAATTCTTCAATTGTAGGGTCTAATATAGATAGAAAACTTGTAATTGCAATTCTAGCAAGTGCCTCATTATCACTAATCGCTCTAAAAGATAACGTCATTTCATTATCCATGTAGAATACCTCCTAAACTTTGGATGGCTTCTTGTTCTGTATCATGCCAAATATATTTTCCTAATCCTGAAAATTGGAAAATTTTCTCCATTGTAGAAGAAGGTTTAATGATTAAAGTACGACCATTGTGTACTTGTAGGTCTCTCATTCTTCCCAAGATTAGTCCTACACCTGCACTATCCATAAACTGTAGCCCCTCTAAATTCCAAATAATATCTTGTACATAGCCACTGTAAATAGCTTGCGAAATATCTTCCCGGATATGACGAGCTGCATGATGATCTAGCTCTCCTCCTAATCTAATAATCGCAATTTTTTCTGAAGTAATTTCAATATGGTGCTGCATTTACATACCTCCTTTTCAAAACCTATTCTACGCAAGAATAGAAGAATCCTATGCCCTGACAATTTAACAATCAAAACGCTAAAGATAGAAAAAATACGACAGCTACCATCCGTTAGTATGGATTTAAATAATGACTTTTAATCATGGGAAACATTTGAAATAAAAATATTTCTTTCGTTTTCGACAAGATTATAAAGAAAGAATCTTTACTCGACTAACGGAAGAAAATATTTCTTCAGCCATTATTAATAGAAATGCCATTATTTAAAGGTATAATTAGTAAAATAAAGGATTATTAGGAGGTTTTATGTTAAAGAGAAAATACGGAGATCGTTTAGATTGGAAACGAATTTTACAAAGGAGATTTGCTCAATCATTTTTTGACACACAAGAATTTAAAGGTTACATAACATTGCTACATACAATTACTGTATCTAGTCCTCTATTCAAAGTTTATGGCAAAAAGGATATATGCATTGTTGATAATGGCTATATGTGGCTTCAACAATTTCCGTCAGACAAAAATCATTCTGTCACTACAATGTTTGATGCTAAAGGAAATGTGGTTCAATGGTATATAGACATATGCCTTTGTAATGGAATAGACAACGGGAGACCTTGGATGGATGACTTATTTTTAGATATTATTTTATTGCCATCGGGGGAAATAATTGAAAAAGATGCTAATGAACTTGAAGAGGCCTTATCAACTGGAGTGATAGATCAGCAACTTTATGACTTAGCCTGGAGCGAAATGAAAACTCTTAAAAGTTTAATCAGTGCGGGAGAATTTGAATTAGTAAAATTATCTAGTAAACATAAAGATGCATTAACTGAATTTCTTTTATAACTTTGAAATAAGTATCTATAAAACGAAAAAACCACATTGATTTAAAAAATAATCAATGTGGTTCTGCTTTTATATTGTCTATTTAAAAATTTTTCTACTCTGTAATAATATCTTCGATTAGTTTAGGTGCTGTGATTGCTTCAGAAGATAATTTAATGTTTGCGTAGATTTTTTCTTTAACTTCTTCAACATCTTCACGATTCGCATAAATGGTTACTAGAGATTCTCCAGCTTTTACTTGGTCTCCCACCTTTTTGCGTAATACTAATCCAACGGCTAAATCTATTTCAGATTCTTTCGTTGCGCGACCTGCGCCTAATAACATTGCAGCAGTACCGATTTCATCTGCAACAATATGACTGACAAAGCCTGATTCTTTAGCAGGTACTTCAATCATATATTGGGCTTGAGGTAGCAATGAGGGATCGTCTACTACCGCAGGGTTTCCACCTTGACCTTTGATGAACTTTTTGAAAACGTCAAGAGCTGCACCATTAACAATTACTTCTTCAAGTTGTTTACGAGCTTCTTCGATTGTTTGTGCATGACCACCAAGAACGACCATTTGTGAACCTAATGTTAAGCAAAGCTCTGTTAAATCTTCAGGTCCTTTGCCGCATAAAGTATCAATTGCTTCTTTCATTTCTAAAGCATTCCCAATAGCGTATCCTAATGGTTGGTTCATGTCAGAGATAATTGCCATTGTATTACGTCCAACGTTCTTACCGATTTGAACCATTGCATGAGCTAACTTTTTAGAATCTTCAACGGTTTTCATAAACGCTCCGTCACCAGTTTTAACATCTAGAACGATTGCATCAGCACCTGCTGCAATTTTTTTACTCATAATAGAACTTGCAATTAGTGGGATACTTGGGACAGTTCCTGTAACATCACGTAGAGCATATAATTTTTTATCCGCAGGTGTTAAGTTACCAGATTGTCCAATTACAGCTAACTTGATGTCATTCACTTGTTGCATGAATTGTTCTGTCGTAAGCTCTACATGGAAGCCTTCAATCGATTCCAATTTATCGATTGTACCACCTGTATGACCTAAACCACGTCCACTCATTTTTGCAACGGGTACACCTACTGCTGCAACTAAAGGTCCTAATACAAGTGTAGTCGTATCACCAACACCACCAGTAGAGTGTTTATCTACTTTTATACCATCTATACCAGATAGGTCAATTTGATCTCCTGATTCAACCATAGCCATTGTTAAATCCGCACGTTCTTTATCTGTCATGTCTTGGAAGTAGATGGCCATTGCTAAACTACTTGCTTGATAATCAGGAATTTCTCCTTTTGTATAACCTTCTATGAAGAAGCGGATTTCTTCGGTAGTCAGTTCAAAACCATCTCGTTTTTTTTCAATAATATCTACCATTCTCATGATAAATCCCCCCTAACTTATTTTAAAGTTTGCAAAAAACTTTCACCGTATTCTGGTAATTTTACATTGAAGTTATCTGCAACAGTCGCACCTAAAGATGCAAATGTACTCATTTTTGGTAATACATTGCCTTCTTTAAAGCGTGGAGAATATGCGATTAATGGAACAAATTCACGTGTGTGATCTGTACCAGGGAAAGTTGGGTCATTACCATGGTCAGCAGTGATCAAAAGTAAATCATCTTCTCCCATTAGCTCTAATGCTTCAGGAAGACGGCGATCAAATTCTTCAAGCGCTTCTCCGTATCCGATTGGATTTCGGCGGTGACCATATTTTGCATCAAAATCAACAAGATTCAAGAATGATAAACCATGGAAGTCTTTTTTCATCACATTCACTAATTGATCCATACCATCCGAATTGTCTTTCGTACGAATAGCCTCAGTTACTCCTTCACCGTTGTATATATCAGAGATTTTACCTAATGCGATTACATCTAGGCCTGCATCTTTCATTTCATTCATAACAGTACGTCCAAATGGTTTTAAAGCATAGTCATGACGATTTGAAGTACGAGTAAAGTTTCCAGGTGTTCCTACGAAAGGACGAGCAATTACACGACCCACTAAATATTCAGGTTTTAAAGTTATTTCACGAGCAATTTCACAAATTCTATACAATTCGTCTAATGGTACAACATCTTCATGAGCTGCGATTTGAAGAACAGGGTCAGCAGATGTATAAACAATAATAGCACCTGTTTCCATATGTTCTTTACCGAAATCTTCGATAACTTGCGTACCAGAAGCAGGTTTATTACATAAAACTTTACGTCCAGTGCGTTCTTCTAATTCATCGATCAATGATTGTGGGAAACCTTCTGGGTAGACTTTAAATGGTTTATTAATATTGAGACCCATTATTTCCCAGTGTCCAGTCATTGTATCTTTACCAACTGAAGCTTCTTGCATATAACCATAATAAGCTGCAGGTTTTTCTACAGATTTCATCCCTTCAAGATCTTTAAGGCCAAGTAAACCACGAATATTTGTATAACCTAAGCGTTCCATATTCGGCATTGTTAGCCCTTTCATTTCATGTGCGATATGTCCAAGTGTATCAGCACCTACATCATTAAATTTTGCAGCATCTGGTGCTTCACCTATTCCAACAGAATCCATAACGATTAAGTGAATACGTTTAAAAGGTTTTGTGTTCATCAATTTATCCTCCTCATTTATACATTCATTCTATCAAATTCTTCAAAAAAATAAAGGTCAGACATCTGACTAATGTAAAAACTATGCTCTAGGATGGAATTGTTTATAAACTTCAGATAATCTAGTTTTACTAATATGTGTATAAATTTGAGTTGTTGCAATATCAGCATGCCCTAACATTTCTTGAACAGCTCTTAAATCTGCACCATTTTCGATTAAATGCGTAGCAAAAGAGTGTCTTAAAATATGTGGTGTTAGTTCTTTTTCTATACCAGCCTTTTCCGCATAGCCCTTCAATAATTTCCAACATCCTTGTCTAGTTAGCCTTTTTCCTCTTTGGTTTATAAATAATGCTTCTGTTCGTAATTTAGGATTCTCCAATTGAAAACGTGCAGTATTTAGATATTTTGTACATGCGTCAATTGCAGTACCGCCTAGAGGAATAATTCTCTCCTTACCACCTTTTCCGAAGACACGTACAAAACCCATTGTTAAATGAATATCTTCTAAATTTAAAGCAATGCATTCACTTACACGCATACCTGTTGCGTAAAGTAATTCTAACATTGCACGATCACGAACACCTTGTGGTTTGGCTACATTTGTAGCTGCAATTAGTCTATCTATTTCTTCAATTGATAATACTCTTGGTAATTTTTGTTCAATTTTCGGCATATCAATATGAATCGTTGGATCGTTACTACATCTTTTTTCTCGAAGCAAAAATTGATGGAAAGAGCGAATTGCTGAAATATGCCTTGAAACTGTACGAGCAGATATTCCTTTATTGCGCAACGTTTGTAAATGCTGCAATATATGATAACGCTCAACATCATCAAATGTTTCAAGTTGTTGGATGTCGAATATATTCTGTGTATAGTCTCTAATATCTCTCTCATAAGATTGCAATGTATTTGTAGATAGTTGACGTTCAACCCGTAAAAAATGTATGTAATCTGCAATCATATCTTGTATTTCTTGTTTCACAGCTTTCATTCCTCCATTAAGCCAAAAACAACCAAGCTTTAGATTTTATTGATGACTTTTCTGTACATCAAATCAGTTTTCTATTCTCCCCACTTAAACTTTTCATAAATCATTGAAATAGTAAAGTGAAAATAAAAAAGGACAGCACCTCCGCCATCCTTTACTTACTTGCTATTAACTTTTCCGTATGTTTACTCTTTGTTTTTGTCTTCTGCAGCGTGCTTTTCATTGCAACGCCAACAAATACCATGAAATGTTAAACGGTGATCTTTGATTTGGAAATTCCATCGTTTTTCGACAACCGCTTCCACATCTTCAAGTAAATCTTCCTGAATTTCATCAACAGCGCCGCATTCGATACATACGAGGTGATGATGAAAGTGAGCTGCTCCCTCTTGTCGTAAATCATAACGAGATACTCCATCACCAAAATTTATTTTGTCGACAATTTTTAGTTCTGTTAGTAACTCTAATGTACGATATACAGTCGCTAGACCGATTTCTGGTGCTTTTTCTTTCACTAAAAGATAAACATCTTCAGCACTTAAATGATCTTCCTCATTTTCTAAAAGTACTCTAACCGTCGCTTCTCGTTGCGGCGTCAGTTTATAGCTAGCACCATGTAATTGTTTTTTTATTCGATCAATTCGGCTCTCCATACGACGCCCCCCTAAACTTCTACCATTATACCAAAGATGTATTTCTCATTACAAGATTAAGCGACCAAATTCTTATAATGACTATTTATTGATAATCATTATCATCTAATAATCAAATTTTAAAACATAAAATGTATTATGACTAATTCTATGAGTAAAATTATCATGGTCATAACACTTATTACGATAATTCTCTTCCAATGTATACCCTTTTTTCGACTATTATAAAATGGTTTTGGAACAAGTACAATTGAAAACAATAATAATAAACAAGTATACAAAAATTGTACTGGAAACCACCAAAGAGCATAATTCCAAAATGCATTTTGGGTAGCTATTAAATACGCTGAACAGAAGCCAAAGAAGGCACTTTTACATACCACAACTAATCTAGTAGCATGTCTAAACCATTGATGCGTAGCAAGTAGCACTAAAAATACATACGGAGTAAATGCCGGCCAAAGTGATTGCCAAATTGCTGGCTTACCTTCCAACAATAATCGTGGATCCATGATAGATATTAACCATTCATTTTGAGATGGAGTTGATAATTTAAATGCGATAATACCACCGATAAATCCAATTGAGATAATTAGGAAAAAATAAGTTATTTGCGAGGAACGATTCAATAGGTCACCTACTTTCTAATAGTACAACCTATGCTCATCATTCTTAAAAATACCTTATTTTAATAGATTATTTTTTGCCCACATAATTGCTAGGATTGTTTTAGCATCGAAAATTCTTTCTTCTTCCACTAATCTTTCAGCTTCTTCAATTGAAACTTCCATGATTTCTACAAATTCATCTTCATCTAAACTCGCAGGTTGTGCTATTTTAAATAAATCTCGTGCAACAAATAAATGAATAACTTCATCAGAAAATCCTGGTGATGTCGCAAATGAGTAAATCTTTTCTAAATGCGAAGCACCATAACCAGTCTCTTCTTCCAATTCTCTTGTTGCGGTGAATGCTGGCTTTTCGCCTGGTTCTAGTTTGCCTGCTGGAATTTCAATAATGCTACGTTCGAGTGGTTTACGAAATTGTTCTACCATTACAATTTTCCCTTCGCTCGTTATTGGAATAATTGCAACAGCTCCAGGATGTTTCACTAATTCTCTTGTAGATTTTTTTCCATTTGGCAAAGTTACTTCATCTACTTGTACTTTAATGACACGTCCTTCAAAAATTTTCTCTGTAGAAATCGTTGTTTCTTCAAATTTATTCATATTTTTATCCACCTTTATTGTTCTTTTTCTATAAATCATTGTACCATTATTAAAAAGGAGGAATATGATTTGAAAACTCGTCAATTAGGTTCTAGCGATTTACATATTTCCGAAATAAGTTTAGGGTGCATGTCCCTACCAACAAACTTACAAGATGCTTCCTATATTATCGATGAAGCACTTGATTTTGGTATCAATTATTTTGATACAGCTGATCTATATAATCACGGTTTGAATGAAGAAATTGTTGGACAACTTATTAAAGAAAAGAGAAAAGATATTGTTTTAGCAACAAAGGTTGGGAATGTGTGGGATAAGCAAGGCAATTCATGGCATTGGGATGCATCAAAGGCTCATATAAAGACTGGGATTAAAGATAGTTTACATCGCTTACAAACTGATTATATCGATGTATACCAACTGCATGGTGGGACTATTGATGATCATTGGGACGAAGTAATAGAAGCTTTTGAAGAACTAAAACAAGAAGGATTGATTCGAGAATATGGCATTTCTTCTATTAGGCCAAATGTCTTGAAACGTTTTTTACCTGCAAGTAATGCTATCTCAGTTATGATGCAATATAGTTTACTTGATAGAAGACCCGAAGAATGGCTTGATTTTATCCAAGAAAATGGTGCATCCATTGTTACTAGAGGCTCAATCGCAAAAGGATTGTTAACAAATGAGTGGCAAAAACGGCTAATAAATACGGATGGGTATCTATCTTATTCTAAAGATGAGCTTCAAAATACTTTAACTAAACTCTCTCAAGCTACACCTTTAATACTTGCAGCTTCACTTAAAACAATTTTAAACCACACTGCAATTGCTTCTGCAGTCGTTGGTGCAAGTACAAAGGAACAACTATCTTCTACAATTCATGCGTATGAAGCTATGGAATCTATTGATAATATTGAAGAAATAATCAGCTTAACAAAACCTGATTTCTACACTTCTCATCGAGACTAAAAAATGAAAATGCGTTAGCGAGAATTATTCTCCTAACGCATTCTTGTAATTCATCAAAATTTAGAGCCTTTATCTCCGTATTCTTCAAGTAACTCTGCAAATGATTTATTTTTTTCGATTTGTTTTTTCTCAAATGCAAGCTGTGCTGCTTTTTCTTCTTGTTGTTTTTGTTCTTTTGCAACTAATTCTTTTTTTGCAAGCTTCAACTTAGCTAATACATCACCATTGAGCTGATCTTGAAGAGTTACTTTTTCTTCTTTATCGACTAAATTTGACTGATTTTGGTTTATTTGTTTTCTCTTTTTCTTTGCCATACCATTCTTCTCCCCTACATAACATAAACGAAACATGCTCCATATGATATATTTTCCTCAATTTTAATACTGAATCATACACTTATCAATAGTTAACAAACTTTAATCATAGGATATAGTAAAAACATTTTTTCTTAAATCGGCTTTCACCTTTTCATCTAACCCACTATAAGTATAGAAAGGAATGCTGTTTATGTTAAACTTACCTAATCAAGTAACAATTATTGAAGTTGGTCCTAGAGATGGCCTTCAAAATACACAACATATCATCCCCACTATTCAAAAACTCAATTTTATCCATAGCCTACAAGATGCTGGTATTAAAGAAATGGAAATCACTTCTTTTGTTTCGCCTAAATGGGTACCTCAAATGGCAGATCATACAGATATCGTGATGAATGTAAATAAAATAGGAAAACAGTATGTATTGGCTCCAAATGAGATAGGAATTCAAAAAGCTCTTTCTTTAAATTCCAAGGCAATAGCAGTTTTCGTTGGAGTAAGTAATACATTCAACAAAAAGAATATAAATCAAACGACACTTGAATCGATGAATACTTTAACTCCTATTATCAAAGACTTAAAAAAAGAGGGCGTCTTTGTTCGTGCATGTATTTCTACAGCATTTTATTGTCCATACGAAGGCGGGATTTTTCCGGAAGATACTTTAGCACTTTGTAGACAATTTGTAGATTTAGGTGTCGATGAATTAAGTGTTGCAGATACAATCGGAATGGCGAACCCAGTAGAAAGCTATTCTCTTTTTTCCTTACTAAAACAAGAATTACCCAACGTATTATTAACGGCTCATTTTCATGATACTCGTCAAATGGCCTTAGCTAATATTTTCGCATCACTTCAAGCTGGTATCAATCGATTTGATAGCTCGGCAGGAGGGTTAGGTGGTTGTCCTTTTGCTAAAGGTGCAACAGGCAATGTAGCTACAGAAGATGTAGTCTTTATGCTTGAACAAATGGGTATTCAAACAGGAATAGATATACAAAAAGTATGTAAATCCTTAAAACATTTGCAACCCTTTTTAAAAGAGGAAATTTCAAGTGCGCAGTATAAATTATATCAACAAAGATAGAAAGTGGTGATGCGTATGAAGAAACGATTTGTTTGGATTTTTGGTCTATTTACAGGAATTGTAGGAGCGATTGTCACAATAATTGGATATATTATCACAAGTAGAATTATATATATTAAGAAAAAAGACGATAATTTTATATTAGAACGTGAAAAAAAGGCATTACGATACGATGAAAAGTGGTACGCTACGGTAGAAAAAGAATACTTGAATATCGATTCACCTAATGGATATACGATAAAAGGTATTTACTTTAAACCATTAAATACTTCAAATACAATGATTGTATGTCATGGCGTAACTGAAAACAAGGTAAATTCTATAAAGTATGTACGATTATTTGAACGTCTCGGTTTTAATACGGTAGTTTATGATCATAGGAGGCATGGAGAAACAGGGGGCGAAACAACAAGTTACGGTTATTATGAGAAATTTGACTTACAAGCAGTTTTACACCACATAAAAGAGCAACTTGATAACAACGCAGTAATTGGTGTTCATGGTGAATCTATGGGTGCTGCAACAACATTATTATACGCGGGCACTTTAGAAGATGAAGCTGATTTTTATATTGCTGATTGCCCTTACTCAGACTTTTCAGAACAGCTTTACTACCTTCTTACAAAACAAACACCATTTAGAAGTACATTGGCTGTAAGACTAGCTGACCTATTTTTACGTTTACGTGAAGGTTATTGGTTAAAAAATATTGCACCACGCACTGCAGTAACGAATATTAAAAAACCTGTTCTTTTTATTCACAGTCTACCAGATGACTTTATCTTACCAGGTATGACAATTGAATTATATCGATTGAAGAATGGTCCCAAGACTTTAAAGTTATTTGAAGAAGGTGAGCATGCCCAATCTTTTAATAAGAACCCTCAAGAATATGAGGAAACGGTAAGAAGTTTCCTTCAAGAATACATTTTAAACCTAGATAAAAAATAGCACTCATCTGAGTGCTATTTTTTTATTTATTGCTTAATTTATTCATTTGATTCATCATTTGTTTGATTTGTTTTTCAGATGGTTTACGTCCCATTTGAGTCATCATCATACGTAACATTTGTTCGTTAATAGGTGGATTTTCTTTTAAATACTTCATCATATATTGACGAGCGATAAAGAATCCTCCAACTAATCCTACGATTAATGCTACTACTATTAAAGTAATCGCTAATGCAGTATTCACTTGTGTTCCTCCTCTAAAATTCGCATACGAGAAAAATATCTCCAAAGAGGATTATACAATAAAAACTATCCCGATACTACTATTTATCGGATTTATCCTACATTTAACGGGTACATGGAATAACTAAATTTTTAAATTTAATTTGCCAGCACTGAAAATTTAGGCGGTTTTAACCATCCGCATTCCATTTCATTTTTGTTAAAACCGATAAAACCTGTACTAAATTTCGATAATGTTGCAAACAAATCTAATTCTAGCATTCGTGATCCTACACAAGTTACGACCATATAATATGGCTGTATTTCAATATGTAGATCTCCTTTAAACTCATTTGCCAAAAATATTTCATGATTTTTCATTTCAATAGTCGAAAAATTATTGGTCAAATATTGCCCTATAAATTCTTCAATCTCTTCTACTGGCAATAGCTCACATAAATAAGCTAATTCTTGTGAAGGATAAAAAGTGTTTTCTTCAGACTTTAAATCATTGATCAATTCGAATAATAATCGTTCTCTCCCGTACACAAATGACTGATGCTTTTTTTTGACATGAAAGATTGAGTAAACACGCATCTATTGCCACTCCTTTCCGTTCTTTCAAGTAATTATACCTTGAACATATCAAATATTTTGTCAATTTGAACTGTAAATAATCCACTTTCTTTGTCAAAAAACAAAAAGTAGAGGCTAATCACCTCTACTTTTTAAAATACTTTAAATTCTTTGTTGTAAATCTTTCGTCGAAATCGATTACCATTCCGAAAAAGTTCTCTCATTCAAATGAAATATGCTTTAAATAACAACATTTTTTAAAGTGGTTATTTCGTTAATAATGCTTTCGTTTTTGCGACAACATTTTCGACTGTAAAGCCGTATTCTTTCATGACTGTTTCACCAGGAGCACTTGCACCAAAACGATCAATAGCAAGGACGTCTCCTTCAAATCCAGTGTATTTATGCCAACCAAATGATGAAGCCATTTCAATTGCTAAACGTTTTTTGACTGTTTTTGGCAATACGCTTTCTTTGTATGCTTCGTCTTGTTCTTCAAAACGTGCAAAGTCTGGCATAGATACAACTGTTACGTCGATTCCTTCTTTTGCAAGTTCTGCTTTAGCTTGAACTGCCAATTGTACTTCTGAACCTGTTGCAAGAAGAAGTGCATCTGCCACCTCTTTTTTAGCTTTTGCTACAACATAAGCACCTTTTGCTACACCTTCGTAAACAGTTTGTACATCAACATCAAGAACTGGTAAGTTTTGACGTGACAATACTAATGCTGTTGGGCGATTTTCAGATGAAACGGCAAGTTTCCATGCTGCTGCTGATTCATTTGCATCTGCTGGGCGAATAACAGATAGATTTGGCATTGCACGTAAAGCAGCTAGTTGTTCGATAGGTTCATGTGTTGGTCCATCTTCTCCAACTGCAATAGAGTCATGTGTAAAGACATAAGTTACTGGTAGACCCATAAGAGCTGCAAGTCGAACTGCTGGACGTACATAATCAGAGAATACGAAGAATGTACCCCCAAAGACATTCACTCCGCCATGTAATGCCATACCATTAAGTGCTGCACCCATTGCAAACTCACGCACACCAAACCAAATATTACGTCCTTCGCGATCAGTTGCTGAGAAATCTCCAGCACCTTTAATAGTTGTTTTATTAGAACCAGCTAGGTCAGCACTTCCCCCGAAGAATGCAGGGATTTTCTTAGCTAATGCATTGATCACTTCTCCAGAAGAAGAACGAGTCGCAATTGACTTACCTACTTCAAAAGTTGGGATTTCAGCATCAAAATCAGCTGGAAGTTTACCCGAGATAGCTTGTTCTAATTGAGAAGCTAGTTCAGGATACTCTTCTTTATAAGATGAGAATTGTGCATTCCAAGCTGATTCTGCATCTTCTCCTTGTACTTTTGCTGCTTGCTTAAATGTTTCATACACTTCTTCAGGAACAAAGAAGTCATCATTTTCCCATTCGTAAGCTTGTTTAGTTAAGACTACTTCGTCCGTACCAAGTGGTGAACCATGTGAAGCTGATTTACCAGATTTGTTCGGTGAACCAAATCCAATTACAGTTTTTACTTCGATTAAAGTTGGTTGACCTTTATGCGCTTTTGCTTGTTCGATTGCAGCGTTAATCGCTTCAATGTCATTACCATCTTCTACTCTCAAATAATTCCAACCATATGCTTTAAAGCGTTCTGCTGTATTATCTGAGAATGATTTATTTAAATCTCCATCTAAAGAGATGTCATTACTATCATAAAGAACAATTAGTTTTTCTAATTGTAAATGACCTGCAAGTGAAGCTGCTTCTGCAGAGACACCTTCCATCAAGTCTCCATCGCCACAAAGTGCAAATGTATAGTGATTGATAATATCATTGTTTGGTTTATTGTAGACGCCAGCTAAATGTGCTTCTGCCATTGCCATTCCGACTGCCATTGAAATACCTTGTCCAAGTGGACCAGTAGTTGCTTCTACGCCAACAGTATGGCCATATTCTGGGTGTCCTGGTGTTAATGAACCCCATTGACGGAAGTTTTTAATCTCTTCCATTGGTAAATCATAACCACCTAAATGTAGTAAGCTATATAATAACATTGAACCATGTCCTGCTGATAACACAAATCGATCACGGTTAAACCATTTAGGGTTTTTAGGATTGTGGTGTAATTGTTTTGTCCAAAGTGTATAAGCCATTGGAGCTGCACCCATTGGAAGACCTGGATGACCAGAGTTTGCTTTTTCAATTGCATCGATAGATAAAGTACGGATTGTATTAATTGCAAGCTGATCTGCTTGTACAGTCATGAATAGACATCCTTTCTAAAAGCAAAATTTAATTCAATTTAAGTGTAGTCAACATTATAAGATAAAACAATGCTTTTTGAGCATTTGTTTTGTTAATTTAATGGTTTGTTTCTTTTTTGGATTGCTTTTACTTTTTCCGGTGTCACTTCATCGCCATTCGGATCGAATACGCGAACATTTTCAATTGTTTTTCGCATCGAAGAACGGAACGCATCTAAATATTCTTTACGAAGAGCAGTTTGTTCTTTTGCTTCTTCGACAGTTAAACCTGATTCTTTGGATTTTTTTGATAAATAATTTATACGTTGAATTTTCTCTTTTGGTAACAAGTAAAACACACCTTTCATAAATACATTAATTTAAAGGTATGAAAAAAAAGCTTCAAGCGCAAGCTTAAAGCTTCATATATTCACAAATTATATGAATTTATTATAATATCTTATTAATAACAAAAAAATCAATCTAAATTTATCAATAGATAAATAGCAGTTCCCCATATAAACAATGCAGATAGTTTGTTGAAAACAATAAATACTTTCCCTGAAATATGTAATTTTTTTAAATAGGCTCCTGTGATTGTTAAACTAAAAAACCATACCCAAGAAACTCCAACACTAGCGGTTGCAAACAGAATTTGATCTATCCCCTTGTATTTTAATGCGCTTGTCCCTATCACACCTACCGTATCAAGAAGCGCATGGGGATTTAGCAAAGAAACAGATAATGCAAAAAGGATTTGCTGTTTTATCGGAAGAGCTCGCCCCTCCTCTAGGTTAGTCACTCCCACCGAACTCCATATAACCTTTCCCATATAACATAAAAAAAGTATGCCACTGATCAATAGGATCAATCGAATCCATTCAAATTGCAAAACAATGATGGATAGGCCAAAAACTGCTAAAAAAATTAATAATGTATCACAAAGTGCTGCAGCTAGAGTTGCAGGTAAAGCCTTATATATATTTGGTTGTGTAACACCTTGTGAAAAAACAAAAATATTTTGAACGCCTAATGGTAAAATTAATCCGAATGCTAAAATGATTCCGTGTACAAATGCTTGCATCGTTCAACACCCTTTCTTTCTACTATCGTACTATGTTATATAAATTATAAAAGGTCCAATTGGTTGGGATTTTACCCACCCAATTTTCGAAAGGGGATTGACGTTTTTGTGGAAACCAAATCGCAACTCATCGAGTAGTTTACACCATCAAATTATAAATTGGATTACGAATCAAATTAATACCGGTAATTGGGTGGTAGGAACAAAACTCCCTACTCAACGACAGCTTGCTTTACAATTTGAAGTTAATAGAAGCACGATTCAACAGGCTTTAGATGAATTAAAAGCAGATGGTATTATAGAAGCTAAAAGGGGAGCAGGCGTATTTGTTGCGAATAATTCTTGGAATCTATTAGCGAAGAAGCAGCAACCTAATTGGCAAAGGTATATTGACGAAAGCATTCATAAACCTAATTATCGTACGATCCAATTAATAAATGAATATGAACAGGAAGATTCCATCATTCGATTAGGAACAGGGGAAATTTCTCCTAACTTATTACCAACAAAGGAACTGTTAGAATCACTTCAGAATCTTTCACTAACTGGAAAGGATATAGGTTATTCTTCGCCACAGGGGCACGAAGAATTACGCATTGCCGTCTGCCAACATGTAAAAAAGAGAGGTATTGCAACTACACCTGACAATATTCTTATTGTTTCAGGTGCACTACAAGCTCTCCAGCTAATGGCAGTGAGTCTCTTTGAACCAGGGTCGATTGTTTTCCAAGAACCCATTTCGTATCTAAATTCTATTCATCCATTTCAATCATATGGTATCCAAATGAAATCGATCAAACGCGATGCCGCTCTCTCAACAACACTATATTCATTGAAAAAGCATCGTCAAACTATTTACTATACTGTACCAACTCTGGATAATCCAACAGGAAAAGTTTGGTCTACTGAAGAAAAGAAACGATTTTATGAAATATGTACATCACTCCAAATACCAATTTTAGAAGATGATGTTTACGCTGACTTGTTATTTGAGACTGACAGTCATTCTATAAAATCTTTTGATTCTTCTGGACAAGTGATTTATATCAGTAGCGTTTCAAAAACGTTAAGCCCTGGATTAAGAATTGGATGGATTATTGGCCCTACTCCTGTTATAAAAAGATTAACAGATATAAAAATGCAAATGGATTATGGATCAAGCGCAATTTCGCAGAAAATTGTAACCTATTGGTTAACTTCAGGGTTATATCAAAAACATTTGGTAGAATTGAAGTCACAGTTAAAATCGCGTGCTAATTTTATGATATCTATACTGTCTGAGTACTTCCATTCAATTGCTACTTGGGAAAGTCCAAAGGGCGGGTTCTATATTTGGCTTAAATACAATAAACCAATTGTTACAAGAGAATTATTTTTGAAGGTTTTGAAAAGAAATGTATTGGTCAATCCGGGGTATATTTATGACACAGAAGATTCAACCCATATACGTTTATCCTATGCGTATGCATCTTTGGACGAATTGAAATATGGATTAATGATTTTATATGAAGAAAGTATTTTAGCCATAAAAGCAGCAGACTTCTATAAATAGAAATTCTGCTGCTTTTATAATTTATCATTTTATTTGTTCAAGGTTTTCTTCATATTCTTTAAAACGCCTATGAACTGTAGCTTTGCTTATTTGAAAACCTAATCCTTTTAAAGTAGCTGTTATTTCTTCAAAGGTCATTCCTGTTTGTCTTAAATTGACGATTTGCTCAATAGGTGCATCAATTCTTTCTCTTCCTTCAGGGTTGCCACGGTCTTTCAAATTATTTTCTGGTCTATAGCCATTTTCTACAGCTCTTCTCATGCCTCGACGTATTTTAGCATTATGTAGTTTCCGCTGATACTCTTCAACTAGTGCTAATATTTCAAGGAGCATCGTGTCCATTTCATTTAACTTCAGATTTCCAGAATCACTTAAAGTGAATATATCAACATTCATCTTTTTCAATAAATGCAAAACTGCCATTCGTCCATTACCACGTCCTAAACGTGTTTCATCCTGAACAAATAAGGTTGGAATGTGATATTCCTTCATATATTCCAATAAATCTAATAAGCCTTCTCTCTCAATATCATACCCACTATGTCTATCAGTAAACACTTCCACTACTTCATATCCTTTTTCTTTTGCGAAGGATTTTAATTCAATTTCTTGTCTCTCGATTGAAGTGTCTTGGGTTTCTTTTTCTGTGCTTACCCGACAGTATATTACTGCTTTTTCATTCATCATTTTTTGTCACTCGCCAATTCTATCCTTTTTTCTGTCATCTTAGTTTGTTTATTTTCAGGAATAACTAAAGTATGACCAGCAATAATTTTATCGTCAATTATATTGTTCTCACTTTTTACTAGACGAACCCATTCTTCGTTAGATAAATCGCCTTTGTGCTGGTTAGCCAAAGACCAAAGTGTATCTCCTTCATGTACTTTAATATTTGTATATGTTGTTGTATCTCTATAAGTTATAAGTAAAATGATCATAGCAATAAACGCAAAAACAAGAAGTAATGTTGTATTTTGATTTCTTTTAATCCAATTCATATAAATCTTCCTTTCATCGAATATTTGTTCGGAATGTATGTTCTCAATATAATACGAACGTTTGTTTTTGTCAAATATGTTTTCGAACTTATGTTTGCACTATTTGTTCGGTAATGCTATACTAATTTTAATAATTAGCAGAATACTAAGATAAGAGGTGATTGGATTGAAAAAAGTATCGAAAAGACAAGAAGATATTCTAGAATTTATCAAAGAAGAAGTTCGTACAAAAGGATACCCACCTTCCGTCCGAGAAATTGGTGAAGCTGTTGGTTTAGCATCAAGCTCTACAGTTCACGGACATTTAAATAGACTTGAAAGCAAAGGCCTTATTCGTCGGGATCCAACAAAACCTCGTGCTATTGAAATTTTGGACCAAGACAACATTTCAAAACAAGGTGTTATTCATGTTCCTCTAGTTGGTAAAGTAACAGCAGGTATGCCAATTACTGCTATCGAAAATATTGAAGAATACTTCCCTATTCCAGATTCTTACGGAACTTCCGATGACAATATTTTTATGCTTGAAATTATGGGTGAATCTATGATTGAAGCTGGCATTTTAGATGGCGACTATGTCATTGTGAAACAACAAGCTTCTGCGAATAATGGTGATATTATAGTTGCCATGACCGAAGAAAATGAAGCTACCGTAAAACGATTCTATAAAGAAGAAGGTTATTTCCGTCTTCAACCTGAAAACTCTTCGATGGATCCAATTATTGTAGAGAATGTTTCTGTACTCGGTAAAGTAGTAGGCTTATATAGAAACGTTAACTAGTAAACCATATGAAAAAGCATTCGAATCTATTCCTAATTTGATAGATTTGAATGCTTTTTTAGTTAGATCAAATCAGTGAAGCTAATAAAGCTAAATATTGCTCTTAATAAAAAAACCTTGCACAAATTGTGCAAAGCATAAAAAAACAAACGCTGGAGTCTAACTAATTAAAAAAGAGAAACCTAATTGAAGGTTTCTCTTTTTTAGATACTTCTAAAACTAACTAATTTTAAAAAATTAAAGTTTTACAATGTTTGCAGCTTGTGGTCCGCGTTGGCCTTGTTCAACTTCGAATTCAACTTTTTGGCCTTCTTCTAAAGATTTGAAACCTTCTCCTTGGATTGCTGAGAAGTGAGCGAATACGTCTTCTCCGCCTTCAACTTCGATGAAACCGAAACCTTTGTCTGCGTTAAACCATTTTACTGTACCTTGTGTCATTTAAATGACCTCCATTATAAATTTATTAATATATAA
>NZ_QWUA01000050.1 GCF_003576525.1 Rummeliibacillus sp. POC4 | reverse complement strand
ACTATGTAAATAAATTCATAATATTATATTAATTTATAGATAAACTGGTTATTATTTTTTATAATAGTATATATTACTAAATTAGTAATAAATACTATAAAAGGGTGGATGGGAGAACATGTACAATCTGAAATTTGTAAAACCAGTAGCATCGCTTATATTGGGGAGTACGTTGCTAGTAGGAGCTGTTATTACAACGCCAGCAGATGTAAATGCTGCAGCAGACTATAAGATTTCAAATGGCAAACTTGTAAAAAAGTCAAATGGCAAGGTAGTTAAGGGGTATAAATTTTATAATAACAAGTTGTATAAGAATGGTAATTTATATACAGGGGTAAAGGGTAGTGTTTATTACAAAAACGGTAAAAAAGCAACAGGTAAATATAAAGGCATCTATTATGTAAAAGGAAAACCTTACACTGGTATTGGTAAGAAAACAGGAAAGCTATATGTAAAAGGAAAGTTGAATACTGTTCTTACATTATATAAAGATAAATTATATGATGGACCTTACTTAAACAAAGGATTGAATCTTTATAAAGGGAAGCTATATGATGGCGGAACTTTAAATAAGGGATTAGACCTTTACAAAGGAAAACTATATAACGGTTACAAATTAAACAAAGGCGTTGTTCAATACAAAGAACTTTGGTATAAAAACTCAATTCTTGCCAATGGCCTAATTAAAACACCAGACGGCAAAGAAATTAAAGTAGTGAACGGTAAGAGAGATGATTTCACAATTTCAGTTATGCATACAAATGATACACACGCACATTTAGATAATATTGCAAAAAGAACAACGGCTATTAAGCAATTTAGAGCTGAGAAGCCAAATTCGTTGTTACTAGATGCAGGGGATGTATTTAGTGGAACATTATATTTCAACGAATTTAAAGGACAAGCAGATCTTAAGTTTATGAATAATTTAGGTTATGATGCAATGACATTTGGAAATCATGAATTTGATTTAGGATCGAGCCCGGAAGGACATCAGGCGCTTGTCGATTTCATAGAGGGTGCCAATTTCCCATTTGTTAGCGCAAACGTTAACTTCTCAGGCGATGATAGATTTAAAGGGTTATTCACCGATTTGATATCTAGTGATCCGGAAAAAGGAAAGATTTATAACGGTATTATCAAAGAAATAGATGGCGAAAAAGTAGGGATTTTCGGTTTAACAACAGCCGAAACAAAGGATATCTCAAGCCCAGGTAGTGTTAAATTTGAAAATTATATCGAAGAAGCGAATAAGGCAGTAAAAGCATTTGAAGGAAAAGGCGTTGATAAAATTATAGCGCTAACGCATATTGGTTATGATGATAATCCAGCTGTGGATAATGATCAAATTTTAGCTGCATCAGTAGAAGGTATCGATTTAATCGTTGGTGGTCATAGCCATACGCAATTAGATAAACCTGTAGTTATTGAAAAAGACATTAAAGGTAAAGAAAAAGACCCAACAGTCATTGTACAAGCTTTTCAATATAGTGATTTTTTAGGTACAGTGGATGTTAAGTTTGATTTCAAAGGTAAAGTTGTTCAATCAGATGGTCAATTAGTAAAAGTATCTGATCAACAAGAAGATCCGGAAGCTGCTGCAATGCTAAAAGAATACTCTGAAAAGTTAAAGGAAATTACAAACAAATCAATCGGAGCAACTGCAGAAAGCGAACTGACAAATCCAAGGACTGATTCTGATGGGAAAGGCGTTAGTGTTCGAAATAGTGAAACAGCCTTAGGTAATATTATTACAGATGGCATGCTGGCAAAAGCTAAAAAGTACGATGAAAATATCATCATGGCTTTACAAAATGGTGGAGGTATTCGCGCAGGCATTCCAGCTGGAGATATTACAGTTGGCGAAGTCATCACTGTTCTACCATTTGGAAACACACTTGCTACGATGTCTGTAACAGGTGCAGAATTAAAATCAGCCTTTGAAATAAGCTTCAAATCATATCCAAGTGAAAATGGCGGTTTCTTGCATGTATCTGGAGGGAAAGTAGAATTTGACTCCACTAAGCCAGCGGGTGAACGAGTTGTTTCAATTGCATATAAAGATAAAGATGGAAATTTCACACCAATCCAAGATGATAAAACGTACAAAATTGCAACAAACGCCTTCACAGCAAAAGGTGGAGACGGCTTCACAATGTTTGCAAAAGCCTACTCTGAAGGTCGTGTAACAGACCTCGGTTTATCAGATTGGGAGAACCTGGCAGAACATTTAACAAACCTAAAAACAGTTAAACCTACTATAGAGGATAGGATTGTAGATATTAATAAAAAGATAGACTTTCTAAAATAGTTGGCTAGCACATCCCCTGTGTATCCGTGTGATACATGGGGCTTTTTTATGGATATCAAAAAATAGAACGAATATAAGCAACGAATATAAGCATATCTACTTGCATTACTAAATCGATTTAAGCTAATCTAGGAAAACAACTGTTGATATACCAAAATATAGGTTAAATCCATACGATTCAGAGTTCAATCCACGGAAAACAGCAATTAATCCACGCAACTCAGTGATCAATCCACGGAAAACAGCAATTAATCCACGCAACTCCAGCTCCAATCCACGCAATAAGGAATTGAATCCACGTTCCGAACAATTTAAGTCCTATTGCAAAACGAATCAAAGAAAAAATGCCCCCCTAGTTCGCGGCAAGAATATATGTTTAACAAATAATCAAACCCGCGACCAAAGTCTTTGAGAATCCAAAAAATGGATTGCAAATTTAATCCACGCAATACGAGGTCCAATCCACGCAATAAGAAATTGAATCCACGTTCCAAACAGTTTAAGTCTTAACGTACTCTCTCCTCACATAAGAAAACTTTTCAGGCAGTCTTTTAATAATAATAAGGAAGTTTTAATTCAATTAGTGAAATTACATCCAAATAGTATAGCCTATTTAAAAATCCTTACAAAAAATCCGATTAAGTATGAAATATATTACATAATAAGGTTATTCAATTTGTTCAATTTTTTACTAGAATTTCATAATAATAGCGTGTAATAAACTGTTTTTTTAATATAATTGTCCGAAATGAATATTTAGTATAACCTATTTCAATAATTGTGTTGACATATAAAATATTTTTCAGTATATTAATGTGTATTCGATTACATGTGTAATCGGTTACACAATGCTACAAAGGAGGAAAAGAATGGTTACCATTAAAGATGTAGGCAAGCATGCAGGCGTTTCGGTCGCTACAGTTTCTCGCTATTTAAATAGCAAAGGCTATGTAAGTGAAGATGCAAAACGAGCAATTGAAATGGCAATCATAGAATTAGATTATAAGCCTAATCAGCTTGCAAGATCTTTAAGTACAAAAAAGACCAATATCATTGGTTTGCTTGTACCTGACATTACCAATCCATTTTTCCCTGAACTAGCAAGAGCTGTAGAAGATACAGCTTATACAAATGGTTATACAGTTGTACTCTGTAATTCTGGTGAACAGAAAGATAGAGAAATACATTATATAGAGTCGCTTCAACAAAAGTACGCCGCAGGATTTATCGTGACGACCAATCAACTTGAAGCAGACTATTATCGTAAAATAAGTTTGCCGATTGTGGCACTTGATAGAAGACTTGATCCGGCTATTCCAACTGTCACAACAAATAATATAGATGGTGCAACAATTGCAACTGAATATTTAATAGCAAGAGGTTGTAAGCACATACTATGTGTGCGTGGACCTGTTGGACTCGATGTAGCGGAAGACCGATTTACTGGTTTTATGGAAACAATGAAGAATTACCCTAACATCTCTTCTGATATTATTACTAGTCAATTTGATTTTGATGAAGCAGAGAAAAAAGTATTTGACTACCTAAAAACACATGAATTCGTTGATGGTATTTTTGCATCAAGTGATGTTCTAGCAATTGGCGCTATGAAAGCTGCTCATTCGCTGGATGTTCAAATTCCTGGTGAACTTCAATTAGTAGGATTCGATGGCATCAGTATGGGGAAATTATTAACACCCGAATTGACAACGGTTGCACAAGATATATACAAGTTGGGCACTGCAGCAACAGAATTACTTATTCAAAAAATTGAAGGTCATGAAATAGAAAATAATTTGACGGAATTACCAGCAACACTTGTTATTAGAAGTTCGACAAAGTAAGGAGAGATTTGATGATTACTGTAATAGGAAGTATCAATATGGACTTAGTCGTTGATACAACTATTTTTCCTAAACAAGGTGAGACAGTTTTAGGAAACCTTTTTACAACAGTACCTGGTGGTAAAGGAGCAAACCAAGCTGTAGCAGTTGCAAGACTTGGTGGCGATTTACATATGGTTGGTGCAGTTGGTCAAGATAGTTTTGGCAAAGAGTTAACTAACAACTTAAAAGTTGAAGGTATTGACACACAATTTGTATATGCAACAGATGAAGCTGCGACTGGTATCGCGAATATATTACTTTACGAACAAGATAATCGTATTATTGTCGTTCCAGGCGCAAATGCATTGATCACTCCTAAAGAAATCGATGCTGCAAAATCTTTAATTGAAAAAAGTGAAATGGTCATTATGCAATTAGAAATTCCAGCAGACACCGTTCAATATGCATTGCAAGTTTGCAAAGATTTAAACGTACCCGTATTACTTAACCCTGCTCCAGCGGAATCTTTCAATCCTTCTTGGATGGACTTGGTAGATTACCTTACACCAAACGAAACGGAATGTGCGGATATTTTCTCTGAAGATGTGGAAAGCGCATTAGAAAAGTATCCAAATAAACTAATCGTCACATTAGGAAGCAATGGCGCTCGTTACTTTGATGGAAAAGAACATATTTTCATCGAAGGTTATAAAACAAAAGCTGTTGATACAACTGGAGCTGGCGATACATTTAATGGTGCATTAGCATATGCCGTAACAAATGGACAATCTCTAAAAGAAGCGGTTCGTTTTGCTAATATTGCTGCATCATTGTCCGTTGAAAAATTTGGCGCACAAGGCGGTATGCCAACATTACAAATGGTTGAAAATCGCCTAGGAGGACAAATAAAGTGAAAAAACATGGAATTTTAAATCGTGATTTAGCTGGTATTTTCGCGAAAATCGGTCACACAGATACGATTATGATTGCGGATTGTGGGTTACCTATTCCAGATGGCGTTCCTTGTGTAGACCTATCTTATACACTTGGAAAACCTAGTTTCTCAGATATTTTGGACGCAGTTTTAGATGACTTTAATGCAGAAAAGGCATGGATTGCAACAGAGATGAATGTGCAAAACCCAACATTACACAGTAGGGTAAGACAAGTAGTCAATGTTCCGATTGAAACTGTTAGCCATGAAGAGTTAAAACAACTTTCAGCTAAAGCAAAAGTAATTATCCGTACAGGAGAAGCAACACCGTTTGCAAATATTATTTTGCAATCAGGGGTCATATTTTAAAAGGTGGTGATACCAAATGATTGAAATGACAGGCATTGATAAAGCTTTTAGTGGCAATGTCGTGTTGAAAGATGTCCAATTCTCACTTGCAGATGGAGAAATCCATGCTTTGATGGGTGAAAACGGTGCTGGTAAGTCAACACTGATGAAAATCTTAACAGGGATTTACGGCCGTGATGCAGGTGTCATCAAAGTAGATGGACAAGAAGTAGACTTCAAATCCCCAAAAGAAGCAGAAGCTATGGGGATTGCAGTAATTCATCAAGAACTTAATATTCTACCGGATTTAACTGTTGCTGAAAACCTATTTTTGGGCAATGAAAAAACAGTAGGTATGGGTATTTTAAAAACAAAAGAGATGAATAGAGAAGCTAGTCGTATTTTAAAACAACTCGGATTAGATGTTGACGTCAAAACACCGGCTGGCCAATTATCTGTTGGGAAACAACAAATTATAGAAATTGCAAAAGCAATCGAGACACACGCAAAAGTCATTATAATGGATGAACCAACTGCTGCGTTAACAGATCGTGAAATCAAAACATTATTCAAAACGATTCGAAAATTACAATCACAAGGTGTTTCCTTTGTTTATATTTCTCACCGTATGGAAGAAATATTCGCCATCTGCGATCGTATTACCATCTTACGTGATGGCCAGTACATTGGTGTCCGTGTCATAAAAGAAACGAATTTTGATGAAATTGTTAAAATGATGGTTGGTCGTGAATTGGGAGATCGTTTCCCTGAACGCAACGCTTCAATTGGTGAAGTCAAGCTTGAAGTGAAAGGCCTTACAAGAAATGACTATTGCCAAGATATTAACTTCCAACTTAGAAAAGGCGAAGTTCTTGCATTAGCAGGTCTAATGGGTGCAGGCCGTACAGAGGTAGCTGAGGCACTATTTGGCTATCGCAAGATGAACAAAGGTGAAATCTTCATCGACGGTCAAAAAGTGAAAATTTCAAATCCAATTCAAGCGAAAAAACATGGTATTGGCTTTGTGACAGAAGACCGCAAATCAGAAGGTTTAGTCGTTGATTTTTCTATTAAGGATAATATTATGCTTACAAACTTGGACAAGGCTTCCAAAATGGGTGTTATTAATTCTAAAAAGGAATCAACCTTTGTTAATAACCTAATGAAAAAATTAGGAGTTCGTTCATCTGGTGCAATGCAAACCGCAAAATCATTAAGTGGTGGTAACCAACAAAAAGTTGTTATCGCAAAATGGTTGGGTGATGCCCCAGAAATTTTAATCCTAGATGAACCAACTCGTGGTGTCGATATCGGTGCCAAAAAGGAAATCTACCAAATTATTAATGACCTTGCTGAACAAGGTGTTGCAATTTTAATGATTTCATCAGAATTACCAGAAGTTATCGGCATGGCAGACAGAGTACTTGTTATGCATGAAGGTAAAATTACCGGTGAAGTATCAAAAGAAGAAATGACTCAAGAAAAAATTATGCATTACGCTACTGGAGGTGACAAAGTTGTCCAAATCTAAAGGTTTAGTTCAAAAACTTGGACCACTATTAGGGCTACTTTTAATAATCATCATTATCTCATTTATGAGCCCTAGCTTTTTAACAGCTACAAATATTTTCAATGTACTACGTCAAGTTTCAATTAGTGCATTAATCGCATTCGGGATGACATTTGTTATCTTAACAGGTGGTATAGATTTATCTGTTGGTTCCACACTAGCATTAACTGGTGCAATTAGTGCAGGATTACTTGCAGGTGGCATGGATCCATTTTTAGCCATGCTAATCGGTTTACTTTTAGGTGCAGTACTTGGCGCAGTAAACGGATTTATTATCGCAAAAGGGAAAGTTGCTCCTTTCATCGCAACTCTAGCTACAATGACAATCTACCGTGGGTTAACACTTGTTTATACAGATGGTAAACCAGTGTCTGGCTTAGGTGATTCACTTGCATTCCAAATGTTCGGGAAAGGTTACTTTTTAGGTATTCCTGTTCCTGTTATCACAATGCTAATCGCATTCCTAGTTCTTTACTTCATTTTACGTAAAACAACTTTTGGACGTCGTGTCTATGCAATTGGTGGTAACGAAGAAGCTTCACGTTTATCTGGTATTAATGTAGACCGTATTACAATTGCTGTTTATTCATTAACAGGTATGCTTGCAGCTCTATCAGCTTTAATCCTAACTTCTCGTCTTAACTCAGCTCAACCAACAGCTGGACAATCCTATGAACTTGATGCCATTGCAGCCGTAGTACTAGGTGGTACTTCTTTAACTGGTGGTCGCGGATGGATTTTCGGTACATTAGTTGGTGCGCTAATCATTGGTGTATTAAATAACGGTTTAAATCTTATCGGGGTATCTTCATTCTTCCAACAAGTTGTGAAGGGTGTTGTTATATTAATCGCGGTACTTATCGACCGCAAAAAAACAGCATAGGAGAGTTTGTTTACAATGAAAAAATTATCTTGGACTTTAGCTTTATCAGCTTCACTATTACTAGGCGCTTGCTCAATGTCACCAAATGGTGATAGTTCATCATCTGATAAAGCGGCAAAAAAATCTACAGATGATATGAAAATTGGTATGTCAATCTCAACATTAAATAACCCATTCTTTGTTACTTTATCTGATGGTGCAAAAGCAGAAGCAAAAAAAGAAAATGTTGATCTTACAGTAGTTGATGCACAAGACAACGCTTCTAAACAAGCTTCTGATGTAGAAGACTTAATCCAACAAGATGTTGACTTAATCATCATCAACCCAACAGATTCAGAAGCAGTTGCTTCAGCTGTTGAATCTGCAAACGATGCTAATATTCCAGTAATCACAGTTGACCGTTCTTCTGAAGGCGGCGAAGTAGTATCTCACATCGCGTCAGATAATGTTAAAGGTGGCGAAATGGCCGGCGAATACTTAAAAGAATTAGTTGGCGACGGTGCTAAAGTTGCTGAACTTGAAGGTGTTGCTGGTTCATCTGCAGCTCGTGACCGTGGTGAAGGTTTCCACAAAGTAGCTGACAAAGGCTTAAACGTTGTGAAAAAACAAACTGCAAACTTCAACCGTTCAGAAGGTTTATCTGTAATGGAAAATATCCTTCAATCTAACCCAGATATCAAAGGCGTTTTCGCTCACAATGACGAAATGGCTCTAGGTGCTCTTGAAGCAATCGAAGCATCAGGTAAAGACATCAAAGTTGTAGGCTTCGATGCTACTGACGATGCCCAAAAAGCAGTAAAAGCTGGTAAAATGGCTGCAACAATCGCTCAAAAACCAACTGAAATTGGTCAAATTGCATTAGACACAGCTGTAAAATCACTAAAAGGTGAAAAAGTTGCCAAATCAATCCCAGTCGATCTTGAATTGATCAAAAAATAATATCTCTACCATGCTAATCCCAGTCTCCCCATGAGGCTGGGATTTTTTTAGAGAGAGATGGGAATCCGAGTTGTGCAAAAGGGAGTCCGAGTTGTGCAAAAGAAGGAGCGAGTTGTGCAAAAGGGAATCCGAGTTGTGCAAAAGAGAGGGAGTTGTGCAAAAGAGAGCCTGAGTTGTGCAAAAGGGAATCCGAGTTGTGCAAAAGAGGATCTGAGTTGTGCAAAAGGGAATCCGAGTTGTGCAAAAGGAAGTGAGTTGTGCAAAAGGGAGTCCGAGTTGTGCAAAAGGGAATCCGAGTTGTGCAAAAGGAAGTGAGTTGTGCAAAAGGGAGTCCGAGTTGTGCAAAAGGAGGAGCGAGTTGTGCAAAAGGAAGTCTGAGTTGTGCAAAAGAGAGTGAGTTGTGCAAAA
>NZ_QWUA01000049.1 GCF_003576525.1 Rummeliibacillus sp. POC4 | reverse complement strand
AAAAAGGAGTCAGAGGTGAGAAAAAAGGAGTGAGTTGTGCAAAAGGAAGTCTGAGTTGTGCAAAAGAGAGTCCGAGTTGTGCAAAAGGGAGTCCGAGTTGTGCAAAAGGAAGTCCGAGTTGTGCAAAAGAGAGTGAGTTGTGCAAAAGGAAGTCTGAGTTGTGCAAAAGAGAGTCCGAGTTGTGCAAAAGGAAGTCTGAGTTGTGCAAAAAGAAGTGAGTTGTGCAAAAGGAAGTCTGAGTTGTGCAAAAAGAAAAGCCAGTTATAATAAAGAAAGCCCAAGTAGTTCCCCAAATCCCCACTAAATGCTCTCCCTTGTCCGCGCCCCAGAAAAATATAATCAGCTAAATCCCTGCCGCGAACAATAAGAGCATCAGTCTCAATAAATGTCACTGAAAATACTAAAATTTATAAAATAATATATTGTAAAATAAAAGAATTTAAGTAAAATATAGTTGAAAATATTCATGCTAGGAGATGATCCAAAATTATCGAGCCGAGAAATAAAACACTGCTTTTTACTGCTTATCAAAGATTGTTGCTAAGAGTGAATCCAGCTTATCCAAAAAGAGCAGAAATAGAGAAGGATCTTGAAAATCTAAAGATAGGCTTTAAAGGTGAATATCGAATTGACCAAGCTATTAAGGAAACTCATTTTACCGATGCTTTTTATGTATTACCAAATGTTGAACTGAAAGTCTCTCCCCACAGACGTATAGAGATAGATACATTAATTTTGACAGAAAGATTTATTTGTATTTTTGAGGTAAAAAATTTAAAGGGCACCCTGAAATTTAACGAAAATCCTTACTCGTTACATCAAACAATTAACGGAAAGACTTATAGCTATCCATGTCCTCAACAGCAGACATTAAGGGCGGCGGATAGTTTACACTATTGGTTAAGGCAGCAATTCAAAATAAATCTTCCTATTCAAATAGCAATTGTTCTGCCAAATCCAAATGTCTTAATCGAAACAGCCCCAACAAAAGTAAAATTGCTGAGTCCTAGAGAAATCCCCCTATTTCTGCAAGGACTAGACACACACTCTAAAATAGTTTCGGGTAATCATTTAAAACAAATTGTTTCAACTATTAAACGTGAAAATTCCCCATTTAACATTTTTCCTTTAGCAGAAAAATATAATATCCCTATAAATCATCTGAGAACTGGCATTGTTTGTCCTTGCGGTGGAAACGGCATTCGAACTACACAAAGAACATGGATCTGCACCAGATGTAAAGAAACTATCAAGAAGGCAATTGAGAATACGCTTTTCGATTGGTTTTTACTTTATAAATCAAGTATTTCTCATAAAGAATGCAGTAATCTATTACAAATTCAAAACCGTAATACTGTCACTAAAATTTTGAAAAACATGAAACTGGAAGCAACAGGAAGTACTAGATCTAGGCTCTATCACTACGATTATAAGAAAGATTTGGTCAAACAAGAAGCTAGTCTAGTAAATCTTATATATGTATGAAAATCTAGCCTCAAGACAAGAGGTTGGATTTTCTCTTTTTAAAAGGAAAAAATAAAAGGAGCATAAAATTGTATATTTATGCAAATAGTTAATAACTATTCGACTTATTGCAAAATAATAAGATTCAATTATCCTATGAAAAAATACATAATAGTTTGGGAAAGTTGTATCATTTAGTCATTCGATATATAATTAATACTCCCTAAAACCTATCCTATTCGTCAAAATATTACTAATTTAAGGAAATAGGTAAAAAGCTATTGTGCTATTACTCAATTTTTATGATAATAATCTGTGAGGCAATAAAGAATGTATCGGAATGGAGATAAAAAAATATGAGTATCCTTCAGCGTGATATTTCAAAATATATAGCAGAGTCTAAAAAACGTTGTAAAAAAAGGAACTTAGATCCTAATGTAATACCAGATCTAGTAACAGTAAGTTTACTAGAATTGGGCCAAAAGATGTATCAGTTTAAAAGTATTTTAAAAGTATCAGATTTTTTTGTGGAGAAATTTTTTAAGACGATTGAAAATATTCCAATACAGCTGGCAGTTACAGATGAAAATGGAACCATCTTAGAACTAAAAGGTGATGCAAATATAAAAGATCAGATGAAGCATATGGGATTTCGCCCTGGTATAAAGTTTGTAGAAGAATATGCTGGGACCAATTCAGTCAGTTTAGCTTTAGAAACAAATCAGCCAGTTGAATTAATCGGGACACAACACTATCATAGTTTTTTAAAAAACACAGCTTGTTATTCAGTTCCTTTTGAATTCGAGAATTTGCACTTAAAAGGAACGTTCTCAATTGTAACTTTAGCAGATTATCAAAGTCCTTTACTATTAACATTACTAGCAACTACAGTTGATTTAATAGAAAGAGAGTTAATGATAAGAGAGCAGAATAAGCAGCTGAATGTATTTAACCAAGTTGTAACGGAGTCTACTCAGAATGGTATTATCAAGGTGGATGATGAGGGTGTGATTGTAGAGTTCAATCAGACTGCCGAAAAATTAACTGGATGGCAAAGGGAAAATGTAATAGGTGAAAAAATATCTAAAGGTAACCCTTTGCATAAGTATTTTGATCAAATTCTTGAAGAAGGAAAAGAAGTATCTGATATTGAAATAGCGATCAAAAATACACGTTTAGATCAACAAATCATGTGCTTATTAAATGGAGTTCCAATTTATGAGAATGTCGGAACTATATCAGGAGTATTTTTTCAATTAAAAGACATTACAGAACGATATCAAGCGACGGCGAGTATCAATTATTTAGCATATCATGATGATTTGACAACATTACCAAATCGTAGATGTTTCTTAGATTTGTTGAAAGAACAACTGGTAAAAGCAGAAGAACATCAAAAAATGTTTGCTGTTTTTCTATTAGATTTAGATAATTTCAAAACAGTTAATGATACTCTGGGACACGGAAAAGGCGATAAACTCCTGTTTAATGTAGCAAAAAGGTTGGTAGAAAACTTACCTGAACAAGCGAAAATTTTCCGCATTGGTGGGGATGAATTTACCATTCTCCTTACTGATATTCAACAGAAAAGTGAAGCTGTAGAAGTTGCGAAGAAAATCGTTCAATTGTTCCAACAATCTTATATTCTGGGAAATCATGAATTGAATATTAGTGTAAGTGTTGGAATATCCATTTATCCTGATGATGGGCAGGAAATAGATTGGTTATATAGTAAAGCTGACATAGCAATGTATGAAGCAAAACATCAAGGTGGAGCTGGATATACAATTTATCATTCTTAGTTGTGAAGAATTTCCAAAGTACGGAAATGAAACTAAAAAGGTTAGAACGCAACTTTCGTAAAAATGCTGTTATTACCGAAAATATTTAAAAGGCAAAAGCGTCATATGGACAGTTTTTGCCTTTTATGCAATACCATCCCTCGTATAAATGAGAACTCCTTTAATTTTGAAGCTCACATTTTGCTCAATATTCTTTGTAATATTATTGTACAGTAAAACAAATTTAATTTCACTGAATATTTATATTATTTATACTTTTTTATTCGGCTTTTAGATGCATATTTATTCTAAAAAGTCCCATGAATTCAACAAAAAATTCCTATCTATATAGTTGACAATTCATTCTATTAGTTACTAAAATAAAGTTGAAGTAAGAGAAGATACATATCATATCGAACAATATAAATTTGATCAGATATTTGAAAGCTCTGTTATGAGAAACCTCTCTACAGAGCTTTCTGTATTTAAATTGAAAAAATTTATAGATTGAGCCAACTATAGCAACAAGAAATTTTAAAGGAGATTTGAACATGACACTTAAAGTAAATCCTATCAAAGGGATTTTAAAACCAAATGAATATTGTGCAGAACTAGAAGATGCTGAACAATATTCACGGTATAGATTAAATATATTTTTCCTATTCTTGATAAGTGTTTTTACGTATATAATAAGCGGTGCTTTTGGAATCGGTACACAATCGATTTCCAGTGAATTATCAAGTATAGGCAATCACGCGTTTGAGGCAAGAAAACAGTTATTTCTAATTGGTAGATTGTTACAAGGAGTTTTGGTTCCTTGTGTATTAATCTTTGGTTCTGCCTTATATTATTTTGCGTTTATCAATGGTAGCTTTCGTAAATTAGTCATTGTTCAACTAAATGTCTTTAGTATCTTTTTAATAGAGAAGATTATTCAATTGCCTTTATTTCTCTTGCTTAATGTAGATGCGACATCTGATATTTTTTCTTTAGGAATTATTGCACAATATATTTCTAATAATGAATTGCTGATTCACTTTTTAGGTGAACTGACATTATTTAGAGTGGCTATGTTAGCGTATTCTTATTACTCTTTATCAAGATTAGTAGAATCACGTAAAAAAGTGGTTATTGCGGCTACAATCCTATTTTTACTATATTGGATTTTCGCAAGCTTTATGTCTTATATAAAAATAGGATTCTTTTTCTAAAGGAGGATGAGAAAGTTGAAAAAATGGGGCAAATTTATAATTGCTGCAGTTGCCATAGTTTTTGTTGGAATCAATCTTTTCCTCTTATTAAAGCAAGATAGTAAAGCGGCAAGAACAGTTAATATTAATAATTGGACAACTGTTGAAAAGGGCAATGTAAAGAAATTAATGCATACAACAGGAGTGACAAAGCCGGAAACTGAAACTCATGTGTATTTTGATCGACAAAAGGGTACTTTGGATAAAATATTAGTAAAAGAGGGAGATGTCATATCGAATGACACACCTTTATATTCATATAATTCTCAGAAACTAGAAGATACAAAAGCAGAGTTAGAAGATGAGGCAGAAAAACTTCAAGGTGAAATTGATAGCATAGACCAAGAAATCACTCAACTGCAACAAATTACACCAAACGATTCTACCAATAAGGCGAGCACAACATCAAAAGACAAGAAAGTTAATGTGGATGTAGAAGTTAATACCTCTTCAATTGTTGAAGGTAACGTTAAACAAAAAGTGGCAGAGGCTGAAGCTGAAAAAGGAAAAGTAGAAGCGACATTAAAAGCAACGGAAGCTAAGATTTCTAGAGTGGAAGATCAATTGGCAGATTTAACTGTAAAAAGTACTGTAGAGGGACAAATTGTCAATATTAATGAGGATTTAAAGGATCCAATAATGACAATCGCTTCGAATAATTTAGTTGTGAAGGCAATTGTACAAGCTAAAAAAGTTGGTGAGGTTGCTGAAGGTCAATCTGTTAAATTATATTCTACGTTAACGAAGAAATACTATAACGGTACGGTTTTACAAGTTATCACATATCCAAATAAAGCTAAGAAAGATAAAAAAGAAGATCCTACTTATTCATTTTTAGTTAACATAACAGGTGAAGCTGCAAAGAATGATAAGCAAAAAGATCAAGCAGAAGTTGGTACATCTTCTGAAACGCAAGATTCACAATCTAATGGACAAACAGTAAAAGATGGAACATCAGAAGATCAAAGTCAATCTGACCAGAATGCTACACAAGACGGAGCAGACCAATCTGCCAATACTCAAACTGTAGCACCAACTAAACCATTGCTTATCGGAACGAACATGAAGTTACAAGTAACATTAGCAGAAGCAACGAACACACCAATTCTACATGCTAACTCGATTTTGAAAGACGATAAAAAACATTATGTCTATCAGCTTACAAATAAAGGTCTGGTTCAAAAGCAAGAAGTCACATTAGGTGTAACCTATAAAGGGAAATACCAAGTGGTCAAAGGATTAGAAGTTAGTGATGTAATCGTTACTGCCAAAGATTCTATCAAACTATCATCTACTTCAAACTTTATCACTCCGTTAAAAACAGCCAAAGTTCAAAACAAAGAGTTGAAAAAAATAAAGCAATCCCAACAAGCAAAATATATTTTAATTGGGATGTTTGAATAATAGTAGATGAACTTCAATCTTTACTATTACAATCTTAAAAAGGCCCTAACTATTTCAGAAACATAGAATAGTTAGGGCTTTTTATATTATCGAGAGTGAACGAGTTCTCCTTGTACCCATACTTCTCTAATATTTTCAGGTCTTGTTAAATACATGATTTTTTGAAATACATCTAGTAAATCTTCTTCCTCATTGAAAATGGGAAGTGTTGCAGTATCTATACTTGTATGAATTATTTGTACATCCCAAGCATAGTTTTCTTGTAATCTACCAACTGGTAAACTTAGACTTTCACCGCCGCCAGCAGTAGCAAAAAAGAATGCTTCGTTGATCGTGATGCGTGAATTTGGGACTCCACGCTCTTCAGTAGGAAGATAAGTATTGACTCCATCTTCTAACATTCTAGAGGAAATAACTGCTTGTTTAGCATTGTCATAAATGCTAGGTGAAAAGCCACCAGAGACATCTGTACCTAACCCAATATCGATTCCTTTGCTATGTAAATGGGCAATTGGAGTTACTCCATTAGCGAGATAGGCATTTGAAAGAGGGCAATGACCAATGGCAGTACCTGTTTTGGCGAATAGTTCTGCATCATCATCACTTAAAAAACTACAATGAGCCATGACAGATTTGTCACGCAACAGGCCAAAATCATGTAATGCAAAAGCGTCATTTTTTCCACAGCGTTCCTTTACATAACTATGTTCCCAATCTCCTTCACTACAATGCGATTGTATATGAGTATCATATTTGGAAGCGAGTTCCCCTAAGCCGATTAAAGCTTCATCTGTACAGCTAGGGATAAAACGAGGGGTAACAACTGGATATACGCCTTGTTTCGTAGTTTTGGCTAATTCCTTTACAGCCATGATAAATTCTTCGGTATCTTTTAAAGCTGCTTCTGTACTCTCATCTCGATAGTAATCTGGATTTAAATTTGGATCGTCCATCACTACTTTTCCGACTAAACCTCGTTGGCCTTTCTTGGCACATATTTCAGCTAATAACAGGCTAGATTCTTTATGAACACTAGCAAAATACAATACAGTTGTTGTGCCATTTGCTAATAGGTGGCTTACCAAATCTCGATAGACGGTTTCAGCAAATTGCAAATCGGAAAATTTAGATTCAAGCGGAAATGTATAAGTATTTAACCAATCGTTGAGGGGAATATCTAAAGCAGTGCCTGATTGTGCCCATTGTGGTGCGTGAACATGTAAATCTATAAAACCAGGTAAGAAAAACTGTCCCTTGGATAAACGATGAAAATTATCTTTATTGAGATATGCTTCGATTATTTCTTGATATTCGGGTTCTTCTGGAGATACAGTTCGTTCAATCAAACCCTCTTCATTTATACAGAATAGATAGTTCTGTAAAACTTGTACTTCCTTCGGTGACTTACTTGTAAAAGCGGTACCTTGAAAAACTTGTGCATATTCTTTCATAGATGAACACCCCTTTGTATTCTATTTTTGGAATTATACTATATTTCTAGAATATGCAACAGTAAAAAGTCTGAAAAATTAGATAAAATATCACAATAAAAAGAGAGGAGATATAAAAGTTCTCCTCTCTATAAAGGCTCAATAAAAATCTTACATTAGCTTGAAACCAATATTCAATTATTAATTTTAGGTGAAGCTCTAAAATAATGGATGCCTAATCTTGAGCAGTACCAAATGAATTTAATCCCCATCAAAACAACTTAAATCCCAATCCCACCGCTCGCAGGCAGTATATCTTTTTCTTCATGGTCAACATTTATATTTTTTAAATCGTCTGTTGAAGGATTATCATGATTGAATTGATCAGTTTCAATAATTTTTGGCTCCTCATGATCTGGAGTGAACAATTTTTCTATCTTGTTATCAATCAATTCTATAGATGTTGAAAAAACGAATTTTATATCTTCAAATGCTGAGCTGATATTCGCGGGGGTTGATGAAAATAACTCAACATTTTTCTTATTCCATACATAGAGGTTAGTGGATGGGTTAGCCATTGTATAGTATGAACCGGCGACAAAAGAGATTGCACCAATAATTCCAACAGTAAAAAGCTTCTTAAACATTATTCCACCTCCCTTTCTAATAGATAAAAGCATTATTTCCATAAAGATGAAGAAATATAACTAAGTGTTGGAAGTAAAACTTAGAAATGGTAATAGAAGATATTAGCGCTTTTTAAGGCAGTGATAGATCTATCATCAAACTTTCTCATAAATAACTTCCTTTGTGGAAATATAAAGTAAATGGAGGTGATTTCATGAAAAAGGAAGAACGAAACAAAACAGAATTAGGTGTTGAAGAAGTAATTGGAAAAGGAACATATCCATCCGTCACAAGTAATGCGACGAAATTTGTTGTAGCAGAACTAGGAGGAACCGCCACTTCAGCTTATAGCCATCCAGTAAATTATAACAAGCCACCCATTTTCTCATCTGGTGGACTTAGTCTCCACGAAGCACAAGGGCAAGTTATAGAACCTCATACTGCGGAAGAAGAAAATAGCTAGAAGAATGTTCCCTTATAAAAAATGGAGGTGATTAAATGAGCAACAAAAAATACACAGAAGTTGGAACGGATATAGCCGAAGTGAAAAAACAAAATGCTCAATCAGGACCAACATTTAACGAAATAAAAGAAATAGCAGCAAACAACGAATTCGATCCAACGGCAAATGGGAATATGGTTGACCCGGATACGCCAAAAAAGTATACATGGACTGGAACGGATATTGAGGAAGTAAAAAGATTAAATGCCGAATCCGGTCCTAGTTACAATCAGATTTTTGAAATGCTCGACAGGGAACAATCAAATTTTGAATAGTAGGCTGATTTAATGCACTTTAGCTCAACCTCGCACCTTTCCACAGTGCGGGGTTATTTGTAGATATTAAGGTTACATCCCACTTAGCATATCGTCACCACCTATTTAACCTCTACATATAATAATTTAGGCAATTCAAATGGTTATTGATTACAAGGGGGAAGGTTATGCCCGTAAGAACAGGAGAGCAATACATTGACCGGATTAATGAATTAAATTCAGAAGTATGGTTAGGTGGCAAACGGGTGACAGGGAATATTTCGGAACATCCTGCTTTTAAGGGTGTTATGGAAAGCCAGGCTCGCCTGTACGATTTGCAAAATGAAGAAAAGTTTAAGAGTATGATGACTTATAAATCACCGACTACTGGAAATCCAGTCGGCCTTTCTTTTCTTATGCCTAAAACAAGAGAAGAATTAGCGCAAAAGAGGAAGATGGTGCAGCAGTGGGCAAGAGAGTCGAACGGTATGATGGGGAGAAGTCCGGACTATATGAACACCACTTTAATGACAATGGCTGCGTCGGCTCACCTATTAGAGGGAAAAGAAAATTGTTTTCCAGAAAACATAAAAGCCTATTATGAATACGTGCGTGAAAATGATTTATGTCTTACTCATACTTTTATTGAACCACAAGTAGACAGAAGTTATATCTATTATGAAAATTCAAAAGAACCGATTGCTGCTAAGATCATAGATAGAACGAAGGAAGGCTTAATCGTAAAAGGTGCAAGGCTGTTAGCTACACAGGGTGGAATTACAGACGAAATGTTATTAGTATCACCTGGAAGACCTTACAATGAGGAAAGTGGATTTGCCTTTTCAATTCCAAGTAATACAAAAGGTCTCAAATTTATCTGTAGAGAATCTTTCGTAGGTGGCGATTCAAAATTTAACTATCCGCTAAGTTCTCGCTTTGAGGAAATGGATTCGATTGTTGTTTTTGATAATGTTTTAGTGCCATGGGATCGCGTATTCTTTTATGACAATATTGATGTTGCGCAAAATTACTTAAACAAGTGCGGATTCCAACAATTTTCACTGCACCAAGTACTCTCACGCCAAATTGTAAAAACAGAATTTATGCTAGGGTTAGTGCAATCTATAATTGAAAGTATTAATATATCGAGTTATCAGCATGTACAAGAAAAAGCTACTGAAATTATCATTGCGCTTGAAACACTTAAGGCTCTAGTTCTAAAAGCTGAAGTAGAGGCCGATATAAATGATGCAGGTTTAATGCAACCAAATTCTATTGCACTAAGAATTGCCATCAATGTATTTCCTAAAGTATATCCTCGTTTTGCAGAAATTGTACAACAGCTAGGTGCAAGTGGTCTTATGTCTATCCCAACAGAAGAGGCATTTCAATCACCAATCCGACAAGATATACATCAATATTTGCAATCTGCAGCCGATAACGCAGAGGACCGTGTGAAACTATTCCGCTTAGCATGGGATGCAACGATGAGTGCTTTCGGTACACGTCAAACTTTATATGAACGTTTCTTCTTCGGAGACCCAGTACGAATCTCCATGGCACTTTATGATGAGTATGACAAAGCGCCATACGTAGATATCGTAAAGAAAAAGTTAGAATAAAGATTTTTAAACAAAAAGTCATTTGATCACTTTTAAGATCAGATGACTTTTTTGCATTGAATTGAATATTGAAAAATAATTAAACGAGACAAGACATATATTGAAAATAATAAGTCAATTAAGATTGGATGATGAAAATAATTGAAAAATCTCTACTTTTAATGGTAATTTTACGTCTACTATCTGGCAGTATTGAAGTAACAGCAGCTCTATTTATGCTCAAATTCAATAGCTTAGAAAAAGCCTTCTATATCAATACGATGTTAGCTTTAGTTGGACCAACAGTATTGATTGTAACAACTGCCATCGCCTTATTTGGACTTGCAGATAAAATATCAATCCCCAGAATGATCTGCCTCTTTGCAGGAATCACACTCATACTTGTCAGTTTAAATGCGAAATAGAAAAGTTTTATTAAGAAACTGATTGAGTTGTGCAAAAGGGGCCGCGAGTTGTGCAAAAGGGGCTGAGTTGTGCAAAAGGAGTAGTGAGTTGTGCAAAAGGGGCCGCGAGTTGTGCAAAAGGGGCTGAGTTGTGCAAAAGGAGTAGTGAGTTGTGCAAAAGGGGCCGCGAGTTGTGCAAAAGGGGCTGAGTTGTGCAAAAGGAGTAGTGAGTTGTGCAAAAGGGGCCGCGAGTTGTGCAAAAGGGGCTGTGAGTTGTGCAAAAGGGGCTGAGTTGTGCAAAAGGGGCCACGAGTTGTGCAAAAGCAACCACCTCCCCATGCAAAAGCGGCCCAAAGTTATCACAAAGAGAAAACCGATTTACTATGAAAGAAATCCTATATTAAATCCCATAATCGATAGCAGCTACCTAAAATAAATTCCACTTTAATGTTTTAACAGAAGCTAAATGGATATCCTATAGAAGTTAAAAACAATTTATCACTGAAACGTATTCGAGGTGGAAAGAAACGATGAAAGAATTTAAAGTTACTTATTTTTTTGATAAAGAACATTATGTTAGACGATTTATATTCATGGAATCACAAGAAGAAGCGGAAAATCTTATTCAACGCGAACGTGATCAATATATTTCATTTATGGACAATAGAGGAATATATCATGAGTTAAATACAGAAAAGGTTCGGATGATCCAAATATCGGAATATCATAGAGTAGATAAAACTAAAAAGGAAAAAGAAACCTATAATCAGGATTACAACTTTTATTCTTAATATATTATTCCATACAAAAGATTCATCACAAAATAAAATAATGAATCTTTTGTATACTGCATAATAGAAAAAATGACAAACAACTATTGAATGCTACTAAACTATAAAATTATTAAAACTACAGCGAAAAAACAAAAATATAATAAAAAAATCAAAAATTCATCATATTGTAATCTAAAATAATATTTTGTAATATTAATATTACAGTTTTGTTACATAACTCTTATATAATAGATTACAATAGCTAATCTAAGGGAGTTCAAATAAATTGAAAAAAACTATCATCTCAGCAATGGCATTAAGCTCGATTATGCTTTTCTCAACAATTAGTAACGAAACAACCGCTTCTGCAGCGAATACATATACAGTTAAAAAAGGCGATACATTATCTGGAATTGCCAAGAAATATGGCGTGTCTTATAAAACACTAATGAGCTGGAATAACTTAAAATCAACAAATATTAAATCTGGCCAAAAGTTAAAAGTTACAGGATCAACAACTAAAACAGCAAAAACTGCTAGCTCAACAAAAGCAACTTCTACATATACAGTTAAAAAAGGCGATACATTATCTGGAATCGCAAAAAAATACGGTGTATCGTACAAGACACTAATGAGTTGGAATAATTTAAAATCAACAAATATCAAATCTGGTCAAAAGTTAAAAGTTAAAGGCACAGCAACGAGCTCTGTAAAAACTAGTAGCTCAACAAAAGCAACTTCTACATATACAGTAAAAAAAGGTGATACATTATCTGGAATTGCTAAGAAATATGGCGTGTCTTATAAAACACTAATGAGCTGGAATAACTTAAAATCAACAAATATCAAAACTGGTCAAAAGTTAAAAGTTAAAGGCACAGCTAAAAAAGTAAGTAATAGTGTTGCAACAAATTCAGCAAATACAAAATTACAAAGAGCAGTATCAATTGCACTAGGACAACAAGGAGTGCCGTACGTATTTGGTGGCTCATCACCTAGTGGCTTTGATTGTAGTGGACTTGTCTATTATTCATATAGAAACGCAGGACTTTCCGTTTATCGCACGACAGCAGCTGGATTCTATTCAATCTCAACACCAACTAGCTCACCTAAAGTAGGCGATATGGTATTTTTCAAAAATACTTATAAAGCAGGTATTTCTCACATTGGTCTTTATATGGGCAACGGTAGATTTATCGCAGCTAGCGGAAATAAAGTGCAAATTAGTTCTGTATACGAATCATATTGGAAAGCACATTTCGCAGGATACAGACATCTATAATTATAAAAAAATAGTATTAAATATAGCCATCTAATCTATATGATTAGATGGTTTTTTTGTTTTCAACAATGCATCTTTTGTCTAAAAGTATTTAATATTTTAATAGTTAATATTATTGTTTATAAGTATATAAACTGATATAATTTCAAATAAATAGATAAAAACATTACTAAATACCTAATAAAGATATTTAATGTTAGTCTTATGCATTACATACTAATACGCTAGGATAAATAGAGGAGTGCGAAAATATGACTATTGAAGATTTGAAGATGGATGATTTAAAAAAGAAAAATAATTATTTATTTTTGGTAATTAGTATTGCTGCCGGCTTAGGGTTTATTGCACAATTAGTGTTTGCTTCAATGCTAGTCGTAACTATATCCGTAGGAGGTGCCTTACTTTTAGCAGTAGTAGCTTTTCTATTGCAGAAAAGATTTGATGCTTTTAAAGGATATTTTCCATACATCATGGTTGTTATTGTCTTCGCACTTATTATGATATTAATCATAGGTGAAGGAACGAGCAAACTTGGAACAATTGCATTGTCATTCTTTTTAATTATGCTTTCTAGTATTCACTCAAATTTAAAAGTATTTATAACAGGTATCATATTAGGTGCAATATCCATTTATATGAATATTATTAATTTCAATGAAAATTTAAGTATAAGTGATCAAATCCCGAATTTAGTATTAATCTTTGGCTTAATCATGATTGGCTTGTTCTTGCAAATCCGCCAAAATGGTAATGTGCTGGGACAAACAATAGACTTGTTACGTACGGTTCATGAAAAATCTGAGGAAGAAAAAATAGCTGCCAACAAACTTTCGGAAGCAGTTCATGTAATTACAACAAATTTAGAAAAAATAAAAACAAATGCTGAAAATACAAGTGCTTCTCAACAAGAAATGTTAACTGCTGTTGATGAAGTGAGTGCTGGAGCTGAACAGCAAACAAATCGTATTAATGATATTGTGAAGAATATCCAAAACTCAAATGAAACAATCCGTGAAATGAAACAGTCATTGCAACAGGCCATGAATTCAACAACTGAAGCTGGTGAACAAGCAACAAATGGTACAGGCAATATGACAAAAGTAAAAGAGGAAATAGATAGTTTCCAAGACTTCTTCTTAGACTTATCTACATCTTTTAAGAATTTAACAGCGAAAATCGAAGAAACAAATTCATTTACCGCTGCTATTAAAGGGATTACCGAACAAACGAATCTACTATCGTTGAATGCTTCAATTGAAGCGGCGAGAGCAGGTGAGCACGGTAAAGGATTTGCAGTTGTAGCAGAAGAAATTCGTAAATTAGCATCAACATCAGCTGATGCATTAGTAAAAATCGAACAGAATCTCCAAAGTGTAAATGAATACAATAAAAGTACTTTAGACCAAATTCTAGATGGTTCTGAACGTATTAATCGCCAAGTGGCAGCTGCAGATAGTTCCGCAACTGCATTTAACACATTGTATATGACGATGGAAGATCTCCAACAAAATATGCAAATAGTTTCTGAAAAGGTAACGGCAGTTGAAACTAATGCTCGTACAATTGAAACAAACACAAGCGAATTTGCGGCCATTATTGAAGAAAGTACAGCAGCACTAGAAGAACTTGGTGCAACGCTTGTAAGTTTAGCTGAGGATCAAAGAAAAACAGTCGATTATGTAACGGAAACATATAGTATTGCAACAGATTTGTAACAGTATAGCCCAACATATTTAAATGCAAAAAATACCAAGGTCATTTAATAGGCCTTGGTATTTTTTATATTTGAAGCGTTGTAAAAATTGATCCTATTTTAACAAGTTATACATACAAATAACTTTATCTAGTCAAACCCCCAAGCCAAGTAGTTAAATGTCACATATACTGCATTGACTAACATGCAAAGGAGAGAAAAAATGGTTCAACCTTTCGATGGATTTGGAAGTAAGAGTCCTGGGTATCAATGGAATCCGTGGCACTCAGAGGACAAATGGAATACAGGCTCAAATTGGCATTCAGAGGATCAGTGGCCACAAGATAATAAACAGTACCAAATTCAACAAAACCCGAGCAACCAATGGAGCCCAGGTCAACATTCCCCAAGTAACCAATGGAAACCGGGTCAACAAAACCCGAGTAATCAATGGAATTCAGGTCAGCACTACCCAAGCAATCAGTGGATGCCGGGCCAACACTACTACCCAAGTAATCAGTGGATGCCAGGTCAACACTATCCAAGCAATCAATGGCACCAATGGAACCCGGGTCATCCTTGGATGTAAATAAAACCAAAAGGCATCTCACCATAGAGATGCCTTTTATCTTTGCATAAGTCTAGCATTTGGTTAAACTCCTTAGAAACCCCTCGAAAAAAGAAATAAATCAAGCCTTCACAAAATATACAAAGATTAAATAAACAAATAAACTAAAAACAGAAAAATTTTGACAGTTGAAAATACTGATTATAAAATAATATTAATAGATAATCTAACTATGACATTTATACTTTGTTTTCGATGAGGTTTATTGAAAAGAAGTATATTTATGGGAGTTTAAACCTAAAAACGAATTAAAAAGTAAATTTAATTTAAAAGGGAGGGTAAATAATGCTAGAAGATGTTTACATAGTAAATGAAAATACAATGGCATTTATACCAGACTTTAATGGCAATGGTGGTATCGAAACATGGATCCTAGAAGTGGGAATCCTAAAAAAGTGTCATTTAAATCCATTAGAACTTATTGATTATAATTTACGCTTTTTTGGCTCTAGTTTGAAAGGGGCTAATGAAGGCACTCGTCATATTTTAGGTGAAGTTCAGATGTTTCCAATCATTATTAATCTGAAACGTCTTTTAGTTTGGCTTCCAACGACATCTCAAAAAAATAAAGATTGTATTTGGATCGCTCTTGATCATATTAAAGATTATAGTAAAAAATATCATAATACTGAAATCCTCTTCACTAATGGTTCATCAATATTACTTCCAATAAGCTTTCGTTCTTTTGAAAAAAGAATTCATCGAGCATATGAACTAAAATTCAAGTTAGAATACCATGCAAATTATTTACGCATTCCTACTAATATCAAGGATACCTTTCTACAATGTGAAATTGTAAAAGACGATGATGATATGAATTATAAAATATATAGAAAAGAGAAAAGAATAAAGAATCATTTTGATAACTAAAAGAAATATTTTATAAAGAAGTCGAAGTTGCTTGTTGAATTGAAAGCGGTTACTCAATTGTGAAAGAATCACCTGCTACAACACTATATTTAACTTCAAACGATAAAATATTCATAGTTTACCCACTCTATCTTTCAAAAAGGTACAATAGATTAAAAGATAAAAGTGGGGGATTTCATGAAAATATTTAAAATTTTTAGCTCTAGTGTATTAATGATTATGCTTTTATTATTTGCATCGTCTAGTGCTTATGCAGCTGAACCCTTAGGTGAAGTTAAAAATATCGTAAAAGAGTATTATTATCCAAAAGTATCAACAGACGCACTGAATAGTACTAGGATTGATGAATTGATGAAGCAGTTGGATCCTTATTCAGTTTATATGACAAGAGAAGAATATCAGACTTTTGAAAATGCCATTAAAAGAAAATTTGTAGGTATCGGTATTACTATTTTAGAGGATAAAAAGGGTTTGAAAATTGTCTCTATATTAAAAAATAGTCCTGCAGAACTTGCCGGTCTAAAAGCGGGAGATATTATTACTAAAGTTAATGGTGAAAATATAGCTGGGGAATCTTCTGAAATGATCACTTCGCGTATTACAGGTAAAGAGGATACTAAAGTACATATATCAGTTTTCAGGCCTTCTACCAAAAATACATTTGACCAAAAAATTACTCGGAAAGTTATTAAATTACCCAATGTAGAAACCAAAAAACTTGCAGGAAATATTGGGTTTATCCGATTAAACAGTTTTTCGGATGAAAGTGCAAAAGAAATACAGAATGCTATTAAGTCTATGCCTGGGATGAAAGGATGGATTTTTGATCTCCGCAGTAATGGTGGAGGATACGTGGATACTGCACAAAAAGTAATAGGGATTTTTCCAAAGGCTACATATGCTTTTGTATACAAAGCAAAAGCAGGAGATTTTCAGATTTACGATGCTATCAAACAAAAAGTTCAGTGGAATAAGCCAGTATCAATCTTAACAGATGCCAACACAGCAAGTGCATCAGAAATGACTGTTGCAGCGGCAAAGGATTTCAAATTAGCGAAGATTTATGGACAAACGACATTTGGTAAAGGGGTTATGCAAAGTATTATTCCTTTAAGTGATGGAAGTATCCTTAAGTTAACAACGGCAGAATTTTTTGGACCTAACTTATATAAGATTAACAAAAAAGGTGTCAAACCTGATATTCCAACAGCAATAGGGAAAGAATTAGAAAAAAGTCATAATGATTATTTGTTAAAACAATTAAAAAGCTATAAGAAACGTTCCAATATAGAGAAGAGTGTATCATCTCAATCTATGCAAGTAAAAACTAGTAAGGACTTGTCATGGACCACGCTCAAAAATTCTAAAGTATATTTATGGAAAATTGGTGGAACATCGCGCAAAATAATTGTCAAACAGACTTCGGGCAAAAAGCTGATTATTACACCAAGCAAACAACTGAAATCTGGTACAACCTATTATTTAGTCGTTAATCCTAATGAAAAAAATAAGAAAGGTACCTATAGTAAAGTTGTAATCAAATAGTACTTCGCACTATTACATTCATACGAACCTAAAAAGTGGTCATCCATCTACATTTGTAGATTATGACCACTTTTTGTATTAATCATCATCTTCAGTTTCATCTATATCGCTATCAGATGAATCTGGCATGCTATCGATTTCTTCAGCCATGGACTCATCAAGTTCATCTTTTGCATCTAGTGCCTTTTTCAATGCAATTGCAAAATCAGCACGATTCATTTTCTTTTCTGGAAGGAACTTTTTAGATGAATTACCTTTTAAAATATTGTATGAAGCAGCTGTTGAAATATAGTCTTTATATGAATTATGTTTAGTTACATCTACATACTCTTTACCTGTTTTTATAGGTAGGTTAAATGCATTTACAATGAGTTTTGCCGCTTCTTGTCTTGTAATTGTATTTTGTGGATAAAACTTCGAGCCATGATCAAATGCGTCAATTGATGTTAAAGCGATAATATATGAATAGTTTGATGTCTTATGTGAGACATCTTCAAATGAAATATGACTTGCTAACTTTACTTCGCTTGAAATATCATTTGCTTTACCAACAAATTTAGCAGCATCAGCTTTTGTAACTGCTTTTTTGGGCTTGAAAGCTGCATTTTTGTATACATTCATGTAATCCATACTTGTGACATACAAGACGGAGGAGTATGCGGGATGCTGTTTATTTAAATCGGAGAACTTCATGATAATTGCTGCATTTGCAGTTAATCCATAAAATAAACTGCTTACTAACAGCGATATTGTAGTAAACAAAAGGATCAAATTATTCCTTTTACTATATTTCATCAAAACCTCCCCAAATCTCTTAATTTTCTCAATTATACCTAAATTTGATTACAAATTTGTAACAGGTATATTTCAAGTTAAGTATATTTGGGGGGTTTTATGTCACATAGATAGTTTAATATAACTATAATAATCCTATTAGATATAGGTGAAATTAATGAGTTCCTTTAAAGGTGGCTGTTGCAAAGCCTACTAGTTCCTGATCTTCGTTATATAATCGTCCTTCTAAAATGACGGTTGAACGTGTTTGAGAGATAACACGACCCAATGCTTGAATTCGACCTTTTGTAATAGGTTTTAAAAATCTTGTTTCCAATTGTATTGTAACGACTTTATCAAAGCCAAGAGTGTGAGTTGCGATCCCCATTACTGTGTCAAGAGCTGCCATAAAGACACCACCGTGTAAAGTTCCTACAACATTTGTTAAATCTTCACGGTAGTTAAAGGCAATTTCAGCAACTCCATCTTCTGCATGAATATACTCAAAACCAAGTGTTTGCCAGAAAGTACTTTGTTCAAAACGTTGTTGAACGGTTTTCATTGTTGTCAAAATATCTCCTCCTGTACTATTACTATAACTTTTTAAGTCATATTAGAAAAGGTATATTCTAAAAAAGACGGACCTCAAGTTTTGTGAAATAGGATATAAGTTGTCGCTAATTAATCGCCTAAAAAAATTTTCTTGAGCCTTAGCGTTTCATTTTATAAAAGAGACGGTAGATGATAAAATGGTAGTAAGTTAAAAAACTTAAATTTATCGGAGGGTTTTTAATTGAAAAAACTTGCAGCAGCTTTATTTGCAGCTACACTTACTTTCTCAACTGTTGGGCCAATTGTTATGGATAGTCATCAAGGAACAATCACAGCGGAAGCAAAAGGTTACAAATCAGGAAAACGTGGATTTAACTCAAACGGAAGTTCAAATAATAATTCATTCTTTAATAACAATAAATCAAATACAAATAGCAATACAAAAGACAACAATAGCATCAATAACAAAACAACAAACAATAAAACAAATACAGCAAATCCTACAACCAATAAAGGTGGCTTCCTAAAAGGGATGATGGTCGGTGGGTTAGCAGGTATGTTATTTGGCGGTATGATGAGTCATATGGGAGCAATGGGTAATTTCTTCGGATTACTTATTAATGTGATTGCCATTTTAGTGTTAATCATGTTAGTCATGAAAATCTTCCAAATGTTCACACGTAACAAAAGAAAAGAAGAGGATCGTAACGTATGGAAACGATAACACTTTCAGAAGATAATCTTATAAATGCATTATGTGTCTACCATGCGAGACAAATCAATGTAATGCCAGAAAATGTTGAAATTGAACTTTGCTTCGATGACGATGAAGGCTATTATGCAGAAGCCTATTATAATGGTCGAAAAGATACGTATCGAGTAGCTAATATGTTATCGGCAATTCGAGTCTTTTTACAAGAAGAAGTGAATATCGACCCATATGCCGCAAGCATTCGTCTAGAAATTGATGATGAACAAGGCATGATTGCTATTGTTGAATAATATTAAAAAGTTGGGTTAAAAGTGGTTCAGCCCATATAAAAAAGGAAATTGCATTATGCAATTTCCTTTTTATTTTGGACATATGTGATGTCTTTTATCCTTTAAAGCGTTTAATCTGCCTTATTCTTTTCCCTTTAAATCAGCAATTTTTTCTCGGATCTTTTTCGAACGAATCTTCTTATTAGTAGCTTCTAGCATTTTTTCAGCTTTTGCTGATTCTCCATTAGCTATATAAATATCGGCCAATAGGAGGTAGAATCTTGATAAATCAGGGTGTATTTCGATAGCCTCATGTGTATATTTTTCAGCTTCCTCCAGTTTTCCTATTTTTATCAAAATTTCAATACGAAGAGCAAGTGAACGATCATATTTTGGTGCTAATTCCACGGATCTATTTGCTAAAGCTAAAGCCCATTTCATTTTCTTATGTCTACGACAGTGAATTCCTAGCACTCGATGGTATTCCGCAGACTTTGTATGCAATTTTCGATCATAGTCTGGTATTGGTTTTTCAGACAAAAATAATGTAACGATTTCTTTTAAAACTCCAGCTTCCCTTAAATAAGTTGGCACACGATGCCCAGCATAGTAGAATTTTTTATAAATCGCATTAGGATAAGAATGCATAATCTCTTTTGTGATATAAGGATTATCCACTTTTTCCTTTGGATCGTAACAAATAGTTGGTTGAATATCCTTATTTACTGGGTGAGATAAAGGATGTAAAAACTTGTTGTATTTTCGTTCCTTCGTACCATATATAGGGTGAGCTGGGTTTCTAGGTGCCATAGATAATATTTTGCAATCAGGTATCGTAGAACCTAGAAATAACGCGTTATAACCACCTAAACTTGTGCCGTACGCAAATCTTTTATCGTAATAGGACACTAACTTTTCGATTGCATGATAGTAATCTTCTCTAGTAATATCCTGATGATAATTATTTGCAGTCCTACGTCGAAGCGAGATTAAATCGACACCTTGCTTCTTCAAGAGTTTATACGCAAAAGGTTTCCCTGTAACTGTTTTATCAATAGCATCAAATGTAGCAACCATCCGTTTTGTTGGATGAATATACTTATAAAACTCGATGGAACTTTCTCCATTATTGAAAATTACTATTTTCTCATAATTATCTTTATAAATTTCAGGAAGGAGTTCTGCGTAGTTTTCATTGCAATATGCGAATTGTTTCTCGGCTTCTTCAAAACGCCCAGCAGCCATATGAACCATTCCGATTTTCATATTCAATTTGACAAGTGATTTTGTATCTTTTTCTAAAGATTTTAGTTTTTCAAAATAAGAAATCGTCTCTTCAAAATGACCAAATTCTAAAGATAGTTCAATAATTTTATAAAGCAATTCTTTTTGTTCTGGATTAGTTTGTAACTCCATTTTTAATAATTCTAAAGAAGTTTTATATTGATGATTTTTTAGAAATATTCTTTGTAAAAATTCAAAAAATCTAATGGGCTTTTTATTTAATACTCTTTTGATCGTTCTAGGTATATGCAATGATTTTCCTCTATCAATATTATGGTTTGCATAAAATGTCCATAATGCACGATGTAATGAAAGGCTTGTTGGATATACTTGAAGTCCCTCTTGTAAAATGTACATTGCATCAGTTAAATTGTTGGCCTTTTCATAAATGGAAGCTAATTGAATATAGCTTTTTGTCCTTGGCTTTTCTTCTTTTTGTTGTATCAATTGTTTTGCAATCTGATCCGCCAAATCTACGGTGTTCGTCTGCATTTTCAATGTAAATATCTCCTTTAGTATCTTTAAAATCAAGTTGGAAACTTCTCTACAATAATATTTAATCATAGAACTAACACCAATACTTAATAAAAAATAAAACTTAACATGATATTAAGAAATTAGTTATATTATTGTCATATTTAAGTGGATGAATACACACTTGTAACCTTTTTGAAAAAATACAAACAACATTTAATATTAATGGAAGAATGTTATATTTATATAATAATTAAGTGCTATTTGTAATAAAAATATATCATTTTTTATGCTAGTATATTTTGTAAGGATTGCTAAGGGATAATATGGTATTAAGCCATATAAAGCTGAAGTATCTTTGCTATTTTAATAGTTAAGGGAGAAAAAACAATGACAAAATTTGCGCAAAAAATGATTAAATCTGCAGCGGCGTTGGCTTTAGGTGCGTCTGTATTAACAACAGCAGTAGTGTCTGGTGACGCATCAGCATCTGCTAAAACTACTTGCAAAGTTTCACATGGTAAACTAATTAACGCTAAAAGTAAAAAAGTAATTGCTGGATTTAAAATGTTCAATTCAGTACTTTATAAAAACGGTAAAAAATTCACCGGTGTTTATAAAGGTAAGTATTATAAACAAGGAGAACTTTATACAGGTTTAGTTAAAAAGATTTATTTCAAAAAAGGTGTAAAAGCCAATGGTACATTTAAAGGCGTTTATTACAAATATGGTAAACCGTTTACTGGAGAAAAAGGTCATGTGCATTTTAAAAATGGTAAAAAATTAAACCATGTAACTGTAAAAGGTATTTACTATATTAATGGAGTTCGTGCTACTGGTGTTTATGAAGTTAACGGTAAAAATGTACAATTTAAAAACGGTAAAGCAGTAGCAGACCACAAAGCTCCAGTCATTACACTTGAAGGCGGCGCTAAAAAAATCTACAAAGTCAAAAATGGTGAAGAATTTACTGCACCAAAAGCTACAGCAAAAGATAATTTAGATAAAACAGTTACAGTTACTACAAAAATTTTCAATCCACAAGGAAAAGTGATTGATCATATTGATACTACTGTAGCAGGAGCTTACAAAATCAAATATTATTCAAAAGACTTGGCTTCCAATAAATCTAAAGTAACAGTTACTGTAGTAGTGGAACCAGCTACAACAGATAAATAAGATAATTCTTAAAGACAACGAAATTGAACTGCTTCCTAATTGTTAGATATGTAACAATTGGGAAGCGTTTTTTATTGGCAAAATTAAAAAATGAGTCCGGTAGAGTAGGTACCAAACTCATTTTTTAACTTTTAGGGTACTTCAAAGAAAATGTAATTTCTGTTGGAGTACTTGATTAAACAAGTTGCATCTGTTCTTTCAAAGAAGCAAGTTTGTTCTTGATTTTTTTGGACTTAATAGACTGTTTAGCGGATTCTAATACTTCTATTGCTAAGTCTATATCACCTTTTGCAACATAGGCATCAGATAAAAGGATATAAAATTTAGCTAAACTTGGGTGCAGCTTAATCGCCTCTTTTGCATATTCTATACACTCATCATATTGTTTTAAGTTAAGTAATACTTCTATTCTAAGTGCCAAAGAGCGATCATATGTTGGTGCGAGTTCTACGGATTTGTTGACTAAATCTAGTGCCCACTTATATTTTAAATGACGCTTACAGGCAATAGCGAGAATTCTATGGTATTCTGCAGATTTATTATGCAGTTTTGAACTGTATTCTGGAATTGGTTCTTCTGCTAAAAAGCGAGAAACTAAATCTTTTAGAACGCCTATTTGTTGCAAATATAAAGGAACACGGTGCCCTGCATAATAGAAATGTTTGAAATCCGCGTTAGGGTATGATTTTTTAATTTCTTTTGTGATATAACGTTGGTCAATTCTTTCTTTCGGATCATAACATATGATTGGTTTTATTTCTGTATTAATAGGATGAGAAAGTGAATGGGTAAATTTAGAGTTTCCTCTTATTTTAGATCCATAGTTTGGATGAGCAGAATTTCTCGGTGCAAGCGCTAATATTTTACATTCTGGAATAGTAGCACCGAAATACAATGCACAATATCCACCTAAACTTGTCCCATACGCAAATCTCTTCTCGTAAAAAGGTATTAACTTTTCTATTGTACGATAGTACTCTTCTCGTGAAAGATCTTGATGATAATTGTCTACTGTTCTACGTCTAAGGGAGATAAGGTCGACTGATTTCTTCTTTAAAATCCCAAAAGCAAATGGTTTTGATTTATTGGTTTTATCAATAGAATCAAAGGTTGCAACAACTCGTTTCGTAGAATGGATGCTTTTGTAATATTCGATGGAGCTTTCCCCGTTATTGAAGATGACTAATTTCTCGTAACCATCATTATAAATCTCAGGTAAAAGATCTCCGTATTTTTCCATGCAATATGTGAATTGTTTTTCTCCTTTAGCAAATTCCCCATTAAGCATATGAACCATTCCGATTTTCATATTAATTCGTACAAGCTGATTGATATCGGTCGTTTCTTTCTTTAAAGTTTCCAAATAAATAATAGCTTCCTTATAATGAGTAACGCTTAAAGCTCTTTGGATTGCCTTATTCAAAAGAACAACATCTGTTGGCTGCTTTTGTAACTGCATTTGGGTAATAGCAAGAGATAATTCAAATTGATGATTTTGAAGTAGTACTTCTTGTAAACGTTCAAAAAATTTAATTGGTTTTTTCTGAATGCAATTTTTAAGAACTCTTGGTACATGTTTTATTTTTTCTTTTTGATTGTTTTGCTTTGTATATAAAGACCATAATGCTCGATGCAGAGAGATACTGGTAGGATGTTCTTGTATCCCTTCTTGTAAAACGTATATGGCTTTATTTTTTTTATCGATTTGTTCAAAAAGATAGGAAAGTTCGAGATAACTAATATCACTTGGTTTTTCTTCGTGTTGTTGAATGATTCGATTCCCAATCTGTTCAACTAAACTATCTATATTCGACAAATTTTTCAAAATAAAAAGCTCCTTTTAAGTATATCTATATTAATTTAAACATTATAAAGGTTGGGAATGGTAGCGTTTAACAAAATGTTAAGAAAGGGTAATAATATTATCGAAAATAATAAGAAAGAAATATATTTGTAATCTGATAAATATACATATAACTAGAAGTTTCGAACCTTTTTGAGAAATATTATTAGAAATAACGATTGAATATAAAGAGAAATTGCACCTAGTAGTATGATTTAATCTTGTTTTAAGTAGTAGAAATTTATATGAGGCTAAGAAAAAATAGATACGAGAGTAACTAGTATAAATTTTATAGAGAATACGAAATGAAGTAAATATGACAAAAAAACTAGAAGTGGAATTAGAACGCTTTGGATCCAGTTGTTGATGGATGATTTAGGAAATGATGCATATAAAACACGAACGAAAGTCGAAAAATGTCGAATGAAATCGATTTCAATTTAATAGAATACGAATAATTAGGTATTTTTGATTAATAATAAAACTTTATTGCTTGTATATATATCAAATAAATATCATCAAGGATAAATAGTTATTAGGTTCTTATAGAACCTTTAATTGTTAAAATTTATAAGTATTTTGCCTGTGTTAATGAATTAATAATTTGCTTATTTTGTTAAATTTCTATTTATAACCTATTATAAGTAATTGTATGTTGAAATGAAAGATTTGAAGTGATTTGATGGTAACTATAAAAGGTAAATAATATAAAATTAATAGTAATAATGGATTATTATTCGATTTTATGTTAAAAAGTTATCAAAAAATATTAAAATCATTAATTATTTGTGGTAATATAGTCATCAAGGATTACTTGAAGGTTATTTATGGAATATATTCAGGTATATTATTCTTACGTACGTAATCCAAAAATAGTACATATATTAAAGGAGAATGGAAAATGACAAACTACAAAATGAAATTTGTAAAATCAGCAGCTGCCCTAGCTCTAGGTGCTTCTGTTATCACATCAGCAGTTGTAGCTGGCGATCTATCAGCATCTGCAAAAACTACATACAAGGTATCAAAAGGTAAACTTGTAAACGCTAAAACTAAAAAAGCAATCAAAGGTTACAAAGTTTATAAATCAGTACTATATAAAGATGGTAAAAAGTTCACTGGTCTTCACAGCAAACGCTATTACAAAGCTGGCGTTAAAGCAACAGGTACTTATAAAGGCGCTTACTACGTAAAAGGTGTTAAGAAAATCGAAACTGGTACTTATAAAGGGGTTTACTACAAAAAAGGCGTTAAAGCTACTGGTTACTACAAAAAAGCTTACTATGTAAAAGGTAAAAAAGTTGTAGATACAGGTATTTACAATGGAAAATTCTATAAAGATGGTAAACTTAACATCGGTCTTGCTTTATATCAAGACAAACTATATAAAGATACTAAACTTAACAAAGGTCTTGTATTATTCCAAGATAAACTATACAAAGACACTGCTCTTAACAAAGATCTTGTATTATACCAAGATAAACTATACAAAGATGCAGAACTTAACAAAGGCTTAGTAAAATATGAAGATAAATACTACTTTGATGCAGAATTAGCTAACGGAACATACAAAGATGAAAACGGTGTTGAAAAACTATATAAAGACGGCACAGTTGTTGATCTTGCAGTTGAATCTGTAAAAGCTGTTACTGCTAAAACTTTAGAAGTGAAATTTAACCAAGCTGTAAATGTTACAGCTGCTGATTTCTCTGTAGCTAAAGGTTCAGTTAAATCAAACGTTGCAAACGTTGTAATTGCAGAAGATAAAAAATCTGCTCAAATCGAATTAACTTCAAAATTAACTAAAGGTGATTACACTGTATCAGTGAAAAATGGTGAACAAACTTTAACTGGTACTGTAACTGCTGATGATGAAAAAGTTGCTGGTATTCAAGTGCTTTCTGATAATGCGGTTTTAAGTGGCGTTACTGATAATGATGGTAAGACTACAGCTACAGTTGGCGTTCAAATTTCAAACCAATATGGTGAAGATGTAACAAAACTTAATGCTGGTAACGTAAATGTTAATGTTTCTGGTGTAGCAACATCTGGAACACTAAATCCTAATGGTACTCTAACACTTGAAGGCATCACTGCTTCTACTGTTAAAGAAGGTGATAATATTATCGTCACTTTAGTAAACGGTGCAACAGCAACTACTACTACTAAAACTGTAAAAGTATCTGCAAAATCAGTAGCTTCTTCAGTTGAAGTGGGAACTCTTTATAATAAAGATGGTAAAACATTATCTCAAGATACAGATTTCTCTGCAGATAAATTTTACTTACCAATCACTGTAAAAGATCAATATGGTAAAGAAATTACAGATGCAGACAAAGCAAATAATGAATTACTTATTACTAATACTAATTCAGCAGTAGCTGCATTTGCTGATAACAACGAAATCAAAGAAGTTACTATTGATGGTAAAGACGTTTTAGCTTTACAAGTTTCTTCTGTTAACTTAGCAGGTACAACTAATGTATTAGCAATTTCTAAAGCTAATGGTACAAGTGCTCAAGGAACTGTAACAGTTAAAGATGGTGTTAAAATTGCTTCTGCAACATTATCAGCTCCAACTGCATTAGTAACAGCTAATAAAGATACTTACTTCCCACTTTCAGTAGTTGATAGTGAAGGTAAAGAAGTAACAACTAAAAAAGCATTGGATGCTATTAACGACACAGTAACTGTAACAGGCGGTACTATTGAAGAAGTAGAAGGTAAAGGATTATTTGTTAAAGTGGACCACGAAAGTGTAGTAGCTAATTCTCCATTAACAGTTGTTGTAAATACTTCAACTGGTAAAGTATCCACTCAAACAGTAGTTCCTAAAGCTGAAGCTGTAGCAACAGTTGTAACTGGTATTTCAGCTGATAAAGCAACTGCCTTACGTCAAGGGAAATCTGTAACAATTGCTAATACTGACTTAGTTATTGAAGATCAATATGGTCAAGTAATTAAATCAGAAAATAACGGTGATGTATTATTCAAAGCGTTTGCTAGTGATGATACTCCATTCACTGTAACCAATGTTGAAGGTAATAAATCAGTAACAATTGCTGCAAAATCTGATTATGCTGGTGCTAAAACATCTGATAAATTAGATTTCAAATTATTAGATGCTACTGATGCACATAATGCTATTGAAGCTAGTACTTTCACAAAAACATTTACTGTAGTTTCAGATTCAACATTTGCTTCATACAAAGTTGAAGATGTAGCACCTATCTATGTTACTGCTAATGAAGCTGGTGTTTATAGAATCGTAGATGGTTATGATAAAGATGTAGTAGTTAAAGCAACATCTAAATCTGGAGATGTTGTAACTTTAGATGAAGATACTGATTACTCAGTAACCGGTAAAGATGCATCTAAAATTAAATTTGCAACTGGTTCTGACACAGCAACTCAAACTGTAACTGTTACAATCAATTCAACTGGTGAACAATTCACTAAAGAAATCACATACTCTAAAGCAGAAGCAAAACCTGCTAAAGTTGAATTAGTAGGTCCAACTGTTGATGCAACAGCTACTAAATATGACTTAGTAAGCAAAAAAGAAATCACAGAAACAACAGCAGTTAATGCAGCTGCAATTGAAAAATTACTTAACGTTCTTGTAACTGATCAATATGGTGTCAAAGCTGTAGATGCTGCTGATACAATTACATTCACAAAAGTTTCTGGTAATGCAACATTCACTGGAAATGGTACAGCTGACGCAAAAATTACATCTGCTGAAGATGGTGCTGTTGTTAACGCAACTATTAATGTAGGCGGACAAAAAGCAACTGTTCAATTAACATTAACTAATGGTATTACTGCCGAATAAGACTAAACGATAACGTTACTTTAGGTTTCAGTCACCGAAACAATTCAGAAAATAGACTGCAAATTAAGTCCTTAATCTCTTCGGAGGTTAAGGGCTTTTCTTTTATTGTTGTATTAAATATCTTTAGTTAATTTAATAAGATAGCTAAGCTAATAGATATTGCTACTGAATTAGTGAAAGAGGATACTACAAGATGATGCAATATTGTTCAAGAGGCGTAATGCTGAAAATTTCCTCTGATGGTTCTTAGCTAGTAAATGATGTAATCACAGGTGTAGGCACCCAAAAAATAATAGCCCTCAAAAGGAAATAAACAAACTCAAAAAGGAAATAAACCCATCCAAAAAGAAATAAAAGGG
>NZ_QWUA01000048.1 GCF_003576525.1 Rummeliibacillus sp. POC4 | reverse complement strand
CATCCATAGCAATCCAGATTTCATCAGACGTGCTATACGTCCAGTAACAGTTGTATCTGCTAGATATACGAAACCTTGTTTTTTACCAAGAGCTCCCATAAAGCCTTTTAGCTTAATTTCAGGCATTTTTTCTGGTAGTGGTTGGTTGCTCCAACGTAATTTCAATACTTTTACAATATGTTCTGCTTGTTCTTCAGCAAGCTGAGCACTTGGACCGAATTGAGAAGCTGCACAGTCACCAACTACATACACAGATTCATCGCTTGGAACATTCATATATTGTGTGACTTCAATACGACCACGGTTCAATTCTAGACCTGTATCGCGTGCTACTTTTACTGGTTGAATACCAGCTGTCCATACGACTGCATCCACTTCGATTTTTTCTTCATGATTATAAAGAATTTTATCTTCAACTTTTGTAATATTTGATTTTGCAATAACTTCAACGTCATGGCTATCAAACCATTTTTTCACGTATTTACTTAAACGTTCTGGGAAGTCTTTTAAAATACGTGGTCCACGGTCAAATAGTTTAATCTTAAGATCTGCACGACTCTCACGTAATTCACTTGCTAATTCGATACCACTTAATCCAGCTCCAACAATTGCAACTGTTGAACCTGATGGTAATCCTGCTAATGCATTGTACGTAATACGAGACTTAGCCATAGTTTGGATACTGTAAGTATATTCTGCTGCTCCTGGTACATTATGATAATTATCTTCACAACCAAGTCCAATAACTAAATCGTCATATTCAACTTTTTTACCATCTTCAAGAAGAACTACTTTATTTTCTAAATCGATGCGTTCAATTTCTCCGTATACAGCTGAAAGTCTGTTGTTCTCTGGGAATTTAACTCGAATATCCTTTTCAGGTGTTGTTCCTGCAGCCAAAGCATAAAATTCAGTTTTTAAACTATGGAATGGTGCACGATCTACGAGAGTAATTTGTACATCTTCTGGAAAATTATTTGGCAATAAGCGAAGTAAAATACGCATGTTGCCATAGCCACCGCCTAATAATACTAATCGTTTCATAATAATCTCCCTTATTAACAATTTTGTCACATTTAAATCTGTCCTTAACGAGTATAGCTGATTGTGATAACTTTCACAATATCTTTGTGATAACTTTCACAATTCAAGTAGAAAAACGAACTAAGTAGAAAAATTGACGAATAAAAAAAATAATAGTAGCATTCGAAGGGTGAGGTGACGTGTTATATGAATCCACTTGTTGAATTTTGCGTCAGCAATTTGGCTAACGGCTCCCAAGAAACATATGAAGTGCTAGAACAAGATCCAAATGTAGATGTGCTTGAATATGGTTGTCTAAGCTATTGTACAAGATGTTCTGAAAAATTATATGCACTTGTCAATGGAGATTTGGTTGAAGCCGAAACACCAGAGGAATTAACGAAAAAAATTTATCAATTTATAGAGGAAAATCCTTTATTTTAAGGAAATGGGACCTACTAAGTCTTTTATGATTTAATAGGTCCTTCATTTCTATTCTATACATTCTAACAATGTTTTAACCGTGTATGTTGCTGTTTTTTCTTTATTTTGAACATCTTCTGTACGCGTTACTCCTGTATTGACATGTAATGTGTCAATTCCAAAACGAATCCCTGCAAGGATATCCGTATCATAGTTGTCCCCAATCATTAACATATCTTCTTTTTGTAAATTAAATTCTTGGCGAATAATTTCAAGCATATGTGTAGCTGGTTTACCAATATAAATAGGTGCAACATCTGTTACATTATGAATCATTTCTGCTATAGCGCCATTACCAGGTGCAAATCCATACTCGCTTGGAAATTTTACATCACCATTTGTTGCTATGAATACTGCACCATTTTGTATAGCATAGCATGCCTCTGCCAACATTTGATAAGTTAGTTCCGTATTCATACCTTGCACAAAAACGTCTGGATTATTCGAAACAACTTCCATACCTGTATCAAGAATAGCTTGCTTTAACCCATCTCCACCTAAAACCTTGACCGTCTTATTAGGAAAATGCTTAGCAATATACTTGGTAGTAGCCATTGCAGAAGTCATAATATGATCTTTTTTTGCTTCAATCCCCATATTGAGTAATTTGCTTTGTAGTTGTTCACCAGTCATTTTCGCATTATTTGTAACGAAGAAGGGTTCAATTCCCTGTTGCTTTAAATAATTTATAAAATCTTTTGCCTCTGATATAGGTTCAGATCCTTTATAGACCGTTCCATCTAGATCAAAGCAATAAGCTTTATACTTTCTCATTATTGTTCCTCAGGGATAAATGCAGTAACTGGTCCTAACTCATTGATCAAGTATTTATTTACGCATGGTGAAAACGCTTTAATAACATTTAAATGCTCATTTAGAACTTTAATAACTTCTTGGTCATCTACTTCTAAAATATCGCGTACAAGCCCTCTACGAAGACCGATTAACGCTTTAAGTGGTTGTTCCATATCAGCAGTGATTACTTTTTCGTCTACTAAAATATCGATGATGTCTTCATAACTGCCCGGATCTCTCATGATAAAACCATCAATCATTGAGTTTCCAACATCTATAATAGCTTCAATTAAAACGTTTGCAATACGTTCTACAGCTAGTTTATGCACATCATCCATTAACCAATTTTCTGTTTGTTGAAAAGTATTCATAATAGAATCCATATATTCAAGATTATTTGTAATTTTTTTTCGATCAACAAAATACATTTTGCTTCCTCCATTCAAATAGTAAAGGTTGATACCTTATTCTCTTCTATAGTAACATAACTTTAGAACCGGAAGGGGTTATGAATAAATGGAAAGATTTTTTTTATATGATGATATAGAAGAGAATAAGACAAGATTTGTTAGCTTCATGGGTGAAAACCAACGATATGATTTGGCAATAATGCAAAGCAACCGTTTCTATGGAAAAGTTCTTGTTTTAGATATGCAACATAATCGATTTGCTATTATCGGATCTGATGATTTAGACGAACCAGGCTACCTAGAAGACGTATACAAAAGATCGCCAGAGGAAGCTCAGGAGATTCGAGAATATTTGTATGAACTAATTGGTTAAGATGACTTTATTCTATAGGGATAGTGTGTTCAAAAAGTAAGCATAAAAATCAGTTGAATTTTATTTAACTGCATAAAAAAACATCGAGAGGGTTTAAAATTGCCCTTGCTCGATGTTTTTTTGTTGTTCTAAATCATTCTCTAAATTACTTTCATCCAATTGAGGTGTATCCGTTTCTTCGATCAAGATAATATCTTCCTCTACTGCTTCAATCATCTCTTTAGATGAATCCACCAATTGAGGTGCTTTCCCTATTTTTTTTAATACAAAATAGGAACAGCCAAAATTACAATATTCGTATAAATAATCTTGTAGCGTGCTAATTCGTGTATCAAAAGTAGCCTTTTGGTTTTTATCTTCATAGAAGCCTTTTAAACGAAGTTGACCATAGCCCCAGTCTCCAACAATATAATCATACTTCGATAAAATATCACTATAACGGCCATTAAAATCTTCTTGTTTAAATCCTTCTTTTACATTTTCAATGATTTCATACATTGATTGATCTGCAATAATCATTTTATCACCATCCATTTTTTAAAGATGATTACGCATTTTCTCCAAGCGCATGTTTATGTTTTGCAGCTTCATTTACTTGTTCATCTGCATGATAACTACTACGAACTAAAGGACCTGCCTCACAATGGCTAAAGCCTTTAGACATGGCTATTTTACGAAGCTTTCCAAACTCCAATGGAGAATAGTATTTCTTCACTGGTAAATGCTTTTTCGTTGGTTGAAGATACTGACCTATTGTCATAATATCTACATTATTTGCGCGTAAGTCATCCATTACTTCAATAATTTCTTCTTCTGTTTCCCCAAGACCAATCATTAAAGATGACTTTGTAGGAATATCTGGTTGCATTTCTTTCGCGCGCTTTAAAAACTCTAAAGAACGATCATATGTTGCACGTGCACGAACTCTTGGTGTTAACCGTCTTACTGTCTCTATATTATGATTCAAAATATCTGGTTTTGCATCCATTAATATTTGTAAATTTTCTTTTACTCCTCCCATATCAGAAGGCAATACTTCGATGGAAGTAAACGGACATTTGCGACGGATTGCTCGAACTGTTTCAGCAAGGACGCTTGCTCCTCCATCTTTTAAATCATCACGTGCCACAACAGTAATGACAACATGCTTTAAATTCATAAGCTGTACGGAATCTGCTACACGTTCAGGTTCTGCTAAATCCAGTTCAGTAGGAAGACCTGTCTTAACTGCACAAAATCGACATGCACGCGTACATATATCACCTAAAATCATAAATGTGGCTGTACGGCGTTCACCCCAACATTCGTGAATGTTAGGACACTTTGCCTCCTCACAAACCGTATGTAAATTTTTCTCCCTCATTAGCTTTTTTAAACCTTTATATTCTTCGTTTGTATTTAGTTTAATTTTGAGCCAATCTGGTTTTCGAATATATTCTCCCTTTGTTGGTTTACATGATGTCACGATAAGTCAGCTCCCATCGATTAAGTAAATGTGAAAATCCCTTACTGTTGTCAATTTAACATATTAAAGGTTTTCTCTCAACCTTGGGTTACTCTTAAATGGTATTTATTCTAATTATTATCTGAAGCAGGTGGCGCTGTTGGAGATGGTGCATTTGTTGAAGAATTTGGTGGTGTAGCAGGTAATGGCACTTCAATAGCCGGTTGGGTTGATGAAGCATCACTAGAATAAATATACGGAACATTCCCTTTTAACAAAGTGATTGCTACAGGTATTTTTTGTTCCACTGTTGCTGACATACTATCAAAAGGAACAATTATTTGGACATTAACTGTTGTACGCACACTGTATTTGACAGCAGCGTTGTTAATACCGAACTCTTGAATTTCTTGTTCCATATTAACCTGAACATTCCCTATCACATGGAAACGGATAGGGATTTTCGGACCTAGATTTCCGAGTAACGGCAAACCTGTGGCAAGTCCAATTGGTACGTAAAATACAATTCCGCCATCTCTCTGCATGGATTCCTCATCATATTCGATATCTTCATATTTTGGTAAATGATCTAAATTTCCTTTTTCCGCTTCTTCTAAATGTGATTGAACTAATGTTTGTGTTTCCGCCATAATTCGAGTAATCACTTCTGTATTCAACTTTGAATCGACTAGCCCCTGATTTTCTCCTTCTCCTACACTTTCAATTACTTCATTGCTATCAAGTACATTTGAAGTTCTTGATGTTATAGCCTTACTAATTACATAAGATGCGATTTTATTGGTTTCAACTTCAGCATACCGCATAAATGTGGGCATAAGTTGAGCATTAATGTAATAAAAAAATAGCAATACGCAACCTAAAAGACTAACCAATACCATTGGGAATAGACGTGATCGCCTGAATAGTTGCTTTCTCTTTTTCATCAATCGCACAAAAATACCTCCTAATCAATAATATGAATAGGAGGTTGCCATTATTCGACTTGTGATAAATATTCAACTTCAACCTTTTTGACGGATAGGTCTACTTCATCAGCTAATAAAATTTCATATGTAGCTTTAAGTATTTCGTTATTTTCCTCGAATATCCGAACCCATGGTCTCTCTGTGTTTTCTTTATTTTGCTTACAAACAATCCCTCTACGACCATCAGATAATAATAGGACAGTTCCATTAGGATAATATGCTACACAACGTCTTAAAGCATTTACTACTTTTTCGTCGTATAATGTACCACTGCCTTCTTTAATAATATCCATCCCTAGTGAAGGAAGCATCTTATTTCGATACACTCGATTTGAAGTAACCGCATCAAATACATCTGCTACTGCAATAATTTTTGCATATGGATGGATTTCGAAATCCAGCAATCCTCTTGGATAACCACTGCCATCTAATCGTTCATGATGTTGAAATGCACAATGTGCAGATAATAGGGAAATCGTATGTAAATTTCTCAAAATGTCAAAACCGTACTTAGTATGCTGTTTCATGATTTCGTATTCTTCGTTTGTTAATCTTCCTGGTTTTTTAAGTATTTCCTGAGGAATCATCATCTTTCCGATATCATGTAGTATAGCACCTATTCCTATTTGACGAATTTCAACCGCATTATATTTCATTTCCTTTGCAATCGCAATCGAGTAAACCGCTACTTGCAAGGAATGCTGATAGATATAGTTATCATAAAGAAAAGCATCACTTAGAATGGTTAAAATTTCTTTGTTATTCATAATATTATTCAACAAATCATCAATAATTAATGTAAATTGCTTCGATTGACGGTCCAGACAATATGTAACATCTTTTCCTTTCAGCATTTTTAACTGATTAAAAGATGACGTTATTTGCTGTACCGCATGTTGTCTTACTGTTCTAGGTATGGCTTCTTTTACTTCGATATCTTTTGATATACTATCGTCAATGTATACATATTGTATATTCAATTCTTGTAATCGTTTGATAATCAGATCTGATACTTTTACACCCTTTTGTAATAATGGTCTACCAATCTCATTCCAAATTGTCCTACCTATTACCATGCCCGTTTGTAATACTTCCGTTGATATCAACCGCATGCTGTTCTTCCCCAATCATCTCAAAAATCAGTATATTAAAACAACTATGATTTATTTCTATATGACATCAGAATATCACGTAGAAATTCTGGTAACAAGTAGGTTTTTGGTAATTTTTTTAACTCTGGGAAGAAATAACCGAAAGTAAACATATCTAACGTCACTAACTTATAAACGTTAGTATCACTTGTTTTCTTTCCATTTACCAATAGTTCTCCATCAGAATTAAGCGAAAATCCATATGTCAAAATTTTGCCAAGAATTACCCCTCTAAAGCCCAATCCTTTTAACTCTGTTCTTGGCCAATCTAATGATTTCTGTGCAAGCTCTAAAACTTCTTTAAGTTTTTCACCTGTCATTTCAATGACACAAGCATTGATGGGATGAGGTAGACATTGATGGATGTCAAAGGCTGTAACTGTCCCTTTGGGAATATCCCTTAAAAATATTCCGGCATTGAACATCGCACAATCTGCTTTTGAAAATTGTAATAATTCCTTGGCAAAAAAGCGAGATAATGTTGAGTGATGATACCATTCTTTATTTAAATAATGATCTGCCTCAAATACCGGATAATTTAAGAGTTCCTTTCCTTTTTGTATTAACGATTGATCAAATTGTTCCTCATCCTTAACTGGTGGTAAATCTGACGTTCTATATAACTCTGTCTTTTTCTGAACAATTTTATCCAATTCATCGTCAAATTGAATTTCTGTATGCCCTACAAAAAAGCCAAATTTGCCTCCACCTGTTAATAATGTATTTCCAACTATTTTACCTTCATGCAATACATGATGAGTATGAGAACCGAAAATCACATCTATTTGCGGACATTGTATAGCTAATTGTTCATCCATTTGAATACCTAAATGAGACATACAAAGTAAGATATCGACTAAAGGGTGTATTTCATTTACAATATCCTGCAATACAGGTAATGGGTCTTCAATCGTCCATCCTAATGGCTCATAATAAGTTCGGAATTCTGCAGTTGCAGCAATAACACCAATTTTTGTCCCCTGTGCAGTCTTAAAAATTTTAAACGGTTTCGCCCACTTTGGCACTTTATTTTCCGTTTTTAAATTACCTACTATCACATCAAATTTTGCATCATCATACAATTTGTTTAAATCAGCTTTTGACAATGTAATTCCTTCATTATTTCCAATCGTCACTGCATCATATAGCCCATCATTTAATAGCTCAATATTTCCTTTTCCTAGAGTTGCCTCTGTATAAATATGTGATCGGTCAATAAAATCTCCGATATCAAAAATATAACAACTATCTTCCATTTCGTTATGCCATTTTTTTCGATCAGTTAGTAACTTTTGAATACGTGGCCAATATCCAAAATGGCTATGAACATCATTCGTATGATATAAATGAATCGTTTCTAACATGGTGACACCTCTCTATGCTTAGAACAATCCCTCATAAATAGAGCGTATTCCAAGTAACAATAATATTATTCGTAAAGCAAATACTAATGTATTTGAATTTATTTTTTTATTCACAGCAGCACCCAACTTGGCTCCAATATAAGCACCTGGCACTACTGGAAGTGTATATAACCAAGGTACATGTCCCAGGTAAATATGACTTGCTGAGTTAATAATGGATGATAAAAACACCATGAACATAGACGTTGCCACTGCAACATGTGGTGGAAATGCAAACAAAATAATCATTGCTGGTACAATCATCGATCCACCACCGATACCAAATAGGCCTGATGCCATCCCAATTAGAAATGTTAATAGTATAGCAAACCAAATTGGATACCCATACACATACTCTTTATCGTCTTTTAAATCCGAGAATGTTTGTTTCATTCCACGGTTTACAAACCAATCAATTGGTTTTAGATAGTCACGAATAAGTAGTATGATTGCTAAAATAATAAGTAATATACCAAAGTATAAGTTAAAAGAAGGCAAATCTATTCCCTTATTAATATAGGCACCTAAAATTGTACCTGGCGCACTCCCTATAAAGAATATCAACCCACTCTTATAATCCACCAATTTTGATTTCATATACGACAGTGTAGAAGCTAATCCTGTCGCGATCATCATAATAACAGATAGGCCTACAACTTTTTGTGGTGTTAAATCAGGAATCATTCCAAGTGTAGTACCAATATATAACGTAGCCGGTACAAGAATGGCTCCACCACCAAGCCCAACAAGTGCACCAATTATTCCTGAACACACACCTATTACAGCTAGTAAAATATATACCATTACTACTCTCCTTCAAATAAATCTAATTGTTTTGGGGATAGATTGTGATACTCAACACCAAGCATTTTCTGTAATGTCTTTGCGTTTGAAGCTGCGTGATGACCTGAATTATTATTAAATAATACATACACTTCTTTTGCAGACTGTTGCAATTTTTCTACAACTTCTTTTAAATATATTAGTTCTTCGTTTGTATAATCATATAAAAATCGAACTTTTCTCCATTGTTCGTTATTACCTGGATTTCGCCATCCGTGTACATTTCGTCCATGTATTCGAAGTAACACCTTGTCACCTGTCACAACCGGCACTAAAGGTACTGACCCTTCTCCAGCTTGTGGCTCATCACAAACTGTATGAAAGAGCTGCTGACCCCTTAAAAAGCTCAATGTTCCATCCATAAATTTCTCACTATACCAAGTGCGATTTCGGAATTCTATAGCTATAGGGAAATCGTTAAGTTGCTGTTTAATATAACGTATATACTGAACATTCTTTTGTTGACAATCAAACCATGGTGGAAATTGCACAAGTACAAGTGCCAATTTTCCGGTTTCTTGGAATTTATGTATAGATTCTTTAAAAACATTAAACATCTCATCTACCGTTCCATAGGGATTATCATCTCGTAAATGTCCGGTCATTCCTTGATAGGCTTTCACCACAAACTGAAAGTGATTAGGCGTTTCAGCAATCCATTTTTGTACATTTGCAATAGAAGGAATGGAATAGAAAGAAGTATCTAATTCTACTATTGGAAAATGACCGCTATAATCAAATAACTTATCTTTTGATAAAGAACGATATAGACTTGGATGATCGCCCCATCCAGTTAATCCGATGTGTATCATAGGTCTCCCTCCTATTGGTTAAGTATATTCATCATATCATAGCATCAATCAGAAACCATATTAAATCCATTGAAATTATATTAATTGTAACAATGCTCTTCTTTCATCTTGTTTAATATTTTTTATAATAATGCAGATTATGAGATAAACAAAAAGAGATATAACCGCAAATTTAACATTGCTGTGTATATCTCTCCAACATATTTATCTTTCAATCGCTAGCCCAAATCCGATTAAATAACCATCTAAATCACGAATAGCAAACTCTTTTAGTTTTTCGTCCCCTATTTCTCTTATTTTTGGATAATAGGCAAAAAGAGCGCCATGAGCTTTTGCTTCATGAAACAATTTATCTAATCTTTCTTCATCTTCGACATAACTAAACACATTCCACAGATTTCGATTTGGTTTTACATCCTCTATTTTTTCAGCTTGTACTAACTTTATAGCTAGTCCACAATCTCTGCGAAAAAGAATTCCATCGACCTCATGACAACTTAATACAGTTTGATAAAAAAGTCTTGCTAATTCAATATCAGACACGAGTAGTACACTTACAGATGAAAGTAAATGCATAAAAAATACTACACCCCATTATAAAGAGTTTGTTATCTAGTTCTGAATAATCAGAACATTTTTCAACTATTACATCATATCACGTTTTTCTTGCTAAATATACAATTTTTTGTGAAAAAACTTATAATCAGCAGACACGAGTTATCCTTATTTTTAGTAGGGTTTGAACGATATGACTTTACTTCTGACTTTACTGTAATACTTTTCTCATAATTAGATCAGAAATTTATAAAAAAGAGTAGAAATCATCTCATTCAATCATATTGAATTAGATGATTTCTACCCATATTTAATACTAAATTCGATTTTCGTGTGCAGGGAATTATTTCAATTCCTTTTAAAGCACCTTATACACTAAAGGATTAGCCGATTGAACCTTCCATCTCGAATTTGATCAGACGGTTCATTTCTACTGCGTATTCCATTGGAAGTTCTTTTGTGAATGGTTCGATGAAGCCCATAACGATCATTTCTGTTGCTTCTTGTTCAGAAACACCACGGCTCATCAAGTAGAATAATTGTTCTTCAGACACTTTAGAAACTTTTGCTTCATGCTCTAGAGCAATTTGGTCATTCATGACTTCGTTATATGGAATTGTATCAGAAGTAGATTGGTTATCCATGATTAATGTATCACATTCAACATTTGCACGTGCATTTGTTGCCTTTTTACCAAATTTCACTTGACCACGGTATGTTACGTTACCACCATGTTTTGAAATTGATTTAGAAACAATAGTTGAAGATGTATTTGGTGCTAAGTGAATCATTTTGGCACCTGTATCTTGGTTTTGACCACGACCTGCGATAGCAATTGATAATGTCATACCACGAGCGCCTTCACCTTTTAAGATACAAGCTGGATATTTCATCGTAAGTTTAGAACCAATGTTACCATCAATCCATTCCATTGTAGCATGTTCTTCACATGTAGCACGTTTTGTAACTAAGTTATAAACGTTGTTTGCCCAGTTTTGGATTGTTGTATAACGGCAATAAGCATCTTTTTTGATGAAGATTTCTACAACAGCACTATGAAGAGAACTTGTTGTGTAAACTGGTGCAGTACATCCTTCTACATAATGTACACTTGCACCTTCATCAACAATAATTAAAGTACGTTCAAATTGTCCCATATTTTCAGAGTTAATACGGAAGTAAGCTTGTAGCGGTGTTTCAAGAACAACGCCTTTTGGTACATAGATGAATGATCCACCAGACCAAACAGCTGAGTTTAGAGCTGCAAATTTGTTATCGTTAGGTGGGATTGCTTTACCAAAGTATTCTTTGAAGATATCTTCGTTTTCACGAAGAGCTGAGTCAGTATCTTTGAAGATAACACCCATACTTTCAAGTTCTTCTTTCATATTGTGGTAAACAACTTCTGATTCATATTGTGCAGATACACCTGCAAGGTATTTTTGTTCTGCTTCTGGAATACCAAGTTTATCGAAAGTTGCTTTGATTTCTGCTGGTACTTCATCCCAAGATTTTTGAGTAGCTTCAGATGGTTTTACATAGTACGTAATTTCATCGAAGTTTAGTGCAGATAAATCGCCACCCCATTGTGGCATTGGTTTTGAATAGAACACATCCAATGATTTTAGACGGAAATCTAACATCCATTGTGGCTCATTTTTCATTTTAGAGATTTCTTTAACGATTTCAGGAGTTAGCCCACGTTCTGTACGGAAAATGGATACGTCTTTATCATGGAAGCCGTACTCGTAATCGCCAATTTCAGGCATTTTTTTAGCCATTTTTTCTCCTCCGTTCTGTAATTTCATCTATTTTATAAGTTCGCTTCTTTTATGCCCTTTTCCATAGCTTTCCAAGAAAGTGTTGCACATTTAATACGTGCAGGGAATTGTGATACACCAGATAACGCTTCAACATCACCAAGGTCTAGTGAATCATCGTGATCATGGCCTAACATCATTTCTGAGAAGACTTGTGCTAATTTAACAGCTTCTTCAGTAGTTTTACCTTTAATCGCTTGTGTCATCATTGAAGCAGAAGACATTGAAATTGAACAACCTTCTCCTTCAAATTTAGCATCTACGACAATACCATCTTCTACTTTTATAGATAAGTGTATGCGATCTCCACAAGTTGGGTTATTCATATCGATTGATACATTAGAATCATCAATTACACCTTTGTTACGAGGTTTTTTATAATGATCCATAATAACAGAACGATATAGTTGATCTAGTTTATTCATTGACATCAGCAAAATACTCCTTCGCATTACGCAACCCTTCAACAAGTCGGTCAATGTCAGCTTCTGTATTGTAAATATAGAAGCTTGCACGAGCTGTTGCTGAACATTCAAGCCATTTCATCAATGGTTGAGCACAGTGGTGTCCTGCACGAACAGCAATACCTTCCATATCAAGTACTGTTGCAACATCATGTGGATGTACGCCATCTAAGTTAAATGTAACAAGACCAGAACGTTTTGCTGCATCTTGTGGACCATAGATAGAAACTCCTTCGATTGCGCTAAGTTGCTCAATTGCATAACGAGTTAATCTTTGTTCGTGTTCAATGATGTTGTCCATACCTATTTCTTCTAAGAAATCGATTGCAGCACCTAAACCAATAGCTCCAGCTATATTAGGGGTACCACCTTCAAATTTCCATGGAAGGTCAGCCCAAGTTGACTCATACAAACCAACAATACTAATCATTTCCCCACCAAAATCGATTGGGTTCATGGCTTCCAGGTGCTCTTTTTTACCATATAATACACCAATACCTGTTGGCCCGCACATCTTATGACCAGAAAATGCTAAGAAGTCACAATCTAAATCTTGAACATCTGTTTTAAAATGTGGTACACCTTGTGCGCCATCAACGACCATCACTGCACCATGTGCATGTGCTACTGCTGCAATTTCTTTTACTGGGTTAAGAGTACCAAGAACATTTGATGCATATGCAATAGCGACGATCTTTGTACGATCTGTAATAGCCTCTTTGACTTTGTCCATTGACAATGTACCATCTGGATTCATATCAATATATTTTAAAGTTGCATTTTTTTCTTTCGCTAATTGTTGCCATGGAATCAGGTTTGAATGGTGTTCCATATAAGTGATGACGATTTCATCGCCTTCACCAACATTTGCACGGCCGTAACTTAAAGCAACCATATTCAATGAGTTTGTAGTACCTTTTGTAAAAATAATTTCTTCAGTTGAATTTGCATTGATAAACTTACGAACTTTTTCACGTGCACCTTCATAAGCATCTGTTGCACGATTTCCTAATGTATGCACGCCACGGTGAACATTAGAATTTTCGAATTCGTAGTAATGTTTTACAGCTTCCAAAACCTGAATAGGTTTTTGTGTAGTAGCTGCACTATCTAGATAAACTAGAGGGTGTCCATTGACTTCTTGATCTAAAATTGGAAAATAGCCTCGAATATTAGTTTTTATCATTAGCGAACTTTCCTTTCAATAACCTCCGTCAGTTGTTTTTTTACTCCGTCAATAGGGAGCTTATTAACAACTGGTGCAAGGAATCCGTGGATTACTAAACGTTCAGCTTCTGCTTTAGAAATCCCACGACTCATTAAATAATATAGTTGTACGGGATCTACGCGACCTACAGAAGCAGCGTGACCTGCTGTTACATCATCTTCATCGATTAATAGAATTGGGTTTGCATCCCCACGTGCGTCTTTGTTTAACATAAGGACACGTGATTCTTGTTCTGCATCAGCTTTAGTAGCACCGTGTTCAATTTTACCAATACCATTGAAAATACCACGTGAAGAATCTTTCATAACACCATGAATTAGGATATAACCATTTGAAGCTTTACCCCAGTGTCTAACTTCAGTAGTAAAGTTTTGGCTTTGATCTCCACGACCGACAACTACAGATTTAGTATCAGCATATGAACCGTCACCTTTTAGGTACGTAACATTTTCTGAAATTGTATCACTATCATTCATTAAGCCTAAAGCCCAATCCACTTTTGCATCACGATGTAGAATAGCACGACGATTCACATAAGTAGTAAAGCCTTTAGCAAGAACATCAACAGCACCATAAGTAACAGAAGCATTATCATTTACGATTACTTCTGAAATAATATTTGCTTGTCCTTTAGCTTCTTCTACTGTAGAAAGATAATTTTCTACGTAAGTAATAGAACTATTTGCTTCAGCCACAACTAATACATGGTTGTATAATGATGCATCCGCATTATCATGAAGGAATACAGCTTGGATAGGTTCTTCTACGATAACATCTTTAGGAACATATACAAATACACCGCCATTTACTAAAGCTGCATGTAAAGCTGTTAGCTTATGTTGGTCTATTTTTACGCCTTCAGTCATAAAATATTTTTGAACTAGATCGCCATGTTCGCGAGCTGCTGTTAAAATATCTGTTAAAATAACACCTTTTGAAGCTAATTCTTCAGAAACTTTTAAATAAGCTGGTGTATTATTGTGTTGAATATAAACATTTTGTTGACCTTCAGCATCAACAATTGCCTTTACTTCTTCTGGAAGTTCTTCAAGACTAGCATATGTTGTACTTTCAACTGTATGTGTAGGAAATTCTGTAAAGTTCCATTTTTCAACATTTGTTTTATCTGGTTTTACCATTGGCAGTGTTTCTACATCCGCTAATGCACGTTCACGAAGCTCAGTCAACCAGCTAGGTTCATTGTTAGCTTCAGAGAAAGAGCGTACATCTTGAGCGGTTACTGATAATTTTGTTTCAACCGTCATGTTTGCTCGCCCTCCCTATTATGCTTCTTGTCCTGTTGTTTCTTCTTCGTCTTCGATACCTAATTCTTTTTTGATCCAGTCATAACCTTCTGCTTCAAGTTTTTCTGCTAATTCAGCACCACCAGAACGAACTACTTTACCTTGCATCATAATATGAATATGATCAGGAGTAATATAGTTAAGTAAACGTTGATAGTGAGTGATCATTACGCAACCAAAACCTTCACCGCGCATAGCGTTGATACCTTTTGATACGACTTTTAGAGCATCGATATCAAGACCAGAGTCGATTTCATCTAGGATTGCAAATTTAGGTTTAATCATCATTAATTGAAGAATTTCGTTACGTTTCTTTTCACCGCCAGAGAAACCTTCGTTTAAATAACGTTGTCCCATTTCTTCAGGCATTTCTAAGAAATCCATTTTTTCATCTAATTCACGGATGAATTTCATAAGTGAAACTTCGTTACCTTCACCACGACGAGCATTAATAGCAGAACGTAAGAAATCTGCATTTGTAACACCTGAAATTTCAGATGGATATTGCATTGCTAGGAATAGACCAGCTTTTGCACGTTCGTCTACTTCCATTTCAAGAACATTTTCACCATCTAAAGTGATAGAACCTGAAGTAACCTCATATTTTGGGTGACCCATAATAGCAGAAGCTAAAGTAGATTTACCTGTACCATTTGGCCCCATGATTGCATGAATTTCGTTTGTATTGAGTGATAAGTTAACACCCTTTAAAATCTCTTTACCATCGATAGCGACGTGAAGATCTTTAATGACTAATGTTGACATTCTAATACCTCCATATAATCTCAATGAATGAAATGTATAATGCATTTCTAATTTAATATCATTCTAATTTTAGCCTAAAAAAAAGTGCTTTGCAAATCATTTGAAAATGTTTCTCAATTTAATCTAAGAAGGTTGGTATATATCTATTCTGAAACCTATTAGACAAGCAATTCCAGCTGTTTATTGAAAATAGACTGATTTTCAATAAACAGTTTTTAATTGAGAATGGATTTCACTACGCACACCGTAATAACATAAATTCTCAGTAGATTTATAACCTTTTTCTACAACATGGCTTTTGATATATCCATTTAAATATAGCGAATGTATATAGCTAAATTACTATCACGAAATACATTTTCTCACCTTATATAAGATACTTTTCCGTTGATACAAATTATCTTTTCAAGATTAAATCACTAAAAAAGCTAACTCCCTTCATTTAAAATGTTCCTTAAAGGCAACATTTTAAACCGGAGTTAGCTTTTCTTCTTAATTTTAATGAAATTATTATTGTGCTATTGCTTGGGTGCGAAGAAATGAGTTAACACTTTCTGCTACATTTCTTCCTTCATTGATAGCCCATACAACTAAACTTTGACCACGTCTTGCATCACCCGCTGCAAATATACCTTCTACATTTGTAGCATAGTTCGTTACTTTTGCGGCAATACGATTGTTTGTCACTTTCACACCAAATTGTTCAGCGACACCACTATCGGTACCTTCAAAGCCTATTGCAACAAACACATAGTCTGCTGGCCAAACTTTTTCAGTCCCCGGAAGTTCGTTAAAATATACATACCCTTCATCACTAATCACTTTTTCCATTTGAATAGTATGCAATTCTTTTATATGACCATTGCTATCTGCAACGATTTTCTTTGTTTGAATACAATATTCGCGAGGATCTCTACCATACTTTGCATCTGCTTCAGCATAGGCATAATCCAATTTATACACTTGTGGATTAGTTGGCCAAGGATTATCAACTGCACGATGTTCTGGCAACTGTGGATGTTTACCAAATTGATAGACTGACTTACAATTTTGGCGAATAGCTGTTGCGACACAGTCAGCACCTGTATCACCACCACCAATAACGATGACATTCTTGCCTTTCATGTCTAAATATTGACCATCCTCAAAATTTGAATCTAGTAAACTTTTTGTAGTAGAAGTTAAATAATCCATCGCCAAGACGACACCTTCAGAATCGCTACCTTCAATGCGTAAATGTCTTTGTTTTGTTGCTCCGGTACAAAGAATTACAGCATCAAATTCTTTTTTTAGTTCATCTGCAGTTACGCCTTTTCCAATTTCTGTATTTAATATAAAGTGAACACCTTCGTCTGAAAGTAATTGTACACGTCTTTCTACAACATCTTTGTCTAACTTCATGTTAGGAATACCGTAAGTAAGTAAGCCGCCTGCACGGTCAGATCTTTCATATACTGTTACAGAATGACCTAGCTGATTTAGTTGGTCTGCAGCTGCTAAGCCTGCAGGACCCGATCCAACAACAGCGACCTTTTTGCCAGTTCGATGTACAGGAATACGAGGTGTAATCCAACCATTTTCAAATCCTTTATCAATAATTGCGCGTTCGATACTTTTAATTGCAACTGCAGGATCTGAAATAGCTAGTGTACAAGATCCCTCACAAGGAGCAGGACAAACTCTACCTGTAAATTCTGGGAAATTATTTGTTAATAGTAAGCGATCAAGAGCTTCTTTCCATTTCCCGTGATAAACTAAATCATTCCATTCAGGAATTACATTATGAATTGGGCAACCCGCAGCAGAGCCACGGATTTCCATTCCCATATGACAAAACGGTGTACCACAATCCATACAACGTGCACCTTGGATTTGAAGTGCTTCGTCTGTTAGCCGTGAAGCATATTCTTTCCAATTTTTTATACGCTCTAGTGGTGGCTGTTCTTTCCCTTTTTCTCGACTATATTCCATAAATCCTGTTTTCTTCCCCAACTAGAACACCTCCTTATTTATTGGAAAGCACTAAATCCTTTTTTTTAATTGAATTTGCTAAAAATGCTTTCATCGTTGCTTGTTCTTCTGATAAACCTTGAGCTTCAAATTCGTCAATGCGATCTAACATTTTTTTATAATCTGTCGGAACAACTTTGACAAAACGCCCTACATAGTCTGACCAGTTTGTTAATATCTGTTTTGCTTTAGTACTTTCCGTATAGTGAACATGTTGTTCTAATAGTTGATGGAGAATGGCCTCATCTTCTTTTGAATGAACACCTTCAAAGCCAATCATTTCTTGGTTACATTTCGTTTTAAATTCTTGGATATCCTGTGGTAATACATAAGCAATACCACCAGACATACCTGCACCGAAGTTTTTACCAACATCGCCCAAGATTACTACACGACCACCAGTCATATATTCACAACCATGATCACCAATACCTTCAACAACTACATTAGCGCCACTATTACGTACTGCGAATCGTTCTCCTGCTCGACCATTAATATATGCTTCTCCGCTTGTTGCACCATATAAACAAACATTTCCTGCAATAACATTCGTTTCTGCTTGTCCTCGTACTGGTGAGCTAACAACTACTTTCCCCCCAGACAACCCTTTACCGAAGTAATCATTTGCATCGCCCTCAACGTGCATTAGCATACCTTTTGGTATAAACGCACCAAAGCTTTGCCCCGCTGATCCAGTAAAGTTTAATGTTATCGTATCGTCCGCAAGCCCCCTCGCTCCATAACGTTTTGAAATTTCACTACCTACGATTGTGCCGACTACTCGGTCGGTATTTTTAATAGGATAATGCAACGAAATTGCTTTTTCCTCTATAATAGAATCCTTGACTTTATCTAAAATTTCTCTTAGATCCAATGACTCATCTAATTTATGATTTTGTTGAACTTGTTTTGTTCTTGGTCCTTCCACTTTGTAAAGGATTGCTTCTAAATCTAGCTGACCTGCTTTCCAATGATTTTTCGCACGGTCACTTACTTCTAAAACATCTGTGCGGCCAACCATTTCATCAAAAGTTCTGAAACCAAGCATTGCCATATATTCTCGAACTTCTTCTGCTACAAACATCATGAAATTCACAACATGCTCAGCTGTTCCCATGAATTTTTTACGTAATTCAGGGTTTTGTGTAGCAATACCAACTGGACACGTATCTAAATGACAAGCACGCATCATGACACATCCAAGTACGATTAAAGGTGCTGTCGCAAAACCAAATTCCTCTGCACCTAAGAGCGCTGCCATTACAACGTCTTTCCCAGTCATTAACTTACCATCCGTCTCAAGTGTTACACGATCGCGAAGTCTATTTAACATCAATGTTTGATGTGCTTCTGACAATCCCAATTCCCAAGGAAGACCTGTGTGTTTAATACTTGTTTTTGGTGAAGCTCCTGTACCTCCATCATAACCACTGATGACGATTACATCAGCTGCACCTTTTGCTACACCAGCTGCAATAGTACCTACCCCTGATTTCGCTACAAGTTTTACACTAATTCGCGCATCACGGTTAGCGTTTTTCAAATCATGTATTAACTCCGCCATATCTTCAATTGAGTAAATATCATGATGTGGAGGTGGTGAAATAAGTCCGACACCAGTTGTTGATCCACGAACATCCGCTACCCACGGGTAAACCTTATTGCCTGGTAATTGACCACCTTCACCAGGTTTTGCACCTTGAGCCATCTTTATTTGTAACTCAGAAGCATTTACTAAATAGTGACTTTTAACACCAAAACGTCCAGAAGCAATTTGCTTAATCGAACTTCTACGGTTATCTCCATTTTCATCTAAAACATAGCGACTTGGGTGTTCTCCACCTTCACCACTATTACTTTTACCGCCAATTCGATTCATAGCGATTGCTAATGTTTCATGCGCTTCTTGGCTAATTGAACCGTAAGACATAGCCCCTGTTTTAAAACGTTTTACGATAGATTCAGCTGACTCTACTTCGTCTAAAGATATTTTATATTCTGATTTTTTGAACGATAATAAATTTCTTAAGAAACCAATTTGTTCTTCATTTGCCATTTCGGAGAACTGATGGAACAATCCAAAATCGCCTTTACGAGTTGCTTGTTGCAACGTGTGGATAGTTTTTGGATTGAAGGCATGATGTTCACCCGAACTTCTCCATTGGAAATCACTACCCGCTGGTAATACACGATCAATCGATTGAACTGCCTCTTGATGTTTTTTCAATGCTTCTTTTGCAATTGTCGGTAAATCGATACCACCCAATTTTGATACTGTTCCAGTGAAGTATTTTTCAATTACTTCTTTACTAATACCAACAGCTTCGAAGATTTGTGCTCCACGATAACTTTGGACTGTTGAAATTCCCACCTTCGACATTACTTTTACGACACCTTCTGAAGCTGCCTTTGCATAACGTCTAATTGCCTCTTCATAACTATAATTGATATGCCCATCTTCAATTGCTTTTGCTAAAGTAGCAAATGCTAGATATGGATATATAGCATCTACACCGTAACCGATTAATGTAGCGAAATGGTGGACTTCTCTTGTTTCACCAGTTTCAACAATGATACTTACTTTTGTACGTTGACCTGTTTTTACAAGATGTTGGTGAACGCTACTAGCCGCAAGTAAAATTGGAATCATTGGTGTTTCAACATTTAGAGCTTTGTCTGATAAAACAAGCAACTGAACGCCATTTGCAATTGCTTCATCAGCTTCTTTTGCTAATCTCGCTAAATCTCTTTCTAAATCTTCTGACATTGAAAGATCGATAACAGCCATATCAAATTGGTCCTGTGTTTGCAACTCTACGAATTGACTATTCGTCAACACAGGTGTTTCTAAATAGAGTCGATGACAATTTTCTGCAGTTGGATGTAATAAGTCGCCTTCTGCACCAAGAATAGTCATCGTCGAAGTCACGATATGCTCACGAATGGAATCAATTGGTGGGTTAGTAACTTGTGCAAATAATTGTTTAAAATAATTAAATAACGATTGTGGTTTATCAGATAAGACTGCTAGTGGTGCATCATTCCCCATTGAACCAAGCGGGTCTTTTCCTCCTGCCACCATCGGTACAATATACTTCTGTACGTCTTCATGTGTATAACCAAAAACTTTTTGTCTAAACAAAAGATCGTCTATCTTTTCTGGTTTTTCTTCTGTTGGCTTCACCACTGCTAAGTTTTCTTCTAACCATTTAGCATATGGTTTTGCCTTTGCAACTTCAGATTTTAACTCATCATCTGAAATAATCCGTCCCTGTTCTAAATCTACAAGCAACATTTTCCCCGGACTTAGTCGTTCTTTATAAACAATATTCTCCTCTTCAATATCAACTACACCAACTTCTGATGAGAAGATAATATAATCATCCTTTGTGACATAATAGCGTGCAGGTCGTAAACCATTACGATCTAATATCGCGCCAATTTGTTTTCCATCTGTGAAACAAATAGCTGTTGGTCCATCCCAAGGTTCCATTAAACAGCTTTGATATTTATAAAAAGCTTTCTTTTCAGCTGAGATATGCGGATTTTCTGACCAAGGTTCTGGAATCATCATCATCGCCGTTTGTGCAGGAGTACGTCCCGCTAAAACAAAAAATTCAAATGCATTATCTAGCATTGATGAGTCACTACCGTTTTGGTCTACAATCGGCAACACTTTATCGAGGTCTTCCCCAAATGCCTCGGAGATAAACTGTTGCTCACGCGCTTTCATCCAGTTAATATTACCTCGTAGGGTGTTAATCTCACCATTGTGGATAATGTAACGGTTTGGATGCGCGCGTTCCCAAGAAGGAAATGTATTCGTACTATAACGTGAATGAACCATCGAAAAAGCTGATGTGAAATGTTCATCTTGTAGGTCTAGGTAAAATTCTACTACTTCTTCAGGTGCTAACAAGCCTTTAAATACCATTGTTCTGCTTGACATGCTTGCACAGTAAAAATCTTTGCCATTATTTCGAGCCCATAATTCTGTTTGTTTACGAATCAAATATAATTTTCTTTCAAAAGCTAAAGAATCATTTACGTCTTTCGCTTTGATAAACACTTGTCGAACAACCGGGGCTGTTTTTTTAGCAATCTCACTTAGTGGTTCTGGATTAGTAGGTACTGTACGCCAACCAATCAATTCTTGACCTTCTGCTTCGATGAAATTATTTAATCTATTTTCGATTTCCTGTTGCGCTTGACTGTCTTTATCAAAAAATAACATTCCTACTCCATAATTTCCTACAGCAGGTAATGTCCAATCTATACAAACTTCGCGGAAGAAGGCATCTGGAATTTGGACCATCAACCCTGATCCATCTCCTGTTTTCCCATCACTACCGCGACCGGCTCTATGATCTAATCTGCATAACATTTCTAAGCCTTTCAAAACGATGTCATGTGTTGGCTTACCTTGCAATTGTGCGTAAAGACCAATGCCACATGCATCATGCTCAAATTGTGGAGAGTATAAACCTTGCGCTGTTGGAATTTGGTGAAATGTCATATGATTCCCTCCTTTATATATATAACGGGTCTTAAGTATATTTTAGTTTTTCAAATTCATATAAACAATATATAATTTGGATAGGATTAATCTAAAAAATAGATAAGTAGGAGATGACATGATATGGAATTAAGACAACTGAGGTATTTTGTAGCAGTTGCAGAGAGGGAACATATCTCTGAAGCCGCAGAAGTTTTACATGTCGCACAATCAGCTGTTAGCCGTCAAATTGCCAATTTAGAAGAAGAGTTGGGTATTGAATTATTTGAACGTGTAGGGCGTAACGTAAAACTTACACCAATTGGAAGAACATTCCTTGAACATACAGTTGCAGCTCTTCAAGCAATCGATTTTGCAAAAAGACAGGTTGATGAGTATTTAAACCCTGAAGAAGGAACGATTAAAATTGGATTTCCAACAAGTCTAGCAAGCTTTCTTCTACCAACAGTTATTTCTGCATTCAAAAAAGAACATCCAAATGTTTCGTTTCATTTAAGACAAGGTTCTTACAAATATCTTATTAAAGCTGTAAAGGAACGTGAACTGAATTTAGCCTTTTTAGGACCTGTCCCCGGTAAGGATGACAGTATCGATCAAAAAATCCTGTTTACAGAAAATATCGCAGCACTTGTCCCTTCATCACATCGTCTAGCCAAAAAAGATCAGATCCAATTAACAGAATTACGTAATGAAGGATTTGCATTATTTCCAGAAGGATTTATATTAAACAAAGTAGCGGTAGAAGCATGTAAATCAGTTGGATTTACACCAAAGATTAGTTCTGAAGGTGAAGATATGGATGCATTAAAAGGATTAGTAGCAGCAGGTATCGGAGTTACCCTATTACCTGAAAGTGCGTTCTATGACGCTACCCCTCGTCGAACAAAAAAACTAGCATTGGTGGAACCTCCATTTACACGTAATGTCGGTGTTATTTATCCTATAAACCGCGAGCTAGCACCTTCGGAACAAATTTTCTTAGACTTTGTAAGTAACTTCTTCTCTAGATTGACGCAGTTTAAATAATTTCTCAGAATAGATTATAAGATTGATAATTTTATATTTTGGAGTTAAATATCGAAAACTATTTCAATATACACAAAAAGACGCTAGAACGAAATTCGCTCTAACGTCTTTTTTCATCTTTATTATTCAGATACAGGAACTACTGAACCTTTCCATTCTTCATTGATGAAGTCTTGAATTTCTTTTGAATGTAGGACATCCACTAATTTTTTCACAGCTTTATTGTCTTTGTTTTCTTTCTTCACTGCAATAACGTTTACATATGGTGAATCTTTGTCTTCAAGAGCAATTGCATCTTTTGTTGGTGTTAAACCTGCATCGATTGCAAAGTTAGAATTGATAACTACTGCATCTCCTTCTTCGTTTTTATACATTTGCACTAACATTTCAGGAGCAGTTTTTGCATCGATTTTTAATTTTTTTGGATTTTTCGCAATATCTTTGATTTCTGCTGAAGCTTTATCTATGCCTTCTTTTAATGTGATTAAGCCTTTAGCTTCTAGTAATGTTAGAATACGACCTTGGTCAGCTACAGAGTTACTGATTAAAATTGTCGCTCCTTTTGGAAGTTGATCTAGTTTTTTATATTTTTTAGAGTAAATACCGATTGGTTCGATATGAATACCACCAGCGTTTACAAAGTCGTAACCATTATCTTTGATTTGTTGTTCTAGGTATGGAATGTGTTGGAAATAGTTCGCATCTAAATCGCCGGAATCTAAATCCTTATTAGGCAATACATAATCTTGATATTTTTGAATATCTAATTCTACGCCTTCTTTTTCAAGAATTGGTTTTGCCTTTTCTAAAATTTCTGCGTGAGGTACATTAGAAGCACCTACTACTAATTTTGTTTCTTTTGAATCACCAGATGATGCTTTTTCGTCTGATCCGCAAGCTGCTAAGCTTAACGCTAATGATGCTGTTAGAATTCCTGCTACAAGTTTCTTCATGTTTTTTCCCCTTTTCTTTTCAAATATGTGAACGTTTATACGTATACACCAAACTATCGTTTATCTGTTTTGGATGTAATAAAATCACCTATAAATTGAATGATAAATACAATCACTAACACTAATACAGTTGCGACAAATGTTACATCGTTACGACTTCGTTGGAAGCCATCCATAAACGCTAAGTTTCCTAAACCACCAGCACCGATTACACCTGCCATTGCAGTGTAACCAACTAATGCTACTGCTGTTACGGTAATACCTGATATTAAAGCTGGTAATGACTCTGGGATTAAAACTTTATAAATGATCGTCCAAGTTTTAGCTCCCATAGAACGTGCCGCTTCAATTACACCTTTATCAATTTCACGTAAAGCGATCAAAACCATTCGAGCATAGAATGGTGCAGCTCCTATGATTAAAGCTGGTAACGCTGCATTAGCTCCACGAATTGTTCCTAGTAAAAAGTTTGTAAATGGAATTAAAAGAATAACTAAAATGATAAATGGAATTGATCGAAAAATATTCACAACAGAGCCCGTTAGTAAGTTGACAACTTTGTTCGCCCAAAGTTGTGTTGGACTTGTAAGGAATAACAGAATCCCAAGAACTAAACCAATTATGAATGTAAGAACTGTTGAAACAGCCGTCATGTAAATGGTTTCTCTTGTAGCTTCCCACATGATTTCCCAATCGACATTCGGAAAGAGATCATTAAGCATTCTTGATCACCTCCGTTTTAATACCTTGTTCATCTAAATATTGAATCGCATTTGATACGTCGCTATCATTTCCAACAATTCGGACGATTAACGTACCATATGGACCACTCTTTGTCGGAGATATATTGCCATGCACAATATTCACATCGACACCAAACTCTCGTATCAAATAAGAGATTACAGGTTGCTCAGTTTTAGAACCAACAAAGAATAACTTTATCAACTGATCATTCGGGTAATCATCCAACATTTGTGAAATGGACTCTTTGTGCCCAGCTGTTTCAGTAACTTGAGAAACGAATTTCTTTGTTACAGTTGCTTTTGGAGATTGGAAAACTTCTAGAACATTTCCTTGCTCAACAACTTTCCCAGCTTCCATCACTGCTACACGATGACAAATTTTTCGGATGACATGCATCTCATGTGTGATTAAAACAATTGTTAGTCCAAGTTTTTCATTGATACTTACAAGTAAGTCTAAGATTGCATCCGTTGTTTCTGGGTCAAGGGCTGAGGTTGCTTCATCACAAAGTAACACTTCTGGATTATTTGCTAGCGCTCTAGCAATACCTACACGTTGCTTTTGTCCACCTGATAGTTGGGAAGGATATGCTTTTTCTCTTCCTTTCAAGCCGACTAACTCTACTAGTTCAAGTACACGTTTCTGGCGTTCTGCTTTACTAATACCAGCAATCTCTAATGGAAATGCTATATTCTCTTCGACTGTTCTCGACCATAATAAGTTGAAGTGTTGGAAAATCATACTTATTTTATGGCGTGCATTTCGAAGTTCTTTCCCTTTAATCGATGAAATATTCTGTCCATTTACTGTGACTTTACCTGATGTAGGCTTTTCTAAGCCATTGAGTAAACGGATCATTGTGCTTTTACCAGCACCACTATAACCGATAATGCCAAAAATCTCACCATCATTTATTGATAGGTTAACATCATTAACTGCAGTTAGAGATCCATTAGCGGTTTTGTATTTTTTTACGACATTTTCTAGTTGAATCATACTCAAAACCACCTTTTATATTTACGTCATTGTCGCTCGGGTCTGAACAGCCTCTTTCGCTTTTAATATAAAAGACCCTTCTGTAAGATTAACAGAAGGGTCCACGTAATATACGAAAACCGTTCTCTCATCTTCCAAAGTTCTCACTTTGCGTGAATTGGCACCGTGTCACATTGTGACGGTTGCCGGGCTTCATAGGGCACTTCCCTCCACCTCTCTAAATAAGAGTAACGTAAATAATTATTTAATTTATGTTTGTTACTTTACCACTCTATGTTAACATCGTCAATCTTTTTTCTGAATTTTTTCAAATAAGTATGAAACAGATTGAAATGCATAGATTTTATCTCTTACTTTTCCATTTTCAGTAATTAGTAAACATGGGACACTTTCAATTTTATAGTCTATGGCTAATTGTTCCACATAATTGATATTAGCCTTTCCCATTGGAATGTCTGGAAAGGTTGCTTCCATAATCTCCATCATTTTAGAAGCTACTTGGCACGTTCCACACATTGAAGTGTATAAATAGAAAGTACATTGTTCTTTACTTTCCTTCATATTCTCCCATTCTTCAATTGACCATTCTTGCATAACTTGTCATTCCTATTCTATAAGATAAGCTGGATTTACTTTAAAATCAGCAGCCAATAATATTCTAGCTAAATATTTTCTTGGCGTTACTTCCACTTGTTTATATAAAGAAAGGGTTCGTAAAAAATACGTCTCAGGATATTCTCTCTTCATCAAAGCACGAAGGCAATCGCCTGAATAATCTTCGTCAAAAAAAGCATATAAATCATATTCTTCATAGGGATAGATAAGTTCTTCTAAATTACTCGCACTAATCGTTCCATTCGTACATAGAATTGGAATATCTTCTGCTAATATGGGGTGAATTTGCAATTTATCCTGCCTACCTTCTACAATAAGCACTTTATCAGACAAGCTAATTCCTCCTTACAGTTTTATCCCGCATTGAGTGCAGTAAAAACCTTAACTTAATAGTGTGAACTGCTTGATGTACGTAAAAGCGCCAACACAAAAAGTGTGGCGCTTTTATTGGCAAGATTATTCTTCGATTAGTTCTTGGTATTTTTCTGGTGTAAGTAATTCTTCAATTTGTGATACGTCAGAAGGTTCAATCACAACCATCCATGCTTTTTCATATGGAGATTCGTTAACAAATTCTGGGCTATCTTCTAGTTCTTCATTAATTTCTACAACTTTACCTGAAATAGGTGCATAAAGTTCAGATACAGTTTTTACAGATTCAACACTACCAAATGGTTCATCTGCTACTAGATCGTCACCTACTTGTGGAAGTTCAACGAATACGATATCACCTAGTTCTGATTGTGCGAACTCTGTAATTCCGATGCGTACTTTTCCATCTTCTGCTTTTACCCATTCATGTTCTTCTGTATAACGTAAATCTGTTGGTATGCTCATCATTAACCCTCCAAATATGTATTTAAATTCACTTCAATTTTGACATATTCCGTATTTAAAAACAAGCAAATGTATAACTATTTCCATGTCTTTTCAAAGTCATCAATTTTAAAACCTAATGTGATTCTTTGACCATCGGTAACAATCGGTCTTTTAATGAGCATTCCATCTGATGCTAACAATTCAAGTTGCTCATCTTCAGACATTTCCTTTAAGCGATCTTTTAATTGTAGTTCGCGATATTTCATCCCAGAAGTATTAAAGAATTTTTTCAATGGCAGGCCACTCATTTTCAAAAAATTTGTTAATTCTTCTTTTGTAGGTGTTTGTTCAACTATATGTTGTAATTCAAACTCGATTCCATTTTCCTTTAACCAAGCTTGTGCTTTTTTACATGTTGTACATTTTGGGTATTGAATTAATCTGATCGTCATAAGAATGCTCCTTTTATATGTTTTATAACTACATCCCTTCTCTTCATTGTATTGTATGATGACTTTCTTATTCAAGAAAGAAATCCGATCACTCTATTAGGATGACCGGATTTCTCTACGTTATACAAATTCTTCAAATACTATACTGTATATTTCTCTGCAGCAATTAGTTTTACAGAAGCTTGACGTTTTTTAGCAATCAAATTATATGGAGTGAATCGTGTAAGTTTACGTAGAGCAGATAGTAACATGCGAGCATTGTCACCTTCTACAGAACCAATAATTGTTTCTTTTGCTTCTTTTTCAATTTCAGCAAATGCTTCTTGAACGAAAATTTCTGTGTATAAAACTTTTTGTGCAGCTTTATCGAATCCGTCACGAGCAAGTGCTTTTTCAGTACGAAGAACAACTGATTCCATCGCGAATAATTGGTTAGCGATATTAGCAATATTCACTAAAATCTCTTGTTCTTGCTCTAGTTTTGTACCGAAACGTTGAACTGCTGTTCCTGCTGCTAATAATGCAATTTTCTTTGCCATCTTCACTAAGTGTTTTTCTTGCGCTAATGGTTCGTCACCGATTTCTTCAGGGAACATTGATAGCAATTCAGATTGTAGGCTTTGTGCTTGTTGAAGAAGTGGTAGCTCACCTTTCATCGCCTTTTTCACGAAAGTTCCTGGTACAATTAGACGGTTAATTTCGTTTGTTCCTTCGAAAATACGGTTGATACGTGAATCACGATAGATACGCTCAACTTCATATTCCTGCATATAGCCATATCCGCCATGTAATTGAACTGCTTCGTCTGCGATATAGTCAAGTGTTTCAGAGCCGAATACTTTGTTGATAGAGCATTCAATTGCATATTCTGCTATTGAAGCTGCAACAGCTTTACCATCATTCTTTTCTTCTTCACTTAGTTGACTCATACGATCTTCGAAATATCCAACTGTACGATAGATTAAAGATTCAGATGCATACAATTTAGCAGCCATTGTAGATAGTTTTTCTTTAGTTAGGTTGAAAGATGAAATAGGTGTATTAAATTGTTGGCGTTGATTTGAATAAGAAATTGCTAATTCAAGTGCTCGTTTTGAAGCCCCGATTGCCCCAACACCCAATTTATAACGACCGATGTTAAGAATATTAAATGCGATGACATGACCGCGACCTACTTCACCTAATAAGTTTTCAACAGGTACAGGCACATCTTCTAAAATTAATGTACGTGTAGAAGAAGATTTAATACCCATTTTCTTTTCTTCAGCACCAGTTGATACACCTGGGAAACCACGTTCTACGATAAATGCTGAAAACTTATCGCCATCAATTTTCGCATAGACTACAAATACATCCGCGAAACCTGAGTTTGTAATCCATTGTTTCTCACCATTTAGAATATAGTGTGTTCCTTCTGCATTTAGCTTTGCAGTTGTTTTAGCACCTAATGCGTCAGACCCTGAACTAGGCTCAGTTAAAGCGTAAGCTGCAATTAGTTCACCAGATGCTAGTTTTGGTAGGTACTTTTGCTTTTGATCGTCATTACCAAATAATACGATTGGTAATGAACCAATGCCAACATGTGCACCATGTGTAATAGAAAAGCCCCCTGCTAAAGCCATTTTTTCAGTTATTAAAGCTGAAGAAATTTTATCTAAGCCAAGACCTTCATATTCTGCTGGTACATCAGCTGCTAGTAAGCCAAGCTCACCTGCTTTTTTCAATAGTCGAACAGAATGTTCAAATTCATGATTTTCTAAATTATCGACAACTGGTAATACTTCAGTTTGTATATAATCTTCAGTTGTTTTTGCAATCATTTTTTGCTCATCAGTAAAATCCTCTGGCGTAAATACGCGTCCAGCGTCAATATCTTCCGTTAAAAAGCTACCGCCTTTAATAAGTTTTAAAGTATTTTCTGTCATATCAATTCTCCCCTTTGTTTGATAGTTTTTTCATCTAATACTTACGAATAATACTTCTTAAAGAATCTCAAATACGCCAGCAGCACCCATACCGCCACCGATGCACATTGTTACAACTCCATATTTTTTGCCTTGACGTTTTAACTCATGGATTAGTTTTAACGTTAAGATGGTACCAGTTGCACCTAATGGATGGCCTAAAGCAATTGCACCACCATTGACGTTTACTTTTTCTAAATCTATACCTAATTCACGAACTACTTGAATAGATTGCGAAGCAAATGCCTCATTAATCTCCCATAGATCAATATCTTCAATTGATAATCCAGCGATTTTCAATGCTTTTGGAACAGCTACAATTGGTCCAATCCCCATCACTTCTGGAGGTACTCCACCTACTGCAAAACCTAGGAATTTCGCCATTGGTTGAAGGCCTTGCTTTTCAGCTTCTTCACGGTCCATTACTAGTACTGCACCTGCACCATCTGAAGTTTGTGAAGCGTTTCCTGCCGTTACACTACCTTTTACAGCGAAGGCTGGACGTAATTTTGCCAGTGTTTCCGTTGATGTACCAACTCTAACACCCTCATCCATAGCAAAAGTGAATTTTTTCACTTGTGGTTTGTTGTTTTCATCAACATAATGTTTTTCAACTTCCACAGGAACGATTTCATCTACAAATTTCCCTTCAGCGATTGCTTTAGCAGCACGTTCATGGGATCTTACAGCAAAAGCATCTTGTTCTTCACGACTTACTTCATATTTCTTAGCAACTTCTTCCGCTGTATGCCCCATACTCATGTAATATTGAGGAGCTTCTTCTGCAAGCTTCGCATTTGGACGAATCACATTTCCCATCATCGGTACCATACTCATCGATTCAATACCGCCAGCAATAATAGCTGTTGAGTGTCCAAGCATTACTCTCTCTGCTGCATAAGCAATCGATTGTAACCCTGATGAACAAAAACGATTGACAGTAATAGCCGGCGTTGTATCTGGTAAACCAGCTAATGCACCGATATTACGCGCAACATTCATACCTTGTTCTGCTTCTGGCATTGCACAACCTAAGATTAAATCATCTATTGGCCCTTCATATCCTGATCTTTTTAATGTTTCTTTCACAACTAATGCACCTAAATCATCAGGTCTCACAGTTGCTAAGGACCCTTTTTTGGCTCTTCCCACTGGTGTTCTAGCACCTGCTACGATTACAGCTTCACGCATATGATTTTCCCCCTTTCGCTACACAACCATTAGTTGCGTAGCGGTTTTCCTTTCATGAGCATGTGTTGCATTCTCGCTTGTGATTTTGGATGTTGTACAAGACTAATGAACGCTTCTCTTTCAAGATTTAAAAGATACTGTTCATCAACTAACGTACCGTATGGAACATTTCCACCTGCAATGACATATGCCAATTTTTTAGCAATGTGTAAATCATGTTCGCTTATATATCCTGATTGTAATAAGTTTTGAGCACCAAGTAACAATGTTGCATAACCTGGCTCACCTACTACTGGAACTTTTCCCCGTACTGGTGGTTTATAACCAGCAGCTGATAATGCTAATACTGCTTGTTTTGCATCATATAACTGATGGTCAGGGTTTACACTAACTCCATCTGCGAAGTCTAAGAAATTATTCTCTCTTGCTTCTTCCCCAGACGTTGAAACTTTTGCCATTGCAATCGATTCAAAAACATTGTTGGCAACAGTTTGTAGGTCAACTTCAACTCCTGTAGGAAGGCCTTTTAAATGTTTCATATAGAGTTCTTTATTTCCGCCTCCACCAGGGATTAGTCCAACTCCTACTTCCACTAAACCTAAATAAGTTTCCATCGAAGCTTGAATATGTGCTGAAGGTAAGCAAACTTCTGCACCACCACCAAGTGTCATCGCAAAAGGAGCAGTTACAATTGGTTTATCAGAGTATTTAATACGTAATGTTCCTTGTTGGAATGTATTGACGATATGATCTAACTCAAAAATATTATCATCTTGTGCTTCCATTAGAATCATTGCTAAATTAGCACCAACTGAGAAGTTTTTACCTTGGTTTCCAATCACCATACCTTTGTAATCAGAAGTTTCAAGTAAATCTAAACCATAGTTTAGGATTTGCATAATATCTAGACCTAGGGCATTAGATTTTGAATGGAACTCTAATAATAGAACTTGATCACCAAAGTCTATTAAACTAGCACTTGAATTACTTTTTAGTACCCCATGTTTTTTCTTATATCGTTTTAGGTCAACTGCCTTTTCGTTGAATGGAACTGGTTTATATTCTGTTCCATCAAAGTAAGCTAACTCACCATCCACTTCTGAATAAAACGTTGAGTACCCATTATCCAATAATGCTTTTGTAAATGCAGGGATTTCATATCCTTCCGCTTGCATTTTTTCTACAGATTCTTTTACACCAATAGCATCCCAAATTTCAAATGGACCTTGTGCCCATCCAAAACCCCATTTCATCGCATTATCAATTGCGACAATATCATCTGCAATCTCACCCAACAACTGTGCAGAATAGATTAAGGTTGGTGCGAATATACTCCAAAGAAGTTCACCTGTACGGTCTTTTGCGTATGTTAACGTTTTCACTTTAGCTGCAAGACCTTTTTGTTGTTTAGCTATTTCAATAGATGGCGTTTTTAATTTTTTTAATGGCTCATATTCGAAAGTTTCTAGGTTTAACTCAGTAATTTCTTTTCCTTTTTTTAGGAAGAACCCTTGACCTGATTTTGCACCTAACCAGCCATTATCAACCATCTTTTGTAGATATTCTGGTACTTCAAATACTTTTTGTTCCTCTCCAGTTGTATGGTCATAAACATTTTTAGCGACATGAACAAATGTATCTAAACCAACTACATCTAGAGTTCGAAGAGTTGCTGATTTTGGACGTCCAATAAGTGGTCCCGTTACAGAATCGACTTCACCCACTGAATACCCTTTTTCTTTCATTACTTGTAATGTAATTAGTAAACCGTATGTACCTATACGGTTCCCAACAAAGTTCGGAGTATCTTTTGCAAGTACTACCCCTTTACCTAAGCGATTTTCTCCAAATTGTTGCATAAATTCAACCACTTCAGGCAATGTATCTTGAGCTGGAATGACTTCCAATAATTTTAAATAACGTGGTGGATTAAAGAAAGGTGTACCTAAGAAGTGCTTTTTAAAATCTTCTGAACGTCCGGCTGCCATAGCGTTAATACTAATCCCCGAAGTATTAGAACTAACAATTGAACCTGGCTTACGAACTGCATCAATTTTTTCATATAAGCTTTTCTTTATGTCTAAATTTTCTACAACCACTTCAATGATCCAGTCAACTTCTTTTAATCTTTCTAAATCATCTTCTAAGTTACCGATTGATATAAGATTTAAACTCTTTTTCGTCGTTAATGGCGCTGGTTTTTGTTTTAATAACTTTTGTACTGCACCAGCGGCAAAACGATTTCTCACACTAGGAACTTCTAAAGTTAACCCCTTTGCTTCCTCTTCCTGTGTTAGCTCTCTTGGAACAATATCTAACAATAAAGTTGGAATTCCGATATTTGCTAAATGAGCGGCAATGCCAGAACCCATTACCCCTGAACCAATAACAGCTGCTTTTCTAATGTGATAAGCCATGAGCAAATCCTCCCTTTCCCTATTTGAATGAATGCTCATTCATTTTATAATCAAAAAAATAAAACTTTCTTATCTGAAATTTATTTTAGACTATTTTGTTAATTTTCGCAATGGAAAAGTCTAATTTTTTATTAGAAAATGTACAAAATAACTATGTTAATAGATAAATTTGCTGGAACGTTGCATACTGCTAATCAGATGCAAACAATTTACTAGCATACAAGCCCATAATACGTGTAGACTAAAAATAATTAGGAGGGATTTTCAAATGAAACCAATTTTATCTGAAGAACAATTTAACGAAGTAATCTCAGCTTCTGAACCAGTAATTGTTAAGTTTTTTGCTGGATGGTGCCCTGACTGTTCACGTATGAACATGTTCATCGATCCAATCATCGAAGAATATAACCAATATACATGGTACGAAATCAATCGTGATGATTTCCCTGAGATCTCAGACAAATATCAAGTAATGGGTATTCCAAGCCTTTTAATCTTCAAAGATGGCGAAAAACTTGCTCACTTGCATAGTGCAAACGCAAAATCTCCACAAGATGTTACAACATTCTTGGATGCACAAAAATAATTTTTCTTTTTTAGAGGCCTGCCAATCGTTTTGGTAGGTCTTTTTATATTTAGTGGATTGGTGATTTTTATATCGATAGGAAAACGTCTTCAATCCGCGAAAAGATCTCTTGAGTTTTAATTTGAATGACATAAGAGGAATTCATTATACTCTTACATAATATGTATTTGTAGATACTAATATTTTGAGGAGGCCTATTATGTCAAAAATAAAAATGCTCGTATGGATGGTGTTAGGTATATTACTAGGTTACTTTATAGCCTATTTTTTAATAAATGATTCAATATATTGGAGTACACTCATAGGAATGCTAGTCGGGGTAATTATTATGTTCTTTATTATGAATAAAAGAAAACGCAGTTAGAGTCCTGTTTGAAAAATATTCAAACTACCCATTGATGAAATATAAGGAGGATTTATATTGGATAAAAGATATCCTATTGGACAATTCGAATGTCCTAATCTAATACAAAAACAAGATGTTCAAAAGTGGATGAAAGAAATAGCCGCACTTCCTAATCGTTTAAATAAATTAACCGAATCGCTCGATGAATTTGAATTAGAAAGAACATATAGAGAAGGAAGTTGAAATATTCGTCAATTAATTCACCATATTGCTGACAGTCATTTAAATGGTTATATACGAATTAAATTAGCTTTGACTGAAGTGAACCCATTAGTTAAAACATATGAAGAAAATGAATGGGCAAAGCTAATAGATTATGATTTACCTATAAAAGTCTCATTGCAGTTGTTAGATACTCTACATGAACGTTGGGTTAATTTACTTAAAAATCTTACAATCGACCAATTAAAGCGTACATATCAATATCCTGATGGTAGTATAATGCGAATCGAACAAAGTATTGCACTATATGCATGGCATGGTAATCATCATTTAGCTCATATTCAACAAGCATTAAAGAATTAAAATAAAGAAATCTTAGTTTTTTAAAAGAGCACAGTTGTTTTTCGCAACTGTGCTCTTCGTTAAGATGATATGAATTTAAAGATTAGATTATCTAACAGCAATCTCCATCAATGAACGAGCATGACGAGAGATTAATGAATATCCTTCCATTGTTAACTGTTCGAGTTTCGTTTTATCCCAAATTGGTAATGTACAATCATCAATCGTAGCTTCAATTGGCACTTCTGTATTGATGCGAGCTAGTTGTAAAGAAAGTTTTAACATCTCTTCATTTTCTTGAATTTTCGTACGTTGACCAGGTTTTAATTCTTCAAGAGATTCTAATACTCCATCAACTGAGCCATATGATTGTATTAGTTTCAATGCTGTTTTAGGCCCAATCCCTTTTACTCCAGGATAGCCATCACTTGAATCACCCATAAATGCTTTTACTTCTGCAAATAATGGTGGTTCAATCTCATATTCTTCTTTAAAACGTTGATCTGTATAGATATTATATTCTGTATAACCTTTTTTCGTTAAAGCGATCGTTGTTGAAGGATTTAATAGTTGCAGTAAATCTTTATCACCACTAACTACTGTGATTTTGGCTTCATCTTTCCACTTGCTAATAATGGAACCAATCGCGTCATCTGCTTCCATCCCCTTTATACCAAAGTTTTTCCAGCCTATCATTTCAGATACTTCTCGTGCCATATCGAATTGAGGCTTTAACTCATCTGGAGGAGCTGGTCTATTCGCTTTATAACCATCGAAAAGCTCGTTACGGAATGTTTGAGCACCCATATCCCAGCAAACCGCTAAATGGGTTGGTCGATAAATTGACTGTGCACTTAATACATGTCTTGCAAATCCTTGTACGCCATTAGTTGGGGTACCGTCTGCTTTTCTGAAAAATTGATGCATAGGCGCTGTTGCAAAAAATGAACGGAACAAAAGTGCCATACCATCAATTAGTAATATATGAGGTTGTTGATTTTCCAAGATAAAGTTCGCTCCATTCGTAAACTATTGGTCTCTATTATATCAAAAATAGTTTACAATGAAGCTTCCAATATTGCTCTATACTATTAAAGTGTAATGCATAAAATCCTCTTTTCCCCTTTTATGTTTCATAAAACAAAAACTATGGGCATAAGTAAGCAGCCATTTTTTCAATATCTTTGCTATATACTCGGTCTCTTTTAATACTTGGGACAACATTACGTACATCTTGCCATTTTCCACCTAATTTTGGCGCCATATATTCAACACCTCTAAATTCAACCGCTTGTGCAGCACAAATTGCTTCGATTGCCAGTACTTTTCGGCAGTTTTTGATAATTTGATACGCATGTCTAGCAGCAATTGTCCCCATACTTACATGATCTTCTTGATTCGCAGATGATGGGATAGAATCTACAGAAGCTGGATGAGCTAACGTCTTGTTTTCAGAAACAAGGCTTGCAGCAGTATATTGTAGGATCATGACACCTGATTGTAACCCTGGTTCTGGACTTAAAAATGGTGGCAATCCCTCATTCAAATGTGGATTCACTAATCTTTCAATTCTTCTTTCGGATACATTTGCTAATTCCGCTATCGCTATTTTCAAAAAATCCATCGCAAATGCAATTGGTTGACCATGAAAATTCCCACTCGAAATAACGGTTTGACCATCATCAAAAATAAGTGGGTTATCTGTTGCAGCATTCATCTCAATCTCTAATGTTTCTTTCACATAGCTTAACACTTGCCAACTTGCTCCATGTATTTGCGGAATACATCTTAAAGAATATGCATCCTGTACTCGAAGTTCTCCTTGTTCAGTTGTGAGTTCACTATCCTTTAGCCACTCACGCATTCTTTTTGCTACATCTATTTGTTCCTTGTAACCTCTTGCTTCATGGACAGCTGGGTGAAAGGCATCTGTTATTCCACGTAATGCTTCAATCGTCATCGCTGCAATCCATTCACTATCGCATGCCAATTTCTCAGCCTCTATAAAATTTACGACACCTTGAGCTGTCATCGCTTGTGTACCGTTAATCAGAGCTAGACCTTCTTTCGCCTCCAATTCAATTGGTTGTAATTGGTGCTGTCGCCAAACTTCTGTTGAAGCGACTGATTGCTCATCTTGGCAAACGAAACCTTCACCCACCAGAACTAATGCTAAATGTGAGAGAGCTGCAAGATCTCCAGATGCACCTAGTGAACCTTGTTGTGGAATGACAGGATGAATACGATGATTGACCATATAACAAAGTCGTTCCAATACATCTAAACGGATACCTGAGTACCCTTTTAATAATGCGTTTAAACGTAAAACAATCATGGCTCTTGAAACAATTTCACTAAAAGGTTCCCCTACTCCACATGCATGTGATCGAATTAGATGCAATTGCAATAATCGAGTATCCTCTCTAGGAATTTTCACATCACTGAATTTGCCAAACCCTGTATTTATGCCATATACCGTCTTTTTTTGTTTAACAATTTGCTCTACAGCTCTTCTACTTTTCTCTACTGCTGCTCGTGCTGATGGGGCTATTTCTATTTTTTCATCTTCGTATAAGATTGCTTTCATATCTGCAATTGTTAGTCGATCGCCATCTAATTGAATCATGCATCTATCATCTCCTATAGATGTATTATTTCTTCTATAGCTATTTTGTATGCAAAACGAAAACTAATTACTCTTTGTATTTGGATAATTCTTAGGTAAATAAAAAAGAGATTCTGAACAAGTTTGTTCAAAGTCTCTTTTTTAAATTATTCATTAGTGATTTTGGATTAATTGTTCTACTTCTTTTATCACAACTTCTACTGAAATATCTAAGCTAACCGCAAGCTCTTTATATAAAATCGGCAATACTTGATTAAGAAGTTGCTGATCTCCACTAGATAACTTTTTCTCTTGACTTTCTAATTCTATTTTCCTTCTTAAAATTGTATTAACCATTTTAGCTATCTGAATATGATTATTTGACTTTAGTATTTTCTGATAACTATGTTGTCGTTCTTGCATACGTTCATTCCAAGGATCAGGTGGATTTTTAAATTGTTCTAAAATCAACTCAGCTTTCTTTTTAGAAACAATTTCAGTTAATTGCGACTGAGCTGTTTCTACAGGGTAATATAACTTTAAAGCTTCATTATGGGTGGAACGTAGAATATAATATAATTTCTTCTCTCCCCAAAAAGTTCGCTCTTGAATATCTTCAATGACACAAACTCCATTCGAACTATAAAAAACTGTATCTCCAACAGTAAACATTATATATCTC
>NZ_QWUA01000047.1 GCF_003576525.1 Rummeliibacillus sp. POC4 | reverse complement strand
AGTATTGCTGCTAGTTTAATGCTTAGACATTAAAAAAAGAGGCTCAAATGGGCCTCTTAAATTCGAAGATATTATCTTCATCTAGGGGATGTTTTCTCTCCATATATTAATGGGAGGGATAAAGTTAAGCTACGTTTATATAATAAAATATCTTTTCCAATATGTCAATAGTGTAAAACTAAATAAAAAAAGACAGTCAAATGACTGTCTCTTTTTGCAATTAATGTTCTAAACCTGGTACGTGAATGAATGTAGCGTAGTATGTGAATCCAGCAAAGAATACTGTTAAGTAAGCACCGAAAATATACATATACATACGTTCTGTAAGGTTTAAGAAGCCTAATAGAAGGAAAAATCCTGTGTTAGCTACGAATAATAGCGAAACCTCTTTCATACCACCTAAATAAAACATAACTGCGAAAATACCTGTCCAGAAGCCAAGCACCTTATACATATTATCCATGTACGGTTCCCTCCTTTTCGACGACACAATAATCTCTTAACCATTATAAATGATTTTATTGACACATGTAAACTGCAAGTTGCTAAGAGTTTGTGACAATACAGTGTAAAAAATTCACAAATCCTAAGAATTTAAATATTATATTATATATTTACGTGATAAGTACAGTAATCACAACTATTAGTCATGCTTTCAATTTTTACAAAATCTTTTACATCGAATAATGTATCGAATTGACCTTTAAGATAAGATTCATGTAAATTACATACAATGTTAGAATGTTTACCTATTTCATCATGGTAAGGACAATTATAAACTGCAAATGACATTGTTTTTCCTTCAGGTCCCTCGTTAATTGATGGGACATATCCGATAAGGGATGCTGCTTCTGTTATTAAGTCCATTTTTTCATCAATCGATAATTGAGAGCGATCTTTGCCATGACTTAAGATAAGTTGTTCCATATCTTTTAGACCGTGGTTATAACTGATTTTTTGTCCTATACGATCTGCTTCAGGACCAATTTCTTCAATGACTTCGAGTGTCCATTGAAGTAATTCTTCATAATTTCTTTTAGGAAATGATAAGGTTACGCCATTTTCATTTGCTTTATATCTTCTTCCTGGTCGGCCACCTTTTCCGGTTTTTTCATATTCTGCACTAACGACTTCGATTTCTGTAAGCTTTGATAAATGTAATCTAGCTACGTTAGGATGAATATTGAATTTTTCAGCAATATCTTGAACGGAAAATGATTTTTTTTCTTGCAACATAAATTGGTATATGGAAAATCTAGTTTCATCAGATAAAGTACTTGTAACTTTAAGTTGATTAAACATATCAACTCACCTCCTATTTCATTACTTACTATTATATAGCAATATACCAATTGTGAAAGTAGAAAAAAACTATTCTTCAAGAAAATGTGATTTTTTTTAGAAATTTTAAAGATAAAAATGTCAATACTTTGACAATCTCTAAAACCATTCGTATGTTTTTACTTTCAGAATAAATGAAATAAAATGTTTCAATATATTCTTCCATTTCCATAATAGACCATGTATAATATTGCTAACAAGTATAGAGCGGTCATTACTTGTTTGGTAGAGAGGAGGTAAAATGTCATTTACTGAAACAATAATAGAACAAAAATCGATACAATTATTGCAAAAAGCTATTGATTTTGGCGCATCTGATTTACATTTAATGCCTTCGAAGGAGCAGTACAGCGTTTATTTTCGAAAATATGGACAACTTAAATCAGTTGGACAACTTCCCCAAGATATAGGAGATCGGATGATTTCTTATTTAAAATTTTTATCCTCATTAGACATAAGTGAAAAACGTAAACCCCAAAGTGGCTCATTCGAGCAAATATTCAATGACAAACATATTTCTTTTCGTGTTTCTACCTTACCTTCTGTGTATTTAAAAGAAAGTTTAGTTATTCGGTTAATGTTACAGAATCGAACATTACCAATTTCAGAGTTGAGCTTATTTCCTCATTCTGCTAATCAGCTAGTCGAACTTGTAGAGAGGCCTCAAGGGATTCTATTTATGACTGGACCAACTGGATGTGGGAAATCGACGACTTTATATTCTCTTATTCATCATCTAGCAACAAAGCATCAAAAGCATATTATTTCTTTAGAAGATCCTGTTGAAAACAACCAATCTGATTTGCTACAAATACAAGTAAATGAAAGAGCGGGAGTAACTTATGCAGTTGGGTTAAAAGCAATTCTAAGGCATTCTCCGGATGTTATTATGATTGGAGAAATAAGAGATCGTGAAACTGCACAAATAGCAAACGAGGCCGTGTTAACAGGACATCTAGTAGTGACGACAGTGCATAGTAAAAATACTGTTGGTTGTTTATACCGTTTATTAGATTTAGGGATTTCTTTAGAAGAACTTAAACAAACTGTTTTAGGTGTCGTTGCCCAAAGATTGGTTCATTTGAAGTCAACTCAAAAAGCTACTGCTGTTTTTGAAGTGTTATCGGATGGTTATTTAGCTGAAGCTTTTCGAGCAATCGAATATGGTCGTACTTATGAACTACCATTAGAAAATACATTAGAAGGTCAAATTGAAAAGGGGGTTAAGCTCGGTGCTATTACCCTTCATCCAAAAGAATAATTGGATTGATAAATTTGATTTGATAAAAGAAAAACGGATAAAAGAGCCAGCACAATTGTTAAAGAAAATGAGTGTCTTATTAGAAGAAGGTTATACTTTTTCTGATTCTTTGTTTATGTTATTACCACATCATAAGAAAAATAATACAGATATTGAAATAGAGATAAAGGAAGCATTACGTAATGGGGCTTCAATGACTGAAGTACTTGATTTGTTAAACTATCCTAAAATTCATCTTATGACCATATTGGTAGCCGAAGAATATGGGAAAACTGTACAAGCTTTAGAAACTGTTGCGTTACAACTGGAAAAAAAGGAACAAAACAGACAAAGACTTATTAAGCTGATGATCTATCCTACGATTCTTTTTGTATTTCTTATAGTACTTTTCTTAGCATTTCGAACATATTTTCTACCGAATATGACATTTATGATGAATTCTCAAACGACTGAAAAACAGCTTGATTTAAAATTATCTGCATTTTTTTTACATTTGCCTGATTTGTTTATCACAATGGCAATCGTTTTACTAGTTTTATTATTTTTATTGTGGAAATGGTTAAGAAAAAGAACTATTGAAGATCAAATTGAATTTCTGTTGAAAATTCCTATAGTTAATCGGCAATTTAGATTGCAAATAACTAGACAGCTCTCATATGAACTTGGTGGTTTAATCGAGAGTGGTATGCCTATGCAAGATGGGTTAGAGCTATTACAAAAACAGTCCATGCAACCTTATTTGTCAAAGGTAGCTGAAAAGATTAAACAAAGAATTTTTTATGGAGATTCTTTATCTAATGCTGTTACTCAAGAAGATTTTTTTTATAAAGGATTTTCAGAACATGTTCTACATGGTGAACAGGGTGGGAACTTAGGACGTGAATTGCAAATCTATAGCGAATTTCTAACGGAACGCACAGAAAATAGTATTAAAAGAATTTTAGCTTTAATACAACCGTTACTTTTTGTTATCGTCGCACTTTGTATATTAGGAGCTTATCTAGCTATTTTGTTACCTATGTATAAAATGATGGAGCTTGTTTAAAAAGGAGGGAGTTTTTTGGGACAAAACGGCCAAAAGGGGTTTACTCTAATTGAGATGCTTATTGTTTTATTTATCATTTCCGTGCTTATCTTAATTGCGATACCAAATGTTACAAAGCATTTTGCAACTGTTGATAAAAAAGGTTGTGATGCTTATGCCAAAATGGTGCAAGGACAAGTAGAAGCTTATCGAATTGACCAAGGTAAATACCCTGCAACAGTAGCTGAATTAGAAAGTAAAGATTACTTGAAAACAAGTGATTCTAAAGCCTGTGAAGGGAAAAACATTACCATTAGTGACGGTAAAGTAGAAGTTGCAAATTAAACAACTTTTAAAAGGTCAAGAAGGTTTTACCTTTATCGAAATGTTACTTGTTTTAGTAATCACCATGCTTATATGTTCAATTGGTATAAACGTTGGAAAGCAATATATGGATAGGCAAGAAGAAAACCGTTTTATGGAACAGTTAAAGTCTGATATTGAAATGACGCAAGCACTCTCCTTTCAATATCAAACACCCGCTAGTTTCTATATTTATGAGAGTTTAAGGGAAATTCATATTTATGCAAATGGTTATGATATGGTTAAGCCTTTGGTCATAAGAAAATACCCCGAAAATATAAAATTTAATCTAAAAAGCAATATGGACCATGTATTATATACCGAAAATCAAACTGTGTTAAAAGCTGGAACAATTAAATTCACTGTGAATGGTAGAAATAAGGAAGCAATTGTATATATAGGAGAAGGAAGAGTGAGAATTGTACAATGAAAAAGGACATTCGCTGCCAGAGTCATTATTAACACTTGTAATTGTCATGCTAATATTCGGGACATTGTTGCCATTGTTTTATCGTCTCGAAACTTCGTTATATGAAAAAAAGTTAAGTATGCATGCGGCAGAAGCAGCCCTATATGCTGCTGGTAATATTAAAAAGTTCAAAAAATATGAAGGTCAAATTATGATCGATGACATTACTTATTTTTGGGAAGGGGATGAGCAACAAATTTGTGTTGTGTATACAAGTATTCAAGAAGAAAAGCTATGTGTAAACAAAAATTAGGATCTCAACGATGCGAAAAAGGATTTACATTATTAGATTCGCTATTGCAACTTATGATTTTAGTGCTTTTTGCTCATTTCTTCCTTTTGTTTTTTTCATGGTATGCACAAAAAAATAACGGCATGTTTAATAATGATGAGTTACATTGGGAACTTTTTGCTTTTCAACTTCAAAAAGAATTAACACATTCAGAAATGTTTACTTATAATCCTAAATTATCAAAAATAATTTATTCAACAGATCGAGGAGACCTAAGTGTTTCGAATATGAGTGGTGAGCTTAGGCGAGGGCTTGGCTATCAACCACTATTATTTGGAGTTGCTCAATTAACGTTCGATTATTCAGAGTATATTCTTAAGATGAATGTTAAGTTTCATGATGGCACAGAAAGGAGTAGAGAGTATATTGTCGCAAATTTCGAAGAATGAAAGAGGATTCTTATTGCTGACAGCTATGATTTTCTTAGCTTTTTGTACCAATATTTTACTCACAGCTGGAGTTGCTTATGATTCTCGCTACCGTGCGTATAATGCATTAAAAATAGCTGCAATCGATCAAACAAAAGAAGTTTTATACTCCATGGAAAAAGAAAAAAATGATGGAAGTACAGAAATCATAGAAGAACATAAACAATAATAGTGGGTTAGAAAATATAAAAAGTATATAAGTTATCTTTATTTTTACAACATATAGTCAAAAATTTTGACATAATCTTCTAATTTACTTATATTTCTTCTTATCCTTGAATGAATTATTGGAATCGATTAGTGTTCATGCTACTATTAATAAAAAGTAATAGTTAGTTGTAAGGCAGTCGAATGGGTAAGAAGGTGAGAAGATGAGAAAAGTATATTTGGTCGGCTATATGGGATGTGGGAAAAGTGCAATTGGCAGAAGACTCAGTTATTATTTAAGAATGCCTTACTATGATATGGACAAAGAAATCGTACGACGGGAAAAAATGACAATCCCTGAGATTTTTGAACAAAAAGGTGAAGCCTATTTCCGAAAAATAGAAACGGAATTTTTAACTACTTTCAGAGATGAATTTTGCATTATTTCAACTGGTGGAGGAGTTGCAGTTAATGCAGAAAATCGTAAAATAATGCGACAAACAGGTCTAGTATTATTTTTAGACGCAACATTTCCTGATATTTGGAAGAGAATTCATAAAGACAAAAATCGTCCCATTGTCCAGCGTTCAACTAAAAAAGAGTTAGAAGATTTATATTATCAGCGTAGGAGATTTTATAAAAGTTCAGCACATATTACAATTCGTACAGAAGGACGGTCTTTAAGACAGATTGTAGAATATGCAGCATATCAGGTGAATAGATTAAAAGGCGAATGATTTTTTGTCTGCATACTGTTATAATTCGCTTTTTAAAGATGTTTATAAAAAATATTGCAAGTTATTTCATTCAATGTTAGGATGTAATCAAGCAATCCTGTTATAGAACATTGATATGTGAATAATATCAAGATGATTATTCTTGGGCGGATGATTGTACGGGGAGAGAATGCATTGAATGCATCGCCGAAGGAGCAAGTAGTAAAATACTATGAATCTCTCAGGCAAAAAGACTCGTACGGGACGCAACTCTGGAGAGCGCTATTATTAGCCACCAAAGAGGCCAGCCGTAATGGTTAAACTTTCAGGTGCATGGACAGAGAAATCCTTATAAGGGGTTTCTCTGTCCTTTTTTTGTTGAAATGGGAGAGACATTTAAAATCATTATATACTTTGGCAACAAGTTAGAGTTTGGCTAAAGTAAATAGGGTTGTCTCATCGGGGCTGTGGTAGCTGGTTAAATTATATTTATTAGGAGGAAGTACATGGGAACGGATTTAAAGCATACACCATTATTTGAATCTTATAAAAAGTATGGTGGGAAAACAATTGATTTTGGCGGATGGGATTTGCCAGTGCAATTCTCCTCTATTAAAGCTGAACATGAAGCAGTTCGCACAAAAGCTGGATTATTTGATGTTTCACATATGGGAGAAATTTTTGTTGAAGGTTCAGAAAGTTTAGCTTATTTACAAAAACTTGTGACAAATGATGTTTCCAAAGTGGCAATTGATCAAACTCAATATACAACAATGTGCTATGAAGATGGCGGTGTTGTAGACGATTTACTTATATATAAACTTGCAGAAAATCGCTACCTATTGGTCGTGAACGCTGCGAATATTGAAAAAGATTTCGAGTGGATGAACAAACAATTGTTTGGAAATGTAGAACTGACAAATTGTTCATCAGAATTTGGACAATTAGCACTCCAAGGCCCACTAGCTGAAAAAGTTTTACAGAGATTGACCGAAACTAATTTACAGGATATAAAGCCTTTCCGTCTGAAACAACATGTAGTCATTAAGGGATATGATACATTAGTATCTCGAACAGGATATACTGGCGAAGATGGTTTTGAAATATACGCTTCAAATGAAGCGACAGTTGCACTTTGGGACATTATTTTAAGTGCAGGCGAAGCGGAAGGTGTAATTCCGTGTGGTTTAGGGGCGCGTGATACTTTGAGATTTGAAGCATGTCTTCCGCTATACGGTCAAGAATTGTCAAGTACCATTTCCCCGCTTGAAGCAGGTATTAACTTTGTTGTGAAATTGAACAAAGAAGATTTTAATGGTAAAGCAGCTCTAGTAGCTCAGAAGGAGAACGGGGTAGCGCGTAAAAGTGTAGGGATTGAAATGATTGACAAAGGAATTCCTCGCCATGGTTATAAAGTGTTTAAAGGTGATGAAGAGATAGGTGAAGTAACAACAGGTACACAATCACCATTGACGAAACGTAATATCGGTTTAGCACTTATTAAAAGTGAATACGCTGAAATCGGGCAAGAATTAGAAGTTGAAATACGAAATCGTCGTTTGAAAGTAAAAACGGTTGAAACACCGTTTTATAAACGCCAAAAATAGGGAAAAGAAGAGAGGGCTTACTGCATGAAACATCGTTATTTACCAATGACTGAACAAGATCAGCAAGAAATGCTAAAGGTGATTGGCGTTTCGTCTGTTGATGAATTGTTCGAAGACATCCCAGAAAAAGTTCGATTTAAAGGTGAATTAAATCTAAAACCTGCAAAATCGGAATCAGCATTATTAAAGGAATTGGCGCAACTTGCAAAACAAAATGCAAATAGTGATGAATATGTATCGTTTTTAGGTGCAGGTGTATATGACCACTACAAACCCGTAATTGTAGACCATGTTATTTCTCGTTCAGAATTTTATACAGCTTATACACCATATCAACCAGAAATATCACAAGGTGAACTACAAGCAATCTTTGAGTTCCAAACAATGATTGCTGAATTGACAGGCATGGACCTTGCAAACTCTTCTATGTATGATGGTGGAACTGCTCTTGCCGAAGCTGGTATGTTGGCAGCAGGACAAACAAGACGTAAAAAGATACTAGTATCAGATGCTGTTCATCCAATCGCGCTAGATGTTGTGAAAACTTATGCATACGGTCAATCAATCGAAGTTGTGAATGTTCCACTAAAAGATGGTGTTACGGATTTAGATGCTCTAAACAACTTGATTGATAATGATACTGCAGCAGTTATGGTTCAATATCCTAATTTCTATGGTCGAATTGAAAACGTTCAAGCTATTTCTGATGCAATTCATGCAGTAAAGGGAATTTCTATCGTATCAGCTAATCCTCTAGCTCTAGCTATTTTAACTCCACCAGGTAAAATGGATGCAGATATTACAGTTGGAGATGCGCAACCTTTTGGTATTCCAGAAGCCTTTGGCGGACCGCACTGCGGTTACTTTGCAACAACAAAGAAACTAATGCGTAAAGTGCCTGGAAGATTAGTCGGTGAAACAGTTGATGAAGATGGACGTCGTGGTTATGTACTTACTCTACAAGCACGTGAGCAACATATTCGTCGTGAAAAAGCAACATCGAATATCTGTTCAAACCAAGCTTTAAATGCATTAGCTGCATCTGTAGCAATGACTGCACTAGGTAAAAAAGGCGTCCAAGAAATGGCTAAACAAAATATTTTAAAAACACATTACGCTAAAGAAGCCTTTGAAAATGCGGGATTTGAAGTTCCTTTCAAAGGACCACATTTCAATGAGATTGTTGTCAAAGTGGAAGGCTCTGTTCAAGCATTAAATGATGCATTATTCGAAAAAAATATTATTGGTGGATTTGATTTAGGAAAAGTGAGTCCTGAACTTGAAAATCATATTCTAATTGCAGTCACTGAACAACGTACAAAAGAAGAAATCGACGCACTCGTGCAAGAAATGGGGGCTCTACAACATGCATAAAGAAAACCAACCACTTGTTTTTGAATTATCTAAAGAAGGCCGTGTAGGCTATAGCTTATCAAAAGTAGATGTACCGGAAGTAGAACTATCAACTATCTTACCTTCTGAGTTTATTCGTACAGAAGAAGCTGAACTTCCAGAGCTTTCAGAATTAGATATTATGCGTCATTATACTGCACTATCTCGTCGCAATCATGGTGTAGACTCTGGTTTCTATCCACTTGGTTCTTGTACGATGAAATATAATCCAAAAGTCAATGAAAATGTTGCAAGATTCCCAGGCTTTGCTAATATACATCCATTGCAAGATGAAAAAACAGTTCAAGGTGCTTTAGGGCTCATGTATGACTTACAACAACATCTGATTGAAATTACCGGAATGGCTGAAGTAACATTGCAACCTGCAGCTGGTGCTCATGGGGAATGGACAGCGCTAATGATGATCCGTGCTTTCCATGAAGCAAATGGAGAAACTGGTCGTACAAAAGTTATCGTTCCAGACTCAGCACATGGCACAAACCCAGCATCTGCAAATGTTGCTGGATTTGACATCGTCACTGTGAAATCAGATGAAAATGGCTTAGTAGATTTAGAGGATTTACGCAAAGTTGTCGGTCCTGATACGGCAGCATTAATGTTAACAAATCCTAATACTTTAGGTCTCTTTGAAGAACATATCCTTGAAATTGCAGAAATTATTCATGGCGTTGGCGGTAAAGTTTACTATGATGGGGCAAATTTAAACGCTGTTATGTCTAAAGCAAGACCAGGTGATATGGGATTTGACTGTGTACATTTGAACTTGCATAAAACATTTACCGGCCCTCACGGTGGTGGAGGCCCAGGTTCAGGTCCTGTAGGTGTAAAAGAAGATATGATTCCATTCCTTCCAAAGCCTGTGCTAGTTAAAACAGAAAATGGCTATCAATTTGACTATGACCGTCCTCAATCTATCGGGCGTGTAAAACCTTACTATGGTAACTTTGGTATCAATGTACGTGCATATACTTATATTCGTTCAATGGGCCCTGATGGCTTAAAAGCTGTCACTGAAAACGCAGTGATCAACGCAAACTACATGATGCGTCGTTTACAACCATATTACGAATTGCCATACAATCGTCATTGTAAACATGAATTTGTGTTAAGTGGAAGTCGCCAGAAAAAACTAGGAGTCCGTACGCTCGATATAGCAAAAAGACTGTTGGATTTTGGTTATCATCCACCAACAACTTACTTCCCATTAAATGTGGAAGAAGGGTTAATGATAGAACCAACAGAAACTGAATCTAAAGAGACGCTAGACGCTTTCTGTGATGCTATGATTCAAATAGCAAAAGAAGCAGAAGAAACGCCTGAAATCGTACAAGAAGCACCTCATACGACTGTAATAAGCCGTTTAGATGAAACACGAGCTGCACGCCATCCAGTTTTGAAATATGTAAAACCAAATGAAACGGAACGGTAGAAGTATAAAAAGAATAATCAATTTAATCTGAAAGTAAAGACGATTCACTCCGATAATCATATTGGAGATGAATCGTCTTTTTATTGAATTTTATAGTTCCTTTAGTATGTCGAAATTCCTGGATTTTAATTTGAAAAGAGAAATAAAATCGAAAAAATGGAGTTTCTTCCTATTATATATACCCAGGAAATGAAGTGGGAAATAAAATCTTAACTAATTGCGTATGAAAGAGCAGTATTATGCTTAAAATGGAAATGCCTAGTACTAATGAGGATCTCAGGAGAGCGATTCTTCAAGTTAAAGTTTTAATTCAAAATATAAAAAATATTACTTTTTACTGAATATATAAATGGTTCAACTAATTCTAAAAAGAAAAAGAAAGCCATTTCATATTTGAAATGACTTTCATATTTTTAGAAGAAAACTATTTGACTTTAATTTTACCGTGCCAGTTTTTGTAGCCGCCTTCTAATTGATACAATTCATTGTATCCTTTTTTCTTTAAAAATAATGCAGCACGTGCGCTACGGCCAGCATTTTGGCAGTAAAGATAAACCGGTTTATCTGGGCGAAGCTCATGATAACGGTTGCGAAGTTGAGTTGTTGGTAGGTTACGAGCACCTAAAATGTGTCCACCTTCAAATTCTTTTAATTCGCGAACATCGATTAGTTGCGCTTTACGATAACCTTTTTTAAATTCTTCTTCATTTAAAGTAATTACTGCTTTTTTTAAGCGTAATGCGTTAATTAGTGCGTAAATAATAATTACGCCAAGGATGATTAATATTGTATATAACCAACTCAAGTTGCCTTACCCCTTTCTATCTATAAATAATATTATAAAAGAAGAACTAGCGATAGTCCAATGACTTTGTTAAAATAGAAAAGTTGATATAAAAGGGAGACGATAAAATGACAAATAAATGGTATTTTATTAATTCAGGTCCATGTAGTCCAGCATATAATATGGCTCTAGATGAAGCGCTTCTACATTGGCATAGTAAAGGTTTAATTCCACCAGTAATTCGATTTTACGAATGGAATCCTGCAACACTCTCTATCGGATATTTTCAACAAGCAAAAAAAGATATCAATTTCGAACAATTACATAGATTGAATTTAGGATTTGTCAGACGCCCAACAGGTGGACGCGCAGTCCTACATGAGCATGAGTTAACTTATAGTGTCATCGTGTCAGAAGACTATCCAAATATGCCTAAAACGGTCACTGAAGCTTATAAAGTGATTAGTGAGGGATTATTATTAGGGTTCAGAAATTTAGGCTTAGATGCGTATTTCTCTATTCCTGATACAGAAGAAAAAAGAGATATTTTAAAGAATCCAAAAAGTGCAGTTTGTTTTGATGCTCCTAGTTGGTATGAACTTGTTGTAGAAGGAAAGAAAGTCGCTGGTAGTGCACAAACTAGACAAGAAGGCGTAATTTTACAACACGGTGCTATTTTAATCGATTTAGATGATGAAAAATTGATATCACTTTTCAATTTTCCATCAGACGCATCGAAGGAACGCATGCGCAAACATTTACCACAAAAAGCAGTGGCTATCAATCAATTAGCAAATCGAAGAGTAGATGTAGAAACTTGTACTAAAGCATTCCACAAGGGATTTGAAGATGCTCTTCATATTGAGTTGATCCCTTATGAATTGACACAAGAACAAAAGGATTTTGTTGAAAATCTTGCAAAAACAAAGTATGCAACAGATGAATGGAATTTCAGAAAATAGTAGGTTTTTAGTCTTATTTTTTGTGGTAAAAAGACGAAAAATCCTAAAAAACGCGATATAACAACGTTCTTTGAAAAAAAAGACCATTTGCTTTTCTAATCAATATATAGTATCGTATTTAAATGTAAATATACTATATATTGTGTTTTGCTATAAGAATAGGGGGCGGATGGTATGGTACTTGCATCGCAACATCATCATCAGACAATCGACATTAAACAATTAAACAAAGACATTCAACAATTTCCTCAAGTTCATTCCATCACAGAGGATATGCATATTACTCATAAAGGTGTATCTAGACTTGTGATGATTGACCGTTATTCTTTTAAAGATACTGAAAAGAAAACGTTAAAAGCTGGGGATTTTGTTGTTTTAACAGTAAAGGCAGATCCGAAGTTCCCTGCTCGTGGACTTGGTTATATCGTTTCAATCGATGAAACAACTAAAAAAGCAAAAATCTTAATCGAGGAAGACTATCGTAGTGCAATTGATGATCCAGAAGAACAAGCTTCAGGAATTGTTTCTCGTTCATTAGATGTTATTGAAAAACCTTTAGAAGTCTTTTATGAACAAATAGCTAAACGTAATGCTACAGGTTTAGCATCTGTTGAAAAGACAGAAGAAAAACGTAAAGAATGGTATCAAAAATTTTATAAACAGCTTGTAAATTTAAACTTCATCCCTGCCGGACGAGTTATTTATGGAGCAGGCTCCGGTACGGATGTTACATATTTTAACTGTTACGTAATGCCATTTGTTGCTGATTCACGTGAAGGAATAAGTGATCACCGTAAACAAGTAATGGAAATTATGAGTAGAGGTGGCGGTGTTGGCACAAACGGTTCAACATTAAGACCGCGTAATACATTGGCTCGTGGTGTAAATGGTAAATCATCAGGTTCTGTATCATGGTTAGATGATATTGCGAAATTGACACATCTTGTAGAACAAGGCGGATCACGTCGCGGTGCTCAAATGATTATGTTATCTTGTACGCATCCTGATATCTATGAATTTATTATTTCTAAAATGCAAAATCCACGTATATTGCGATTCTTAATCGAAAATACAAAGGATGAAGAGATTAAACGTCTTGCAAAAGAAAAACTTAAATTCACACCATTAACAGAACAAGAAAAGGCTATGTACCAAGGAATCATAAATTATAAAACAATTCCTGGTTTCGGCGGATTTAATGAGGGTATTTTCAAAGATGCAGAAGCAAAACTAAGAGATGGCGGAACTTATACAGTTAACAACCCAGAATTCTTAACAGGTGCCAATATTTCTGTCACATTGACAAACGAATTCATGGAAGCTGTTGAAGATAATAAAGAGTTTGAGCTACGTTTCCCTGCAGTTGAAACTTATGACGAAAAAGAAATGGCAATTTATAACGAAGAATGGCATAAATGTGGCGATGTTCGTGAATGGGAAGCTATGGGACATGCTGTTCGTACATATCGTACGATTAAAGCACGTGAGCTTTGGAATTTAATCAATATCTGTGCTACCTATTCAGCAGAACCTGGTATTTTCTTTATCGATAATGCCAATGAAATGACAAATGCAAAAAGTTATGGACAAAAGGTTGTTGCAACTAACCCTTGTGGTGAACAACCATTAGCGCCATATTCAGTTTGTAACCTAGCTGCAGTAAACCTAGCTCAGTTTGCAAAGAAAGACACAAAAACAGTGGATTTCGAAGCACTAAAAGAAACAGTTAGAGTAGGCGTACGCATGCAAGATAACGTAATCGATGCTACACCATACTTCCTTGAAGAAAACCGTGTACAAGCACTAGGAGAACGTCGTGTAGGACTAGGTGTTATGGGTCTTGCGGATTTACTTATCTACTGTGAAAAAGAATATGGATCTGAAGAAGGTAATATCCTAGTAGATGAGATCTTTAAGACAATTGCTATTACAGCTTACGAAACATCTACAGAATTGGCAAAAGAACGCGGTAGTTTCCCATTCTTAGTAGGCGAAACGGAAGAAGATACAGCTGTTCTTCGTAAACGTTTCACAGAAACAGGTTTTATGAAAAAAATGCCAGAATATATACGTCAATCAGTAGTAGAAAACGGTATTCGTAATTCTCATCTATTAACAGTTGCACCTACTGGTTCTACTGGTACAATGGTGGGCGTCTCAACAGGTTTAGAACCTTACTTCTCATTTACTTATTATCGTAGTGGACGACTTGGTAAATTTATCGAAGTAAAAGCAGATATTGTCCAAGAATATTTAGAAGCACATCCAGAAGCGGACGAAAATCATCTACCAGAGTGGTTTGTGACTGCAATGGAATTAGCTCCTGAAGCACATGCAGATGTACAATGTATCATTCAACGTTGGATTGATAGTTCAATTTCTAAAACTGTTAACGCCCCACGCGGTTATACTGTAGAACAAGTTCAAAAAGTGTATGAACGTCTTTATAAAGGTGGCGCAAAAGGCGGTACAGTTTATGTTGATGGAAGTCGTGATTCTCAAGTGTTGACATTAAAAGCCGAAGAGAATCATATGGATGAAACAGTAGTTGAAGAAAAAGTAATTGAAAAACGTCCAGTTGTTCTTGTAGATACTATTCAAGATCTACGTTCTACTAACGTAACAATTGGTTCAGAAGTCGGAAATACTTGCCCAGTATGTCGCAAAGGGACAGTTGAAGAATTAGGTGGCTGTAATACTTGCACAAACTGTGGTGCTCAACTAAAATGTGGATTATAAAATAGACAAAATTAGAAAGGGCATGTATGAAAATTCCTTTTAAGATATGCCCTTTATGATAGATGGTAGAGTCTTGATTCGACCGGCGCAGGAGTATTACTTCATAGCGGATATTTGTTCTAGAAAGAAGGTGGCTGCCTCATAAGTTTTATGCTTATGGGACAGTCCTTTTTTAATAATTAAAGGAGCTGAAAAGATGAATATATTATGGGACTTTGACGGTACAATTTGTAATACATACCCAGCATATGCAAAGCTTTTTTGTCAAATGATTAATAAGAATGTAAGTTATGACGAAGTATTACAACATTTGAAGATATCATTTTCTAATGCGTTTGAATATTTTCAATTAACTAGCAAAGAGATTGAAGATTTTATGAAACAAGATGAACAGTTGGATGTTTCTAAATTGCCTCCATTTGCAAATATTGAAAATGTACTTAGACTAGCAGATCAAAATGTAATTATGACGCATAAAGACAAAGCAACAGTAGAGAAAGTTCTTCATCACTATAATCTTGCACAATACTTTTCTGAAATTGTGACACCAGAAGATGGGTACCCCAGAAAACCAGACCCTGCATCTTATGAATATTTACATCGAAAATACGACTTAACATTAGCAATTGGTGATCGAGAACTCGATTTAATACCTGCTAAAAAAGTAGGGATTTATACTTGTATGTTCCAAGGGGAAAGTGAGGTAGCCGATTTCTATATTACTGATTATGCAGAGTTTAATAATACTTGGATAAAATTCAAAGGGAAACAAAAGGAACCTTTTCGACATTAATATATTATCTGATTTCAAATACTCTAAACGGACCTAAAAGCCATATTGAGATTTCATAATATTAATACTTCTTGTAATCCTTTTCATGTTAAAATAAAAGGAACTGCAAGGAGTTGAAACACATGTACAATAAAATTGCTGGCTTAATCTTTCCAGCTTTTACGATGCTGACATTAACTGTATTAGCAATGTTTGGCCTTTTTGGTGAAGGTGATGTCAACAAATCCTTCTTTCTATTAGGGATAGTCATTATTTTTCCTTTAACATTCTTAATACAGGGGATATCATGCGCAACTAATAATATTAATCCTTTTTTGGCTCTACTCGTATCTTATATAGCATTTACGATAGTTATTCTTTCATTTTTAAATAGTTCCGCTTGGGGATATTCAATCTATTATTTAGTATTTTGGCTAGTCGGTTTCTTTGGAGCAAAAGGTATGAGAAAGTGGAGGAGTCGAAAGAAATAAAAAATGCAAGGTGCTGTTAAGCGCCTTGCATTTCTTTTTGTTCTGGGATTTTTGTCGGATCCTTTTCAATTTCTAATAACTTATTAAACGAAGCGATTGCTACTTCTACTTGATCGTCTTTAGGTTCCTTTGTTGTTAAAAGTTGTAGCCATAATCCTGGATAACCTAAGAAACGAAGAACCGGAATATTACGACAAGCATTTGTTGCTTGTAACACTTCGAATGCTACACCAAGCACAACTGGTATTAGTAGGATGCGGTCTACAATTCGTAGCCAAAATGGATCTGTTGGTACTAAGAAATAGATGAACATCCCTACAATTACTGTAAAGAGCATAAAACTACTCCCACAACGATAATGAAGGCGAGATTGTGCTTGAACATTTTCTACTGTCAATGGTAGCCCGTTTTCAAAGCAGTTAATCACCTTATGCTCAGATCCATGGTATTGGAATACACGTTTTATCAGTGGTGTTAATGATACAAAATATATGTAACCTAGTAAAAGAATAAGCTTAAATCCACTTTCCAGTAATATCTGTGCAGTTTTCCCAGGAAGCCAAGTGTGAAATAGTTGTGCAAGAAATACTGGGATTAACGTAAAGATGAATTTTCCAAAGATGAAAGATAAAATACCGATAGCAGCAACACCGAGCCATACTTCTAGTTTTGAGCCCTCTTCTTTTTCTTCTGTCTCTTCTTCACCTGGATTTACACCATATCTAGCACTCGCAAAGTTTAAGTGTTGAGAACCATTAGCTGCTGATTCTATTAACGCGATAATCCCGCGGATAAAAGGGATTTTTTTAAGCTTTTTTAATTTTGGATTTGCTTTCCGAGCCACATAAAAGTATTCGATAGAATTGTCATTTCGACGAATAGCAGATACTGTATGTTCTCTACTGCCCATCATGACACCTTCAACCAAAGCTTGTCCTCCATATACGGGAGGATTTGATTGTTTTTTCACGATTTACACCGCTCTCCTAGAATATATATTAAAACTGCTTTCATTGTACCAAAAATTTCATAGAAAGCTCTAGGGAAAGCATATTATTATTGGATTTTGTCTATCCTTTTGACGAAGGAGGGGTTATTTTGAGGTTTTATGTGTATTTATGGACTATTTTATCAAGTTCTCTCACGTTTTTATTTTCGCTAAAAATACTGCATGTGTTTAAATTTATAAAATTTTCACCAATTGGTTGGGCGGAAAATTTGAATGTATATGATCACGCCCATCCACTTGTTAAATGGTTTATCCTTTGGATATTTATAATGGTGATTATTGCAATTTTATTTGCATTAGGTGAATTAATGAAAAATATTAAAATGAATTTTATAGCTATTTTGTTAGCGGCTTTGTTTGTGTGGCTAATTGAGTGGTATATGCAAAAAACGCCTAATATCCATAAATTTTCAATTCCATTAAGTGTGATTATCGCGATACACCTTCTGTGGATATTAGAAACTGCCTCATTTCACGCCAAAGTTAGAAGCTTAGATTCTCGAAATAAATTGCCCAATTCCGATCAATAATGTGCTAAAATAAGAATATTATGAAAAGGAACATATTGGGGGGATTTCTGGATGAAATATTTAGTTTTAAATGGTCCAAACCTGAATCGTTTAGGTAAAAGAGAACCTACAATTTACGGTTCTGAAACTTTACAAGACATTGAATCACAGCTAAAAAAGCTTGCAGAAGAATATGATGCAACAATTGAATGTAAGCAGTCGAATTATGAGGGACAGTTAATAGATTGGATTTATGAAGCTGAAGATTCAGGAGTAAATGGAATTGTATTTAATCCAGGTGCTTATACTCACACTAGTATTGCATTAAGAGATGCAATTGCTGGTGTGGATATCCCAGTAGTTGAGATTCATATTTCTAATGTACATAAGCGCGAGGAATTCAGACATCACTCGTATCTTGCCCCCGTTTGTGTAGGACAAATCACAGGACTTGGTACATTCGGTTATCAAGCTGCATTACGAATGTTTTTAGAAGCGGAAAGAGGGGAATAGACAGCGATGGAAAAACTAGAAAAATTACGTAAAGCACTTCAAAAACAAAACTTGGATGCATTATTAATCACCAATGATTACAATCGTCGTTATATGACAGGTTTTACTGGAACAACAGGTGTTGCGATTGTATCGCTTAATGATGCTGTGTTTATCACAGATTTTCGTTATACAGAGCAAGCTAGCGAACAGGTAAAAGGATATCGTATTGTTGAAAACAAAGGTACGATTATGCAAGAAATCGCTAACCAAGTACAATTGATGGGTATAAAAACACTTGGTTTTGAAAAAAATAACGTAACCTTTGAAATGTATGAAATCTATTCTAAGCTAATTTCAGCTGATTTAGTGGGCGTTTCTGGAATTGTTGAAAATATTCGCTTGATAAAGAGTCCAGAAGAGATTAAAATTATTAAGGTCGCTTGTGAGATTGTGGATGCCACATTCGAACATATTATTCAGTTTATCAAACCTGGAAGAACAGAACTTGAAGTTTCTAACGAAATGGAATTCTTCATGAGAAAACTTGGTGCTACTTCATCTTCATTTGACACCATTGTTGCTTCCGGTTTGCGTTCAGCATTGCCACACGGCGTTGCAACTGATAAAATAATTGAAAAAGGTGATTTAGTCACTTTAGACTATGGTGCTTTATACAATGGCTATATCTCTGATACAACACGTACAGTTGCTGTTGGTGAACCTGCTGATCAACTAAAAGAAATTTATCAAATTGTTTTAGAAGCTCAATTACTTGGACTTGAACAATTTAAGCCTGGTATGACGGGCATTGAAGCGGATGCAGTTGCACGCGATTATATTAAGAAACATGGCTATGGAGATGCATTTGGTCATTCAACTGGCCATGGGATTGGTTTAGAAGTACATGAAGGTCCTGCATTATCAATGCGCTCAAGTGTAGTATTAGAACCAGGAATGGTCGTAACATGCGAACCAGGGATCTATCTACCAGGTATTGGTGGCGTACGTATTGAAGATGATACGCTTATTACAGCGACTGGCAATGAAAAATTAACTCATGCCCCTAAAGAATTAATCATCTTATAATTTAATATTGGAGGATATTTAGAAATGATTTCAGTAAATGATTTTAAAACAGGATTAACAATTCTTGTTGATGGTAACCTATTCCGAGTTATCGAATTCCAACACGTAAAACCAGGTAAAGGTGCTGCTTTCGTACGTTCAAAATTACGTAACCTACGTAATGGTAACGTTGCAGAAAAAACTTTCCGTGCTGGTGAAAAAGTAGAAAAAGCACAAATCGATACTCGTAAAATGCAATATTTATATGCTTCAGGTGATTCATATGCATTCATGGATATGGAATCATACGAACAAATTGAACTTACAAAAGAACAATTAGAATATGAACTACAATTCTTACTAGAAAACATGGAAGTATTCATCATGATGTTCGAAGGTGAAATCCTTGGTATCGATCTTCCAAATACAGTAGAACTTACAGTAGCAGAAACTGAACCAGGTATTAAAGGTGATACTGCAACTGGTGGTTCTAAACCAGCAACTCTTGAAACTGGCTTAGTTGTAAACGTACCATTCTTCGTTAACGAAGGCGATAAATTAGTCATCAACACTTCTGATGGTTCTTACGTTTCTCGTGCTTAATTAAATCAGCACAACAGTAGAAAAAATAAGGATGCTGAGGCATAGTTTGTTTCAGCTCATAAAAAGGGGAATTGCGATATGCAATTCCCCTTAGTTTTTTTAAATTGAAAATATGCGATGAGGGAATCTACTCTTATCGCATATTTTTTCGTTAGAGACATTCATGCAAAGATATCAGTTTTTAAACCTGCACCTTTTTGCAGACAGAAAATCACAGTGACACTTTCTTTTTTGCATATTTTTTTTAGCTATACATAAATTGAAATGAGAGGAGGGACGACTTCGGAACTTCAAGATTTATTACGAATTGCTGGCATAGGACTTGTCTTAGGATTATTGCATGTTTTCTTTGAACAAACAGGGAAAAAAGAGTTTTCATTTTTTCTTAATTTTATTGCTTATTTATATATAACTATAGAATTATTAAGATTTATGCGTCTCTTCTTTGATGAGATCATTACATTTTTCCAATGGTTGATGACGTCATAGATGGTGTTCTTATTCTTTATATTGCTGTCACTTTTGCTTTTGGTAGGTATACAAATGACGTCACCGGCACTACATCGGTTATTAGCCATTGTATACTTTTTTATATTATGTAGTTATTTAATGATGCGAGTAGTACTACCTTTTTGGCAAAGATTAAAGACATTTTACTTGTTTGATCTACCTTTTTTGCCTTTGATATTAGGTAGTTCCTTGCTCTATTTATGCTCTATTATCATTTCAGAAATCCTTGAAGAAAACGATTATAGTAGTATTGCTTTTATTAGTCATCTTGCTATTAAAATTTGGATTGCTACACTTTGGTTGGACAAGTTAGGTGAACTTTTAAAACAATGGGAAAAGCTATTAGTGCCATAGGGAGGGTGGGGAAATCGAACAACTAACTGCATTTTTTTTAGAACCTTTTAAAGAACAAATTTTTTCACTACGTTCTTTTTTTCTATACGCATTCCTGTTTCTATGTATTAATTGGCTTATTCCATCAATGAAAGAGTGGACAAGATTTTTCTTTTTAATCGTTGTCATCATGGTCACTATTCGTCCTGTATTTGATGCATTCGATGAAATGCGAAATATAACAAACCAATTGATGCATATTTATGTTGTGTTATCCCCATTGTTAACTTCATCTTTGCTTCTTGGATCAGGACTATTTTCTGTTTTAGCGATTAGTCCTGTTTTTTTGATGTTTTTACAAACAATTTTAGTAGTTGTTTCTAAATTTTTAATCCCTATGTTAATAGCTGCATTTGTTTTTGATTTTATTACTAGAATGTTGCCGGATTTATCATTTGCGAAGATGTCAGATTTTCTACGAATGTCAGTATTAAGTATTGTCTCTGCATCTGTTGTTGTCTACACCATGTTACTCGCAGCAAATGGTGTCATTGCCGGATCTTTTAGTAATGATATATCTGAACCTATTAAAAGACTTATACAGCAGAATATACCGATTATTGGATCTCTCGTGACAGAATCGCTCAATACATTTAAAACGTATTCTTCTACTGCTATTGTGACGACAAGCACTGGATTATTAATCTCAGTTTGGGGAGTAACAATCATACCAACCGTTAAGATTTTAGTCTTAGGGTTTAGCTATCGATTTATGGCTGCAGTTTTAGAACCATTTACGGATAGCAAGGTGAATGGCCTCATCGAAGATATTAGTAAAACGCTCTTTATATTATGTGCGGTTTCTTTTTTAATAGCGTTTGCTTACTTTTTTACTATTATGATGGTAGTTCTAATGATACAAATGCAAATTGGCAGGGGAGGAGCATAGTAAAGTGTCTAGCTTCTTGTTTGGCTTATTGATATACAGTATTATCGGGAAAATTATCCTATTGCTCATTCCAAAAGATTATGAAGAGGAATCCAATATTCTATTAAAAATGTTTGTCGCATTATATTGTATAAACTATTTCTTTTTATAACTAGTTTTGCATATTGTGTACAAGACATTCATAAGATGAACTAGTTGTTAATGTATTGAAGGAGGAGATGTCCTTGGAAAAGCACCAAACATCAAAAAAACGCGGTTCCTCATTGCAGCAGTCATCATTGTATTGCTTCTAATTAGTGGTTTTTGGAGCCTTACCAAAGGAACAAAAGATGATGTCAATACATCTAAGAGCGCTTCACAGCAATATAACCAATTAACATCTATTTTAAGTTCAATTGAAGGCGTAGGGAAGGTCATGGTCTACTTTTATTATGACCAACCAAGCGGAGAAGCAAAAAATGATGACACATCATCATTAAGCCAATATTTTAGTTGGCAACAAAATGCGGAAAGCAAACAAAAAGTAACAGGCGTTTTAGTAGTGGCAGAAGGAGCTGATTCTATAACGGTAAAAAAAGATCTTGTTACAGTGTTATCTAGTGTGTTAGAAATACCATCTCATCGTATTGTTGTACGACCAATGGAAAAAAGGAGGATTAATTTTGAAAGTAAAAAAGAAAGCAGTATGGTTTTTAACATTACTAAGTTTAGTTGCGGTTATCTCAGTGTATTATTTGTCTAATCCTGTGACACCATTTAATGGACTGGCAATTTTTAGCGATTCGTTAAAGGACACACAAATCAGTGATATTGCTAGTAAAACAGGAAAAACTACTCCAGTAACAACAGAAAGTCATCTGTTTGAAGAGATGCGTATGGAATTACAGAACAAACGTAGTGAATTAAAAGAAACATTAACTCAAAAAATTGCTTCATCACAATATACTGCCGAAGAAAAAAATGATGCATTTAACGAAATTGATGCAATTACTAAAGATGAGTCTAACGAAGCAATGTTAGAAATGTTGATCAAAACTTTAGGATATTCTGATGCTTTTGTACGAGCTGAGGACAACCAAATTCGTGTTACAGTACAGGCAAACGAATTATCAAAAACAAAAGCAAATGAGATCATTTATGTCGTAAAAAAAGAGATGAATGAGACTGGAAAAGTAGTCGTGGATTTTCAATCTGAAACAATTAACTGAATTTTGAGCGAATTTTCTTGAATAATGATAATTTTTAAATAAGTGTTTAAAAATTGTAATAAACGCGATAGAATAAGGGATGTATTATATTACACAAAAGTTAGGGGAGCAATGTATGTTGAAAATTCAAGAAATTCGCGAAATTATTAAGTTAGTAGATGCTTCATCAATCGATGAATTCGTATATGAAGTAGATGACACTAAAGTGAAACTTAAAAAGAATGGTACTAAAACTATTGTAACTGATGCACCTGCACCAGTTGCTAAAACAGTTACACCAGCGCAAACAGCACCAGCAGCACCAGTTGTTGAAGCGCCAAAAGCACCAGTAGCACCAGTTGCAGAAAAAACAGCACCAAAAGCTGAAGTAGCAAATGATGCATCATTACACAAAATCGTGTCACCAATGGTTGGTACTTTCTATAAAGCGCCAAATCCTGAATCTCCAGCATTCGTTCAAGTAGGAGACAAAGTGGGCGAAGAATCTGTTGTTTGTATCGTAGAAGCGATGAAACTATTCAATGAAATTGAAGCAGAAGTACAAGGGGAAATTGTTGAAATTCTGGTAAATGACGGCGAATTAGTGGAATACGGTCAACCTTTATTCCTTGTAAAAGAAAACTAAGGGAGGTTTACCACATGAAAAAAGTATTAATCGCAAATCGCGGTGAAATCGCGGTACGTATTATTCGTGCATGTAAAGAATTGGGGATTCAATCTGTAGCTGTTTATTCAGAAGCAGATAGTGATGCACTTCATGTACAATTAGCTGATGAAGCTTATTGTATCGGTTCAAAATTTTCTAGTGATAGTTATTTAAAAATTGATCGAATTCTAACTGTAGCTGAAAAAACAGGTTGCGATGGTATCCACCCAGGATATGGTTTCCTTGCTGAAAATGCTAGCTTTGCAGAAGCTTGTGAAGATGCAGGAATTACTTTTATCGGACCAACTTCAGATGCCATTAAAATTATGGGGATCAAAGATATTGCAAAAGATACAATGATTGCCGCAGGTGTTCCAACTGTTCCAGGTTCAAAAGGTCTAGTAGCAGATGAACACGAAGCCGTTGAAGTAGCAAAAGAAATTGGATATCCAGTTATTATTAAAGCTACTGCCGGTGGTGGGGGTAAAGGGATCCGTGTTGCACGTGATGAAGCAGACTTGATCAAAGGTGTGCAAATCACTCAAAAAGAAGCAGCTGCTGCTTTCGGGAACCCTGGCGTATACTTAGAAAAATTCATAGAAGATTTCCGTCACTGCGAAATTCAAGTATTAGCTGATAACTATGGTCACACAATCCATTTAGGTGAACGTGATTGTACTGTTCAAAGACGTATGCAAAAATTAGTTGAAGAAGCACCTTCTCCAGCTTTATCAGAAGAACGTCGTGCTGAAATGGGTGAAGCAGCTGTTAAAGCAGCAAAAGCTTGTGGTTATCGTGGTGCAGGTACTGTTGAATTTATATATGATTACAAAGAGGACAAGTTCTACTTTATGGAGATGAATACTCGTATCCAAGTAGAACACCCAGTTACAGAAGCAATTACAGGTATCGATTTAGTTCGTGAACAGTTAAAAATTGCATCTGGTGAAAAATTGGTGTATAAACAAGAAGATGTGAAAGTGAATGGTTGGGCGATTGAATGTCGTATCAATGCAGAAAATCCATCTAAAAACTTCATGCCATCTCCAGGTAAAGTTGAAAATTATTTAGCTCCTGGTGGTAATGGAATCCGCATTGATTCAGCAATGTATCCTGGTTATGCAATTCCACCTTATTACGATTCAATGGTTGCAAAACTAATTGTACATGCTGATACTCGTGAAGAAGCCATTGCTAAAATGAAACGAGCTTTAGGTGAATTTATTGTTGAAGGACCTGGAATCCATACAACAATTCCTTTCCACGAAAAACTAATGGATCATGAAGTATTTAAATCAGGGAAATTTAATACAAAATTCCTTGAAGAAAATGACGTTATGAATTCTTAATAAGTGAAAGGGGCGAACTCTATGGCTGAAAAAGTCGTACAATCTCTACCTCAAAATACACCTTCTGGTAAGGATGAATTGGGTAAGATTGAGGTTGCACCTGAAGTCATTGAAGTTATTGCGGGAATTGCTACAACAGAAGTAGAAGGGGTCTCTAAAACAAGAGGTAACTTCGCAACTGGTGTTGTAGAAAAATTCGGTAAAAAAGTTCATGGTAAAGGGATTAAAACAGAGTGGACTGAAGAAGGCTTAATTGTGGATGTCTATTGTTTTGTACAATATGGAGTATCTGTAGCTAAAGTAGCAAAACAAGTTCAAACTCAAATCCGAGAAGCAATTGCCAATATGACATCTCACACAACAAAAGAAGTGAATGTACATATTACTGGGATTTTATTTGACCAGGTGAACGACGCAAAAACTGATAACTAACAAAAAAGATGCCTTTACGGGCATCTTTTTTGTTTTTGCTGAAGAAGAAAAAGAAAGTGTACATAAATGAGTTCTGGAGGATTTAAAAAGTATGAAAATGTGGATTAACTCATTTTCTTATTTAGAATAGCAATTTTGAAAATTAAACTTCAATGACCGTAGATTGAGGCTCGAAATGCTATGATTACACCTGAAATTTCGTCAATTACCATTTATTTCTTAATATATTATTTTGATTTTTCTAAACATATAACAATCCATGCGGTTCAGGCTTTTTTATGATAGAATAAAAATACTTGTAAACAAATGAAACACTTCACATAATGGACTTTTTGTGATGATACTTGCTATTTTTCAATAAATAGTGCCTCACAATAACCAGATGTAGTAGTATAAAGGAGAACAAATTAACATGAAGCGACGAGAAGCGCGTGAAAAAGCCTTACAAACACTTTTTCAACTAGAAAATACAGAGTTAACAATTCAAGAAGCAATGGAACACGTTATGGAAGAAAGAACAGATGCATTTTATGAAAAATTAGTATCTGGAACTGTTCAACATCAATCAGAAATTGATACTGCATTAGCGGAAAAACTTGAAAATTGGTCATTCGATCGCATAGCGAAAATTGAACGCACAATTTTACGCTTAGCGGCTTATGAATTGATGTATACACCAGAAACTCCAAAAAGTGTTGTATTAAACGAGGCAATTGAGCTAAGTAAAACATTTGGTGACGACAAATCAAGTAAATTTGTAAATGGTGTATTATCAAAATTCGCATAATATATTACAAAAAAGCTGAATTTGGGAGTGTTAACAAGATGTCAGGTAAACTAATTAACGGTAAAGAAATTGGCAATACAATTCGAAAATCCATTCAACAAGAAGTGAATGCTTTAAAAGAACAAGGTATTAATCCAGGTCTAGCAGTTATTTTAGTAGGTGACGATCCTGCCTCACATACGTATGTTTCGAACAAACAAAAATCATGTGAACAAATGGGAATCTACTCAGAGCTTATCAAGCTTTCAGCAGACGTCACAGAAGAAACATTGTTACAACAAATTGAACGTTTAAACGAAAATCCAGCAATTGATGGTATTTTAGTTCAATTACCACTTCCAAAGCATATCGATGAACAAAAAGTAATCGCCACAATCTCTCCAGAAAAAGATGTTGATGGTTTTCATCCAATTAGTGTAGGGAAAATGCTGTTAGGGCAACCTACATTCTTACCTTGTACCCCATTTGGTGTTATGAAATTACTCGAATATTCAAATGTAGATATTAGGGGAAAACATGCTGTCGTAATAGGTAGAAGTCATATTGTTGGCGTTCCGATGGGACAACTATTACTACAAAAAGATGCAACAGTTACATATTGTCATTCAAAAACACCTGATTTAAAAGCTATAACTAAACAAGCAGATATTTTAGTAGTTGCAACGGGTCGTGCAAAAATGATTGGTGCAGAACATGTAAAAGATGGAGCTGTCGTTATTGATGTCGGAATGGACAGAGATGAAAATGGCAAACTATGTGGTGATGTAGACTTTGATGCAGTCATCGATAAAGTTTCAGCAATTACACCAGTTCCAGGTGGCGTTGGTCCAATGACAATTACAATGTTATTATTCAATACATTGCAATCTGCTAAAAAAAAGCTATCATAAGACAAATGGTCACAAAACAGGTAAAATAGTAACGTCAAGGCTGTTTTTCTAGCGAAAGACAGCCTATTTTAAATGTTAAGGCTGGCTCGACCAACTGTAATAATCACTTGAGTACTTGAATCGATAGCTAAGACCAAGGACAGAAATGATTATAAAGCGTTAATATAAAAGTCGCTAATAAGTAGATAGATAAGGAGTTTGAAGATTTGACAAGCACACCTTATTTAACCGTACAAGCATTAACAAAATATATAAAAAAGAAATTTGATGTGGATCCTCATTTACGTAATGTATATGTAAAAGGGGAACTTTCAAATGTAAAACACCATGGCTCAGGCCACGTCTATTTTACGTTGAAAGACGAAAAAGCACAGATCAAATCAGTTATGTTCGCTTCCAGTGCTAAACGATTAAAGTTTAATCCTGAAAGCGGTATGAAAGTACTGATTAAAGGTGACGTAAACGTTTATGAAAGTGGCGGACAATATCAATTATACGCACAAGGAATGGAACCAGATGGACTTGGAAGTTTATATTTAGCTTTTGAGCAGTTAAAAGAAAAACTTCAAAAAGAAGGGCTTTTTTCGGATTTATATAAAAAGCCAATTCCAACCTTCCCTAGAAAAGTGGCCGTCGTTACAGCTACAACAGGTGCAGCTATTCGAGATATCTGTACGACCATTAAACAACATTATAAATTGGCGGATATCGTTATTTTCCCAGCATTAGTACAGGGTGAACATGCTGCGAAAAGTATTGTAAAAGCAATTGAACAAGCAAATAATACACCTGAAATTGATACGTTAATCGTGGCACGTGGTGGTGGCTCTATAGAAGATTTATGGGCATTCAATGAAGAAATCGTAGCAAGAGCTATATTCGAAAGTGCACTTCCCGTTATTAGTGGGGTTGGTCACGAAACGGATACGACTATTGCAGATTTAGTAGCTGATGTGAGAGCTGCTACACCAACTGCTGCTGCAAAGCGTGCAGTACCTAGTAGCGAAGAACTGGCAAAATATTTGCTCACAAGAAAAACACAATTATTCCAATTGACACAGGCTCGTATTAAACACGAGAAATCAAAATTAGAGCGCTTACAAAAATCCTACCCACTAGCGTATCCAGAGCGAATCTATCGACCTTTTATTGAAAAAATTTCAAGAATGGAAGATAGATTACATCAAAGTATTCGGGATTATGTAAAAAACCAAAAATTTTCTATTGCTCAAATAGATCATCGCTTACAGCTTTGCTCACCATTGCAACAATTACGCTATGAAAAGACGAGAGTCGAAAATGATGAAAAATTGCTTAAAAAGGCAGTTCTGCAACAACTTAATCTAAGAAAAGAAGAATTTCGTTCGGTCATTAGAACACTAGAGGCACTTAATCCTTTATCTATTATGACCCGAGGATATAGTCTAACTTATCACAATGGAAAAGTGCTAAAGTCGATTAAAGACATTAAAGAGCACGATGAAGTTGAATTTCATCTACATGACGGTACAGCAAATGCAACAATCACATCGATTACAAAGGAAAATAAGGGGGAGTAATGGATGACTAGTAAGAAACAAACTTTTGCTACATCAATCAATGATTTAGAGGCAATTGTTCAACAACTTGAACAAGGTGATGTACCATTAGAGGATGCTATTGAATTATATAAAAAAGGTATGCAATTATCACAGTACTGCCATGAGCAGTTAACGAAAGCTGAAGAACAACTTGTTTCTGTTATGGATGAAAATGGCAAGGAAACACCGTTTGAACCAATAGGAGAAGAGGGAAAAGGTAAATGACGCAACATTTAAAGGACTTCATGAATGCGAATATTCCAATGGTTGAAAAACGCATGAATGATCTTGTAAAAGAAATTACAGCACCAGATATATTAAAAGAAGCTATGCTTTATTCATTAAATGCAGGTGGTAAACGTGTTAGACCATTATTTGTACTAGCTGTTATGGACCATTTCAATGTAGAAGATGATGCAGCTTATACTGTAGGTGCTGTCATTGAAATGATTCATACCTACTCTTTAATTCATGATGATCTTCCAAGTATGGATAATGATGATTATCGCAGAGGTAAATTAACTAATCATAAAGTATATGGAGATGCTTTTGCCACTCTTGCAGGAGATGCATTAAATACAATTGCCTTTGGTATTTTAGCTCGTATGGAACAAGTGGATGCTCAAAAACGTCTAGAACTTATAGATAAACTAAGCGTAGCAGCTGGCGCAGAAGGTATGGTAGGAGGACAAATCCTTGATATAGAAGGAGAAACAAAGTCACTAACATTGCCTGAACTAGAGAAAGTGCATGTCCATAAAACGGGAGCTATTCTTCGATTTAGTATCGAATCAGGAGCTATCTTGGCAGGCGCCTCTGAAGAAGAAAAAGCCATTTTGGTGGAATATGCTCATCATATTGGTTTATGTTTCCAAATACAAGATGATATTTTAGATATTGTGGGAACTACAGAACAACTAGGAAAAACAGCAGGAAAAGATGTTGCAAGTGATAAAAGTACTTATCCTGCACTTTTAACTTTAGATGGAGCAAAAGACAAACTTCATGTACACTATAATTTAGCTATTGAAGCATTAGAAAAATTGCCATCTGAAAGTAATTTATTAAAAGAATTTGCCGAATATATTGTTCATCGTAACAAATAAAAACTCTTTTAATTTTGTGCAATTGTTTATCACTGCTATAATGGTAAAAAACAATGTGCGATGAATCTACAATGAAAAGGTGTGTGATGGCGATGGATTTAAATAGTATCTCAAGTCCATCCTTCTTAAAAGAATTAAATTCAAAACAACTTCGTGACTTAAGCTATGATATTCGAAAGTTTCTAATCAAAAAATGTTCGAATACAGGTGGACATATCGGTCCAAATTTAGGGGTTGTTGAGCTAACAATCGCACTTCATCGTGCTTTTAATAGTCCGAAAGATAAACTTCTATTTGATGTTGGACATCAAGCTTACGTTCATAAAATCCTTACAGGTCGTGCATCAGAATTTGATACACTTCGACAATACAAGGGATTATGTGGTTTTCCAAAACGTATCGAAAGTGAACATGATGTGTGGGAAACTGGACATAGTTCAACATCACTTTCTGCAGCTATGGGTATGGCAGCAGCACGTGATGTAAAAGGGGAACAAAATTACATTGTTCCAATTATAGGTGATGGTGCTTTAACAGGTGGTATGGCACTGGAAGCGTTGAATCATATTGGTCACAAAAAAACAAATATGATCGTCATTTTAAATGATAATGAAATGTCTATCGCACCAAATGTTGGTGCAGTTCATAATATTTTAGGTCGCCTTCGCACAGCGAGCCAATACAATAAAGTAAAAGACGATTTAGAAATGTTATTAAAGAAAATACCAGCAGTAGGTGGAAAATTAGCATCTACAGCTGAAAGAGTGAAAGATAGTTTAAAATATTTACTTGTTTCTGGTGTATTCTTTGAAGAACTTGGTTTTACTTATCTTGGACCAATAGATGGTCATAATTTTGAAATGCTCGAAGACACATTGCAAAACGCTAAGAAAATGCAAGGACCTGTTATTATTCACGTAATCACGAAAAAAGGTAAAGGGTATTTACCAGCTGAAAACGATAAAATTGGTACTTGGCACGGTACTGGCCCATATAAAATTGAAACAGGGGACTTTGTTAAGTCAAAAACAGCAGCACCTGGTTGGTCCAAGTTGATCGCGGATACAGTTTCTCGGATCGCTCGTCAAGATGATCGAGTAGTAGCCATTACACCAGCAATGCCTGTAGGTTCAAAATTAGAAGGATTTGCAAAAGAATTTCCAAGTCGTTTTTATGATGTTGGGATTGCAGAACAGCATGCGGCTACAATGGCTGCAGGTATGGCTGCTGCTGGTACAAAACCGTTCTTAGCAATTTATTCTACATTCTTACAGCGTGCTTACGATCAAATGCTACATGATATTTGTCGTCAAAACTTAAATGTAGTTATAGGTATTGATCGTGCTGGATTAGTTGGTGCAGATGGAGAGACACACCAAGGTGTATTTGACATTGCATTTTTGCGTCACATGCCGAATATTGTCATCATGATGCCAAAAGACGAAAACGAAGGTCAACATATGGTTAAAACGGCATTTGATTATGAAGATGGTCCAATTGCTCTTCGCTATCCGCGTGGTAATGGTTTAGGTGTGCCAATGGATGCTGAATTACATGATATTCCGATTGGTACATGGGAAGTACTAAGGAAAGGTAAAGATGCAGCAATCGTAACATTTGGTACTACAATTTCATTAGCTGAGCGTGCAGCCAATATTCTAGCTATAAAGGGTATAAATGTTGAAATCGTCAATGCACGATTCATCAAACCAATGGACGAAGAAATGTTACATCGTCTTATGCAAAGCGGCAAACCAATCTTAACCATTGAAGAAGCGATGCTTGAAGGTGGCTTTGGTAGTGCTGTACTGGAATTTGCGAATGATCATGGTTATTCAACAGATATGATTGATCGAATGGGTATACCAGATACTTTCGTTGAACACGGTAGTGTAGATTTGTTGCTTCGTGATTTGCATATTACAGACGAGGAAGCTGCAAACAAAATCGACAATTTAATCGCAAAAAATTCAAAAAAGCAAGCAGGTTTAAAAGCATAATGACAACAAAAATTCCAAAAGAACGCGTTGACGTATTATTGGTACAACGTGGCTTATGTGAAACAAGAGAAAAGGCAAAACGGACGATTATGGCTGGTCAAGTTTTTTCAAAGGAAGTTCGCATCGATAAGGCGGGAGAGAAAATTCCCGTCGATAGCGAATTGACGATTAAAGGACATCAATTACCATATGTAAGCCGTGGCGGTTTAAAATTAGAAAAAGCATTAAAGGTGTTTGATGTAGATGTCAAAGACAAATTGATGCTAGATATCGGTTCTTCTACGGGCGGTTTTACCGATTGTGCATTGCAGAATGGTGCTAAACACTGTTATGCATTAGACGTTGGTTCGAACCAATTAGCTTGGAAAATTCGTTCGGATGATCGAGTAACAGTGATGGAAAAGACAAATTTTCGATATGTAACAGCTCCTGATTTAGTAGAAGGTTTACCTAATTTTGCAACAATCGATGTATCTTTCATTTCTTTAGAACTTATTTTGCCGGTATTAAAAACACTTCTTTTACCTGGTGGGAATGTGGTTGCTCTAGTGAAACCGCAATTTGAAGCAGGTAAAGAAAAAGTAGGTAAAAAAGGTGTCGTACGGGAAGCAAAAACGCACTTAGAAGTTCTAGAAAAAATCGCTACATTCGCTGAATCTATAGGATTTGTTGTAAAAGATGCATCTTATTCACCTATAACAGGTGGTGAGGGGAATATTGAATTCTTATTCCATCTTTATAATCCAAAAGCTGGGGAAGAAATAAAATCCTACACAGATTTTGCTTCGTTAGTAAAAGAAGCACATGAACAGTTGAAGTAACGCGGTCTGAGCTTTGTCAGACCGTGTTTTTTCTTGTTAAAATAAAGAAATAATGTTACGTTATTTATAATAGAGCATAAATATGCATAGAGGTGAGAGCTATGAACAAAAGCCAAAGACATATTCGAATTCGAGATATGATTGCTAATAATGAAATTGAAACTCAAGACGATTTAGTGGATTTATTAAAAGAAGCAGGCTATCACGTTACACAAGCAACAATTTCACGTGATATTAAAGAATTGCATTTGATAAAAGTACCACTACAAGATGGTCGATATAAGTATAGCTTACCAGCAGATCAACGTTTTAATCCAATCCAAAAACTACATCGTGCACTTGCGGATGCTTTTGTATCTATAGATGGTACAAGTCATATGCTTGTGATGAAGACATTACCCGGTAATGCTCACGCTATTGGATCATTATTAGATCATTTAGATTGGGAAGAGATACTTGGCACTATTTGCGGAGATGACACGATTCTTATAATTTGTCGTGAAGAATCTGAACGTGAAGAAATAAAAAACCGTTTACTTGAAATGTTGTAATGATAGTTTGAGCGAGGTGAAATAGTCATGTTAAAAGAGCTTTCGATTAAAAATTTCGCGATTATCGAAGAGCTAACGGTTGAATTTCTAAATGGGTTAACAGTGTTAACTGGAGAAACTGGTGCTGGTAAATCTATCATTATTGATGCTGTACAACTTTTAGCTGGTGGCCGTGGCTCACAAGAGTTTATCCGACATGGTGCAAAAAAGGCTGAATTGGAAGGGCTTTTTACACTAAGTTATGAAAATCATCCTGCGTATGAAAAATGTGAAGACGCTGGAATTGAAATCGAAGAAGGAACTCTCATCCTCCGTAGAGATATATATGATAGTGGTAAGAGTATTTGTCGTGTAAACGGTAAGCTAGTACCATTATCCGTTTTACGAGATATCAGTTCGACTTTGATCGATATACACGGCCAACATGAGAGCCAAGAATTGATGGATGATAAGCAACATATTCATCTATTAGATCAGTTTGCAGGTGAAGAAATAATACCTATTAAAGAGCAATATGAAAAGCAATACGAAGCGTATAAGACATTAAAAAAAGAGCTTGCAGCTATTTCTGTAAACGAGCAACAAGTAGCGCAAAAAATTGACTTATTTCAATTTCAGATAAAGGAAATCGATGCTTGTAAGTTCCAACCAAACGAAGAAGAAAACTTAACAGAAGAACGACGTCGATTAATGAACTTCAATAAAATATTTGAATGCTCAAATACAGCACATGAAGCAATTTTAGGGGAGTCAAAAGGGCTCGACTGGATTGGACAAGCTATGACTCAGTTAGAAGATGTAGTATTAGTTGATGAAAGCTTCAAGGAGTATTCAGATGCTGTTTCAAATGCTTTTTATAATCTTCAAGAAGCTGCTTTTGGTATAAAAAATATTTTAGATGATTTAGAATTCGACCCGGAACGTTTAAATGAAGTTGAGCATCGTTTAGCTTTAATTCAATCGATGAAAAGAAAATATGGCTCAACATTAAAAGAAATTTTAGTTTATCGTGCAAAAATCGGCGAAGAATTGGAATCCTTATTGAATAGAGATGAAAATATTCAAAAAAATGAACAACAGTTAATTGAACTTCGATCAGAGCTTCTAAAAACGGCTTCAAAATTAACAGCTATTCGTAAAAAAGTTGGAGAGCGATTATCTAATGCTATTATGCAACAATTATGCGAATTATATATGGAAAAAGCGAAATTTAGCGTTCATTTTGAATTATTGTCTGAAGAACAATTTGACCATAATGGGATTGATAAGATTGTCTTTTATATAGCAACAAATGTCGGAGAACCACCGAAACCACTTACGAAAATTGCTTCAGGTGGGGAGCTTTCTAGGGTTATGCTTGCTTTAAAAACAATTTTCTCAACGACAAATGGAATTACATCCATTATTTTCGATGAAGTCGATACAGGTGTTAGTGGCAGAGTAGCACAAGCTATCGCTGAAAAAATAGCTGCTATTTCTATTCATTCGCAAGTATTATGTATTTCACATTTACCTCAAGTTGCTGCAATGGCAGATCATCATTACCATATTCAAAAACAAGAGGATACAAATCGCACCTTTACTTCTTTAACAGAAATTTTCGGTGATGAACGTATTGATGAGATTAGTCGAATTATGTCCGGAACAGAAGTGACAGAGTTAACCTTTAAGCATGCAAAAGAGTTAATAGAAATTGCTGAAGATCGAAAAAAAGCATTACAGGTATAAAATGAAAAACGTTCGTTTTTAGCATCTCGCAAATTTTGTGAGATGCTTTTTTATACGTTCAATCTGTAGACAAATATTTACCTTTCATAACAATTCAATTTGAAGCCATGATAAATGAAAAGGAGGTGACATATTGCGAATTGCGAAGCGCTCTTTTCTGAGCTTATTCTTTTTACTTGTTGTATTCGGATCGTGGACAACAATCGCAAGTGCAGCTAAAAAAGTAATTCCAATGGGAGACTCAATTGGCGTTGAATTACAATTATCTGACATTACAGTATCAAATGATGTGTTATTACAAGATGGAAATTGGTTAAAAAGAGGAGATATTATTGAAAAAGTCAATAATACTTCTGTCAAAAAGCTGGAGAACATTCACCAAATTATGAAAACAACTCCAAAAGAAACCCTCACACTTTCAATTGGTAGGGAAAATAAAGACAAAAAGGTTAAAGTTCAAAAAGAAGAAATGACATCCGTTATGAACTTTCTTCGAGATGAAACTGATGGAATTGGTACGTTAACCTTTTTAGATCCTGAAACCAAACAGTATGGTGCATTAGGACATCAAATCGTCGATCAAATCCTACAAAAACCACCTCAATTTAAGCAAGGATCGATATTCTATGCGAAAATCGACCATATTAAGAAAAGTATTCCTGGTGAACCAGGATATAAAATTTCTTCTGTCGAAAATGATAAAGGACAAATTGGAAGTATTGTCTCTAATAGTGTTTATGGGATTTTCGGAAAATGGGAAAAATCCATAAAACCATCTTTGCCAGAAGCGATTGAAGTTATGCAGCCTTCAGAGATTAAAAAAGGACCAGCTAAGTTATTAACAACGATTTCCGGGAAAAAAGTGGAATCATTTGATATCAAAATTACAAAGGTGAATGACAAAAGTTTTCAAATTGAAATAACAGATCCTGTGCTAAAAGAAAAAACGGGCGGTATTCTACAAGGAATGAGTGGAAGTCCTATTATCCAGGGCGGGCACTTCGCAGGAGCTGTAACACATATGTATATTGAAAGTCCAGTAAAAGGAGCAGCACTACCAATTACAGAAATGCTCAAAAATCAGCCTGCTTAAGCTGATGAATGAAACAACGATTCCTTACCAAGAACAGAAGCTTTGACAGCATCAATTTAGTATTGGCATGTTTAGTAAAAATCCACCCCATTTCGGGTGGATTTTTACTAATAATAGCACAAAAAAGTTTTATTTTATCTATTATTAGTGGTGTATGCGTAATCCCATAAAATATATATTTTTTCTCTTTAATATTTGTTACAATTAGAGTGAAAATATAATACATAAAATTGTCGAATTAAATAAAAAGTCTATCCCAACTTACTCATTTTTTTAATTTTAGAAGGGCTAGACCTAAAGTTGTCGAATTTACCCTTTTGTATCAATAGCGTTTCTATATTTAAAGATTAAATGGAAATTGCATTTCAAAGGAGGAAGATTAATGGAGAAAGTAAAAGTTGCAATCGTGGATGATAATAGTGAATTGGTAAAAATGATGGAAGAATATTTATCAAATCATGGAGAGATAGAGGTAATCAGTACAGCACCAAATGGCAAACAATGTTTGAAAATGCTGGAGGATTATATCCCAGACGTTCTGGTATTGGATATTATTATGCCACATCTTGATGGATTAGCGGTACTTGAAACAATGAAAGAAAATCCGCAACTTAATAATGTTCAAGTAATAATGTTAACTGCTTTTGGACAAGAAGATGTTATGAAACAAGCCGTTGAATTGGGTGCATCTTACTTTATGCTAAAACCATTTGAGTTCGATCGTTTAGCTTCTAAAATTTTGCAATGCGGTGGTAAAAAAGTCGAAAAGCAAAAACGCGTTAGCATTTTACAAGGTTCTAAGCCACAAAAACTAGACCAACGTCAACTAGACGCAACAATTACAGGTATTATAAAAGAAATTGGCGTGCCTGCTCATATTAAGGGGTATGCATACCTTCGAGAGGCAATCCAAATGGTCTATCTTGACGTTGAATTGCTTGGTTCAATCACAAAGGTTCTTTATCCAGACATCGCAAAAAAATTCGATACAACGCCTTCTAGAGTAGAACGTGCGATTCGTCACGCCATCGAAGTTGCATGGAATCGTGGAAACTATGAATCTATCTCTAAAATGTTTGGCTACACAGTACATCATCTAAAATCAAAACCGACAAACTCTGAGTTCATCGCTATGATTGCGGATAAGATTCGGATTGAGATGGTGGCGGTTTAACGTAGAGAGAGAATCAGTATTCAGGTGATAAAGTAGTTTGGAATCATATATATAAATCATACTTACAAGTTTAGCTACTTTTATACCTCCAAGCACATTTCCATTTGTTGAGTTTGCATAAAATTCAACAAGTGGAGGTGTGCTTTTTGTTTTATAAAAAAACATAATAGAAATTGAATTACAATTAGATTCATTATATTATATTGATCCTAATCAATTATCTCCTAAAACATTAAGGAACTATCAACAATGCTACGTACTTTCTTCCAGATGAAGTGTAGAGTGAGATGGACTCAGGCTTACAGAATAGATACCGGTGCTATATGTAAACGATTGTTACAACGGTAATATAAACGGGGGGGTAGTCGCCTTACGCCTCCTTTATTCTACGAATTTCACTAAAGATATAGCCTAAATAAGATTGTTTTTATGTAATATTTAAATTACATAAATTATATATTTGGTATAACCATTCAAAAAATCCATTTATAAGGAGGGCGTTCAATGACTAAAAAGATTACAGTTTTGGTAATGGCATTTATATTATTTATCTCCTTACTTTCAATTGAAAATCATAATGTTTTTGCATCTGTAAAGGATTCACCAACAAGTGATTACCGTATGCATCCAAATAAGGATAGAATTTCACTTTATAGAAAACCAAAAGGTAAGAAAATCTATACAATAAATAAAATTATTTATGAACCTGGTAATCCGATTTCAATTCCTCAAGCTGTTTATGTAAAAAAATTTTATAAAAACGGTTGGGCTAGAATAAGTTATAAGGAACAATATACGAAGAAAAAAAGTCCCAGTAAAACATATAAAGGCTATGTGAAAATTAGTAATCTAACATATAATGTTCATGACTTTGTTTCAGTGTTTGTATACAATACGAAAGGTGGTACCTTGAAAAAAACACCTAATAAGAAATCAAAGAATTTAGCAACAGTTCCACTTGGAACACTAGTAGACATTGATCATGCCAATAATGACGGTGTTTTGTATGGTGATAACAATAATTTCCCTGAATTTCTCTGGGTAAGGGTTGAGTACTACAAAAATGGTAAAAAATATATAGGTTGGTTATCATACAAAGACGCTAGAAGTTAAAAAGCTTTAACATTACTTACTAGACGCAAAATCCAAAGTTTCCGGCAGTAATACCAATTGAATAGTTTAATAACTAAGCACTCTCGTTCGAGGGTGTTTTTTTACGCAAATAATATAGCAAATTAAGGTAGCAATGATGTAAAATTCAAAATTCAAGATTAAAGATTTGAAGAAAGATGCGATGAGCACATATAAATTATATAGTATTATAAGGATACGAAGTAAAAAAAGTATAGATGGATAATGGGGGAACAGAAATGATTATCATGATTAATGGTGCTTTTGGTGTTGGAAAAACAACAGTTGCAAATGAACTTCTTCAAACGGTAAGCAATAGTATGTTGTATGATCCTGAAATAGTTGGATTTATGTTGCGTGAAATCATCACGGAAGATATTAAACATGAAAATGAAAAAACAGATAATTTTCAGGATTTGGAGTTATGGAAAGTATTAGTCGTTCATGTAGCTAAGCAGCTTAAGACAAAATATAACAAAAATTTGATTGTCCCGATGACAATTTATAACAAAGAATATCTTCAATATATTCTTGAAGGGTTTAAAGAAATAGATGAAAAAACATTTCATTTCTGTTTAATCGCAAAAGAGGAAACTATTTTTGAAAGGCTTAGACAAAGGGGAGAGGCAGAAGGTAATTGGTGTTACCAGCAGAGTAGAAAGTGTGAAGAGGCTTATAAAGATCAATACTTCGAGGAGTTTATCGAAACTGATCATACTAGTATTGATGATATTGTACAAAGAATTCAAAACGAAGTTAGTTTGTTAAATGCATAGTTACTCTTACAAGTATTGTATATAACAATACTAAGTGATGACCAAAAGCTCTTGCTCAAACTTTTTTCAGCGAGAGCTTCTGCTAAAAATTCATTTAAGAATTCCATATTTATCTAAAGCATACATAATACCGTCCTCATCTGAACCTTTCGTAACAAAATCCGCAACGGACTTTAGTTTCCCATTTGCATTGCCCATTGCTATTCCAAAGCCAACTAGTTCGATCATATCGATATCATTTTCTCCATCTCCAAATGCGATTGCTTCTTTTTTATCAATATTAAAAAACTCTAATACTTTTAAAATAGCCAATGATTTAGAAACATCATTTTCTAAAACATTTAATATAGAAGGATGCCAACGTTTAAAAGTTAATGTTGGAAATTTTTCTTTATACTTTTGAATCATATATTCATTCGCAAATAAACACATTAAATAAGTATCAAATTCATATGCTTTTTTGCTGACTGCTGGATAATCTGTTAAAGACAAAGTTTCTTTTAAGGCATTTAAAACATCTGAATTTTGAACTCCATTGATATGAAGTTTTTCGGAGTAGAATGTTAGTGCATTACCTTCTTTTGAAGCAAAGTCCATAACATCCTTTACTATTTTTTTATCCATTGTAATTTTGTGTATTATTTTGTTTTTATGTTTAACATAGGCCCCATTTGCCGTAATAAAAGTGTCTATACCTAATGCGGCAATTTCAGCACACATTGATAATGGTCTACCTGTAGCAGCTACAACGCGTATACCTTGCTTGATTAATTGCTGAATTGCTTGTTTTGTACTATCTAAAATTATTCCATTTTTATAACTTGTAAGTGTACCATCAACATCAAAAAAGATTATTTTGGGCTTCATTCCTTCTACCTCCGTTTAATTTAAAAAGACTGATAAATCAGAATTCATTATTTAAAAAGCTCCGCATGCATTACTTTTTAAGCTCATGAATACAGTGTGGTTGTTTGTAAAAGCTTTTCATGCAAATAAAGGCTGTTATCTCTCTTATTATGAATTATTTAGTACATCTATTAATTCATATAGATTATGTATTTCTACTAAATTCAACTGTTTGCATGTATTGCGTGTCCGGTTTAACCAAACACCTTTCATCCCACTATTACAACTTCCAATTACGTCTGTTTCTATAACATCCCCAATATAATAACTCGCATCTAATTTAACATTTGCACGTCGACATGCTTCAGTGAATATTTCAATATTTGGTTTAGATACTTTTATAGTCTCCTAATATACTTATAATGGGAGT